>NZ_JBTYHF010000004.1:0-554975 GCF_054871425.1 Pseudomonas glycinis | reverse complement strand
GGGGGATTGTGTATGGCTGCGGGTCAGGGCTCGACCTGGCTCCACTGTTTGATGATCGTTCCCACGCTCTGCGTGGGAACGATCAATGAACCGAGGTTGCAGGTTTTGGGTCGGCTTCGCCACCCAGCGGGAATAAATCCCCTCGCCACAAAGCCCGCTTCCACAGGGGGATTGTGTATGGCTGCGGGTCAGGGCTCGACCTGGCTCCACTGTTTGCTCAGGCGCTTGTCGGAGATCGGCACTTTGGTGCCCAACTGTTGAGCGAACAGCGACACGCGGTATTCCTCCAGCCACCAGCGGTACAACTCCAGCTGCGGATCACGCTTGCCTTCCTGCGCATGCTTGGCCGCGCGGGTCTGGTATTGCGCCCACAGGCCAGCGAGTTCGCCGCTCCAGACCCGATCTTTCTGCACCTGTGCGCCGAGTTTCTCGAAACGTTGCTCAACCGCTTTCAGATAACGCGGCAACTCCTTGAGCCACTGCATCGGCGTTTCGCGGACGAAACCCGGATAGACCAGATTGCCGATCTGTTGCTTGATGTCGTTGAGTGCCACTGCCTGGGCAAGATCGATCTTGCCCTTGAAGCGTTTTTGCAGACCGTGCCAGATCTTGAGAATTTCCAGAGTCAGCCGCGCAACCCGCTCGGCGTGCTCCGTCCAGTTGCCGCGTTTGCGTTCGGCCAATGCCGCCAATCCGGCGCCATCGCGGGGCAACGGGTCTTCACCTTCGAGAATGCAGCTGTCGAGGCTGGCCAGCAGAATGTCTTCGACCAGCGCATCGACCCGGCCCAGTTCGCGATACAGCAGACCCAGTTCAGTCTGCCCGGGCAACTTGCCGCGGAGGAATTTCGCCGGCTCGGCCAGTTGCTGCATGAGCAAGCGCTGCAAGGCGCGACGGTGCTGGAACTCGGCTTCGGCCGGGGTAGAGAAGCGTCCCTCCTTGACCGTGCCGCCCTCTTCCACCAGCGCCGGGTACACCGTCATCGACAAACCGGCGATCTTCTGCTGGGTCTTTTCTGCTACCGGCGCGAAGACTTTCGCCTCAACCGGTTGCTGACTTTTCGCACTCTGCGGCACCGCCAGCGCGGCCTGGCTGGCTTCGGCGAAGCGTGCGGTCAGCTCAGCCAGATCGCGGCCTTCGCCAAGGAACTTGCCCTGGCCGTCGACGATTTCCAGGTTCATGCGCAGATGGCTCTCAACCTGCTGCGCCGCTTCCGCCCACGCTTCATCGCTGACCCGCGCGCCGGTCATGCGCAGCAGCTCGCGACCGAGCGCTTGCGGCAGCGAACCTTCGGCGAAAGTCATGCGCTGCAACGCGGCCTTGATGAAGTCCGGCACCGGCACGAAGTTCTTGCGCAGGGCTTTCGGCAGGTTGCGCACGAGGGCAATGCACTTGGCCTCGATCAGCCCCGGCACCAGCCATTCCAGACGCTCCGGCGGCAACATCGGCAGCAACGGCGCCGGCACGCGCAAGGTCACGCCGTCGCGCGGGTGATTGGGCTCGAAATGATAAGTCAGCGCCAGTTCCAGATCGCCAATGTGCAACGTATCCGGGTAATCACGGGCGGTGACTTCGCTGGCCTCGCGGGCCAACACGTCTTCTTCGCGCATGATCAGCAGTTGCGGATCTTTCTGGCTGTTGACCTTGTACCAACTGTCGAAGGTCGCGGTCTGGTGGATCTCCGCCGGCAGACGCGCATCGTAGAAGGCGTAGAGGGTTTCTTCGTCGGCGAGAATGTCGCGACGGCGAGCCTTGGCCTCGAGTTCGTCGAGCTGCTCGAGCAGTTTCTGATTGGCACTCAGGCATTTGGCCCGCGACTGAATCTCGCCGCGCACCAGACCTTCGCGGATAAACAGCTCACGCGACACCATCGGATCGACCGGGCCGTAATGCACCGGGCGGCGACCGACCACGATCAGGCCGAACAGGGTGATCTGCTCGTAGGCTACGACCTGGCCGCGCTTCTTCTCCCAATGCGGCTCGAAATGGTTTTTCTTGATCAGGTGCCCAGCCAGCGGTTCGATCCAGTCGGCGTCGATCTTGGCGACCATGCGCGCGTAAAGCTTGGTGGTTTCCACCAGTTCGGCGGTCATCAGCCACTGCGGGCGCTTCTTGCCGATGCCCGACGACGGGTGAATCCAGAAGCGCCGCTGCCGCGCGCCGAGGTAATCGCCGTCTTCGGTTTTCTGGCCAATCTGGCTGAGCAAGCCGACCAGCACCGCTTTGTGCAGCTTCGGATAATCCGCCGGCTCTTTGTTCAGGCTCAGCTGCATGTCGCGGCAGATCAGGCTCAACTGACGATGAGAATCACGCCATTCGCGCAGGCGCAGGTAATTGAGGAAGTTCTTCCGGCACCAGTTACGCAGCGGGTTGGCGGTCAGCGCTTGGCGTTGTTCTTCAAAACCACGCCACAAATTGACCAGCCCGGCGAAGTCGGAATCCGGATCCTTCCATTGCGCATGGGCCTGATCCGCCGCTTGCTGACGCTCCGGCGGACGCTCGCGCGGGTCCTGAATCGACATGGCGCTGGCGACGATCAGCACTTCCTGCAAGCTGCCGAGCTTGGCCGCTTCGAGGAGCATGCGGCCCATGCGCGGGTCGACCGGCAAGCGCGCCAACTGGCGACCGAGCGGCGTCAGCTGGCTATTGCGATCTACCGCCGAAAGCTCTTGCAGCAGGTTGAAACCGTCGCTGATTGCCTTGCCGTCCGGCGGTTCGATAAACGGGAACGCGGTGATTTCGCCGAGGCGCAGATGGAGCATCTGCAGGATCACGGCGGCGAGGTTGGTGCGCAGAATTTCCGGATCGGTAAATTCCGGCCGCCCAAGGAAGTCCTCTTCGCTGTACAAACGCACGCAGATACCCGGCTCGACCCGGCCGCAACGACCTTTACGCTGATTGGCGCTGGCCTGGGAAATCGCTTCGATCGGCAAACGCTGCACCTTGGCGCGGTAGCTGTAGCGGCTGATGCGCGCGGTGCCGCTGTCAATCACATAGCGAATGCCCGGTACGGTCAGCGAGGTTTCGGCGACGTTGGTCGCCAGCACCACGCGGCGGCCCGGGTGCGACTGGAAAATCCGTTGCTGTTCAGCCGGCGACAGGCGCGCGTACAGCGGCAGGATTTCGGTGTGCTTGAGCTGGGCCTTGCGCAACATGTCGGCGGCGTCGCGAATCTCGCGCTCGCCGGGCAGGAACACCAGCACATCGCCGGGGCTGCGCCGTTCGCTGCGCTCGTAGGCGGCGATTTCGTCGAGAGTGGCGAGAATCGCCTGATCGACGGTCAGGTCGTCCTCGACCCGGTTGCCCTCTTCGTCCTGCTCCAGGGTCAGCGGCCGGTACCAAGTTTCCACCGGGAAAGTACGACCCGACACTTCGACGATCGGCGCGTCATCGAAGTGCTTGGAGAAGCGCTCCAGATCGATGGTCGCCGACGTGATGATGACCTTGAGGTCGGGACGGCGTGGCAGCAGGGTTTTCAGGTAGCCGAGGAGGAAATCGATGTTGAGGCTGCGTTCGTGGGCTTCGTCGACGATGATCGTGTCATAGCGTTCCAGATAACGATCGTTCTGGGTTTCCGCCAGCAGAATGCCGTCGGTCATCAGCTTGATCAGGGTGTTGGCATCGCTCTGATCCTCGAAGCGCACCTGATAGCCGACCAGCGCACCGAGCGGCGTGCCGAGTTCTTCGGCGACACGGCTGGCGACACTGCGCGCGGCGATCCGACGCGGCTGGGTATGGCCGATCAGACCGTGCTGGCCGCGCCCGATTTCCAGGCAGATCTTCGGCAACTGGGTGGTTTTGCCCGAACCGGTTTCGCCGGCGATGATCAGCACCTGATGTTGCTCCAGGGCCTTTTTGATCTCGTCGCGCTTGGCCGCGATCGGCAAACTGTCGTCGTAACGAATCACCGGCAGGCTCGCGCGACGCGCCAGTACCTGATCACAGGACGCCTGCATCCGCGCCACCCACTGGGCCAGTTTGGCCTCGTCGGGTTTCTTGCGCAGCTCAAGCAACTGCCGCCGCAGCCGGTGACGGTCGGCGAGCATGGCGTGATCGAGGTTTTTCAGCAGTTTGTCGATGGAGGGCGATTCGTCGGTCATCGGGTAGGCAATTCGGTCGTCTATTTATGCAGGGGGCGGATTGTCGCAGAAAAGCAGCTGCAAGCGCCAAGCTACCAGCCGCAAGTCACTGCGGCTTTCAACTTGCAGCTTGAAGCTTGCCGCTTGCAGCTGCGTCTTGTTATTCGTTATCGCGGCCCTTGCGCCGGTATGGGAAGACATCGATGACCTTCCCCGCCCGAATCGCCTCCTGCAAGCCCTTCCAGTAATCGGCGTTGTACAACTCGCCATGCAATTGATCGAACAATTTCCGCTGCCCGGCATCGGCAAACAGGAACGGCGGAAACTCCTCGGGAAACACGTCCAACGGTCCGATCGAGTACCACGGCTCGGAGGCCATTTCGTCCTCCGGCGTGCGCGGTTGCGGGATGTGGCGGAAGTTGGCTTCGGTCAGGAAGCAGATTTCGTCGTAGTCGTAAAACACCACGCGCCCGTGACGGGTGACGCCGAAGTTTTTCAGCAGCATGTCGCCGGGAAAAATATTCGCCGCCGCCAATTGCTTGATCGCCAGACCGTAATCTTCCAGCGCTTCACGTACCTGGGCGTCGTTGGCATTTTCCAGATAAAGGTTGAGTGGGGTCATCCGGCGTTCGGTCCAGCAGTGGCGAATCAGCACGGTTTCGCCTTCGACCGAAACCGTCGACGGCGCGACCTCTAGCAGTTCCTCCAGACACGCCGGATCGAACTTGCTCAGCGGAAAGCGAAAGTCGGCAAATTCCTGGGTATCGGCCATGCGCCCGACCCGATCGACGCTTTTCACCAGCCGATACTTTTCGATCACCGTGGCGCGGTCGACGTTTTTCGACGGCGAAAAGCGGTCCTTGATGATTTTGAATACGGTGTTGAAACCCGGCAGGGTGAACACGCTCATGACCATGCCGCGCACGCCCGGGGCCATGATGAACTGATCGTCAGTGTTGGCCAGGTGATTGATCAGCGCGCGGTAGAACTCCGACTTGCCGTGCTTGTAGAAGCCGATCGAGGTGTACAGCTCGGCGATGTGCTTGCCCGGCAGAATGCGTCGCAGAAAACCGATGAACTCCGCCGGCACCGGTACATCGACCATGAAATACGAGCGGGTAAACGAGAAGATGATCGATACATCGGCTTCGTCGGTGATCAACGCATCGATCTGAATGCCCCTTCCTTCGCGGTGCAACAGCGGAATCACCAGCGGCCATTGCTCATCGCGGGTGTAAATGCGTCCGACCAGATACGCGCCTTTATTGCGGTAGAGCACCGAGGAAAATAGCTCGACGCTCAGCTCCGGGTCCTTGCACACCCAGTCCGGCAGGTTCTCGCGCAATTGCGCTTCGAGCCGCAGCAAGTCGCCGGGCAGATCAGCGTAATCCTCGCTGAAGCGGTAATCGGAAAAAATACTCGCGAGCATCCCGGACAACTGGCCCTGCGGCTTGTATGTGCGGGTTTGCGCGGCGCGGGCTCGGCGCAGGCTCGGGCGTGTGGTGTGGATGAACATGCAGCCGTCACTGATCAGATCGTGGCTGAACAACCCGCAGAAAATCGAGTTGTACCAGGTTTCCGAAAGCTCATCGTCGAAGCGCAGATCGATCACACTGATGTAGGCGCTTTTCACCAGCGGCCAGCAGCTGACGTTCATCAGGGTTTCTTCGTCGAAATACTCGCGCAGGCGAGCGACGGTTTCGCCAACCTTTTCTTCGTACAGACTGATCCGCGCCGCCGAGGCGACCTGCGCCTCCTGCCAGCGCGCCTGTTCGAAGCGCTCGCGCGCGCCGTCGGTGATGCGGCGGAAATGCTCGCGGTAATCGTCGAAGCCGGCGAGGATCATCCGGGCGATCTCGGTGGCTGGCCATTGCTGCGACATAAATGAAACCTCGGCGGGAAATCGATTCGTTTGAGCTTAGTCACGGAACCGTCCGCAGGAAAAGCGCAATTTCTGCCAAAATCGATACGGGGTTGACCGTTGACGGGGTTTCTCGTGCCGATGCATCGGCAAGCAGAATTAAAAGCCCGAATAGCGGTTGCCATGATCCGGACGCTCGGCAACACTCTCGTCCCGATCAAGGAAGGAGCCCGCCGTGAGCCCTGTCGATATTTTCCGTATGTTGTCGCTGGCCGCTATCTGGGGCGCGAGTTTTCTGTTCATGCGCATCATTGCCCCGGTGATCGGCACGATCCCGACCGGGTTCTTTCGCGTGTCGATCGCGGCAGTCGGGCTGCTGGTGATCCTTGGGCTGATGCGCATCAGCTGGGACTTCAAGGGCAAGCTGAAAACCGTGATGCTGCTGGGCGTAATTAACTCGGGGATTCCGGCGACGCTGTATTCGGTGGCGGCGCAAGTATTGCCGGCCGGCTATTCGGCGATCTTCAACGCCACGACGCCGCTGATGGGCGTGTTGATTGGCGGTTTGTTCTTCAGCGAAAAGCTCACGGCGGCCAAGCTCAGCGGCGTGTTCCTCGGTCTGTTCGGCGTCGGTGTGCTGACGCGTGCCGGTCCTGTAGCCTTCGATCTGCAACTGCTGATGGGCGCGGTCGCCTGTCTGCTGGCGACCACTTGCTACGGCTTTGCCGGATTCCTCGCACGGCGCTGGCTGGATCAGGCCGGTGGGCTGGACAGCCGTTTGTCGGCATTGGGCAGCATGCTCGGGGCGACGTTGTTTTTGCTGCCGCTGTTCGCCTACAGCACCATTACCGCGCCGCCGGTCAGCTGGGGCGGCTGGCAGGTCTGGCTGTCGCTGCTCGGCCTGGGTCTGGGTTGCACGGCGTTTGCCTACATCATCTATTTCCGCCTGCTCAGCTCGATCGGCCCGGTGAAATCGATGACCGTGACCTTCATGATCCCGCCGTTCGGCGTGTTGTGGGGGGCGTTGTTGCTGGATGAGCCGTTGTCGATGGCGCACATTTATGGCGGCGTGCTGATTGCGGCGGCGTTGTGGCTGGTGTTGAAGCCGGCGGTGGTGAAGCCTGCGAAGGCGTCAGTCCGTTAGATTTGCTGCCGCAGATATTCGCGAGCAGGCTCGCTCCCACAAGAGTACCCATTTCAATGTGGGAGCGAGCCTGCTCGCGAAGGCGATGGATCAACCACCGCCTGTTTTCTGCTAACTGCTTTTTCGGAACACAAACACCAATCCGACAATAATCAGCAGCATCCCCAGCACACTCAACGCCGCCAAGCGATTACCGAAAATAAGGTAATCCATCACCGCCGTCACCGCCGGCACCAGATAGAACAGGCTGGTGACATTCACCAGATTGCCCCGCGCGATCAGTCGATACAGCAACAGCGTCGCCAGCACTGAAACCACCAGGCCCATCCATAACACCGGGACGATGAAGCCCGCGCTGTGCTCGAAGTGAAACGGCTGGAACGGTACGAACACCCCGCACAGCAACAGCCCGGCCAGGTACTGCACTGGTAGCGTACCCAATGGATTTTCGGTGATGCGCTTTTGCATGATCGAGCCGAGCGTCATGCTCGCCAGCGCCAGCAAACCGAACAGCATGCCGGCCCAGGACATTCCGGCCAGACCGATGCCCTGGTAAACCACCATGATCAGCCCGGCCAGACCCAGCGCCAGGCCGAACAGGCGGCTCGCCGAACGCTGCCGTTCCATCAAGACCACGGTGAGGATCGGCTGAACGCCCATCACAGTGGCCATCACCCCCGGCGTGACTTTGCAGTCGAGCGCCAGCAGATAAAAGATCTGATAGGCCCCGAGCAACACCAGTCCCGTGGCGATCGCGAACAGCATCGGCTTGCCGCCCTTGGGCAACTTCAATTTCAGCAACGGCGCCAGCAAGACCAGCCCGCACAGGGCGATGGCGAAGCGAATCAGCAGAAAGGCAAAGGGCGAAGCATGGGCGAGGCCCCACTTGGAGAAAATCGCCCCGCTGCTCCACAGCAGAACGAACAGGCTCGTGGACGTCGCCGCGAGCGCGGATTGTTTCGAAAGGACAAACATGAATACCACCTGTAGTCAGGCAAGAAGCCAACTCAGCCGAAGCTGAAATTCAGTAGGTTGTTCTGGCGGGCGCAGGGGTCAGCAGAAACTGCCGATCAGCCCCGAACGCCAACGCCCGGCGGCGATACGACTGCGCACACCGGCGTGCTACTGACAGGTGGAGGGTAATGACTGATCTGCACAGGCTGCCGATTCCCGCACGGCACGACGCCAGCGTTGACCGCTGAATCGACTACCGCGTTGATGAGGGATGCAGGCATGAATGCTGATCTTTATTGAGGAAATGAACGCGCGAGCCAGGCGGCTCGCGGGCTGACTATAACCAGCCCGGGACATAGATTGCAATGACTTGGGCAATGGGCCGGTAGCGACAGTGCGGCGTCGGGTGATTAGGGTAAATGGCGGTGGCAACGGATTGTCAGGAGACATGGAATGCAAGAGATCACATGCCAAGGGAACGGACGTATTTGCGGTATCAGGTTTATCGGTCAGAGGCGAGGAAGCGGGCGGGTGTTGCGACTGCGCAGATGCGATGCATTTCGGGAGCCGACATGTCTGAAGTCCGCTTTGAGCCTATTGATGCTGAAGCACTCGCAGTTTATCAGTCTTGGGACGACCCGATTTTCTCGTGGGAAGACGTCGTCGTCTGGAAAGCTCGAGAACCTCTGTCTCTGGATATCGCAATCTGGTTTGAACAAGAGCTCTGCGGGCTATGCTTCGCAAATCCCAACAATAGCCGCCAGCGGATTCGCATCGTGCGACTGGAGGGCAAACCCGGAAAGGCTCACCCGCTGAAAAACCGGATAGCCGCTTTGGCATTGCTCGCCATCGATGAATTCGCCCGAATTATTGGCAGCCAAATCATCGAAGTTCAGGAACCTATGCCGGGAGCCATTCCGGTTTATCAACTACTCGGCTTCACATTTGATGTGCAAGGTCGCCTTGTTCTACCAGTGGAGAGTGAAGTATCGTGACATCTGTTCATTTATTGACCAGCGAGGGAGGGAGTATGCGCAAAGTCGTAAGAAAATCCCCAAGCAAGAAGGAATTGCGCGTGCCGGTGGTAAAGCTTGATCGACTGGAGTTATCCGCGAATCAGCGCCGTTTTCTGCAGGTCCTTGAAAACGGAACCGACGTGAACGAGCCCGACCTGCTCGCCGGCCGTCCTTGAACCCGTCAATAAAAAACCGCTCCCAAAGAGCGGTTTTCTATTGTCTGATCCAGCCTCAACCAAACAACCAATACCCCAGCAACGTCAGCACCAACACCGCCAGCACCGGGCGCATTACCCTGTAGGCCTTGGGGTGCCGGCGCTTCCACTGCTTGACCACGCCGCTGAAACGGTCGCTGAAGTTCTTGCTCCAGGCATAAGCCTGGTTGATGCCGCCAACGCGTTCATCATCAAGATTCTGCGGCGCGGTGGCGCGGCCGAGCCAGCCGCTGATGAAGCGATTGATGCGGGTCATCAGGCGGTTGCTCAGCGGGCGTTCGATGTCACAGAACAGAATCACTCGAGTCTGAGCGGTTTCATTCTTGACCCAGTGCACGTAAGTCTCGTCGAACATCACGTCATCGCCGTCGCGCCAGGCATAGACCTGACCGTCGACGAAGATCCGGCAATCATCGGAGTTGGGTGTCGACAGGCCGAGGTGATAACGCAGGGAGCCGGCGAACGGGTCACGGTGCGGATTGAGGTGACTGCCGCCCGGCAGCAGCGCGAACATTGCGCCCTTGACGTTGGGTATGGCACTGACCAGCGCCACGGTTTTCGGGCAAAGGGCTTCGGCCGACGGCAGCGGTTTGTCGTACCACTTCAGATAGAACCGCTTCCAGCCCTTCTTGAAGAACGAACCGAAACCCGCATCGTTGTTCTTCTCGGCGGCGCGAATGTAGCCTTCGTCGAACAGGTGCATAGCTTCGTCGCGAATGGTTTCCCAGTTGTCGCGCAGTACATCCAGCTCCGGAAACTTGCTGCGATCCAGATACGGTCTGGATGGCACTGCGGAAAACAGGTACATCAATGCGTTGTACGGAGCAAACAGTGCGGAGTGGTTGACGAACTGGCGCAATACCGGCAAACGCGCCTTGCCGCGCAAATGCACATAGAGCGTGCTGCCCAGAAACAGCAACAGCACAAACGCCTTGGCGGCAAACGAAACGGTCATCAACGACTCCTTGAATAAAGACAACGCTGCGCAATGCCCTTTTCCCGGCATGGCAGCCGGCCATGATAAACACTACCGGCTCCGGGAAAAACCCGCCTGACACAAGATTCAGTGTTAAGCATTACGCAACAAAGCCTTTATTAACATGCAGCGCCTGAACCCTGGCTGACTTGAATCAACAGGCTTACTGCTGGTTCTCCTGCTCGGTAAACAGGTCACTGAACAGCATGCTCGACAGATAACGCTCGCCCGAATCCGGCAGCACCACGACGATGGTTTTGCCCTGCATCTCTGGTTTCTCCGCCAGACGCACCGCCACCGCCATGGCAGCACCGCAGGAAATCCCGCACAAAATCCCCTCTTCCTGCATCAGGCGCAAAGCCATGGCCTTGGATTCTTCATCGGTCACCTGTTCGACGCGATCGACCATCGACAGATCAAGGTTCTTCGGCACAAAACCGGCGCCAATGCCCTGAATCTTGTGCGGGCTCGGCTTGATTTCGGCACCGGCCAACGCTTGCGTAATCACTGGCGAAGACGCCGGCTCGACGGCCACCGACAGAATCGGTTTACCGGCGGTGTTCTTGATATACCGCGAGACACCAGTAATGGTTCCGCCGGTACCTACGCCAGCCACCAGCACATCCACGGCACCATCGGTGTCGTTCCAGATTTCCGGGCCGGTGGTCTTCTCATGAATTGCCGGGTTGGCCGGGTTATCGAACTGCGCCGGCATGAAGTATTTGTCGGCATCGCTGGCGACGATTTCCGCAGCTTTCTCGATGGCGCCCTTCATGCCCTTGGCCGGCTCGGTCAACACCAGTTCCGCGCCCAAGGCTTTCAGAACCTTGCGGCGCTCGATGCTCATCGACGCCGGCATGGTCAGCATCAATTTATAGCCACGCGCAGCGGCAACGAAGGCCAGACCGATACCGGTGTTACCGGAAGTCGGCTCGACAATGGTCATGCCCGGCTTGAGTCTGCCGCTGCTTTCGGCGTCCCAGATCATGTTGGCGCCGATTCGGCATTTGACCGAGTAACCGGGGTTGCGCCCCTCGATCTTGGCCAGGATGGTGACCCCGCGCGGCGCGATGCGGTTGATCTGGACCAGCGGCGTATTACCGATGGAATGGGCGTTGTCAGCGTAAATACGGCTCATGGCTGGGTCCTTATGCAGCGTTGAATTCAGCCTTCCAAGGTAAGCCCGTTGCCGATCACAGTCCAGTCGGGTCGAACGTCTGCAAACGCGCGGAGTCAATCGCTTTGAATCGTCAAGCCACACTCTTGAAGGAACAATGGCATGAAACGTCGTTACAGCTGGCCGCTCTGGACCCTGACGGGTGTCGTGGTGCTGCTGGTCGCCCTGCATTTCGCCCTGCCCTATCTGGTACGCGACTACCTCAATGACAAACTTGCGGACATGGGCGATTACCGCGGCCAGATCACCGATGTCGACCTCGCGCTGTGGCGCGGCGCATACAAAATCAACGGCCTGAAGATCGTCAAGGTCGACGGCAAAGTACCGGTGCCGTTCGTCGATGCGCCGTTGATCGATCTGTCGGTGAGCTGGCATTCGTTGTGGTACGACCATGCCGTGGTCGCGCAGGTGCAATTTCTCAACCCCGAAATCAACTTTGTCGACGGCGGCCCCAACAAACAGAACTCGCAGACCGGTCAGGGCACCGACTGGCGTGAGCAGTTGGGCAAGCTGCTGCCGATCACCCTCGATGAAGTGCAGATCAACGACGGCCGTATCACCTTCCGCAACTTCAATTCCAAGCCGCCGGTGAACATGAACGCCAGCAACGTCAACGCCAGCATCTACAACCTGACCAATGTGGTCGACAAGGAAGGCAAACGCGACGCGCGTTTTGAAGGCAAGGCGTTGCTGCTGGGCCACGCGCCGCTGGAAACCACCGCCACCTTCGATCCACTGAGCAACTTCGAAGACTTCGAATTCCGCCTGCGCGCCCGTGACATCGAGCTCAAACGCATGAACGACTTCGCCTCCGCCTACGGCAAATTCGATTTCAACGCCGGCCACGGCGATGTGGTTATCGAAGCCAAGGCAGAGAAAGCCCGACTCACCGGCTACATCAAACCCCTGCTGCGCGACGTCGATGTATTCAACTGGCAGCAAGACGTCGAAAACAAGAACAAAGGCCTGTTCCGCTCAATCTGGGAAGCGCTGGTCGGCGGCACCGAGACCGTGCTGAAAAACCAGAACAAAAACCAGTTCGCCACCCGCGTTGAACTCAGCGGCAATGTTCACCAGCAGAACGTCAACGCCTTTGAAGCGTTTCTGCAGATTTTGCGCAATGGCTTCATCCAGGCATTCAATGCGCGGTACGAACGGCCGAAGCCGGATGAGGGTTAAGTTTTGCCGTTGACAAAATATTCGGCCACCCGCCGAGACTGAGTCAACATGTGACGCTCCATTCAGAGACTGAATAAGCCGTCTGCGTTCACAGTCGACCGGCGTGCGCGTTATAGTCGGGCATCCGATTATTTCGCCCCGCCCTGCCCGTAAGGTCAGCGTTACCGTTCGAGGATTTGCAGATGAAGTTCGAAGGCACCCAGGCCTACGTCGCCACCGATGACCTGAAGCTGGCGGTCAACGCCGCCATCACCCTGGAACGGCCGCTGCTGGTCAAGGGTGAACCGGGCACCGGCAAGACCATGCTCGCCGAGCAACTGGCCGAGTCGTTCGGTGCCAAGCTGATCACCTGGCATATCAAATCCACCACCAAGGCCCATCAGGGTCTGTACGAGTACGACGCGGTCAGCCGTTTGCGCGACTCGCAGCTGGGCAATGAAAAAGTCCACGATGTGCGCAATTACCTGAAGAAAGGCAAGCTTTGGGAAGCCTTCGAGTCCGAGGAGCGGGTGATTCTGCTGATCGACGAAATCGACAAGGCCGACATCGAGTTCCCTAATGACCTGTTGCAAGAACTCGACAAGATGGAGTTCTACGTTTACGAAATCGACGAGACCATCAAGGCCAAGAAACGCCCGATCATCATCATTACCTCCAACAACGAGAAAGAGCTGCCGGACGCCTTCCTGCGCCGCTGCTTCTTCCACTACATCGCTTTCCCCGACCGCACTACCCTGCAGAAAATCGTCGATGTGCATTACCCGGACATCAAGAAGGACCTGGTCAGCGAAGCGCTCGATGTGTTCTTCGACGTGCGCAAGGTACCGGGCCTGAAGAAAAAGCCTTCGACGTCCGAGCTGGTCGACTGGCTGAAGCTGTTGATGGCCGACAACATCGGCGAAGCGGTGCTGCGCGAGCGCGATCCGACCAAAGCCATTCCGCCACTGGCAGGTGCACTGGTGAAGAACGAACAGGACGTGCAACTGCTTGAGCGCCTGGCGTTCATGAGCCGGCGCGGCACCCGCTAAGAGGCCGCTGCCATGTTGCTCAACCTGTTCAACGAAATGCGTGCAGCCAAGGTACCGGTATCGGTGCGCGAGCTGCTCGACCTGATCAACGCGCTGAAACAGCGTGTGACCTTCGCCGACATGGACGAATTTTATTACTTGTCGCGGGCGATTCTGGTGAAGGATGAGCGCCATTTCGACAAGTTCGACCGCGCGTTTGGCGCCTACTTCAATGGCCTGGAGAAACTCGACGACCACTTGCAGGCGCTGATTCCCGAAGACTGGCTGCGCAAGGAATTCGAGCGCTCGCTGAGCGACGAAGAACGCGCGCAGATCCAGTCCCTTGGCGGGCTGGACAAACTCATCGAAGAGTTCAAGAAGCGTCTGGAAGAACAGAAGGAACGCCATGCCGGCGGCAACAAGTGGATCGGCACCGGCGGCACCAGCCCGTTCGGCTCCGGCGGTTTCAACCCTGAAGGCATCCGCGTTGGCGATGCCGGCAAGCGTCAGGGCAAAGCGGTCAAGGTCTGGGATCAGCGCGAGTACAAGAACCTCGACGATTCGGTGGAACTGGGCACACGCAACATCAAGGTCGCCTTGCGTCGTCTGCGCAAGTTCGCTCGCCAGGGTGCGGCGGAAGAACTCGACATCGACGGCACCATCGACCACACCGCCAAGGACGCCGGCCTGCTGAACATCCAGATGCGCCCGGAACGGCGCAACACGGTGAAGCTGCTGCTGTTGTTCGACATCGGCGGCTCGATGGACGCGCACGTGAAGATCTGTGAGGAATTGTTCTCGGCCTGCAAGACCGAGTTCAAGCACCTCGAGTACTTCTATTTCCACAACTTCATCTATGAATCAGTGTGGAAAAACAACATGCGCCGCACTTCCGAGCGCACTTCGACCCAGGATCTGCTGCATAAATACGGCGCCGACTACAAAGTGATCTTTATCGGTGACGCCGCGATGGCGCCCTACGAAATCACCCAGGCTGGCGGCAGCGTCGAGCACTGGAACGAAGAGCCGGGTTACGTGTGGATGCAGCGCTTCATGGAGAAATACAAGAAGCTCATCTGGATCAACCCGTATCCGAAGGACACGTGGGGCTATACCTCGTCGACCAACATCGTCCGCGATCTGATTGAGGATCAGATGTATCCGCTGACGCTGCGCGGGCTTGAGGAAGGGATGCGGTTTCTTTCCAAATGACGACCTGATCGTTCCCATGCTCCGCGTGGGAATGCATCAAGTCACGCTCTGCGTCACAGGGACGCGGAGCGTCCCGGGCGGCATTCCCACGCGGAGCGTGGGAACGATCAACATCTGTGGGAGCGAGCCTGCTCGCGAAGCTTTTAGCGATCTTTGAAGCGCTGCAAATACTCGACATGCTCGCGGTGCGCGACGTCCTGCACCACCGGCCTTAACCTCACCTTCGCTCCCGGCAGGCATTGCGCCAATTGTGCCAGTGCCAGCGGCGTCAACGCGCCCAAGCGCGGGTATCCGCCAATGGTCTGGCGATCGTTGAGCAACACGATCGGTTGGCCATCGGGCGGCACCTGCACCGCGCCCAGTGGAATCCCCTCGGAGATCATCGGCGCACCCTGATATTGCAACGCCGCGCCGAGCAGGCGGATGCCCATGCGGTCGGCGCGACTGTCGATGGTCCAGGTGCTGTTGAAGACATCGAACAGGCTCTGCCCGCTGAACTGGCCGATCTGAGCTCCGAGCACCAAGTCCAAAGGCGCATGCGTTTTGAAATCCGGCCGCAGCGCCGAAGGCATTTCGCGCACCGCTGACGCTTCGCCGCTGTAACCGAGCGCCGCCCCTTTGGCGAGCGGAAGGCCCATGCCATCAAGTCCGCCCAATTCTTCTCGCAGTACCGTGGCACTGCTGCCCAGTACCTTGGGCGCAGTAAAACCACCGGGTGCGGCCAGATAAACCCTGGCGCCGAGCAAAGGCTGGGTGAAGCGCAATGTCTGCCCTTTCGCCAACCGGAAACTGCGCCACGGCGCCAGCGGCTGGCCGTCGATCTGCGCGCCGAGATCCGCTCCTGCCAGCGCCAGCAGGCAATCCTCCTCAGCCACCACAGCAAACCCGCCGAGGGTGATTTCAACCACCGCCGCATTCAGTTCATTACCCAACAGCCAATTGGCCCAGCTCATCGAGCACCAATCCGCTGCGCCGCCCTGGGTCACGCCCAGATGTCGCACGCCAAACCGCCCGGCGTCCTGCAACAGGCACAGCGGCGTGCTGGCTTCGATCGTCAATCGACTCATGCCAGCGCCTCCAGTGGGGTGTCATCGCCGCCCAGACGAATGAATTCGGCGTGGTCGACCACTTCGAAGCGCACCGTGTCGCCGGGTTGCATCAGGCTGTAGCCGTCGCGATGGCGATCGAAGAGTTTCGCCGGGGTGCGACCGATCAGGTTCCAGCCACCGGGTGAGACCACCGGATAAGCCGCGGTCTGCCGCTCGGCGATACCGACGCTGCCGGCGGCGACTTTCTTGCGCGGTGTGCTCAAGCGTGGCGCGGCGAGCATTTCTTCGACCAGGCCCATGAAGGCAAAACCCGGCGCAAAGCCAAGGGCGAACACCTGATACTCCCGCGCACTGTGGCGACGAATCACCTCCTCCACCGCCAGCCCGCTGCGTTCGGCCAACAGGCTCAGTTCCGGGCCGACGCTCAAGTCGTACCAGACCGGCAAGACGTGACACTGCCCAGCGCTTCGCGCATTCGGCGCCAGATCGACCAGCGCTGCGGCGATCAATTCGCGCGCCT
Organism: Pseudomonas glycinis; assembly: GCF_054871425.1. Classification (NCBI taxonomy): domain Bacteria; kingdom Pseudomonadati; phylum Pseudomonadota; class Gammaproteobacteria; order Pseudomonadales; family Pseudomonadaceae; genus Pseudomonas; species Pseudomonas glycinis. The sequence goes on along the minus strand of NZ_JBTYHF010000004.1, from coordinate 538,586 downwards.
GCGCCGGACTTAACAGCGTCAGATTGTAATGCACCATCAACGTCGTATAGGACGGCACCAGATCGATCAGTTGTGCACCAAACGCCGTGCGCAAGCGCTCGCTGGCGGCGAGCATCCACGGCATGTTGACTTCGGCGATTTCATCGAACAGACGCAGCATCAGGCAATCGAGCGCCACCACTTCAACCCGTGGATTCATGACGCACTCGACTGCTGCAAGGCCTGACGAATACGCCGCACGGCGGCCACGGAACTGGCGTTGTCGCCGTGGACGCACAAGGTGTTGGCGCGCAGGTTCAAAGCGCTGCCATCGCTGGCGGTGAGCGCGCCGCCATTGGCGATGGTCAGCGCTTGCTCGATGATTTTTTCGGGATCGTGATGCACGGCACCGGGCAATTGCCGGGAGACCAGCCGGCCGCCACTGTCATAGGCACGGTCGGCGAACGCTTCAAACCACAGCGTTACGCCGTATTCATCGCCAATTTGCTGCGCCGCAGCGTGGTCTCGGGTCGCCATCAACATCAGCGGCAGGCTGCGGTCATACGCGGCCACGGCCTGCACCACCGCGCGCAACTGCGCCGGGTTGGCCATCATGTCGTTGTACATCGCGCCGTGGGGTTTGACGTAACTCACACGTCCGCCCTGCGCCTTGCAGATGCCGTCCAGGGCGCCGATCTGGTAATGCAGGATGTCCTGCAGCTCTTGCGCGGAATACGCCATGGAGCGCCGGCCGAATCCGACCAGATCCTGATAGGCCGGGTGCGCGCCAATCTGCACGCCGTGTTCGAGCGCCAGCGCCACGGTTTTGCGCATGGTGCTCGGGTCGCCGGCATGGAAACCACAGGCAACATTGGCGCAATCGATGAAGGGCATGACCTCGGCGTCCAGACCCATGGTCCAGCTGCCGAAGCTCTCGCCAATGTCGCAATTCAATAGCAGGCGGCTCACGGTGAACACTCCTGTAGCTGCTGGTCTTTTTATCTGTAGGAGACTTCTGCGCAGGGTATCAGTTACTGCGCGTCGAGTTGCTTGCCACGGGTTTCCGGCAGGCTCAGCGCCGCCAGAATCACCACGCCGTAAGACACCGCCGCGAAGGCGCCGATGCCCATGCTCAATGGCACTTTCTGGCTGAGCAGGCCGATCAACAGCGGGAACATCGCCGCCAGTGCGCGGCCGATGTTGTAGCAGAAACCCTGACCCGAGCCGCGAATCCGCGTAGGAAACAATTCAGTCAGAAACGCGCCCATGCCGCTGAAAATCCCCGAGGCGAAGAAGCCCAGCGGAAAGCCCAGCCAGAGCATCACGCCATTGCTGACCGGCATCTGCGTGTAGAGCAGAACGATGGTGAACGAGCCGACGGCAAACAAAATGAAGTTCTTTTTCCGCCCCAGCAGGTCGGTCAGATACGCGCTGATCACATAGCCGACGTAGGAACCGACGATTACCATCGCCAGATAACCACCGGTGCCGAGCACGCTCAAGCCACGTTCGTTCTTGAGGAAAGTCGGTAACCAGGAGGTAATTGCGTAGTAACCGCCCAGCGCACCGGTGGTCAGCAAGGAAGCGCGAAACGTGGTGAAGAGCATGCCGGGGGCAAAGATCTCGTAGAACTTCGCCGGGTTTTCGGGGGTTTGCGCAGCTTTGGCTTCGCGATAAATCTCAGGATCTTTCACCAGGCGACGGACGAAAATCACGAATATCGCCGGCACGATGCCGAGGATGAACAGCGCGCGCCAGGCATCTTCCGCAGGCAATACCGAGAACAGTAACGCGTACAGAATCGCCGTCAGGCCCCAGCCCAACGCCCAACCGGATTGCACCATGCCCACCGCTTTGCCGCGATCCTTGGCGCGGATCACTTCACCGATCAACACCGCGCCGGCGGTCCATTCACCGCCGAAACCGAAGCCCATCAAGGTGCGGGCGATCAGCAATTGTTCGTAGTTTTGCGCGAAGCCGCAGAGGAAGGTGAAGAAGGCGAACCACAGCACCGTCAGTTGCAGGGTGCGCACGCGGCCGATGCGGTCGGAGAGGATCCCGGCGACCCAACCGCCGATCGCCGAAGCGATCAGGGTACTGGTGTGAATCAGCCCCGCTTCGCCCGTGGTGATGCCCCACATCGCGATCAGCGTCGGCACGACGAAGCTGAGCATCTGCGTGTCCATGCCGTCCAGACCGTAGCCGATCTTGCAGCTCCAGAACGTGCGGCGCTCCTGCTGGTTGATGTTGCGATACCAGTCGAACGGCCCGGGGCGCGTCACAGGCTTGGATAACGGGAGGGTGTCGGGAGCACTCATGGCAAATCTCCGCAGGGCTTTTATTGGTCTTGTTCGAAGCTCCGACGACGCCTATCGTGGGAACCGGATGCGCCGATTTTTCGTCGCCCTGCCCTGCGCCGTCCAACGAATAAAAACCCGCCTTAGGCATAAGAAAAATTTGTCAGCCGAGCCTTGTCCATGAATCTGAAGTTTCTCGAGACCTTTGTCTGGGTCGCGCGCCTGAAGAGTTTTCGCCTGACCGCCGACAAGCTGTTCACCACCCAGGCGTCGATTTCCAGCCGCATTGCGGTGCTCGAAGGCGAACTGGGCGTGAAGCTGTTTCTGCGCGATTCACGCGGCGTCAGCCTGACCCCGGAAGGCTTGAAGGTGCTCGATTACGCTGAACAGATGCTCGACACCATGGCGGCGCTGAAACAATCGATCGAAACCCGTTCGAGCAAGGTCGGCCGGGTGCGTATCGGCGTGATGGACACGGTGATTCATACCTGGCTGAGCCCGCTGGTGGCGCAGATGACCGATCTGTACCCACGGGTGGAGATCGAGTTGGTCGCAGATACCGCGCTGAACCTCTGCGATCAGCTGCAAAAAGGTTTTCTCGATCTGGTGTTGCAAACCGATCTGATCCGCCACGAAAGCGTGCGCAGCCTGGAGTTGGCCAGCCATCCACTGGGCTGGATCGTCGCGAGCAATTCGATCTACAACCGCGACTACGCCGACCTCGCCGAACTGGCGCAGGAGCGGATCATCACCTATTCGAAAAACTCACGACCGCATCAGGATATCGTCGCCCTGATGCAGGCCAACGGCGTCATGGCGCCACGTTTGAATTGCGTGAATTCGGTGTCAGCGATCACCCGGCTATTGCGCGATGGCTTCGGTATCGGCGCGCTGCCGCCGGTGCTGGTGGCCGAGGAGCTGGCGCGTGGCGAATTGATCTTGCTCGACATCGAGCAGCGGCCGGCGAATCTGCCGGTGGTGGTGTCGTGGCGGGTCGGGGTTGAGTGGGTCGAGGAGATTGTGACGTTGTGTCAGCAGGTCTTGGCGGGGTATGCGCACAAGGTGGGCAAGGACTGCATCACCCTCACTGGATGATCAGTGGCGAGGGGATTTATCCCCGCTCGGCTGCGCAGCAGTCGTGATTGCGGCCAACGCGGTCTTTCAGAGGTACCGCATTTGCAGGTTTTGGGGCTGCTGCGCAGCCCAACGGGGATAAATCCCCTCGCCACAGAACCCACTCACCACAGAACTCATTCACCACAGAGCCCACTCGCCACAGAATCCCCCATGCCATAAGGCCTCTGTTGCCAGAGGGGATTGAGCAGGTTTTACAAACCGCGGACGTCGCGATCTTCGATCGGTCGGCTCTGGCGCAGGCGGCGGCCGCCGAGGACGACCCAGTCGATCAGGCGGAACAGGCATTCGACACCGAACGACAGCAGCAACGCGCCGCTCATGCCCCAGATCATCGCCTCTGGCGTCAACAGGATCTGGTAGCTGTAGCCGTTCCAGGTTTCCTTGCGAATATCCGGATCAGCAGCCAGGACCACTTGCAGGAAGCGCACATACCACGGGCCTTGCATCGCCTGGAATTGCTTGTCCAACGCGACCTGGCGGGTGAGCAAGGTGTTCAGGCTGTCGGCATCGCTGCGGAAAATCGGGTCTTCGCTGGCCCGGTAATGCGCGACCAGCGCCTGCATGTCGCCTTTGAAAAACTGATCCGCCGTGCCCTGGAAACCGCGCAGGCCGGTCTGCGCTTCGATCAGGTGCGCTTCGACACGCTGGGCGTAATCGTTGATAAACCCCGGGACCTGGACACCGATCAACAGGCCCGCCGCAAACAACACCAGCCGTAGATAACTGAGCAACATGGGTGCAAATCCTTATTCGGTCTTGCCCTGGCTGACGCATTCGCCGCGTCGCCACAGGCTCCATTGGCCCGGTTCGTAGCGGGTCCAGGTTTCGTTTTCGGTCAGAGGCTCGGTGGCAATCACCGTGACCACATCGTTGGGCGTGGTTTCGGCCTGAAAGTCGACAATCACATCGACATCCTTGAGCCGCGCCGGGCCGAACGGTGCGCGGCGGGTGATCTGAGCCAGTTTGGTCGAGCAGTAACAGAACAGCCAGTCGCCGTCGCTGAGCAAACAATTGAACACGCCCTTGCTGCGATATTCGGCGCACGCTGCGACCAGATCCGGCAGCAGCACTTCGATATCGACCGGCTCGGGGAAGGCTGCGCGTACCCGGTTGAGCAGGTCGCAGAATGCCGCTTCGCTGTCGGTATCGCCGACCGGGCGGTAGAAACTCTTGATCGGGGTGAAGTCGGCGAGCTGGCCGTTGTGCGCGAAACACCAGTTGCGCCCCCACAGTTCGCGGACGAACGGGTGGGTGTTGGACAGGCAGACCTTGCCGACGTTGGCCTGGCGGATGTGGCCGATGACCACTTCGCTCTTGATCGGATAACGCTGCACCAGGTTGGCCACTTCCGACTCGCTGCTCGCTGCCGGATCCTGAAACAGACGCAAGCCGCGCCCCTCGTAGAAGGCAATGCCCCAGCCGTCGCGGTGCGGGCCGGTGCGGCCGCCGCGCTGCATCAGGCCGGTGAAGCTGAACACGATGTCAGTCGGCACGTTGGCACTCATGCCCAGTAATTCACACATGTGCGGACTCTCGGGTTACAGACGCGGCTCGACCCGCATGCGCTGCGGATTGTTCGGCACTGGCGGGCGACCGTAGCGGTCATCACCGGCGCCGCCGAACGGTTGATCATCGTCGCGCTCTTCGGCACGGGCCGCAGCCTTGGCGGCCTCGGCGCGTTCACGCCGCGCTGTCGAGGCGCGCTCGATCGGCAGGCGGATCAAGACGAAAACCAGATACACCCCGAAGGCGATCATGCCGTACATGAACAGATCGGAAACCGCGCGCCAGGCGTTGTTGCCGACCTTGAACAGCATGTCCAGGGCGGTGATGGCGATGGCCGGTGCAACTTTGGCTTTCACCGGATCGACGATGGTCGGGCTGAACAGCAACACCGCCATCAGCACACGCAGCGGCTCGCGCAGCCAGCGCCACATCCAGGTGGTCAGGCGCATCCATACCAGCAGGCAGCCCACGGCGGCAAAGGCGTAAAGGCCCCAGGCGATCAGATAGTCGTTCTCGGTCATGGTGTCCATGGCAAGGCAGGCAAATAGGCGCTTATAGTAACGACTTTTCGCCCATGCGGCTTGTCCCAATACCAGACGGCCAGCAGCCGCCCCTGTGGGAGCGAGCCTGCTCGCGAATGCGGTGTGTCATTGCAGCAAAAGTCATCTGCCAGGACGCCTTCGCGAGCAAGCTCGCTCCCACAGGGCTCTGCGGCGGTTTCAAAATACGCGAAACCTTTATCCGAATATTGTCCGAGAGCCTCCCATGCCCGAATCCGCCAATGTCATGACTGCCCCGATTGCCCAGCGGGCGCCCGGCGCCGACCCGTATGCCTGGCTGCAGGAGCGCGACACCGACGCGGTGCTCGACTACCTCAAGGCTGAAAACGCTTATCAGGAAGCGCAAACCGCCGATCAGGCCGAACTGCGTGAAAGCCTGTTCAATGAGATCAAGGGACGGATTCTCGAGACCGATCTGTCCCTGCCCTCGCCTTGGGGCCCGTATCTGTATTACACGCGCACCACCGCCGGTGACGAATACGCCCGGCACTACCGCTGCCCGCGTCCTGCCGATGACAGCCTGACCCTCGATGAAAGCCGCGAGCAGCTGCTGCTCGACCCGAATGCGCTGGCCAACGGCGGTTTCTTCTCGCTCGGTGCTTTCAGCATCAGCCCCGATCACCAGCGCCTGGCCTACAGCGTCGATACTTCGGGCGACGAGATCTACACGCTGTTCGTCAAAGAGCTGTCCAACGACAGGGTCAGCGAACTGGAATTCGAGGACTGCGACGGCAGCATGACCTGGGCCAACGACAGCCTGACCCTGTTTTTCGGCGTGCTCGACGACACCCATCGCCCGCATAAACTGTTCCGCTATCGCCTCGATGGCACTGCCGCTGAAGAGGTTTTTCACGAGCCGGATGGGCGGTTCTTCCTGCATTGCTACCGCGCCAGCTCCGAACAGCAGTTGCTGCTGTCGCTGGGCAGCAAGACCACCAGTGAAGTCTGGGCGCTGGACGCCAATCAGCCACATCTGCCATTCAGCTGCCTGGCGCCACGGGTCGAAGATCACGAATACGACGTCGACCACGGCCTGCTCGATGGCGTCTGGACCTGGTTTATCCGCACCAACCGCGACGGCATCAACTTCGCTCTGTATCAGGCCCCGGACACTGGCGTGCCGCCAAGCGAGGCCGACTGGCAGAACCTTATCCCGCACAACGAAGAAGTGATGCTCGACGGTGTCAGCCTCAACGCAGAGGCGATGACCTTGAGCCTGCGCGAAGGTGGCCTGCCGATCATTGAGGTTCACCCGCAGGGCCAGGCGTCGTATCGCGTGCAGTTGCCCGATGCGGCCTACAGTCTGCATGTGCAAAACAGCCTGGAATTCGAGAGCGATCGCATTCGCTTGCGCTACGAAGCGTTGAATCGCCCGGCTCAGGTGCGCCAGTTGATCCTCGCCAGCGGCGAGCAAACGGTGCTCAAGGAAACCCCGGTACTCGGCCAATTTGATGCCGATGCCTATGTCAGTCAACGTCTATGGGCCACCGCGCCGGACGGCACGCAAGTGCCGATCAGTCTGGTGATGAAACGCGAGATGGTCGGTAAACCGGTGCCGCTGTATCTGTATGGTTACGGCGCTTACGGTTCCAGCCTCGATCCATGGTTTTCTCACGCCCGCCTGAGCCTGCTTGATCGTGGCATGGCCTTCGCCATCGCCCACGTGCGCGGCGGCGGTGAGCTGGGCGAAGCCTGGTATCGCGCCGGCAAGCAGGAGCACAAACACAACACCTTCAGCGACTTCATCGCCTGCGCCGAGTTTCTGATCCTCAACGGCATCACCACGGCGGAAAAACTGGCGATCAGCGGCGGCAGCGCCGGTGGCCTGCTGATCGGCGCGGTGCTCAACCAGCGCCCGGATCTGTTCGGCGTAGCGATTGCCGAAGTGCCGTTCGTCGACGTACTCAACACCATGCTCGACCCCGAGCTACCGCTGACCGTCACCGAATACGACGAATGGGGCAACCCGGAAGAACCGGACGTCTATGATCGGATCAAGGCTTACGCGCCGTACGAAAACGTCACCGCGCAGGCTTATCCGCCACTGCTGGTGATCGCCGGTTACAACGACAGCCGTGTGCAGTATTGGGAGGCGGCCAAGTGGGTGGCGAAATTGCGCGCGACCAAGACCGACGACAATGTGCTGCTGCTCAAGACTGAATTGGGTGCTGGGCATGGCGGCATGAGCGGGCGCTATCAGGGATTACGTGACGTAGCGCTCGAATATGCATTTGTGTTCAAGGTTTTGGGAATTGCCTGAGGAACTCTGTGGGTGGCTTGGGTCTTAACTGCAGACCCTTGTGGCGAGGGGATTTATCCCCGTTGGGCTGCGAAGCGGCCCCAAACCCCGCAAACTCAGTATTCCTGAAGCACCGAGTTGGCAGGATTTGCGACTGCTGCGCAGCCGAGCGGGGATAAATCCCCTCGCCACAAAAGCCCATTCCTACGGGATCCGTGTATAGCCTTGAAATGTGATAACAAAAAGACCGCATCGACATGTCCGAACCGACCTTTCTGAACAACGAAATCCGCGACTGGCTGATGGACTGTGGCCTGTTCGATCAATTGCAACTGGCCGACTTTGCGGCCGCTTCCGGCTATTTCAGTATCAGCACCGTGGCTGAGGGCGAGGCGATTTTTCGCGAGGGCGATGCCGGCAGTTTCATGTGCATCATCCACACCGGCCAGGTCGCCGTGCAGAAAACCGGCGCCGACGGCCAGGTGATCACCATGGCCACCCTGCGCAGCGGCCGGGCCTTCGGTGAAATGGCCGTGCTCGATGGCGAGCGCCGCTCGGCCACGTGTATCGCGGCGAGCAACTGTCAGTTGCTCAACCTGGGCAAGGACTCGCTGGAGAAAATGCTCAACGACGCACCGAAAATCGCCGCAAAAATCATCCGCGCCCTCGCCGTCTCGCTGTCCAAACGCCTGCGCATGGCCGACGGCCAACTCGCCGCACAACAAGTTTAACCGCCGGGGGACTTGACCTTGTTGCCGTTCGGCTCGATGCCCGGCACCGGTTGATCCTTGCTTGGCGGGCTGGGCATTTCGATCGGTACCAGCGGCGGGCTGCCGCTGCCGGCGCCCGACTTGGGCAGGGTGATCGGGGTGATCTGCGGATACGGCGTCGGCGTCGCAGTGCCGGGCGAACCGGGTTGCGGCGTCGGGCTGACTGGAACGCTCTGCTGGGCCTGCACCGCAGTAATCGCGAGCGCGGCCAGGGTAATGACCGTTAGAATGGTGCGCTTCATCAAGGGCTCCGTTTGGCCTTTAGTCTGTGCTCAGGCTACTCCCAACGCGCCTGCTTGCCTTCCCCCTTGTAGAGATTTCCATGAAACGTTTCGTTCTGCTCGACACCACCCCGATCCCTGAAAACGGCGGTGCCCTGTGCCTGTTCGAGTATGGCGAGGACTTCGTCATCAAGATCCAGGGCGGCGATGGCGGACAGTTGATGAACACGCGCATGCACGGTTCTGAAGATGCGCTGGCCGAGATTCCCTGCCGCAAGGTCACCGGCCGGCCGAATTCGCGGGTGTTGATCGGCGGCCTGGGCATGGGTTTCACCCTCGCCTCGGCACTCAAGCACCTGGGCAAGTCCGCCGAAGTGGTGGTCGCTGAGCTGGTGCCCGGGGTAGTCGAGTGGAATCGCGGCCCGCTCGGGGAGAAGTCCGGTCGGCCATTGCTCGATCCGCGAACGGTGATCCGCATGGAAGATGTGGCCAACGTGCTGCAAAGCGAGCCGAACGGTTTCGACGCGATCATGCTCGACGTCGACAACGGTCCTGAAGGTCTGACCCAGAAGGCCAACAGTTGGCTGTACTCCGCCGCTGGTCTGAATGCCTGCGCCAAGGCCCTGCGCCCCAAAGGCGTGCTCGCGGTGTGGTCGGCCAGCGCCGACCGGCAGTTTTCCGACAAATTGAAGAAGGCCGGTTTCAAAGCCGAAGAAGTCCAGGTCTTCGCCCACGGCAACAAGGGCACCCGCCACACGATCTGGATTGCCGAGAAGCTCAAGGGCTGAGCTAAACTCTGCGCATAACCGTCATCAGTCTTTCTGCAAAGGTGAACCCATGAGTTCGTCCACCCCCACCAACACGTCGAAGCTGGACCGCATCCTCGCCGACAACCAGCGCGACAAGGAAATGGGCTACCGCGACAAGGCCCTGAAAATGTACCCGCACGTTTGCGGCCGCTGCGCCCGTGAGTTTTCCGGCAAGCGCCTGAGCGAACTGACTGTGCATCACCGCGACCACAACCACGACAACAACCCGCAGGACGGCTCGAATTGGGAGCTGTTGTGCCTGTATTGCCACGACAACGAACACTCGCGTTACACCGATCAGCAGTATTTCGGCGACGGCTCGCTGAGCACACCAAAGATCGCCAAGGCCACGCATAACCCGTTTGCGGCCCTGGCTGGCTTGATGAAAAAAGAAGACTGAAGATCTTCATCGCCTGAGCTGGCCCTTTCGCGAGCAGGCTCGCTCCCACAGGGGATGTGGGAGCGAGCCTGCTCGCGAAAGCGGCCTGCCAGACACCACAAGTCTCGAATCTGCCCGCCCTCCCCCAATCCCCGTATAATCGCGCTCTTTTTCCCGAAGGCACCCCGCTCGTGGCAGACAAACGGTACAGCTGCATCGGTTTGTACAACCCCAAATCTCCGGAGAACGTCGGTTCGGTGATGCGCGCCGCAGGCTGTTACGGCGTGGCGTCGGTGTTCTACACCGGCAAGCGTTATGAACGCGCCGCCGACTTCGTCACCGACACCAAGCGGGTGCACTACGACATCCCGCTGATCGGCATTGACGACCTGAAAAAAATCCTTCCGCTCAACTGCGTGCCCGTCGCCGTGGAGCTGGTCGAAGGCGCCCGGCCGCTGCCGGAATACACCCACCCCGACCGCGCTCTGTACATCTTCGGCCCGGAAGACGGTTCGCTGGATAAGGAGATTCGCGACTGGTGCGAAGACGTCGTGTACATCCCGACCACCGGCTGCATGAACCTCGCCGCCACGGTCAACGTCGTGCTCTACGACCGCATGGCCAAAGGCCTGAACACCCGCTCCGGGCCGAAATTCCGCTGAAGCGTCGTACATTCGATGGAACAAGCTGACCGCCATGGCAGTCAGCTTATCTATCAATCGCACCCTGCCTGGAGATAGACCATGAGCGAGCTCAAACGCGTAGAACGCATCGAATCCACCCCGTTCCAGTCGCCTTCGCACAAGAATGTGCACGGTTGGGAGCGCGTCGGCTCGTTGACCGGCGGCGTACTGATGGTCGGCAAGGGCCTGCGCCGTGGCGGCGTGTTCGGCCTGATTCAAGTAGCGCTCGGCGGCATGGCCGTGGCCCGTGGCATTACCGGGCACTGCTCGGCGAAAAGCCTGCTGGAAAAAGGCCGTCAGGACATGAGCAACGTGCGGGCGAAGATCGAACGCGCCGGGGAAGAGCTGAGCAAGCTGAAGACCAATGCCGAAGTGGCCACCGAAACGGCAACCGTTACCGGCAATGATTCGCTGGTCTCGCCGAAGGCCGGGGTTTGATCCGGGATCTTCAGCGCCGCTGATGGCCTCTTCGCTGGCAAGCCAGCTCCCACAGAAAAACCTGTGGGAGCTGGCTTGCCAGCGATTGCGATATACCTGAAGCGAGAAAAGTTCAGCCCGCGCGAAAAATCAGATGATCTTCCCAGTCATCCTCCGGCACGCTGCCTTCGGCAAGCATGCGCCCGGACTGGGAAATCCGCTCATGGTGCACCGCGTCGCGGTCGCCACACACCAGGTGATGCCATAACGGCAGATCCTTGCCCTCGCTGACCAGCCGATAACCGCAGGTCGGCGGCAGCCATTTGAACTCTTCCGCCTGACCCGGCGTAAGCTGGATGCAGTCCGGGACAAACTTGATCCGGTTCGGATAATCGCTGCACTGGCAGGTTTTCAGATCCAGCAGTTTGCAGGCGATGCGCGTGTAATAGACGCTGTTGTCTTCTTCATCCTCGAGCTTTTGCAGGCAGCAAAGACCGCAGCCGTCGCACAGCGATTCCCATTCCTCGTGATCGAGTTGATCGAGGGTTTTGCGTTTCCAGAACGGTTCGACTATGGCGGCCATGGCTCAAGCATCAACATCAAGGTGGTGAAAAGGCCGCCAGTCTAGTGCCAGCGGGCGCGGGGGCCAAGCGCTGGCGACTGTCGGTAAATCCGCTTGTCAGCGCCAGCGCCGCCCGCTGAGCAAACTGGTGACTGCACTTTGAAACCATTGTGCGAGCGAGCCTGCTCGCGAAAGCGCTGTGTCAGACACGCTGTTGTCGACTGACACGCCCTCTTCGCGAGCAGGCTCGCTCCCACAGCGAAATCGGGTGAGTCAGTAACCGCGGGTGAAATCCACCTCGCCGCGCAACGCTTCACCCGCCTCATACGCTTTCAGATTCTGCACAAACAAATCCACCATCAGCGCCGGCGAGGTCGGTGCCGAGCTGTGCCCGGTCAGGAGCAAGCCCCACGCGGTCCAGAATGGATGGCGTTGCGGCAATGGTTCCTGACGGCAGACGTCGATCACCGCGCCGGCCAGATGCCCTTCCTTCAAAGCTTCAACCAGATCAGCATCGACCACTGCCACACCGCGTCCAGCGTTGATGAACAGTCCGGTCGGTTTGAATTGCTTGAACAGCGCCGCGTCGTAGATATCGTGGGTGTGTTCGGTGTTCGGCAGCAGATTGACCACGTAGTCCACCTCGCCCACCAGACGCGGCAGATCCGCCAGCGCGCCGACTTCGACAAACGGCGCCTGTTCGCGGGCGCTGCTGGCGATGCCGTACAGCTCGACGCCGAACGGCCGCAGAAACTGCGCAACGCTCTGACCGATGTCACCGGTGCCGACGATCAGCACCTTGCGCCCGACCAGACTCTGGCCGCTGCGGTTGTCCCACTTGCGCTCGACCTGACTGACCAGCCGCGCCAGCACTTCGCGTTCGTGGCCGAGGATGTAGGTCAGCACGTATTCGGCCATGACCTGACCGAAAATCCCCACGGCGCGGGTCAGGCGATAGTCGCGGCGCAGGCCGTCCGCGAGCAGCGGCGTGATGCCGGCCCAGGTCGATTGCAGCCATTGCGGTTGATGGCCCTGGCGCAGCAGGGTCGCGAGCAGATCCGGCTGGCCCAGCCACACCGGGCAATCGGCGGCCTGCCGCGCCAGTTCGGCGGAGTCGCCGCTGGTCAGGACTTCAAGCTCGGGCAGTGCCTGACGCAGCAGGCGGGCGTATATCGCGTGGTCGTGTTCAGCAATCAGAACGCGCATCTTCAAACCTTTCGCAAACCGTGCAGACAGCCGCCGGGTTGGGGCCGGCCATCGCGGTAAAAACAGTTCCAGGGTTAACCGAGGCCCAGGACAGGGCCTCGCGGGTCAGACCGGGTCGTTGCGTCGCAGCAACTCTTCGGGCAAGTGCTCGATGTACTCGTCCTCGGCCGGTGGCATCTGCAGGTGATAGCCCTGCTTGTCGAGGTTTTCCAGAACCACGGTGATGTCTTCGCTGGCCAGCTTGCGCTCGGGCGACAGCACCAGATCGAAGGAATGCTTCGCTTTGCCGAAAGCCGTCATCAGCGCATCCGGCACGCGCTCGAGCGCATCGCTCTTGAGCACGTAGAGATACATGCCGCTGCGCTTGGAGCTTTGGTAGATGGAGCAAATACGTTTCAAGGCTGTTCTCCGGCGGTGGCCAGGCTGTCGAGCAGCTTCTGGCCGAGCAATTCGCGGCGCCAGCCACGCAGCGAATCGGGCAATTGGTAAGGACCCTCGGGGAAGCCGCTTTTGACCAGGGCTTCGAGGGTTTTCTTGCGCAGCATCAGTTCCGGGGCAATACCCAGGCGTTCGGCCTCGGCCTGACCCAGCGCGCGCAGTTGTTTGATCAACGCAGCGGCTTCGATCGGCAACGGCTCGGGCACTGCCGGCGGCCATTGATCCGGCCCCACACTGCCAGAGCGCTTGATCAGATCAAGCAGAAACTGCCCGTCCTGACGTACGGTACGCGGGTGCATGTCTTCGATCTTGCCCAGCGCCGCGAGGTTATCCGGCTGCGTGCGGGCCAGGGGCCACAGCGAATGTTCCCGGACGATGCGGTTGCGCGGCAGGTCGCGGGCGCGGGCTTCTTTTTCGCGCCAGGCGCACAGTTCACGCAGCACGGCCAGTTGCGCACGGGACAGCTTCCACGCCAGTTTCGCCTCGCGATAGACCTCGTACGGATCGGTCTCGCGGCGCAGGTTGGCAACCAGTTCGGCGCCATCCTCCAGCACCCAGGCGAACTTGTCGTCGGACAGCTTGGGCCGCAACTCGACGAACACCTCGGCCAGATGCACGGCATCTTCGGCGGCATAGCTGATCTGGGTTTCGGACAGCGGACGCTGCAACCAGTCGGAGCGGGTCTCGCCCTTGGGCAGGTCGATGCCGAGCACTTCCTGCACCAGTCGCGAATAGCCCATCGAAAAACCGAGGTTCAGGTAAGCGGCGGCCAGTTGCGTGTCGAACAACGGCGCCGGCAGGCTGCCGGTCAGGCGCAACAGCACTTCGAGGTCTTCGCTGCAGGCGTGCAGGACTTTGAGCACCGCCGGGTTTTCCAGCAACGCGGCCAGCGGTTGCCAGGCGTTGATGGTCAGCGGATCGATCAGGTAGGCGCGTTTGCCGTCGCCGATCTGCAACAGGCCGGCAATCGGGTAGAAGGTGTCGACCCGCATGAATTCGGTGTCGAGGGCAACGAACGGCAGCTGCTGCCACTCGGCGCAAAACTGCGCGAGGCTTTCGTTGTCGCGAATCCAGTGAATATCGATAGCCACACGGCTCTCCCTTGAAGAATGGCGCGCAGTATATATCGCCACCGACGATTTACGCGCCTTTGAAGGGCAAGAGCTGTAAGGAAATGTCTTGCCTGTCAGCAAGAATAGTCTGACAGCAGAAACAGAAAGGCCCGTCGCATTGGCGCGACGGGCAGGAAACGCTTCACTGCTTGGCCAACACGCCGTCGATCACCGCGCCGCGACAACCGGCAAACATGTCCAGCGCCGGCTGATACACGCTGCTGCGCACTTCCAGCAGGCCGAGCATCGAGTGAAACAGATTGTCCTGGCTCAGCGGTTTGTCCCGGCTCAGTTGCAGGCAATGGGTGTCGACCGAATAGGCCTTCTGATAGCTGTCAGAGAACCACGCCAGCATCGCTACATGCTTCTGTTGCTCGGGCGCCAGCATGTACGGCGTGCCGTGCAGAAACAGGTTGTACTCGCCCAGCGACTCGCCGTGGTCCGACAGATAGAGCATGGCGGTGTCGACTTTGTCCTGATTGCTGCGCAGCACATCGATCAGGCTCGCCAGCACATGGTCGGTGTAGACCAGCGTGTTGTCGTAACCGTTGACGATACTTTCGCGGCTGCAATTGTTCAGCGCGTTACTTTCACAGACCGGAGTGAAGTGTTCGTACTCCTTGGGATAACGCTTGAAGTAGTCCGGGCCATGACTGCCCATCTGGTGCAGAACCAGCACGGTGTCCTTGTCCAGATGATCGATGAAACTTTGCAGGCCTTGCAGGAGAATTTCATCGCGACATTCGCTGTTGGCGCATAACGCAGGGTCTTGCAACTTGCTGACATCCTGCACCGTGACGCGGTCGCAAGTACCTTTACAGCCGGACTGGTTATCGCGCCAGATCACATCGATGCCGGCACGCTTGAGTACGTCGAGCAAGCCCTCTTCATTCCTGGCCTTGCTGGCGTTGTAATCCTTGCGGCCCATGTTGGAGAACATACACGGTACCGAGACTGCGGTTTCCGTGCCGCAGGAATGCACGTCAGTAAAAGCGATCAGCCCCGCTTCCTTGTCCAGTTGCGGCGTGGTGTCTCGGTCGTAACCGAGAATGCCGAAGTTCTGCGCCCGCGCACTCTCCCCCACCACCAGCACCGTGAGGGATTTGCGTGGCTGTAGCTGCAAGTCGGGATTGCGCTGGGCATCTTCGCCGATCTTGATGAACGGCTGCTGCGCCGAGACCACTTGCTCTTGCAGGTAGCCCAGGGACGCACCGACGTAATTGCTCGGCACCAGCATCAGGCGAATTTCGTGGTGATTGCGAAACAGTGATGACAAGCCTTGGTAGTTGGCCAATGCGACAACACCGATCACCGCTGCCGAGGCAACACTGACAATAACTTTGCTGAACAACTCACGATGCCAGCGCCGATAATTGACCGGTACTTTCCACAACAACAAACACGGCAAAATACCCAGCAAGAGAATATAAGCGAACAACTTCAACGAGAGCAGATCACGCACTTCCGTCACATTGGTTTCGGCAAAGTTGCGAAACATGCCGGCATCGATCATCACGCCATATTGGCTCATGAAGTAAGCCACGCCGGCGCTGACTAAAAACAACAGGGTCAACAGTGGTTTAAGCAGTGGCCGGAAAGCGAATAACGTCAGGACTATGTTGAACGCGGCAAAGATCATCACGCCAAACGCCACGCGCATGGCGACGCCCTTGCCATCGCCGGCGGTGATCTCGAACAAATGTTGCCAAAGCACCAGATTGAAACCGAGCAACAAAAAGGCGCTGGCAAACAACGTCACCCATTCCGGGTGCACGGCTTTTAACTTCAACATATGAGTGACTGTTCCTGAAAGAAGAGCCTCGTCAAGTGTGAAAATTTCATTCACCGAGGCATGCCAAACTTTAGGCGGCAGCGAATCAATTTTTCGTGAAAAAGATGCTAATGATTAGTTGCCTCGGAGTACGAACGTGAAAGTTTGCGAGTATTTGAGAATGGTTCAGGGTTTATTCAGTTTCAGGCACTTCGCAATGTCCTGTAGGAGCGAGCCTGCTCGCGAAAGCGCAGTGTCAGCAAATGAATGTCTGTCTGGAGGAACGCATTCGCGAGCAGGCTCGCTCCCACATCGGGACAGGGGTGTTATCGAGTTTTTAGGTCTGGCCCGGGGTTTTCTGATTTGCTGACGGCGGCGACGCCACGCCTAATCATCAGCCCCTGGACTCGAAGGCCCGCCGATGAATCACACCCGTCCCGCCGCTTGGCTGATGCTCGCGATCATCCTTGTCGCACTCAATCTGCGCCCCTCAATGGCCGCCATCGGGCCGCTGCTGTCGGCGATCCGTAGCGATATCCCATTGAGCTTCACGCTTGCCTCTCTGCTGACGATGCTGCCGGTGATGGCCATGGGACTGGCGATGTTTTTCGGCCTGAGCATCAGCCGGCGCCTGGGCGAACGACGCACGGTGCTGCTGTCGCTGTTGATCATCGGGCTGGCGAGCCTGTCACGGCTGTTTATCGATTCGGCGTTCGAGCTGATCGTCAGCGCGATACTGGCCGGCGTTGGCATAGCCCTGATTCAGGCATTGATGCCGGCGCTGATCAAATCGCGCTTTGCTGACAACGTGGCGTTATGCATGGGCGTCTACGTCACGTCGATCATGGGCGGCGCGGCGATTGCCGCCTCGTTCGCGCCACTGGTGATGGTGCAGGCCGGCAGCTGGCGCGTGGGGCTGGCCATCTGGGCGGCGTTGGCATTGGTCGCGTTGCTGGTCTGGTGTTTGCAGCCCGCGCAAGCCATATCAAGGGGGACCCGGCGGGAGTCCTTCATCACCCGCCCGCGCGCCTGGTTGCTGGCGATGTTCTTTGGCCTCGGTACGGCGTCCTACACCTGCGTCCTCGCCTGGCTTGCCCCGTATTACGTGGAAAAAGGCTGGAGTGAACAGAACGCCGGGCTGCTGTTGGGTTTTCTTACAGCGGTGGAGGTCATTTCCGGCCTGGCAGTGCCGGCGATCGCCAATCGCAGCCGTGACCGGCGTGGGATATTGGCGGTTCTGCTGTTGCTGATCATCGGCGGTTTCTGCGGGCTGATTCTCGCTCCGATAACTCTGGCCTTGTTATGGCCGTGTCTGTTGGGGCTGGGGATTGGCGGTCTGTTTCCGATGAGCCTGATCGTCGCGCTGGATCATTGCGACGAGCCGCAGCGTGCCGGTGGCCTGACCGCGTTTGTACAGGGGATCGGTTATCTGATCGCCAGCCTCTCGCCGCTGTTGGCAGGGATGATTCGCGATCGGCTGGGCAATTTCGAAGGCGCGTGGTGGGCGTTGACGGCGGTGATGGTGATCATGCTGCTGATGGTGATGCGCTTCGACCCTCGCCACTACGCGCGCCACTTGCCTCGCCCGGGCTAGAGGCCTCTGGCCATCTTTTGCGCACGAGATTGGCAACGTCGTGTTGCTAAAAGTTTCTGTCCCACATGTGTCCGTGAAATGTCCTACAAGGGTTTCTCCTGGCACCATCGTTCCGTTAGGATCGTACGCACACGTTTGCGCGAATTCTGCGCAAGGGGGCACAGCGAGACGGAACTCATGCTGAACAGTAATTTGCTTCGCAAGCTCGACATGCAGGACTTGATGGTATTCGTCGCCGTGTACGAGCAGAGCAGTGTCACCGATGTCTCGGAAACCCTGTTCGTCAGCCAGTCCACCGTCAGTTATTGCCTGAAGAAACTGCGCACCAGTTTCGAAGACGAACTGTTCATCAACACCCGCACCGGCATGCGCCCGACCTACAAAGCCTGCAGCATGTACGGCCATGTGCAGAAAATCCTCGAAAGCATCAACCTCTGCCACGCCGGTGCCCCGGCCTTCGACCCGAGTCGGCAGGCGGTGACTTTCAACATTTGCGCACCGGAATACTTCGAGCAATTGATTCTGCCGCGACTGTTGAAGCGCTTCGACTTCGATGACTTGCCGGTGATGGTCAACATGCACAAGTTTGAAACCGACGTTCCGGCCGAAGAGTTGCGCGACGGCAGCCTCGACCTGGTGATCAGTTTCGGCCCGCACTTTCACCGCCAGCATGCAGATCTGAAATCACGGATGCTGCTGGAAGATGATCTGGTCTGCGTCTTCGACAAACGCGCCACGCCACTGGAGCCGCGCCTGAGCCTGCAAGCATTCACCGAACGTCGGCATGTGTTCCCGACGCCATGGACATCAAGCACCAACATGGTCGACGGCTGGCTGGCGCGGCAGGCGCAGAAACGTCAGATTGTCGCGCGCTCGAACAGCTACAGCGCCGCGTTGAAGATGATCACCGGCACCGATTTCATCCTCACCCTGCCCCGGCGTATCCAGCGTTTGCTGACCAACGATGCGGTGTTCAACCACTGCGAGGCACCCAATGGCTTGCCGGGTTTCACCCTCGACATGCAGTGGAGCCAGAACGCCGATCAGGACAGCGCCAACGTCTGGCTGCGCGAGCAGGTGATTCAGGTGTGCAGCGAGCTGGAAAACGCCTGAGCGTCAGACGCCGATCGCGGCTTTGCTGTAGGACTCGCGATCGATGTCGAGCAGTTCGACACACAGTTGCACTTCGAGCCCGGCCGGCCATTCGCAGAGTTCCTGCAACACCGCCAACAGGCTTTGCGAGAGCTGCTTCTTGATCTCCGTCGAGCGCCCGCTGAGCAAGGCCAGTTTCACATGGACGAAGGCGCGCTCGCCCTGCGCCGTGCCGACCTTGAAGTTGTCGATCTTGATCGCGCGGCTCTTGATGTCGAACTCCGCGCCGAACTGACCGGAACCAACGAGCGTGTTGTTGAGCCGGATCAGGGCGATGTCAGCGTTCAACTGCGTCAGGTTGGCGGTGTATTCCATGTGCAGGTGTGGCATTGCGGATCTCCAGTCGGCGGATGCGGGGGCGTACATATAACACAATCACACAGCGTCATTTGTGGGAGCGAGCCTGCTCGCGAAAGCGTCCTTTCAGTTTGCACATCCGCGCCTGCCGAACGGCTTCGCGAGCAGGCTCGCTCCACAGGGTTGTGTGGTGCTTGTCAGGACGGAATCAGCGGCCGTTCACTCATGAACGCTTCGAGCCGCGAGCGCAGCCAGCGTTCGGCCGGGTCGCTGTCGACGTGGCTGAGCCAGACCATCGACAGGTCCAATGTCGGCGTCTTGAACGGAAACGGTTCCTGGAACAGCGCCCCGGACGCCGCCATCGCCGCTGCGGTGTAATCCGGCAGGCTGGCGATCAGGTCGGTGCCGGCCAGCAACGCCGGCAGTGCGCTGTATTGCGGCACCGACAACACCACCTGCCGCGTGCGGCCCAGTTCCGCCAGCCACTCATCGGCGTAGCCACTGACATTGGCCGTGTGCGACACCAGCACATGCGGGCGAGCGCAATATTCGTCGAGGGTCAGCGGTGTAGCAGAGGCATCGGCGCGCAGGATGCTCGGCTGGATGTGCCGCAGCAGTTTGCGTTTGGCGTTGGCCGGCAGGCCCCGGGTCTGGCTGATGCCGACGGTGATATCACCGGCGGCCAACAGGTCGGGAATGCGCCAGTAATCGACATGCTGCACCACGAACACCACGCTCGGTGCTTCCTGGCGCAGCGCGCGCAACAGCGGCGGCAGCAGGCCGAATTCGACGTCGTCGGACAGGCCGATGCGAAAGGTCATGGTGCTGGTGGCGGGATCGAAATCGCGGGTCAGGCTCAGCGCCGCCGACAGTGAATCCAGTGCCGGTTTGAGATGGCGGTAAATGTCTTCGGCGCGGGCCGTCGGTTCCATGCGATGGCCGACGCGGATGAAAAGCGGATCATTGAGCATCGTGCGCAAACGGTTGAGTGCCGAACTGATGGTCGGCTGGCCGAGGAACAGCTTCTCCGCCGCACGGGTCACGTTGCGTTCGAGCATCAGGGTCTCGAACACCACCATCAGGTTGATGTCGGCCTTGCGTAGTTCATTGCGGTTCATCCATTGCCCCTGCTCCCGGAATAGCGGCAGTGTAGAAAGGCCCATGAACCGCGTCTATGGGCCGCTGCGCCAAACTGCCACTGCCGGGTCAATGAAGCGTCAACGCCCGAATGCCAATGGCCAGCTTGCGCGGATCGAGTCCCATGCCCAGCGCTCTCGGGCTGACGGCATCGGCGTGCTGGAAACGAATCACCAGCACGCCTTCACGTTCGATGCGCTGCTGCACTTCGGCTGGCAGATCAACGCTGACAACGTTCGCTTCGGGCTTGCGCAAACGGGTGGAGAGCACCGCCACATCGTTGACGATGACCTCCAGCCCCTGTTCGGTATGTGACGGCGCAATCAACGCGTTGGCTTCCAGCACAAATGACCTTACCGGGGCCTCGGGCCGCAAAATGATTTGCGACTCACTGCCCTCGGACCACGTGCCCCACGGTTCGCTTTTCGACCATCCGCTGCCGAGGAAGAACGTCGCCAGGCTGGTAACGTTGAAGGTCACGCGCTCGTTCGACTTCAGTGGCGAAATCAGCGTAAGGGGATCAGCGGCCACGATGGGCGGGCAATCGGCGCAACGCTTCCAGCCGGGTGCCAGCACGTTCAAACCGTCGATTCTGGCGAGTACGTCAGTCTCGCGATTGAGGGTCAGCGCGGCCGGCAGCACAGTGCGGCTATCGAGTACATACAACGTATCGGCGGCGTATTGACCAGAGCTGACCATCTGGTCGGCCACAGCCTGGGCCGCCTCGGTGGCCTTGGTACTCATGCGGCCGAGGTAGACCGCATTGGTCGGCAGATGATGGCGTCCCGCATACTCGGCCAGCGTTCGCCACTGTTCCGGATAATTCTCCGGGCGCAGCCAGCGCACCGCCTGATAATGGCGGGCTGCCTGATCCCAGAACGGATCAACCAGCGGCGTCGGCCATTGTGGCGCCGGCGCGGCCATGAACAGATTGCGCGACTCTCCCCAGCCGGAACGCGTATCCGCCACTTGCAGCAACAGGGCAATGCCCAGCAGAACCCGCGCAGTGCGCGCAGCGTGCCCGCGAATCACCACGTACAGGATGGCGAAAATCGCCATGTACATGACAGGCCAGATCATCCGCCCCGAACCGCGAAAAATCGTCGCCACCGCGACCACCGCATCCGGCAGCGGGATGTGCAACTCGAATGGGCCGACACCGATGTTGTTGGAAAACGCAAACAGCGCCAGGCCGGCGAGCGCGAGCAACAGCAACGGGTAGCGACGTGGCTTGAGGTGAACATCCGTGCCGCGTTGCAGCCATACCGCGAAGGCGCAGATGAACAGGAACACCACACCCAAACCAAGGAAAGCAAAACCGTCACCGTCGCCCAACACACCGGGCATGTCGCGCAGGGCAAACGACCAGGTTCCCGGGTCGAAAAAGCTCAACACGTTGGCCCGAAACAGGCCGTAGCCCATCAGTGCCAGGCCGTCATCGCCGACGCTGAAGTAGCCCGCCTGCCAGCAACACAGACTCACCAGCAAAAACAGACCGATCAGTTCGGCCACAGCTTTGCGCGGCGCCAGATGTCGCCGCAGGGTGTGTGCTGCGAGATCGGCGAGCCAGATCAGCGCAATCATCGCCAGCAAATAGGCGTGAATCAGCGCGGCCGCCGCCAGCAACGTTCCCCAGGCCAGAGAGCGCTTGGGCGTGAATGGCCGTAGCGCCAGATAAAGCGCAGCCAACAACATGAAATGCCCGCCCAGGGACAGGTGCACGCTCATGCGGATCAGCATGGCCGGAACGAATAAAAACAGCCCGGTGCCGAGCAACCGCACAACCGCGTCGCGGGTCACCAGGCCGAGCAGTTTCCAGGCAAACCAGCTCTGCAGAATGAAGCAGGTCAGTAACCACAGTCCGAAATACTGAAACGGCTCCGGCAACAGCGCCGAGAACGGCTTGAACAAAAAGGCGAACAGAGGATTGGAATCGGAAAAGATCAAGCCGTTGGACAACTCCAGTCCGTAAGACGGATTGAGCCCCAGCGGAAAGCTCCATGGCGAGTGCCGGAAAAATACCCAACCCTGGTAGTGGGTGGCCGGGTCGCCGTCGCCCAGCCAGGCAATGTTCATCGGGTTCAACGCCCGAGGGCCGACCACGATAAAAAACGCCAGAATGCCTAGCAGCACAGGCAACAGCGCAGCGGCCCGAGAGGTTGAGCAAAGCTTCATCGATACGTCCAGAAATTATGCAAAACGAAAGTAAATGCCGGCACCGTCAGGGCCACGGCGCCGATTCCGAGCAAATAATGCAACCCAGCCATTTGCGCCGCCCAGGCAACCAGCATCGCCAATAGAAAACCGCCCGCCGAGACCGACACAAAGCGCAGTAACGTGCGCCCGTGCAGGCGAGCTGAAAAGCTCCAGGTGGTGTTGATCACATAAGACACAACGGTCGCCACGGCAAAGGCGAAACCATTGGCCAGCGGCGGTTCGGGCGCGATGAAGCGGATGAACAGCACAGCCACCAGCGCATGCAGCGCAGTGACAAACAGCCCGGTCAGGGCAAAGCGCAGACCACGGCGGACCAACGCTGAACGCTCACTGCCGATCACGGTTTCTGCGCCAGCACGAAGACGCTCAAACCGGCCAGCCGGTTTCTGCCCATCAACGGCAACTCCAGTCGGCACAGGGTCTTGAGCACGCTGTTGACCCACGGGTGATGACGTTTGAGTTGCGACTGTGGCTGTGCGGTCGGCGAACCTTGAGGCATCAGGCGCAACGCAGCGGCGATAGGAAACACCGCACCGAAATAGTAGGCGCCGCGCTGCACGGTCAAACCGGCATCGCCCGCCACGGTTTCGAATTGCGCGAGGGTGTAGCGGCGCTTGTGCTCGAGAAAATCATCATGACCGCTCCAGAGAAACTGGAACGCCGGCACCGTCAGCAGAAAACGACTGCCCGAAGGCACTTTATCGACGTAGCTTTTGAGCAGGCCGAGGTCGTCGTCGACATGCTCGAGCACATCCATCAGTAACACCAGATCGGCATCAATGCTGTCGATGTTGCGTCGGTAATGCACCGGTTTGCCCGCGGTGGTGGCGCTTGAATCGGCGGGGTAACTGATGTCGACGCACCACGCCTCATGCGCGTCGGTGTGGGTCAGCAGATGATGCGAGAAAAACCCCGAGCCGGCACCGACATCGAGTATTCGTCGGATCGGCATGTCACCCAGCAATTGCCGGATCGCCGCCGCTTTCGAGCAGTAATACCAATGCTCATCGATGCTGTCGCCGAGGATGTCGGTTTCCTTGAGATCCATCTGTCAGTCCTTGGGGTCGTAGACGCGACGCACCAGAAAAACCGGCCGGCGTTTGGATTCGATATAAGTGCGGCCGAGGTATTCGCCAAGTACGCCGATGCCGATCAATTGCAGACCGCCGAGAAACGTGACCGCGACCATTAAAGACGCATAACCGGGCAGATCGATACCGTGGATCAGCGTGCGCAAGACAATGAACATCGCGAAGGCAAACGACACCAGCGAAACCGTCGCTCCCAGGTAAGTCCAGACCCGCAGCGGTTCGGTGCTGAAACTGGTGATGCCCTCCAGAGCGAAATTCCACAGGCGCCAGCCATTGAACTTGCTCTGTCCGGCCACGCGCTCGGGGCGCTCGTAGTCGACATGCGTGGTGCGGAAACCGACCCAGGCGAACAGACCTTTCATGAAGCGGCGCGACTCGGGCAGGGTCAGCAAGGCATCGACCACGCAGCGATCCATCAGGCGGAAGTCGCCAACGTTTTCCGGTAACGGCTGTTCGGCGATGCGGTTGTGCAGACGATAGAACCAGTGGGCCGAGGTCGACTTGGCCCACGTGTCGCTGCGGCGGCTGACGCGATGCCCCAGCACCACTTCGTAACCTTCGCGCCAGCGCTCGATCATCTGCAAGATGACTTCCGGCGGGTCCTGCAGATCGGCGTCGATCGGTACCACGATCTGCCCGCCGGCCATTTGCAGACCGGCCGACAACGCCGCTTCTTTACCAAAGTTTCGACTCAGGTCGACGATGCGCAGACGCGAGTCTTGCCGCTGCCGTTCAAGCAAACGCTCAAGGGTCGTGTCGGTGCTGCCATCGTTGATGAAGACCAGTTCAAGATCGATCAGCGCCTGCGCCTGAAAGACCTCGTCGATGCGCGAAAGAAAGCTGTCGAGGCTGTCGGCCTCGTTGAAAACGGGGATCACCAGCGACAACGCCACCTGCCCGGCCTGTTGCGTTCCGTGCTCAGTCAAAGGAGTGCTCTTTTTATAGTTTGTCGGTCATCGAAAGTTTTTCGAGGCCATGAGCCGTCCCGTATTAAGCAGTAGCAGGCACGCACGTGCAAGCATGACACGGCGTCATATCGGCCAATTCGCCGGGCAGTCGCGGCGCTCTGGGCAGGGTCTTTCAGAAACATCCGCGAACGATTGGAAACAAATCCGCGATAGCCAAAAAAACCCGCTGCGCTAGGCTTGCGTCGATGCGCCACACAGGTTGGCGCGCACATCCATCGCAGGGAGCGAACCCCATGTATTTCGAAATCTACCGACAAACCCGAGGCACCCCGAGCACTGGCAAAGGCCAATGGCGCTGGCGGCTGCGTGCGCGTAACCACGAGACCGTGGCCAGTGGCGAATCGTATGTGAACAAGGCTGATTGCCTGCACGTGATCAATCTGATCAAAGCCGTACAGGGCGAGACGCCGATCAAGGAAATTTGAGCGACGTCCTGTTCATCTGCAAAGCGGCACCATCTGTCGCCCTTCAAAGGGTTTATTTGAATGCTTGTCAGCGGTGTTCATCAAAGGTGCATGTACTGCAATTTTTGCTGCCATGCACCCAAGGATTTCAGCCATGTCCCATGAGCACCGCTACCTCGTCAGTTTCATCGTCGACAACCAGCCGCAAAGCCGCACGCTGATCCACGATGGCGACACCCTTGATCCGGGTCTCGCTGAAACCCTGGTCAAGACCGCTTTCCCCGAATTGAAGACCGCTTCACTGAGCGACGTCCAGGTGCAGAAACGCACCAGGCCCGACGAAGGCGACAACGTCCCCGGCCACTATCAGCAGCCATGAGCCGATCCCGGGCCGCCACCATCCATCGATGCTGCGGAGGTTACGCGCCATGAAATCACTCGCCGCGATCTGCCTTGCGGTCTTGGCTGTGAGCGTCCAGCCAGGCCATGCAGACACCATCGACGCCTTCATCGAAGAGGCGGCACAGCAAAGCCTGTTCCAGCACAATAGTTCGCGCATCGCCTTGGAAAAGGCAACCTTGCCCGAAGTCAAAGCGTTCGCCAGACAAATGATCGCCGACCATGAGCACTTCGATAAACAAATCAGGCAGCTGGGGCAAAGCCAGCATATGGTGGTTCCCGCCGAACCCTCGGTGGCATCCAAAGCCAAGCAGCTACGCCTTGAATCAAGGGATGACTCGTTCGACCGCATTTACATCGACAGCCAGGCCGAAACCCTTGAGCAAAAGCTGATGCTGTTCAAGAAAGAAGCGCTGTCATCACAAAATCCGCAGCTCAAGGCTTTCGCCCAATCCGCGTTGCCGGACATCGAGAAACAGGCAAAAACTGCCCGCGACCTGCAGGAAAAACTCAAGCCCTCCGCTGGCGCACTGAAATCCGTCAACCCCTGACTAACGGGAAACAATCAAAGCTGTAATAGAACCACGCCCACCAGTACGGCAATCACTGCCGATACCGCCAGCACTTGAGTCGAAGTCAAGGCCAGCGCCGCGTCCTTTGAGCGGCCGATAAAGCGGCCACGGGTCTGATGCCGATCCGGCTGCGCTTCGAACAGGTTGTCCGGGTGCTCGTTGTCTTCAGGCTCATTGGTCTGCTGACCGGACCATGCACTTCGCGCCATCAAACGGTCGAGCAGACCGGGCATGACCGATTGGCCGACAACCGCTTTGATCGTCGACCACCCCAGCCACAACTCTCGCGGCGGACGCTTTACCACACTGAAAATTGCTCGTGCTGCCACATCGGGGTCGTGAATCGGTGGCACCGGTTGGGGACGCTTGGGCAATTTGTTACGTGCCCAATCGAACTGCGGGGTATTGATCGCCGGCAATTGCACCATGCACACGCGAATATGGCTGCGCTCATGCAGCAACTCACAGCGCAATGAATCAGTAAAACCGCGCACAGCGAACTTCGCCCCGCAATAGGCGGCCTGCAACGGAATGGCGCGATAGGCCAGTGCCGAGCCGACCTGGATGATCAGGCCCTTGTTGCGCGGACGCATCAACGACAGCGCCGCCAAGGTGCCATGAACCGTACCGAGATAGGTCACCTGAGTGACGCGCTCGATCTCGGCGGCGGACAATTGTTCTATCGGCGAGAGCACCGTGACCATCGCCGCGTTGACCCACACCGCCAGCGGCCCAAGCGTGGCTTCCAGTTGCTGCGCGGCCTCTTGCACGGCGAGCGCATCGGCGACATCGACGCTAACCGTTTCAACCTGAACGCCATACGCTTGCAGCTCCTCCTGCGTGGCGGCCAGCCCCGCCGGATCACGCGCCAACAGGCCGATGCGGTAGCCCCCAGCGGCAAACCGGTGGGCCACCGCGCGACCCACGCCAGCACTGGCGCCGCTTATCACCACCAAAGGTTGCTCCTGCATGAACCGTTCTCCCTGATGCTCAGTCGATCGGCCCGATATTGATCATCAGGTCATCGCCCAGCCCTTGCACCTTGGCCAGTACGTCCACCGGCGTCTCGCTGGAAAAATGCACGACGTAGCCCATGCCGCTGCCGTCCTCTTCGATTGCACTGACCCACGACTCCACCTCGTCAGCATCCAGCCCCAGCGCCTGACCGAACTGGCGGTTGCGGTGATCGGAATCGGTTTCGTCCATCGGATAATCACTCATAGCAAACATCTCCTCGGGGATCGTCCCCTCACTGGTTGCTCAATGTGGTCTTAAGGATGGACGCCGAACGTTCACTGACAGTTCGTTTTTTCAGCCGAGCATCGAGCGCAGCTTGCGCAACAGATCCACCGGCGCGTAGGGCTTGGCGATCAATTCGAACTCATTGTCAGCCAGCTCATTGGGCGTCGAATCGTCCGCGCAGTAGCCGGTCGTCAGCAGGATCTGCATGGCCGGATAGCGCTGGCTGATTTCCCGCGCCAGTGCCAGCCCGTTCATCTCACCGGGCATGACCAGATCGGTGAAGACCAGCTCAAAGTCGCTACTCTGCAACATCGCCACTGCCTCGCTCGCGTCTGCAGCGATGGTGGTGCGGTAACCCTGTTCGGACAGTACGAAGCGCGCCAGTTCAGCAACGTCGGCGCGATCCTCGACGATCAGGATGCGCTCCGTGCCCTTGAGATTTTCTGCGGTTTCAGCGGAGCCAGGTGCCGATAGCTGACTGTCATCCGCCGGGAAGAACAGGCGCACCGTGGTACCGAGCCCCGGCGTCGATTCGATTTTGACCACACCGCCGGATTGCTTGACGAAGCCATAGACCATCGACAAACCGAGTCCGGCACCGTTGCCCTCCTCCTTGGTGGTGAAAAACGGTTCCATCACTTTGTCGAGATCGTCAGCGGCAATGCCCACGCCGTTATCGGCGATCGCGATGCAGACGTAACGCCCCGCCGCCAGCCCGCCCTGATGTGGATCCGTGGCATCCGGGACAACGACGTTGCGGGTCTGCACGGTGATCACCGGCTGTTGCTGTTGCTGCTGCCCCAACGCATCGCGGGCATTGGACAGCAGATGATTCAGTGCCATCTCGGCCTGCGCCGGGTCGAGCCGGCAGTTCCACAAGTCCTCGGCCAGTTCGAATCGCGGTTCCAGATCGGCGGATTCATGCGTCGGCAACGGAGAGCGCTCAAGCAAGGCATTAAGATTGATCACCCGCCCCTCAAGCCGTTGTCGGCGGGAGAATGCCAGCAGATGCTGGGTCAGCAAACGTGCTTTTTCCGCCGCCGCGCGAGCGTGGCCGGCGCCGACCACGATGCGTTGCGGATCAATGCTCGGCCGCTTGGCGGTGTGCTGGATCAGCTCGATGTAGCCGATCATCACTTGCAACAGATTGTTGAAATCGTGGGCGATGCCACCGGTCAACTGGCCCAGCGCTTCCATGTTCTCGCTGTAGCGCAGGCCGTCCTCGGCGTCGCGTCGGCGGCTGACGTCCATTTGCGAGGCGAAGAAATACACCAGTTGCCCGCGCTCGTTGAATAGTGGCGCGATAAACAGCTCGTTCCAGAACGACGAGCCATCCTTGCGATAGTTGAGTACCTCCACGCAGGTTTCGTGTTGATGTTTGAGCGCTTGCTTGACCTGTTGCAAGACGGAACGATCAGTCTGCTCGCCTTGCAGAAACCTGCAGTTGCGCCCGAGCACTTCTTCCAGCTCGTAGCCGCTGAGTTCAAGAAACGCATTGTTGGCAAAAATGATGGGATCGTCGGGCTGCGCTGGATCGGTGACAATCATGGCCATACGGCTGACCTGCACCGCCGCGAAAAACACATCTTTGCGTTCTTGCGAAAGGGTCGCCGCATCGGCGCGGTCGACGATCGGCCTGGATTTTCTGGGCAAGTTGGCCTCCGCTAAGTGACTCCGTTTCGCTGTGACCATCATCAGCGAGCGAAGTGCCAAGGCCGCACACCGCAACGGCGGGTGTCCGATGAATTGTCCCGGTACTTCGATGGATCCGAATCGCCTCGCTGATTGTCGAAAGCTCACCGAGAACTGCACGCAATATCTGAAATCCGATCCGCCAGGGAGAACCACCGTGGATTTGTTGTTTCTGGGCACGTCTGCCGGCGTGCCGACCCGCCAGCGCAACGTCAGCGCAACAGCATTGATCGCCTCTGCCGGCAAGGGCTGGTACCTGATCGATTGCGGTGAAGGCACCCAGCACCAGGTGCTGCGCACGCCGCTGTCACTGAGTGAATTGCGGGCGATTTTCATCACTCATGTGCACGCCGATCACTGCCTGGGCTTGCCGGGTCTGCTGGCGAGCACCGGCATGTCCGGACGCACGCGGCCACTGGACATTATTCTGCCGGCGGCGCTGCAGCCGTGGCTGAGAATGAGCCTGGAGGTGACGCAATCGCATCTGCCCTTCGAGATCAACCTGCACGCTGTGGAAACGCTTACCGAATGGCGCAACCTCAACGTTCAGGTGCAGACCGTCGAGTTGTCCCACCGTGTGCCGTGTCATGGTTATGTCTTCACCGAGTCCGACCCGGAACCACGTCTCGACGTGCAGCGACTCGACGCTGAAGGCATCGAACGCGGCCCGCTCTGGGGTCAGTTGGCCCATGGTCAGGACGTGGAGGTTGACGGGCGGATGCTGCACGCTCGCGACTATCTGCTGAGCGCGCGACCTGATCGGCGCATCATCGTCTGCGGCGACAACGATCGGCCGGCACTGCTGGCAGAAGTGGCGCAATGGGCGGATGTGCTGGTGCATGAAGCGACATTCGTGCAGGCAGCAATCGACCGCGCTCGTGCCGGTTACGGCCACAGTAGCGCCGCCGCTGTCGCCGGTTTCGCCGAATCCGCTGGGGTGCGCAATCTGGTGCTGACGCACTTTAGCGCGCGCTATCAGGCCAACCCGGCGCTGAGTCCATCCATCGAAGATGTGCGCAGTGAAGCGGCGGCGCTGTATAACGGCCAACTGATTCTGGCGCGGGATCTGCAGCGCTATCACTTGGATCGGCTGGGTCATTTGCAACCAGTGGAGATCGAGCGCAAGCCGCTGCAGGTCGCACCGTAATTTGATAGCGCGTCCGCCCGTCTGGCAGGCGGACGCCGGTGGCAAGGGTTACTTCTTGGCTTCTTTGTCCGGATCCGCCGAGCGTTCGAGAAACGCGTCGGTCAGTTGCGGCAAATGCTTGAGCAGCCATTCAGCCATGGCCACTTCCTGCGGCAGAATCTGTTCGCAGGCCTTCTGCGTCTGCGTATCCCCCGCCGCTTTCGCCGCTGCGATCAGTACGGTATAGCTGGCGACCTCCATGTTCTCGAAAACGTAGCCGGCCATGGCGCCCTTGATCACTTCATCGCTCATCAAGGAGCCGCCAACAGCCTGACCGAACGCCATCAATTTGCCGCCCAGGTCTTTCATCGTCGAGGATTCACCACCCAGACGTTGCAGGCATTCGTCGATGAGTTTCTGCTGGCCGAGGGTTTCTTCGATGTGCTGATCGATGCGCGCCTTGAGCTGCGGGTAATGTTCCAGACGCTTGGATTGTGCCTTGAGCATTTGCTCGGCCTGTTGCTCCATGGCATGGGCATCACGCAGCCAGTCGAGCAGGTTTTCCTGTGGAGTAGCCATTGTCGAGTCCTCTTCTTGATGATTTCACAGTGATCAACCGGGGCGCGCCGCCTGATGTCCGGCGCGCCCCACGTGCCTTACAAACCAGGCTTGGCCTGCGCGCCGGAGCCCAGATCCGCACCGGTGACCGGCTCGCTGTTGGGGTCGGACATGGTGCGCATCTTCATGTTTTCCAGCAGCGCTTCGTCGGCGCTGTCCAGTTGCACGGTGGCCAGGCCATCGCCGCCGTCGACCGCCGGCGTCGGACTTTCGACGAACTCCCAATCGTCGCCCTGATTCCACGGGCCGCGCATGCTTTCGGTACCTTGCGACATGTTGAAGTAGACGTTGGTGAACTCAGGCATGCCGGGCAGCTTGCCTTGCGGGAAGTTTGGCTGAATCGAATGCAGGGCTTTTTCGAACGACAACTGGTGCGCAATCTCACGGGTCATCAGAAAGCCCAGCGCCTCTTTCACGCCGGGGTCATCGGTCACGTTCATCAAGCGCTCATAAACAATCTTCGCCCGTGCCTCAGCTGCAATGTTGGAACGCATGTCGGCGGTCGGCTCACCGATGGTATCGACATACGCCGCCGTCCAGGGCACGCCGGCCGAGTTGGTCAGGGGCGAACCGGCACCGTAGAGCAGGCTGGTGATGTGCGAGTCATTGCCGTTGCCATTGAGCGAACGATACAGCTCGCCTTCTTGCTCGACGCCTTCAGCCATCCGGCCTTTTGCGCCCTTGTTGAGCATGACGATGATCGAGCCAATGATCTCCAGGTGACTGAGTTCTTCAGTGGCGATGTCCATCAGCAGGTCTTTGCGTCCCGGGTCGTCCTCGGCCAGGGCTTGAGTGAAATAGCGCGAAGCCGCCGCCAGTTCACCTTGTGCGCCGCCAAACTGCTCGAGCAACAGATTGGCCAGCCCCGGATTGGGCTCGGCGACACGAACGGTGTATTGAAGTCGCTTGTTATGTAGAAACATGACAAATCTCCTCAGTCGGGTAAGCGTGGCAAGTTCTGGGTAAAAGTTTGCCTACCCTTTTGTGAAGCATTGTCGTTGCGGAAATTTCAAAAAATTTGTGGCGACAGGACAAATGGTTTGAACCGCGCCAACAAGCGAAACGGGGCTATACCGCTGGGGATATTCGCACTGGAATGACCGGAACTTATTGCCGGAATCGAGTCTCCAGCGCGCGATTCGATTTCCAGCGCCGCGATCACTAACGCAGCAAATGCACCACCAACCCAACCAACGCACAGCCCAGCAACACCTGAATCACGCCGCGCTTGAAGCGAAACAGCGCAATGGCCGCCGCAATGGCGATCAACGCCGAGGGCCAGTCCAGGCTGCCGCTGAAGCCTTGCGGCCAGAGCACGTGGTAGCCGAAGAAACACGCCAGATTGAGAATCACCCCGACCACCGCAGCGGTGATCGCGGTCAGCGGGGCGGTGAATTTGAGTTCGTCGTGCGTCGACTCCACCAGCGGGCCGCCGGCGAGGATGAACAGGAAGGAAGGCAGAAAGGTGAACCACGTCACCAGCGCGGCGGCGACCGCTCCGGCGAGAAACACCTGATCGGCGCCGAACACCTGCGTCACATAAGCGCCGACAAAACCGACAAACGCCACCACCATGATCAGCGGCCCCGGTGTGGTTTCGCCCAGCGCCAGGCCATCGATCATCTGCGTCGGGGTCAGCCAGCCGTAGTGACCGACCGCACCTTGATAGACGTAGGGCAACACTGCGTAAGCTCCACCGAAGGTGAGCAGCGCTGCCTTGGTGAAGAACCAGCTCATCTGCGTCAGTGTGCCCTGCCAGCCGAATAGCGCGGTCAATACCCCCATCGGCAACGCCCAAAGCGCGGCGCCAATCACGGCGAGCGTGGCCAGTTTCGTCCAGCTGAAACGGGCATGGGCCGGGGTTGGCGTGTCGTCGTCAATCAACGCCGCGCCGAAAGACTTCTTCGCTGCGCTATGCCCGCCGGCCCTGAATTTCTCCGGCGCCAGGCGACCGCCGAAATAGCCAATCACCGCCGCGCCCAGCACGATCAACGGGAACGGCACATTGAACGCAAAAATCGCCGTAAACGACGCCGCCGCAATCGCCCACAGCCAATTGTTCTTCAGCGCCCGCGAACCGATGCGATGCGCCGCCTGCACGACGATGGCCGTCACCGCAGGCTTGATCCCGTAAAACAGCCCGGCGACCACCGGCACTTCACCGAAGGCGATATAGAGCCACGACAGGAAAATCAGGATGAACAGCGAAGGCAACACGAACAACGCCCCGGCCACAATCCCGCCCCAGCTCCGATGCATCAGCCAGCCAATGTAAGTCGCCAACTGCTGCGCCTCAGGCCCGGGCAGCAACATGCAATAGTTCAAGGCATGCAGAAAACGCCGCTCGGAAATCCAGCGCCGCCGCTCGACCAACTCCTGGTGCATGATCGAAATCTGCCCGGCCGGCCCGCCGAAACTGATAAAGCCCAGCTTCAACCAGAACCAGAACGCCTCGCGCAGACTCACGGCCTGCGGCCTAACGTCGTCATCACCCACCAACGGCTGAACTTCACTCATCGAGCTGTTCCTTTTATGCAGTCGGCAGGTTGTACCCGAAAAGCCTCACGAACGAAACGCCAGAAACGAAAAAACCCCCGTAATCATCAATGATTACGGGGGCTTTTTCTTGTTCAATAATGGCGGAGAGATAGGGACTCACCATACGTAGCCGCCAAGCCCAGCAGGTGCCGTATTTACTGGCTTTCCCGGCGATTTTACGTAGACTCTTTACGTAGAATCATCGGAGCTACTGACCATGCCCAAGGCCAACAATCTCGAACTTCAAGGCGGCACCTACCACGTCAGAATGGATATACCCAAGGACGTGCGAGAGGCTTTCGGCGGTCGTCGTATCCTGTCCCTGTCGCTGAAAACTGGCTCGCGAGAGGAGGCAATGTTCCGTCGTCTGCCCATCCTGCACGCTTGGAAGAGCCAGATAAAAGCCATACGTGAAGGCAAGCTACTGGGAGATGGCTGGCAAGAAGACATAGTGCAAACCCTTGAAGATTTGGATGCCATCACCCAAGGGCAGAAACGAGCGCTTGTCGGTGAGACCGCCCCACCACTGCCTGATGTTGATCCAGCCCTGAAAGCGAAGCTGATGAGCAGCCCTCGGCTCATGGAAGCAGTGCGCCTGCTCGTGGGCGACCACCTAAAGGATGGAATCGGCGGGCGAGTACAGATTCAGGACGAACTGAATCGAGGGCTCAAAGGCATGCTGCAAAAGCGTCTCGGCACTGATTACAAGCTCACCGCTCAGCAGCGCCAAGAACTGGAAACATTGGTGAAAGATCCGGCCAGCTACAAGGCTCGCTCGCCGATTACGAAGGCACGGTTAGCCTCATTCCGCACCTACAGGCTTGAGCACCATGTCGCCCTCAAGACGGTGAATCAGCAGGAGTCGAAGCTGTTGAATCTGTCGGAGCATCTGCAAACGACTGGCACCAAGCTCGACTTTGATTCGGTGAGTGCATGGCTACAGGGCATGAAACTCAGCTCGAAAACCAAGCAGCAATATCTGCTCGCTGGTAGCCAATTCTGGCGATGGGCAATGACGCATGAGCCACAGTGGCGACAGACCTTCAAAGGGCATGTGAACCCGTTCGAAAAACACACGCTACCTACACTCAAAGGCAAGGCCAAGCTTGACGCGAAACGGAAGGCTTTCACCGTTGAGGAAGTCGGCACCCTGTATTCAGCAGCGAAGAAACAAGGTCTCGACACACTGGCAGACTTGATCATACTGGGTGGGTATACCGGCGCTCGCATTGAGGAACTGTGCCAGCTCCGCAAGGAACATCTGATTACCGTGGACGGGGTGAGGATGTTCGATATCGTGGATTCGAAGACCGTTGCGGGGATTCGACAGGTGCCAGTGCATCCCAACCTAACGGCGCTGGTGGATCGACTCAGCGAATCATCTACGGATGGCTATCTGGTGCCCACCGGCAGCAATAACAAATACTCGATTCGGTCGGACGCATTGAGTAAGGCGTTTGGTAGGCTGAAAACCACCTTGGGCTTTGATCGTAACCGCGTGTTCCACAGCATAAGGGCGACGGTAATTACTCAACTGGTACGGGCAGACATACCTGACAGGTTGATCAAGGAGCTTGTAGGTCATGAAACCGGAACGGTGACGTTCGACGTATATTCGAATGGATCGTCACCGAAACAGAAGTTCGACGCCGTCGCTAAGCTGCCTGCCGTACCAATTGATCAAATGTTAGGCCACTCAATCTGGCTACCAAAGCCCACTAACTATCTAAAAAAAGATATAAAATATCATAACGGCAACAGCACCTGATTGAATCCACTTAGATAAGCGTGACGAAACACATGATGAATTTGCCACCATTTGTACATTGCCACCCCAGTGCTGAGACTTCCAAATAAAAGCGGCCAGACATTATCAGTAAACCATGCCAGCCCCATTGCTCCTTTTAGAAAAGCGTAAACGATAGCAACCATGTACAAAATTCTGTTCGGAGTTACATCGTAGCTTCTCCCCCCCGAAGACTTTATATTCATACCGTCTTTGACAAATTCAGCACTAAGCCCGAATGTTATTTTTACTCGATTCGGGTATGAGTAATCCCAAGGGCCAGTTGGGCTAAATTCATCTCGCCCCCCTTCCCGCTCCAAATCATCTCTGTATGTAAGATATCCATACATCTTCAGCCCGACAAGTTTTCCGTCCTCATCTTCCTCTGCAAGCGAAGCCGCATACTTGAAAGCACTACCTTTGTATGCAAACCTGCAAACATTAATTAACACCCTATCCAAAGTATTATGCATATGCTTATCAAAACGCAGCGACCCTGCTGGAAGCCTCTGGTAAAACCGGAAAAACAGATAAACATTAATTAACGCAATAACGAACCACGCGTGACGGATATTCTCCTTGAGATAGATCTCATTACCCATTAATTTAAACTGACTTAGATCTGCACCAAAGAACCACAACAGCAGAACTACCAATGAATACCCGATCAAAAATCCTCGTGCTTTATTGAAATCTGGCGAATCCGTGTCACCCATCGTGCCCCCTTCGAAACGATAACTACTATCAAGAAAAAATTTGCATTCCCAGCAAAAAAATGCTCGGGCAGTCTCTCAGACTTAAGTATAACCAGAACGTGGTGGCACTATGCCAAAATAAAGGATAATGTCGCAATCCCCACTGACATGGAAGGCATCATGAAATCAAGAAACCTATACACAATCCACGACCTGATAGTCAGAGACTATACGATCACGGAACAACCAAGCGGTAAATTTCTTCATCAGTTCAAACCCTCTACTACTGAGACGCTGTACCAATTCGAGACAAATAGCAGTGCTATCGAATTAGTAAATGGTGAGCGTTATAATATCGGATACATGGAGGACGCGGCTGGCAGAAGAGTTATAGACCCATCATGCTTGGGCAAAGCAGATACCGTAAACAA
Source organism: Pseudomonas glycinis (assembly GCF_054871425.1). NCBI lineage: Bacteria > Pseudomonadati > Pseudomonadota > Gammaproteobacteria > Pseudomonadales > Pseudomonadaceae > Pseudomonas > Pseudomonas glycinis. Next base: position 502,541 of record NZ_JBTYHF010000004.1, on the reverse strand, counting down.
ATACCTTAGCTACTCAGCGGCCAAGCAATTTTCTTTAGACAAACTCGCCGAGAACAAGGGCAAAAATGATGATCGAGTGAGACACAAGGCCAAAGATGGATACTACTGGGGACGCAAATACGCGTGGCGCCGATTTGGCCTAGTGATTGCTAAGGATGCCTTCTACCAATATTTAGAAGAAATTAAACACCCATCCGTGCCATGCAAAACCATTAGCGGCGACGTCGGAATTCACTCAAATCAAGAATCGATTGCTTATAAAGAGGAGGGTCTCGAAGAGGCGATGGATGAACTCATAGAAACAGCAGTCAGAAAAGGTCGCCTTTTCAAATCCCCCAAATACACAAAGCAATTCCAGATTCGGCCTATCAATGCCATAACCGACAAAAAGTAGGTTGAACATCCCCCGCCGTTTTCAGACTTTGCAAAGGGCGGGGGGCGTCTCTGTGCAGGGGTGGAAAAATAAGCTGTAGCCCTGAGTTCTCTCAGAAGTGTTGAGCAGACCACGTCTGAGCGAGGGGTATAGCGTGATGAATTCAAAATAAAGACAGTCGCCCTGTAGCGCTCTCAGACGCTGTCAGAGGCGTGCAACCTCAGCGAAGATGGATGCACTACAAAGACAACAAAGCCCGCTCAAGGCGGGCTGATGTGGGTGTACAGGGTCTAATTCAAACCTTGTTCCAATGTCTCTTGATGGTGGGCAAGCTCACCTTGAGTTCGGCTGCTGCCTGAGCCTGTGTCATGCCTTTAGCCTTGAGCTTCTGCACTGCTTCCGTGGTGTCGGTAGCCACTGGACGACCACCCTTCTTGCTCGACCTTGCGAGGCCCTCTTTGGTGCGCTCCTTGATTCGATCACGCTCAAAGGCTGCAACTGCTGCGAGAACTGTTAGCTGTAGCTTCCCGGCTGCACTGGTGAGGTCTACACCATCGAGGTCAAGACTACGGACATGGATACCATCCTTTGCCAGTTTCTCTACTGTGGCGAGAACGTCTTGCACGTCACGGCCTAGGCGATCCAGTTTCAGCACCACCAACGTGTCCCCCGTTTCCATGCGTTCGGCCATCTTGCTGAACTGTGGACGTTGGAGGGCTGGTACGCCGCCACTGATTTGTTCAGAGAACCAGCGGGTGGGCTTGATATCGAAACCCTTGGAGGTGAGCGCCACCAGTTGGTTGTCGGTGTTCTGCTCTGTTGTACTGACACGACCGTATCCGAATAGACGACTCATTTACTCACCTCCTAGGTATTCCCCCACGCCGTTCGTGGGGTATCAACAATGGAGGGATCATCATGCAATGGTATCAACAATCTGTAAACCCGTATTTGATGATACCGGGATAGCTATCGGATAGACGGTATCGCTTAACGGTCGTTTGTTGACACCAACATCTCCGGTGTCAGGTTCAACGCCGCGTAGCACGCAGGAAGCAACATCGCGTTGGAGTAGGTGCGCTGACCTCTTATGTCATTTGGTTCACCAGTCGCCCAGCCATTAGCGATGAAACGCTCGAAAAGCGGCACGTCATCGCTTCGAATATCAGGAAGCCTACGGTGTAGGCGTAAGGCCAGCGCTATGTATTCATCACCACTAAATACGTCCATATCCACACCCCTGCTCTCATGACTGGAGGATCTAGTGAAGGCATCAGCTCAGCGCCTGTCAATGTTGCCGATTTGCACTAATCGGTGATTCCGGCTCAAAACTACCGTTTTGGCGTAGAAACCTCGGATTGAAGCGTTCTCACCGGATCGAGCTTGACCCACTTTCACCAGACCCCGCGTAAATACTGCCTCATAGCTTTGCTCTATCAATGCAATATTCCTGACAGACACAACTGCACACAGGGTTTTAGTGGGGATTCGCCCCGGTTGTTTTGAGATATGGCCGAGGTTTCAGACTCGGCCAATGGAAGCACTGAGTCAGGCGGCATTTACAGCCGGGTCGAACTCATTAACCTTGTAAATTCCTCGAACCTTCTCAACCACTATACGAGTTGGAGGTGTATTTCCCATTTGAAGTACGTATGAAATCCTCTGGATGTCTAGCTTCTCTACTGTACTTCTTAGTATTTCGTGAATGGAGCCAGCTAACTCATCAATTCTCTGCTGAGTGTTGCTCACATTCATCGGAAGAACCCAAACCGTATCGACGCCATCCACCTTTATGAAATGTACCGCCCTCAACTTCTTGTACAAATCGTCGCGCTGTTCATCAGCGTTTTTCAAGTCCAGCGACAGCATTATGTGAATCATTCCGTGCTTCCTTTCAGGGGGGATGGGATACCCAGACAACCTACCCCGGATAGACGCTAGGAAGCAATGCCAATGAGCCACTATCAAAGTGGTATGGTATCTCTTACCGGAGAGCGCGTGTAAGCCATGGGCGTGAGATGGCATCGACGCCAGTAACTGATCACAGACTATTTTAGGAGTAGAGAGGATGCATGCAGAAGGATGGCGACGGCTCTGGGAGCTGTTGAAGTGGACGGCAGCCATTGCCACCGGGCTGTTTGTATCCTTCAAGCTGATTCAAACATCGCCGCATGTACCAGAGGCAGGAAATAATCAGCTGGGTATTGGTATCTTCCTTGGCGGTGTGCTTGCGGGATTAGCTATATACGGAATATTGCATGCATTTGAGTGGGTGTATCGAGGGTTCCGCCCCTTACTCGTCAGTCCCACGGGAGAGGCTCAACCTGATTCGCAAGCGGAGCGATCTGATACAGCTCTGACACCGGCAGAAGCATTGGAACATCATCCTGCCCTTCCCCATCCAGACAGTCAGCGAATGAACGAGCGTCAGCAGCGACGCTGACAGGGCTGTGCACCTTTGCCCCAACCTTAGCCGGGCGCTGAGCTTTGAACACGATTGGCTGGTATGTGGGGATACGCTCTATAGCTCCGCTGTGGCGCTCCGCGAACACTTCGAGCACTGGGTGAATGGCATCTACGTCTTTCCCGTGCAACACATCGAACAGAGCCTGTAGCTCGGGTGGTGACATGAAGTCGGCTGGCACCCACCCCACCAGCTCATCGATTGAACGAGAGCAAATGACATCGGCTGACCAGCTACTAAAGAAGTGCCCTGCTGCTACATGGATCACCTTCACCACTTGGGCCAGCTCAGGGCGGTGCTGGGCATGGCGCTCAAGCTCGCGATACAACACTTCAAACTGTGTGTAGGCACGTGTGGTGAATTTGAAATTACATCCTTCCTTGCCCTCGATACCGGCCTTAAGGGCTGTCAGGGCCTTTGTTGTCATTGTGTCGAGGCTTGTTAACCATGTGTGGTGTTGGGTGTTACTCGGGTCAAGGTGGGCACGGAGCCAGGTCAACACTGTGACGCGCTTGGATGGCTGCATACCCGCAAGCTTCGACGCTTGGGCAACTACGTTAGGGCCAACAAACTTGATGATGCGTTGCACAATCGCCTTCTGTGTTTCCCCACGCTCAACGGTGTGACGCGGGTTGAGCTTGTTGCGATCAATGCTCACGCCGTGGCCGAAGTGACGGGTGCCGTGACATCTGTTCATGTCCTTGGGTGCCACTGTCAGGTTTCGTGGATGGCAGAGACCGACTGTGTTTTCACCCTGTGACGGAGCAATGTGTGACAGCTCGAAATCCTTGGCTTCGCCGAATCGGTTTGCACGTAGCTTGAAAGCGTACAGACGGTAAAGCTCAGCGAGGGATTCAGCATCAAGGCCGGTGAAGACCTCCAGCGTTCCGGCACGTTGAGCTTCAAAGGCCAGAGTCTGGAAGAAGGCACTGTCTCTGGCTTTCTCAGCGTATCTGACGCGCTTCTTGGCTGTGGCGGCGTTTTGTTTGCACTGACGTGTGCAGTAGATGGCTTTGATACTGGTTGTGCGGAACTGCTTAGCGCAGTGTTTACAACGTGGACGGCGCTCGGCCTTATTAGTCTTGTTCGATGTGTCTTGTTGCATGTAGTGCTCCGTCATGGTCAGCAGGGTGTGTTGGTTTTGGATTGATTAGGGTGAATTCATGTCTGCAACGTCCGCTGCAAAAGACTTGAACCTTTGAATTAGAAAACTGGGTTTGGCAGTGCCTACAGATGAAAGTCTTCATGCTGTGAATACCTCGTATGGGATTGCCGGGTTTCCGTCTGGATGTGTGACGATCCAGCGGAGCTGACCAAATGGATTGATGATCTGTTTGATTACAAATTTCTTACGTGTTGTTCCGATCAGGGTCATGGCAGCGGTTAACGCCGCCCCTGATGATTTGAATTCGAATGGCAATGCCATACAGTTGTCTCCTGTGAAATGGGATAGAAATGTGTGCTCACGCACACGGTGGTGTGACAGGAAAAAGGGTTACAGCCCTTGAATTACTTGACCTGTAGCGATGTACTGAGGAATCACTCAGATACATAGGAGGGTGTTACTTCTTTTCTGGAACTGGTAGGCGGTGATCACTCAGAATATTGAGCTGTGCGAGTTCCTCAGTCGCACCTGCCAGCAGTGAAGACCAAAGCGTATCCAGCACGGCCGGTAGCTGATGCACTACAGCCTCACCGTAAGTCTCGGCGACATAAAGGCCGCAAGCGGCCCTATAGTCTGATTGGTTGACGATCTCATAATATTTCATTGCTTATGCCCCTTGGGAAGTTGAGAAAGCTTCAAGTCGATCCGCTTATCAATCCATGTATGAAGGCTTTCACGCTCTTGCGAGCGTTCCAGCTGAAGTTGGTTATATCGCAAACGTAGTGCCTCATCGGTGTAAGCGTTGGCGTTACGCTCTGCCATTTGGGCATACTGCAACGCCATATCGCTGTTGTGATTGAATAGCCAGAGCGTTAGGCCCGTCGCTATAACGATCTGAACTAAGAAGCCTAGCGCTATGCAAGGATGATTCCTTTCATCACTCAACCTCGGTCTGTGAAGCTCGGGCCGTTCTCAGCGCCTTATTGAATTCATCATGGAAGGTCTCAGCCGAAAGCTGTCTCATTTCGGCAGCATCCATACCACGAGCATCCACATTTACAGAGACGTTAACCTCTGTATGACTTTGGTCGATATTGCTTTCAGCGGGTTTGACGCTTCGCCCATTATTTGGATCATCTGCCGACATCCAGTCACTTGGCAACGCCGTTTGCTTGCGTTGTTGTTGCGCTGCTTCCATCACGTCCTGAGCAGTAACAGGTTGATAACGAAACTGACGAAGTTTTCCGTCTGCAAGATTCTCTGGATCTTTGCCAAGATCTGGAGAGCCAATTCGGAATACATCGAAACTTTCGCGTTGAACTGGGTTGATATGTCCACCCGCCCAACGTTCTCTATGCTCATTGGCTTTAGCTTGATCATCTTCAATGGTTGTTCCAGTGAGAAGACGACGCAGACCATTCAATAGTCCGGGCTGAGCACGCTCTTCCAAGTCTCCTTGGGCATTTAGAGGTGCTGGCTTCAATCTCGGGCCAAGCGCTGCACCTACTGAGCCGGGAGTCGGATTTGCATCTTTCGACATAGCAGTGGTTGCAACAGTGCCATCTGAATCGCGGCCAATCATCCAGCGGATTATGCTTGTGTTTGCACGCATCAAACCTGCTTCGAAATCCATTAACGATTGCTTCAACGGAGCGAGTGCAGTGACAAGCTCACCCTCGGCGGCGATACGATCACTGATGGATTTCACCAGCAAAGGCGAAGCGTTGATTTCCTGTTGCTGCAAATACTTGGCATTGTCCAGACGGGTTTGCTGAGCGTCGATACTCACCATCTGGCGAGCAAGCGTTTCTTGTTGCTGTGATACGAAACGAGCGAAGCCAGCTTCGAAATCCGCCGAGGTGACACCACCCTTTGGAATCGACTTCATGAACGCACCGTCAAGGTTGTCGCCCTTGTACCCGGTACGCTGACCCCAAGCCTCTGTGATAGCCAATCGAATCAAGGGCGCCGATTCTGTGAAGGTTTTTACGTCCTCTGTATCCGCTTTGCCCAAGCTCCGCACCTGCTGCAACTGAATCACGGCGCGATCCTGCTGAGCCTTAGTCATCCCAGCCGCCCGGAACGCCGCAAGCTGCGTTTCATACGTGGCAAGACTCTTTGACATTGCAATGCCTTTGGCCTGCTGACTGAGCATGAACACACGGAAATCGGCGGCTGTCTGGGCGTTGTTGGTCATGCCGTATTTCTCGGTCATTTCGGCGAAAGCCTTTTCAGCTCGTTCCGCATTGGCTGGGTTTTTACCTCCCACCTGAGCGAAGATATTCTGATAGGTTTGGCTCTCGCTTGCGTCGGCTTGACGCTTGTCCAGTCGTGCAGAGAGGGCACCCAGCGCAGCCACTACAGCGGCAACGCCACCTGCAACACCACCAAGGGCAATACCTGCACCAAAGCCTGTAAAGGGCTTAGGCTCAGCCTGCTTAGCAGCCCACGCTGCCTGTCTTGTTTGCGCCCATTGGAAGCGCTCGGCTTTCTGGGCGTGGCTCACATCGAGACGCTGAGCGCGAAGCTTTGCAGCCTCTTGTGACGCAGCGAATTTCTCTGCTGCCCTATGGCCTCGAATTCTCGCCTGCTGCAATGCAAACTCGGCTCTCTGGGTGGCCGTCATTGCTTGGAATTGCTTCTGTTGCAAGATGGCGGTCTTCTGTTGCTGCTGACCCAAGAGCGCTTCCCAGCGAACTTGACGGGCCTTGTGCTGCTCAACGGATTGAGCCTGCTTAAGAGCTGCACCTGACACCTTCAAGCGCTCCCCTTCGGCCTTGGCTGATTTGGCATCTAGAACGGCCTGAGCGATCTTGTCGCGTAGGGCCTGGGACTGGATCGCAGCCCCTTCTTTCTGACGAAGGTTGATGAGTTTCTGCCCTGCCAGCTCAGCGGTGAACGTGGCGCGGCGTGTACGCTGCACAGCGTTTTCAAGCTTCAACTCTCTGTCGAGGTTGGCTCTTACAGTCTTGGCTAGTTTTTCCTGAGCGGCGCTATCAACCTTGATGCCCATCTTGGTGCCAAGCTTCTTGCTCAGTACATCTGCCTCACGAGACAGAGCCATCATCTTCTGGCGTGCTTGGGATAGGCCACGCTCGAATCTCTGGAGGCCGGAGACATCCACTTGAAACTGGAGAAGGCCAACGAGCTTGGCAATGATCTCGGTGTTCATCGGCTGCTCCCCCTTCCGTGGTATCCATGAATTGGGTGAAACAGTAGCGCGACATCTCGTTCGAATTCCGAGTGTCGATGTCCGTAATGCTCAATGTGAAATGCAACTTCGCGATGCTCAAGATAGGACTCAAATGCTTTCAAGACAGAGCGAGTTCCGCTAATTGCGTAGAAGAGCGCCCCACTTTCGTGGCGAGTCCACTTGTAAACAACTTTGACCGGGTGGCCGTGCCAACGATTAGCGTAGTCGGCAAACTGTGACATGAAATCTCGTGTAGAGATTGCTGCGGCAGGGTGTACTGTGAAGATTGCGTGATACTGGTGGGAGGCTTTATTCAGCCTTGTAGCGGTGTTACTTGTTTGATCCATTAGTTTCCTCAGGGTATTCGATAAACACCCAGCTTCCGGCTGGGATGCCTTCATAGGTGCAAGGTAGTTGGTAGCTGTTACTCATCTGTTCGGGATGTAGGCTGTTAAACTCAGCGCAAGCGTTGGTGATATCAGCGTCGTCATACTGGGTTGAATCCATCAAAACAGCAATCACACCAGTACGACCACTTGCAGACTTATATACGACCTCCTGAGAGCTTACAGGAGACACTTTATTGGCTTGCTTATGTGTATGTAGCGACTCAACATTAGAAGCGCTTACAGGAGCTTGTAGGGCCTTGTTAGTTGGATCATATTTCTCAAGCAAGATTCGGGTAGTTGCATCAATTGTCATGCTGCACTTCCATCGGCGTTCAATTTGCCGGATTCAATGAGTTGATCTCGGAGCTTTGCACGGGAAGCGGCGAGTTCATCACGAACTTCTTGTTCACGGTTCAAGCGTTGTTGTTGTTCGGCCTGTAGGCGGTCACGCTCATCTTTGGCAAGTGACAACGCCACTTGACGATCAATTTCAGCATTCAACGCTGCTTCAAGTTCGGCCTCATATTGAGCCTTAACCTGCTGACGAATCTTCACACAATCACTTTCCTGCTGGGCATCAGGCTTCATCAGGTAAATGGTGACGAATGAACCCAGCGGACTATCAAATAGTGTTGCTGTTGGGAGAGCCGACATCTCTTCAAGCGGCGTGTAACCAGCAGAAAGCATTTGATGGTAGTAATCGAGAGACTGTCGCAATGTTAGATTGCTCGGTGAAGATTCGATGATAGCCCCGACGATACCCTCATATGGCTTCTCGATTCGTGACTTATAGAACGCAATTTCATTTTCGCAGCGTGATCGGTACTCCGTTTCGGAAAATACAAATTGCATTGGTGTTTGTGTCGCCATTGGTGTTACCTCTTGGGTTTGAGATTGTTGTTTTGTGTTTTGCTTCTCTTGGCGATGAAACTGCATCCGGCATTTACCGGAACAGAACTTCGCATGGGGTGCTTGGGGCCTTACAGGAAACTTGGTACTGCACACAGCACAAGGCTGATAGGTGACTCTTGATGCCATAGTGGCTCCTTGAACTTAGTTTTTTGGTTTTAGGTTGTGACGCAGATAACGAGGCACGAAAAAATGGCCAGAATTTTTAGGCTCTGGCCACAAATGCAACACCATTGAATATTAGTGCCTATGCCGGGATCACGGCTGCTGCTGTAGGCGGCAACACGACAGATTCACAAGGTCTGTCTATGCGGAGAACTCCCAAGTTTAGGAGCGAGCAAGTTCACCGGCAGTTTGGTTTGAAATTAGTTGTCCATGCCGTCGAGTAGCTGACCGTAGGACTGACGGTGCGGCGAGTGACCTAAACCCACCTTACAGAGTTTCGACCAAGCCGGCCCTGTCAGCGGCTGAGGTGGGTGCAATGAACCCATGGTCTACATCCGCACCGCTCGACAAGTTCATGCTTGGATCGGTGTGGGTGATTCGGAAATGACGAAACCGAACTCAGCTCGGCGCTGGCCCGGTATATGTTCTGGAATTCTGGTTGAAACTGGAGGGTGGCGGAGTGATGAAGCCCGGACAGACGTTTGAGCTTCTACCCTACACTATTGTCGCACGGAACATTTAAAAAGTCAAGCAATTTCTGTGCCAGCTAATGAAATATCTACAACCGACTGTGTGGCTTCCTGCCGCGTTTCTGTACCTGTATGTGCTAAGTATACACCCAAAAGGCGTTTTTGTAAATGGTAATTCTACAAATGTCAATAGCCGTTCGTCACCAAAAGGGCGTCGGCAACCATGGGATGTCGCTCTTATGTACGAACTGTCAATCCGGCTTGGTCGGCACGAGCGGTTGCTCCCACGTCGATCCGTCACGCTGGTGAAGTGATGCCCTAGAGCGCTACAGGCGCAATGAGAACGCTCAGGCAGAACAATGACTGCGAGCCGAAGGAAGCGAGCCACAGGAGCGCCCTGAGGGGGCTGTAGAGACAAGTATTTTACGTAGAAACGCTACGTAGAATCCCAGAAAGCAAAAAGCCCCGCGACCTGAGTCTACGGGGCTTTTCAATGTATGGCGGAGAGATAGGGATTCGAACCCTAGGTACCGGTGAAGGTACAACGGATTTCGAATCCGTCCCATTCGGCCACTCTGGCATCTCTCCAACGGCGCGCATCATAACAACACTTTCGTTGGTTGCGAACCCCCCAAACGAAATTTTTTCCGTGCTATCAGATGCTTGCGTCGATTAAAGCGGTACGCCCAGACGAGCGGCGACTTCTTCGTAGGCTTCGATGACGTCACCGAGGCCCTGGCGGAAGCGGTCTTTGTCCATCTTCTTCTTGGTGTCCTTGTCCCACAGACGGCAGCCGTCCGGGCTGAACTCGTCGCCGAGGACGATGGAGCCGTCGCTGAACACGCCGAATTCAAGCTTGAAGTCGACCAGCAGCAGGCCTGCGTCGTCGAACAGTTTGCTCAGGACTTCGTTGACCTTGAGCGACAGTTCCTTCATGCGCGCCAGTTGCTCGGCGGTGCCCCAACCGAACGCCACGACGTGGGATTCGTTGATGAACGGGTCGCCCTTGGCGTCGTCCTTCAAGAACAGTTCGAAGGTGTACGGGTTGAGCTTCATGCCCTCCTCGACGCCCAGACGCTTGACCAGGCTGCCGGCGGCATAGTTACGCACGACGCATTCGACCGGGATCATGTCGAGCTTCTTCACCAGGCATTCGTTGTCGCCCAGCAGTTTGTCGAACTGGGTCGGCACGCCGGCCGCTTCGAGTTTCTGCATGATGAAGGCGTTGAACTTGTTGTTCACCATACCCTTGCGATCAAGCTGTTCGATGCGCTTGCCGTCGAACGCCGAAGTGTCGTTGCGAAACAGCAGGATCAAGCGGTCAGCGTCGTCGGTCTTGTAAACCGATTTGGCTTTGCCGCGGTAGAGTTCTTCACGTTTTTCCATGATGGGCTCCGCTTGCTAAGTAGGTGGGCTAGGCGATGTGGCGCCAGTCGAGCCCTGAATCTTGATCGGCCAGTTGCAGCCAGTCCGGGTCGCACCCGAGGGTGTCGACAAAACATTGCCGGGCCAGCTGCGGCAGGTTGTTCTTGCTGCTCAGATGGGCCAGCACCAGGTGTTGCAAACCCTGCCAGCCCAACTCGGCCACCAGGAATGCCGCCTGATGGTTGTTCAGATGTCCGCGTTCGCCGCCCACCCGTTGCTTGAGAAAGTACGGGTAGTGACCACGGGCCAGCATGTCGCGGCAATGGTTCGACTCGATCATTAATGCATCGAGGTCCCGATAGCCATCCAGCACCCGCTCGCAGAACGATCCCAGGTCGGTCAACAGGCCGAAGCGCCGCTGTTCCTGATCGCTGAAAACGTACTGGGTCGGCTCCTGCGCGTCATGGGCCACGGCAATGACCCCGACGTTCAGTGCGCCGATCTGCAGTTGCTCGCCGCCGGCCAAAAAGCCTGCCGGTTCAAGCGGTTTGCGCATCCCGCGCAACGTGCCACGACTGAGGTAGACCGGCAGATTGTAGCGCCGAGACAGTAAACCCACGCCATGCACGTGGTCGGCATGTTCGTGGGTCACGAGTATCGCGCTCAGTTGCGCCGGGTGAACACCCAGGCGCAACAGACGTCTTTCGGTTTCCCGCAGGGAAAAACCACAATCCACCAGGACGTACGTATCAGCACTGGCGATCAGCGTGCCGTTCCCTTGGCTACCGCTGCCGAGAACGGCAAAACGCATATCGGATCAGCCCAGGTTGTCCTGAATCACGCTCAACACTTTACGCGCGACATCGGCCGGCGCGACGGTGTTGATGTTCTTTTCGACGGTAACCTGGATGTTCTCGCCCACCTTGCTCAGGCGAACCTGATAACGCTCGGCGCGGGCTTCGACCTCTTCCTTGCTCGGCGCACTGCCGAACAGGCTGCTGAAGAAGCCAGGCTTGTCGTCTTTCTTCTCGGCTTTTTCGGCCAGGTTGATGTAGTACAGGCCCAGGCTGCGGTTGATGTCTTCAACGCGCCATTCGCCCTGTTCCAGCGCACGGCCGACGCTCGACCAGGCGCGGTCCAGATCGGTACCGACGTTCAACACCGGGTTGCCGCTGCCGTCTTCGTTCAGGCTGACACGGCTCGGCGCATCGAAATCACGCGAGGCCAGCATCGACACCGAACCGCCCTTCTCGGAGGTGCGGCTCATGCTCGCGAGCATGTCGTCGACCAGCGCAGCGTCCAGGCCAGTGTTGACCGAACGGTTGGTGAAAGCCACGTCGGCCGTGCTGCCGGCAGGACGCTCGGCGCTGACCACGTAGATCTCACTGGTGTTGCGCTGCACGCCCGGCTCGATGCGCACACGCACGCGGGTTTCGCTGTCGCTGGCGATACCGGCCGCACTCAGGCGCTTGGCCATCGAAGCGGACAGCTCGTCGGAGTGCTGCCAGGTGGTGGTGAATTCACCGGTCTGCGGACGCTGTTCATCCAGACGGAAACCGTTGTCCTGGAAGAACTGCAGCGCCACTGGCCAGACTTCGGCCGGCGGGTGCTGGGCCACGACCCAACGCGAATCACCGCTCTTCTGCAGCGAGTAATCAGTTGCGTCGGCAACCGCCGAAAGCGGCTGAGGACGCGGCACCACGTACTCGCCCGTCGCGGTGTCATCGGCCACATTGCGCGGGATCGGCAACAGCGGATCGAGACGTTTGGCAGTGCTCACATCCGGTGGCAATTGCATCGGTGCAGTCTGTTGCGCTTGCAGGTAATCGCTTCCACGGTCGCGGAAATAACCTTCCGGCCCCCAGACCCATCCGCAGCCACTGGTGCTGGAGATAATCAAGGCAAGTGCGGAAAGTCCGGCCATTCGCTTCATGCGTTGTACTTCCTCAATTAAACCAGGACGTTGCACTGGCGCAGGGCCGAGCGCAGCGTTTCATGACAAGGGGTGCTCAGCCAGGTCAGTGGCAGGCGGATGCCTTCGTGCATCAGGCCCATTTCGACCAAAGCCCACTTCACCGGAATCGGATTGGCTTCGATGAACAGGTCCTTGTGCAGCGGCATCAGTTTTTCGTTGACTGCGCGTGCGGTATCGGCGTCGCCCTTGAGCGCGGCCTCGCACAGGTCAGCCATTTCGCGCGGGGCGACGTTGGCGGTGACCGAAATGTTGCCTTTGCCGCCCAGCAGGATCAGCTCGACAGCGGTCGGATCATCGCCGGACAGCACGATGAAATCCTTGCTCACGCCATCGATGATCGCTTTGGCGCGCTTGAGGTCGCCGGTGGCTTCCTTGATGCCGATGATGTTCGGCACGGTGGACAGGCGAATCACGGTCTCGGCCTGCATGTCGCAGGAGGTGCGGCCGGGAACGTTGTAGAGAATCTGCGGAATGTCGACCGCTTCAGCGATGTGCTTGAAGTGCTGGTACAGGCCTTCCTGGGTCGGCTTGTTGTAATAAGGAACCACCAGCAGGCAGGCATCGGCGCCGGCGGCCTTGGCGTTGCGAGTCAGCTCGACGGCTTCGCGGGTCGAATTGGCGCCGGTGCCGGCGATGACCGGAATGCGCCCGGCAACCTGTTTGACCACGGCTTTGATGACGGCGATGTGCTCTTCTACATCAAGGGTGGCCGACTCGCCGGTAGTACCGACGGCGACGATGGCATGGGTGCCGTTCTTGAGGTGGAAGTCCACGAGTTTGCTGAGGCTGTCCCAGTCAAGACGCCCTTGTGCATCCATGGGAGTGACCAGTGCCACCATACTGCCCGCAATCATGAAACCGCTCCTGCCGGAAAAAGAGAGCGGTAATGGTACTGGCGCCAAGATGCTTGCACAAGCGAAGTACTGCGCCGCCGCCATTCCCCTTGGCGCCGCTTTTCGCTACCCTTCAGACTTTGATCGGTACAGATCAGCTTGTACGCCGGGTTTCAGCCTCCCCTTTCGGCCTCCCAGGCCCCGTTCCTGCGTCGCATCGACGCGCTCCCGCACAGTGGAGCGAGCCGCGAACGCTGGCCGAGGCTCGTTATACGGACCGCCAGAACAGGCACTCCCGGCCGCCAACGCCCGTCAACCTACCGACCGCTCATCGCTTTAGGAATGCTGCATGTCCACCCCCACAGTTCGCGAACAATTCCTTGTCATCAGTGCCCTCGGCGCCAACCCCATGGAGCTGACCAACGTCCTGTGCCGCGCCAGCCATGAAAACCGCTGCGCCGTCGTCACCTCTCGCCTGACCCGCCACGGCGAGTGCAGCGCCCTGGTGCTGGAAATTTCCGGCAGCTGGGACGCCCTCGCGCGCCTCGAAGGCAGCCTGCCATTGCTGGCCAAGCGTCACGCTTTCACCGTCAACGTGGTGCGCAGCGCCGCTCTGGAAAATCGCCCGCAGGCGCTGCCTTACGTGGCTTACGTCAGCTCGGCGTATCGCCCGGACATTATCAATGAGCTGTGCCAGTTCTTCATGGACCACAACGTCGAGCTGGAAAACCTCACCTGCGACACCTATCAGGCGCCCCAGACCGGCGGCACCATGCTCAACGCTACGTTCACCGTGACCCTGCCGGCCAACACCCAGATCAGCTGGCTGCGCGATCAGTTCCTCGATTTCGCCGATGCGATGAACCTGGATGCCCTGATCGAGCCTTGGCGCCCACAAAACCCAATGTAAGGAAGCTTTCATGGCCGTTGCCATCGACCAACCGGTTGCGGATTTCACCGCACCTGCGACCAGCGGGCAGACCGTCAGCCTGTCCGAACTCAAGGGCAAGCAAGTGGTGATCTACTTCTACCCGAAGGACAGCACCCCGGGCTGCACCACTCAGGGCCAGGGCTTTCGCGATCAATATGCGGCATTCAAGGCTGCCAACACCGAAGTCTTCGGCATTTCCCGCGACAGCTTGAAGTCGCACGAAAACTTCAAAGGCAAACAGGAATTTCCGTTCGAGCTGATCAGCGACAAGGACGAAGCGGTTTGCCAGTTGTTCGACGTGATCAAGCTCAAAAAGCTGTATGGCAAGGAATACCTGGGCGTTGATCGCAGCACTTTCCTGATTGATAAGGACGGTGTGCTGCGTCAGGAATGGCGTGGCGTGAAAGTGCCGGGGCATGTTGATGCCGTGCTGGCGGCGGCTGAGGCTCTGAATAAAGCCTGATGTTTTTGCTGCGTCTGTAAAGACGCCTTCGCGAGCAGGCTCGCTCCCACAATTGAAATCTAATCACCGTGGGAGCGAGCCTGCTCGCGAATAGCCTCTCTGTAAAATCCGGATCAACCGCTAAAGCAACGGCGCCACCACCGGCTCCTTGCGCGGCCACGCATCCAGCACTGCCTTGAACAGCGTCGCCAGCGGGATCGCGAAGAACACACCCCAGAATCCCCACAACCCGCCAAACAACAGCACCGCGCAGATGATTGCCACCGGATGCAGATTCACTGCTTCCGAAAACAGCAACGGCACCAGCACGTTGCCGTCCAGCGTCTGAATGATCCCGTAGACCGCCATCAGGTAGATGAACTGATCGCTCCAGCCCCACTGGAACAGCGCAATCAGCAGCACCGGCACGGTCACCACTACCGCACCGACATACGGCACCACCACCGACAAGCCGACCAGCAACGCCAGCAGCGCCGCGTAATTCAGGCCCAGCGCGATGAAGGCGATGTAGGTCACGCCGCCGCAAATCACGATCTCGATGCCTTTGCCACGTATGTAATTGGCGATCTGCCGGTTCATTTCCTGGGCGACGCGGGTGATCAGCGCGCGTTCGCGAGGCAGATAGCCGCGCACCCACTCGCCGATTATCGCCCGATCCTTGAGGAAGAAGAACACCAGAATCGGTACCAACACCAGATAGATCATGATGTTCACCAGCAGTGGCAAACTCGACAACGAGAAAGTCAGTGCCCACTGACCGAACTTGCCAATCTCGCCCCGCGCCGCTTCGATCGCCTGCAGGACTTGCTCGTCAGACACCAGATGCGGATAGCGCTCGGGCAATAGAAGCAGCAGCGATTGCCACTTGGCGAGCATGCCCGGCAACTCGTTGAACAGCGTGATCAACTGATGCCACAACAATGGCAGCACTACGACGATAAACAGCATCAGCGCGCCCATGAACAGCGCAAACACCAGCCCCACCGCCACCCCGCCCGGCACGCGCAGCCGCTCGAGCGTCACCACCAGGCCCTGCATCAGATACGCCAGCACCATCCCGGCCAACACCGGCGCAAGCATGCCGCCGAGGGTGAGCACGGCGGTGAAGGCGAGAAACAGCAGCACTGCCAGCACCACGGCTTCTTCATCGGAGAAGTAGCGCTGAATCCAGTCGCGTAACACTTTGAACATCAATAATCCCTTCGATTTTAGGCGCGGCGCTTCAGGCTTTTTTCAACCAGTAACGGTAGACGCCAGCCTCGTCTTCTTCGCGCAACAGCGCATGACCGGCGAGTTTGGCAAAGGTACGGAAGTCGCGTTGCGAGCCGGCATCGGTAGCGATCACCTTGAGCACAGCGCCACTTTGCAGTTTGTTGAGTTCCATTTTTGCCTTGAGCAACGGCAACGGACAGTTCAGGCCACTGGCGTCCAGTTCCACGTCATGGGCTACAGCGTCAGTCATTGCGTCACTCCGGTTCGGGTTGTCGAGCTGCCTAGAATATCTGGTCGCGGCTTCGGTGTCCGGCTACAGTAAGGTCTTTGTCCTCCAAGGCTTTGTGCATGACTTTTCTGCGCCCTACCCTGCTGACGCTCGCTTGCCTGCTCGCCTCACCAGGCTTTGCCGACGATCTGCCGTCACTCGGCGACGCCAGCTCTGCCATTGTCTCGCCGCAACAGGAATACCAGCTCGGCCGCGCCTGGCTGGCCATGCTGCGCAGTCAGGTTTCCCAGCTCAACGATCCGCAGCTCAAGGATTACGTCGAATCCAGCGTGTACAAGCTGGTCGAGACCAGCCAGGTCTCCGACAGGCGCCTGGAATTCATCCTGATCAACAGCCCACAACTCAACGCCTTCGCAGCGCCGGGCGGCGTGGTCGGGGTCAACGGCGGCCTGTTCCTCAACGCCCAGACCGAAGGTGAATACGCCTCGGTGCTCGCTCACGAACTGGCGCACTTGTCGCAACGTCACTTCGCTCGCGGCGTCGAAGCCTCACAAAGAATGCAGGTGCCGATGATGGCCGCGTTGCTGGCAGGTATCGTCATCGCGGCGGCAGGCGGCGGTGATGCCGGCATCGCCACCATCGCCGGCACCCAGGCTGCGGCGTTACAGGAACAACGGCGCTTCTCGCGGCAGAACGAACAGGAAGCGGACCGCATCGGCATCCTTAACCTGGAAAAGGCCGGTTACGACCCGCGTTCGATGCCAACCATGTTCGAACGCCTGATGCGCCAGTACCGCTTTGACGCCAAGCCGCCGGAATTCCTCCTGACTCACCCGGTTACCGAATCGCGTATCGCCGACACCCGCAACCGCGCCGAGCAGGCGAAACCGGGCGGCATCGAAGACAGCATGCGCTACCAGTTGATCCGCGCGCGAGTGCAGTTGATCTACGAAGAAACCCCGGGGCTGGGCGCCAAGCGTTTCCGCGCCCTGCTCGATGAAAACCCGAAAAATGATGTCGCGCGATACGGCCTGGCCATCGCGCAAATCAAGGGTGGCCAGCTCAACGAAGCGCGAGAGAACCTCAAGCAATTGTTGGCCAAGTCGCCGAACGAGATCATCTACAACCTCGCGCAGGTCGATCTGGACATCACCAACAATCGTCTGCCTGATGCGCAGTCACGGGTCGACCGCATGCTTACGCAGTTCCCGGGCAACTACCCGCTGAATCAGGTGCGCGTCGATCTGCTGTTGAAACAGAATCGCGCTGCCGATGCCGAGAAGGCACTCGACAGCCTGCTCAAGTCACGCCCGGATGATCCGGACGTTTGGTATCAGGTTGCTGAAACCCGCGGCTTGTCGGGCAACATCATCGGCCTGCATCAGGCGCGCGCCGAGTATTTTGCACTGGTCGGCGATTACCGCCAGGCCATTCAGCAGCTGGACTTCGCCAAGCGCAAGGCCGGCAACAACTTCCCGCTGTCCTCGCGCATCGATGCCCGCCAGCGCGAGCTGATGGAGCAGGAGCGCATGGTCAAGGACATGATGGGCTGAGTCTTTCCCGACAAAGACAAAAGCTGCTGACACAAAAAAACCGCCTCTTTCGAGGCGGTTTCTTTTTACCTGCCTGCTGGCTTATTCAGCCAGTTTGAAGGTGATGAAGCTGGCACGGCCCTGACGCAGCACGCGCATCGACACCGAACGGTTCTTCGGCAACGCCTTGGCGATGTCGGTGAACTCCTTGGCCGAGCCGATGGCTTGATTGTTCAGGTGGGTGATCACGTCACCCGGTTGCAGACCGATCAGGGCCGCAGGACCGTCCTGCACTTCCTTGATCACCACACCACCTTTGAGGTCGTAGGTTTTCTTCTGCTCGGCGGTCAATTCACCGACCGCAACACCGAGGCGGTTGCTGCTGCTTTCAGCGCCGGATTTCGGCAGACCTGCCAGCTCTTTGTCCTCGTCCGGGATTGCGCCGACGGTCAGCTCGACGTTCTTGCGCTTGCCTTCACGAATCACTTCCAGATTGGCTTTGGCGCCAGCCTTCAGCGCGCCGACCAGATGCGGCAGATCGGCGGACATGACGATCGGCTGACCGTTCATGCTCAGGATCACGTCGCCAACCTGCAGGCCGCCCTTGGCCGCAGGGCCGTCATCCTGGATCTGCGCTACCAGCGCGCCAGCTGGCTTGTCCAGACCGAACGACTCGGCCAGATCCTTGTTCACTTCCTGAATGACCACGCCTAGCCAGCCGCGGCTGACTTTGCCACCGCTTTTGAGCTGATTGGAAACATCCATCGCCACGTCGATCGGAATGGCGAAAGACACGCCCATGAAGCCACCGGAGCGGGTGTAGATCTGCGAGTTGATGCCGACCACTTCACCGTTCAGGTTGAACAGCGGGCCACCGGAGTTGCCCGGGTTGATCGGCACGTCGGTCTGAATGAACGGCACATAGTTTTCGTTTGGCAGGCTACGACCGACGGCGCTGACGATGCCTTGGGTCACGGTGTGGTCAAAGCCAAATGGCGAACCGATCGCGACGACCCACTGGCCAGCCTTCAGGTCTTGGGATTTGCCGAGCTTGAGCACCGGCAGATCCTTGCCTTCGATTTTCAGCAACGCCACATCAGAGCGTGGATCGGTGCCGACCAGCTTGGCTTTCATCTCACTGCGATCAGCCAGACGGACGAGGATTTCGTCAGCATCGGCGATCACGTGGTTGTTGGTGAGGATGTAGCCATCCGGGGAAATGATGAAACCCGAGCCCAGCGATTGCGCTTCCCGCTGGCGCCCGTCGCCACGTGGCGAGCGCTGCTGAGGCGGCATGCCGCGCTCGAAAAATTCGCGCAGCATCGGTGGCAGGCCTTCCAGATCCGGCATCTGCTGGTTGACCCGACGGTCCGGCAGTTTCTGCGTGGTACTGATGTTCACCACCGCAGGCGACGCTTGTTCGACCAACTGGGTGAAATCAGGCAGATCGGCCGCTTGCGCAGCAGGGACCGCCTGACCGAGCAACAGCACGGTGGCGAAGATGGAAAGATAAGACTTCAAACTTGGTATCGACATACAGCTCCCGTTACGACGAGCAGGGTTAAGCGATATGGAGCAAAGGAACACCGGAAACCACAGACCGGCATTTTTGTTCCGGGAACAACAAACAAGGCCAGAGCCGTGAGGCTCTGACCTATAAAAAATTTTCAGGGGTTTTGCAAATGAAAATGCTCAGCAAACATTTCGACGTCTCGACGACGAAGTGGAAATGACTGAAATCAGCTCACTGCTTGCTGGTCGCAGCGCCATCGTTGTTACGCATCGATAGAGCGATTCGTTCGGCGGTGCCAATCGGGATTTCGCCGACCACCGTGACCATCATTTCACCTTGCGGTGTAGTCAAACGACGGGATACCGCGACGGTAGGGCCCAACTGGGTACGGGTATCGGTGACGGTTGCACCGTTCAATGGCTCAAGGAACACCGAGAAACGCGCCAGACCATCGTCATACATCAAGCTGCTGACTTGGGTCTTGGTCTGCGCATCCTTGTGCGAACTGCTGCTGGTCAGCTCAAAGCCTGGCGGGAGCCAGTCCGAACGCCAGTTTTGCACGGTTTTAGCTGCAGAAGCCTTGTCGCTTGCGATATTGATCGGCTTACAATCCGGGTCCGCCAACAAGTCCTTGTCCGACGGGATTTCATCCGTGTCGAGGCTGGTGAACTGGAAACGCTCGAGCAACTGCCCTTTGTCGTTCAACAGTAACGACTTGAGCGGCAGCCCGGTTTTCTTGTCCAGGTGCAGCTCGAAACCGTAACGGTGCTGATCACGAGGCGTCAGCGACACGATCACTGCGTCACGGCCGGCCACGCGCGACTTGCCAATGACGGCAAGGTCATACCAATTCTTCAGCTTTTTGGGATCCAGCGCACGGGCGGCAGCGTTGGGTGAATCACCCAATCCCGCAATCAGGGTGCCGCTGACGCATTGAGTACGTCCATCAATGCGCACGACTTCCTGAGCCGAACCGTCGAGCTGCAATAACCGCTCGCGGACCTGGCCATTCTGGACGCGATGCCAGATATTGTGCGTGGAAAAACTGCCGTTGCGCTCGTAAACGAAAGTGCCGTGGAAGCTCTGCTGCTGCTCGGCCTGGCCCAGACGGGTCAACCAGTCCTGGGCCTCGTCAGCGTGGGCTGGAACGATGAACCAGCCACTGAGCAGAAGCGAAAGTAGGGGGATGGCGCGCATGATCCTCCTTAACGGTTTTCCAGGCTTGCGGCACGTGCGTATGGCAGCGCGCTTTCAGTTCCTTTGAGTGCAGCCTGCTGAGCGTGCTGACGCAGATAGCCTGGCAGACGCTGATCATGCCAGCCTGGCTGACCTTGCAGAACGCCGTTGGCCATCGGACCAGTCGCTTCCGAGCTTTCGCTATAACCAGCCAGAACTGCCGGACCCTTGACCTGTGGAGTGGCCAAAGTAGGCTGGTTCGACTGCTGGGCCAGTTCAACACCAGCAATTTCGTCTTGGTTGTACAGGCGAACACCGGCCAGTACGGCCACGGTCACCGAAGCGGCAACAGCGAGGCGACCCAGGTTGCGCCATGGGCTACGGGATACTTTGGCCGGAGCCGTTTCGTCTTCCAGCGCAGCGGACACTGCCGCAGCGATATCCAGACGCGGAAGCAGCAGATCCTTGTGCATGGCTGCCCGAGCGATCTGGTAACGAGCCCAGGTCTCACGGGTATCAACATCATCCAGTGCGCTGAGCACTCGACGCAATTCCAGTTCGTCCGCTTCGTTATCCATCACTGCGGACAGCGATTCCTGCAGGGCTTCACGACTCATGGCGTTCCTCTCTTGGCTGTCGCCGCTGTCTCAGTTTTCCTGCAACAACGGTTGCAGGGCTTTGTCGATGGCCTCCCGAGCGCGGAAAATCCGGGAGCGCACGGTACCCACCGGACACTGCATGACGCTCGCAATGTCCTCGTAACTCAGACCATCGAATTCACGTAAAGTTAAAGCCGTACGCAAATCCTCTGGCAGTTGCTGGATGGTCCGATGGACAGTGCCTTCGATCTCATCCCGCAGCAATGCACGTTCTGGTGATTCGAGATCCTTGAGGCCGTGATCGCCATCGTAGAACTCTGCATCCTCCGAACTTACATCGCTATCCGGCGGCCGACGGCCGCGGGAAACCAGGTAGTTCTTTGCCGTGTTAATGGCAATACGGTACAGCCACGTATAAAACGCACTGTCACCGCGGAAATTTCCAAGTGCCCGATACGCCTTGATAAAGGCTTCCTGAGCAACGTCCTGGGCCTCATGGGTGTCGTGCACAAAACGCACGATCAACCCGAGAATTTTGTGCTGATATTTCAGCACCAGCAGATCGAAAGCTCGCTTGTCGCCACGCTGTACGCGTTCGACCAGCTGCTGATCCTCTTCCTGGGTTAGCATGAACACTCCTCGATAAGCCCGGAGGAGACTTGCATTACTAAACGACCAGACTTGCAAACATAGACTCGGGCTTTTCGCAAAAGTTCTCCCCCTCCAAGCAAGTTTCCTGCGAGCTCTGATTTGGCACGCACGAAAAACGCAGCGCGGGATAAACCGGCTGCGCGAATAATCTTGTTATCGGTTTCGCCGGCAGGAATCCAAACGCAGATTCCGCACTGAAGCCGACACTGTCCCTGGTTTCTGGCACCGTCTATTGATCTTGGGCCTTTGGCAAAAGTTCCAATTATTTATAGCCGTACCCACCTGACATTGCGCAACCCTGCTCGGAAAAGACTGTTTCAGCGCCGATACAGGTGTCATTTTTCAAAACCGATGAAAAAAACTTCCGACGAAGCACAGCGCTTTTTACTGCGCAGTAGTCTCACAATGCCATCTGGGCCCGGCTATTGTGCCGCCCAACCCCTCTATATACTAGTGGGCTGTGTGGCTGTCTTGACTCGCCGATCCAGCTGTCTTGCGCCAACCCCGACCCGGGTCGCTTTGAGCGGAATCCTGAAATGAGCCAACAGTTCCAACACGATGTTCTGGTGATTGGCAGCGGTGCTGCCGGTTTGACTCTCGCTTTGACCTTGCCCGGTCATCTGCGCATTGCCGTATTGAGCAAAGGCGATCTCGCCAACGGTTCGACATTCTGGGCCCAGGGCGGCGTTGCCGCCGTGCTCGACGATACCGACACTGTCGAATCCCACGTCGACGACACCCTCAATGCGGGCGGCGGCTTGTGCCATGAAGACGCGGTACGCTTCACCGTCGAGCACAGTCGCGAAGCCATCCAATGGCTGATCGACCAAGGCGTGCCGTTCACCCGCGACGAACAGTCCGGCACTGAAGACGGTGGTTTCGAATTTCACCTGACCCGCGAGGGTGGCCACAGCCATCGACGGATCATCCATGCTGCCGACGCCACTGGCGCTGCGATCTTCAAAACCTTGCTGGCCCAGGCCAAAGAGCGCGCGAACATCGAATTGCTGGAACAGCGCGTCGCCGTCGATCTGATCACCGAACGCCGCTTGGGTATGGAAGGCGATCGTTGCCTGGGCGCTTACGTGCTGAACCGCGCCACGGGCGAAGTCGACACCTACGGCGCACGTTTCGTGATTCTGGCCTCGGGCGGCGCAGCCAAGGTCTACCTTTATACCAGCAACCCCGACGGCGCCTGCGGTGACGGCATCGCCATGGCCTGGCGTTCCGGTTGCCGGGTGGCGAACCTGGAATTCAACCAGTTCCATCCGACCTGTCTGTATCACCCGCAAGCCAAAAGCTTCCTCATCACCGAGGCCCTGCGTGGCGAAGGCGCGCATTTGAAGCTGCCCAACGGCGAGCGCTTCATGTATCGCTTCGACAAACGCGCGGAGTTGGCGCCTCGCGACATTGTCGCGCGGGCCATCGACCATGAAATGAAGCGCCTAGGTGTCGACTGCGTTTATCTCGACATCAGCCACAAGCCTGAATCGTTCGTCAAAAGCCACTTCCCTACTGTTTATGAGCGCTGCCTGGGCTTCGGCATCGACATCACCAAACAACCGATCCCGGTGGTCCCCGCTGCGCACTACACCTGTGGCGGGGTGATGGTCGATCAGCACGGTCGCACCGACGTGCCCGGCCTCTACGCCATCGGCGAAACCAGTTTTACCGGTCTGCACGGCGCCAACCGCATGGCCAGCAACTCACTTCTGGAATGCTTCGTTTATGCCCGTTCGGCAGCGGCGGACATTCTCGCGCAACTCGATGACGTTGCGGCGCCAAGCGCCCTGCCCGTCTGGGATGCCAGTCAGGTGACCGACTCGGATGAAGACGTGATCATCGCGCACAACTGGGACGAATTGCGCCGATTCATGTGGGACTACGTCGGCATCGTGCGCACCAACAAGCGTCTGCAACGGGCGCAGCACCGGGTGCGTCTGCTGCTGGATGAGATCGATGAGTTTTACAGCAACTATAAAGTCAGCCGCGACCTGATCGAGTTGCGCAACCTGGCACAGGTTGCCGAATTGATGATCAGCTCAGCCATGGAACGCAAGGAAAGTCGCGGGCTGCATTACACCCTCGACTATCCGGATATGCTCCCCGAAGCGCTCGACACTATTCTGGTGCCACCCACCTACGTCGGCTGAACTTGAGCCGCACTCGCAGGCGTCGGTGCAGATCCGCCGCCTGCGAGTCACGTGGCACGCAGATCGACCTGACCCGCCACTCTCCGCGCAGGCGAAAGCGCAGCACCACGATCAATGGCAGCGCCAGACTGTCCGGGCGCAGTTGCACCGCTTGCCAGCCATCAGCCTGATTCCACACCTGCCAGCCATCGCCGTCGCGCCGCAAGCCGCAAAATGCTTTCGGATGATTCAACAGAATCTGCCGTGGCAGCACCCAAAAACCGTGCAGCGCACAGACGCAAGCGCCGAGCAGGCTGGCCCAGAATGGAATCGACAGCAGAAACAACGAACCCATGGCGAACGCCTGGGCCGACAGATACGCCGCCAGCAACTGCCGTGAGGCATGCCAGCGGCATTCGAACGTATTACTTGGGCTGGACACGATCCAGAATCATCCGGACCATGCGTTGCAGCTCGGGGTCTTCCGACTCGCTGCGCTCCATGAACCAGCCGAACATGTCCTGATCCTCACAGGTCAGCAAACGCACGTACAGATCGCGATCCACTTGATTCAACGTCGCGTAAACCTCCTGCACGAACGGCACCAGCAGCACGTCAAGCTCAAGCATGCCGCGACGGCTGTGCCAAAAGAGGCGATTCAGTTCAACTTGTTCGACCATGGAGCCCTCCTCGAATTTGCCGGGCAGTATACAGCCCCGGCGCGGGCCGCACAGTCGGCTTTGGTCGGGGACCCCTGATCCTTTATCAACTACCCATTTCAACCCTGCCCCCTTATGATGTGCCCCAGTCTATTTACCCTGCGATGACCCATGGCCGATTCTGCTTTTTTCTGCACCCTGTCTCATGAAGGCGTACTCGCGGTTCGCGGTGCGGACGCCGGAAAATTCCTGCAAGGCCAGTTGACCTGCAATATCAATTACCTGAGCGACACCTGCGCCAGCCTCGGCGCCCGCTGCACGCAGAAAGGCCGAATGCAGTCGAGCTTCCGCATCCTGCTTGAGGGCGACGGCGTGGTGATGGCGATGGCCAGCGAGCTGCTCGAGCCGCAACTGGCCGACCTGAAAAAGTACGCGGTGTTCTCCAAATCGAAGCTGACCGATGAAAGCGCCGCCTGGGTGCGCTTCGGTCTGGCGCATGGCGATGCAGCCCTGACCAGCCTCGGTCTGGCACTGCCCGCCGAAACCGACAGCGTTGTGCGCCATGAAGGCCTGATCGCAATTCGCGTTTCGCCCGAGCGCGCCGAACTCTGGGTGCCTGCCGCTCAGGCGCCAAACATTCAAAGCCAACTGTCGATCGCACTGCCTGAGGCCGAACTGAATCAATGGCTGCTGGGCCAGATCCGCGCCGGTATTGGCCAGGTCATGCCTTCCACTCGCGAACTGTTCATCCCGCAGATGCTCAATCTGCAGGCGGTCGGCGGGGTGAGCTTCAAGAAAGGCTGCTACACCGGCCAGGAAATCGTTGCGCGCATGCAGTACCTGGGCAAGCTCAAGCGGCGCCTGTACCGCCTGCGCCTCGACGCGGCCGAGTTGCCGGAGCCCGGCACTCAACTGTTTGCCCCCAGCCACAACAGCTCGATTGGCGAAGTGGTCCTGGCAGCGAACGCCGAAGGAAACATTGAACTCCTGGCCGTGTTGCAGGCCGAAGCTGCCGAAGCCGGTGATTTGCGTCTGGGCGCCCTCGAAGGCCCCGCGTTGCACGTGCTCGACCTGCCTTACGAACTGGATCGCGACCGCGAAATCCAGCGTTGATCGCAGCATTGTTGCAACACCCTAGAGAGTCCAAATGAGCGAACTGGCGGAAAAGGTCCAACAGGATTTGGTTGCGGCCATCGATAACGATGACCTGGTTCTGCCAACGTTGCCGGAAGTGGCCCTGCAGATTCGCAAGGCCGCCGAGGATCCGGAAATCAGCGTCAGCGATCTGAGCAAAGTCATCGGCCGCGACACCGCGCTGTCGGCGCGCCTGATCAAAGTGGTCAACAGTCCGCTGCTGCGCGCCGCGCAGGAAGTCACCGACCTGCACACCGCCATCACCCGTTTGGGCATCAACTACAGCAGCAACCTGGCGATCGGTCTGGTGATGGAGCAGATCTTCAATGCCCGCTCCGAGGTGGTCGAACAGAAGATGCGCGAAGTCTGGCGCAGCAGTCTGGAAATCGCTGGCGTCAGCTATGCCCTGTGTCGTCGTCACACTCAGCTCAAACCCGATCAGGCGGCACTCGGCGGGCTGGTGCATCAGATTGGCGTGCTGCCGATTCTGACTTACGCCGAAGACCACAATGAACTGCTCTCCGATGCGGTCAGCCTGACCCATGTGATCGAGCAGATTCACCCATTGCTCGGCGAGAAATTGCTGCGGGTCTGGGAGTTTCCCGAGCGCCTGGTGCATTTGCCGTTGCTGTATCAAGACTTCAGCCGCGACTCGGCGCGCATCGATTACGTCGATGTCGTGCAAGTGGCCAATTTGTATTGCCGCAAGGACACCGATCATCCGTTTGCGCGGATTGATCCGTTTAGCGTGCCGGCGTTCAGGAAGCTGGGGATTGACCCGGAGAACAAACAGTTTTGCGCGGATCTGGAAGAATCGCGGTCGATGTTCTACTGACCTGTGGTGAGGGGATTTATCCCCGTTGGGTTGCGAAGCGACCCTGAACTCTGCGACCCGGTTTTTTTCCAGACAGATTGTGATCGCTGAACTGCGACTGCTGCGCAGCCGAGCGGGGATAAATCCCCTCGCCACAAAAAACCCTTGCCACAAAAGTATTACCCGGCAATAAAACTGACCCGCACCTTCAACCCTGCCTGCTCGCCATCATGCAAGGTGATCTGCGCCAGATGCGCGCGACAGATCTCGCCGACAATCGCCAAGCCCAGACCTGAACCGGCAACCTGCTGATTGCGCCGATAAAACCGTTCGAACACCCGATCACGCTCGTGCAGCGGGATGCCCGGCCCGTCGTCCTCGACCTCAAGCACCGCCGGGGCCGTGACCCGCAGAATCACATTGCCGCCCGATGGCGTATGCGCCAGCGCGTTGTCGACGAGATTGCTCAGCAGCTCATTGAGCAGCGTCGGCTCACCGCGCAGCCACACCGGTTCATCCGCTTCAAGCGCCAGCGCCACGCCGCGCTTGTGCGCCAAAGGCGCCATGGCCATGCCCAGCTCTCGGGCCAATTGACTCAGATCGAGCAACTGCGCGCCGCCCTCGGCAATCGCCCGCGCGCCGTTTTCGACCCGGGCCAGCGATAGCAGCTGATTGGCCAGATGGGTCAGGCGATCGGTGCTTTGCGCGGACGATTCAAGGGTGGTGCGCCAGGTCTCCGGCTCGTTCGAGCGCAGGCCCAGTTCCAGGCGTGCCTTGAGTGCGGCCAGCGGCGTACGCAACTCGTGAGCGGCATCGGCGATGAACTGCGCCTGCCGCTCGAACTGGCCGCGCAGACGCTCGGTGAAATGATTGAGCGCGCGGACCAGGGGTCCCAGTTCATGCTGCACTTCCACCAGCGGCAGTGGCCGCAAATCATCGGGCTGGCGTTCCTCAACAGCGGTTCTTAACCGCTCCAGCGGGCGCAACGCCGCACTGACCGCAAACCACACCAGCAACAATGCACCCACGGCCAGCATGCCCAAGCGCAACAGGGTGTCAGCCGCCAGACTGCGCGCCATGCTGACCCGCGCTTCGTCGGTTTCAGCCACGCGGATTTCCGCCATGCCGTTCATGTTCGGCTCGCTTACGGCCTTGAGCAGACTGACCACACGCACGTTCTGGCCGTTGTACTTCGCGTTGTAAAAGCGCGCGAGCGCCGGATAGCTGTCGGTACGCGGCGTGCCGGGCGGTGGCCCGGGAAGATTTTCGTAGCCGGAAATCAGCTTCTGGTGAATGTCGTTGACCTGGTAATAGATGCGCCCGGCGCTGTCGTAAGCGAAGGTGTCCAGCGCCACGTAAGGCACATCGGCGCTGAGGCTGCCATCGCGCTGCGACAACCCGGCGGCGATGGTGCGTGCCGAGGCCAGCAGCGTGCGGTCATACGCGGTGTCGGCGGCTTCGCGACCATTCCAGTAAGCGCTCAAGCCACTGGCGAGCATCAGCACCACCAGCAACCATCCAAGGTTCCACAGCAACCGCCAGCGCAGGCTGCTGGGCTTATGCATCGCGGCTTTCCAGCAGATAGCCGAGGCCACGGAAGGTGACAATGGCCACGGGCTGGCCATCGAGCTTCTTGCGCAAGCGGTGCACGTAGATTTCGATGGCGTCGGGGCTGGCTTCTTCGTCGAGGCCGAACACCTGCGCGGCCAGTTGTTCCTTGCTCATCACTCGCCCCGGTCGCGCGATCAACGCTTCCAGGACAGCTTGCTCGCGGGAGGTGAGGGTCAGCAGTTCTTCGCCGAGGGTGAAGCGCCGCGTATCGAGGTCGTAAGCCAGCACACCACAGCGCTGCTGACGCTCGCCGCCCAGCACACTGCGGCGCAGCAAGGCTTTGACCCGCGCTTCCAGTTCCGTCAATTCGAACGGCTTGGCCAGGTAGTCGTCAGCACCGAGATTGAGGCCATGCACGCGATCCTTGACGTCACTGCGCGCGGTCAGCATTAACACCGGCAGGTTCTTGCCGCGAGCACGCAGCCGCGCCAGCACCTCGAAACCGTCCATGCGCGGCAGGCCGACATCGAGGATCGCCACGGCGTATTCCTCACTGCCCAGCGCCAGGTCGGCGGCCACGCCATCGTGCAACACATCCACCGTCAGACCGGTGCTCTTGAGCGCCTGAGCCACGCTTTCGGCCAGTTGCAGATGGTCTTCGACGAGCAGGACACGCATGGATTTTTACCTCGTTCAGGGTTGGCCGACGCCACGCTTTGCCGCGGAGTTTACAGCCGCAACCGCCGCTGTGAAGCCCGAAAACCGTGAAAGACAACTGAAAGGTTGTTGAAAGGTTAGCCGGTTAGAGTCGGCCCACGGACAGTTTCGACTGTCGCCGCTGCCGCCACACAGCGCAACGAAAAACGCCATGAAGCGTTTTCGACTCATAAGAACAATAACGGAGTACCCCAGCATGCCCTCCATGCGCACCAAGGCTGTAATGCCTGCTCGCCTTGCTCGATTCCACCGTTGCACTGTCGGTTTTTCGCCGCAGTCCTGTTTCCCCTCCGTTGTTTCAGTCGTTGCGCTCGCGCCGCGAGAGAACTGCGCCTGCCGCTAGGTTTTCGCGTTGCCCTTTGGTCATTCGGTCCATCCATAACAACAACTCCTCTGGAGACTCAAATGAACGTATCACTGCGTAAAGTTGCTCTCGCCGCTGGCGCGATGCTGTTTGCCGGCCAACTCATGGCCGAGCCGAAACGTCCCGAATGCATCGCCCCCGCCTCCCCCGGCGGTGGTTTCGACCTGACCTGCAAACTGGTGCAGAGCGCACTGGTCAACCAGAAGCTGTTGAGCAAACCGATGCGCGTGACCTACATGCCCGGCGGTGTCGGCGCGGTGGCATACAACGCAGTAGTGGCGCAACGTCCGGCGGATGCCGGCACGCTGGTGGCGTGGTCGAGCGGTTCGCTGTTGAACCTGGCCCAGGGCAAGTTCGGCCGCTTCGATGAAACCAACGTGCGCTGGCTCGCGGCCGTCGGCACCAGCTACGGCGCCATCGCAGTGAAAAGCGATTCGCCCTACAAGACCCTCGACGATCTCGTCCAGGCGTTGAAGAAAGATCCAGGCTCGGTGGTCATCGGCTCCGGCGGCACCGTCGGCAGCCAGGACTGGATGCAGACCGCACTGATCGCCAAGGCTGCCGGGATCAACCCGCGCGAGCTGCGTTACGTGGCACTCGAAGGCGGTGGTGAGATCGCCACGGCCCTGCTCGGCGGCCACATCCAGGTCGGCAGTACCGACATCTCCGACTCCATGCCGCACATCCAGAGCGGCGACATGCGTCTGCTCGCGGTGTTCTCGGACAAGCGTCTCGACGAACCGGAAATGAAAGACATCCCGACCGCTCGCGAGCAAGGCTATGACATCGTCTGGCCAGTGGTGCGCGGCTTCTACCTCGGGCCAAAAGTCAGCGACGAAGACTACGCCTGGTGGAAAGACGCGTTCGACAAACTGCTGGCTTCCGACGAGTTCGCCAAGCTGCGCGATCAGCGTGAGCTGTTCCCGTTCGCCATGACCGGCCCGGAACTGGACACCTACGTGAAAAAGCAGGTTGCCGACTACAAAGTGCTGGCCAAAGAGTTCGGCCTGATCCAGTGATCGTCTCTGTCTAGTGGCTGCGTCTCCTACGCGGGGACGCAGCACAGGAGCTCCCATGCTTATTCAACGCATTTTCGCCTCGGTGTTGCTGCTGGTGTGTGCCGGCCTGGCACTGATGGCGTGGCCGTACCAAGCGGCTTTTTCCTATGAACCGGTCGGCCCGCGCGCCTTTCCGCTGCTGATGCTCGGCCTGATGGGGCTGGCGCTGCTGTACATGGTGTTTCGCCCGGCGCCGATCAAACACAACCCGGATGAGCCGCCGCTGGATCGCGAAACCCTGACCAAGATCGGTCTGTGCGTGGTGTTGCTGCTGGTGTTCGCCGGCACCTTCGAACCCCTTGGCTTCATCGTGGCCAGCATCATTACCGGCGTACCGATGGCCCGTCTCTATGGCGGCCGCTGGCTGCCGAGCGTGGTGATCATCAGCCTGATGGCGGTTGGTCTCTATCTGCTGTTCGATCGCTTGATGGATGTTCCGCTGCCCCTCGGCCTGCTCAGCGTCCTGGAGAACTGATATGGATACCCTTGGCTATTTGGGTCAGGGCTTCGGCGTCGCGCTGAGCCCGTACAACCTGGTGACCGCACTGTGCGGCACCCTGATCGGCACCGTCGTCGGCCTGTTGCCGGGCCTTGGTCCGATCAACGGCGTGGCGTTGCTGATTCCGATCGCGTTCGCGCTCGGCCTGCCGCCGGAGTCGGCGCTGATCCTGCTCGCGGCGGTCTATCTGGGCTGCGAATACGGCGGCCGGATCAGCTCGATCCTGCTGAACATTCCGGGTGAAGCTTCCACCGTCATGACCACCCTCGACGGCTACCCGATGGCTCGTAAAGGTATGGCCGGTGTCGCGCTGTCACTGTCGGCGTGGAGTTCGTTCATCGGCGCGTTCATCGCCACCTGCGGCATGGTCCTGTTTGCGCCGCTGCTGGCGAAATGGGCGATTGCCTTCGGACCGGCGGAATACTTCGTGCTGATGGTGTTCGCAATTGTCTGTCTCGGCGGCATGGCCGGTGATCGACCGTTGAAGACCTTTATTGCGGCGCTGATCGGTCTGTTCCTTTCCACCGTCGGCATCGACGCCAACAGTGGCGTGTACCGTTTCACCGGCGACAACATTCACCTGACCGACGGCATCCAGTTCGTTGTGCTGGTGCTGGGTCTGTTCTCGATCAGCGAAATCCTTCTGCTGCTGGAAAAAACCCACCACGGCCAGGAAGCGGTGAAAGCCACCGGCCGGATGATGTTCAACTTCAAGGAAGCGGCGTCGGTATTCGTCGTCAACGTCCGCTGCGGCGTGCTCGGTTTCATCATGGGCGTGCTGCCCGGTGCTGGCGCAACGCTCGCCAGTGCCGTGGCCTACATGACCGAGAAGCGCATCGCCGGCACCAGCGGCAAATTCGGTGAAGGCGATCCCCGTGGTCTGGCCGCGCCGGAAACCGCTATCGGCGGCGCGGCGTGCGGCGCTCTCGTTCCGATGCTGACCCTCGGCGTTCCGGGTTCGGGCACCACGGCGGTGATGATCGGCGCGCTGTCGCTGTACAACATTACCCCGGGTCCACTGCTGTTCCAACAGCAACCGGACATCGTCTGGGGCCTGATCGCGTCGTTGTTCATCGCCAACGTGATGCTGGTGATCCTCAACATCCCGATGATCCGCGTATTCACCCGCATCCTCGCCGTGCCGAACTGGGCGCTGGTGCCGATCATCGCGATCATCACCGGGATCGGCGTTTACGCTGTGCACGCGACCACCTTCGATCTGTTCCTGATGATCGGTATCGGCATCTTCGGTTACATCCTGCGCAAGCTGGATTTCCCGCTGTCGCCGCTGCTGCTGGGCTTCATCCTCGGTGGCCTGATGGAGCAGAACCTGCGTCGCGCCCTGTCGATCTCCAATGGCGCGCTGGAGATTCTCTGGTCGAGTCCGATCACCTTCGGTTGCTGGATCCTCACCGCGATCATGCTGCTGATGCCGCTGATCCGCATCTGGCGCAAGCGTTCGGCGGCACGGCGCGTCATTGCCGATGTTTGATCGCTTGTCCCTGAAAGCCTGGTGGGGCACCCCGCTGGTCGGTCTGCTTGGCGGTTTCATCGCCAGCCAGATCGGCTGGCCGCTACCGTGGATGGTCGGCTCGTTGCTGGCGATCATCCTGGTGCGCTGCCTGACGCCGTGGCAACTGGCGGAAATCCCTGGCGGGCGCAAGTGCGGCCAGTGGATCGTCGGCATCGGCATCGGCCTGCACTTCACCCCGCTGGTGATGGAACAGGTGCTCAGTCATTTCGGTTTGATCTTCTTCGGTGCATTGGTCACCAGCCTTTCGGCGGTGGTCGGCGTGTGGCTGATGCGCCGCACCGGCGAGGATCGCGCCACGGCTTTTTTCTCAAGCATGCCCGGTGGTTCCGGGGAGATGGTCAACCTCGGCGCTCGTAACGGTGCACTGCTCAGCCATGTCGCGGCCGGGCAGAGTCTGCGGGTGTTGGTGGTGGTGTTGTGCGTGCCGGCGGCGTTCAAGTATCTGCTCGGTGACGGCACGCCGATTTCTCACGCCGGCAGTGTCGATTGGCGCTGGCTGGCGATTCTGTTTCCGGCGGGCGCCCTGCTCGCCTGGCTCTGGCAGCGTCTGCGCCAACCCAATCCATGGCTGTTCGGGCCGTTATTGGTCAGTGCGGCGGTCAGCATCGCCTGGGATCTGCACATCGGTTTGCCTAATGGCGGCAGTCAGATCGGCCAATGGCTGATCGGCAGCGGCCTGGGCTGTCACTTCAATCGGCAGTTCTTCCGCCGCGCGCCGTCGTTCATGGGCCGGACGTTGATCGGCACGGCGCTGACCATGTTGATCGCGTCGCTGGCGGCGTTGGGCTTGAGTGCGTTGACCCATCTGGATCTGCGTTCGCTGACCCTGGGCATGATGCCTGGGGGGATCGCCGAGATGAGCCTGACGGCGGAGACCCTGCAACTGTCGGTGCCGCTGGTGACGGCGATGCAGGTGATGCGGCTGTTGTTTGTGCTGTTTCTGGCGGAGCCGTTGTTCAAGTACTGGAATCGTATTCCAGAGTCCTGACTGATCGTTCCCACGCTCTGCGTGGGAATGCCTCAATGGACGCTCCGCGTCCGCTTTGGGACGCAGAGCGTCCCGGGCTGCATTCCCACGAGGAGCGTGGGAACGATCTCAGGCGAGAGGTGGCAAGCGCCAGTCGATCGGCGTTTCGCCATTCTGTTCGAGAAACTTGTTGGTCCGGCTGAAATGCCCACAGCCCAAAAACCCGCGATAGGCCGACAACGGCGACGGATGCACCGAGGTCAGCACCAGGTGCTTGGTCGCGTCGATCAGCTTCTGCTTGCTCTGCGCATGGGCGCCCCAGAGCATGAACACCAGATGCGGCTGCCGTTCGCTGACCACTTCAATGATGCGGTCGGTGAAGTGTTGCCAGCCCTTGTCCTTGTGCGCGTTGGCGTTGGCGCGCTCAACCGTCATGGTGGTGTTGAGCAGCAGCACGCCCTGTTCGGCCCAGCTCTGCAGGTAGCCGTGGTTGGGAATGTCGATATTGAGGTCGCGTTTCAACTCTTTATAGATGTTGACCAGCGACGGCGGTGCCGGCACGCCCGGTTGCACCGAGAAACACAGACCGTGGGCCTGGCCCGGGCCGTGGTAAGGGTCCTGGCCGAGAATCACCACTTTCACCTTGTCCAGGGGCGTTGAGTTCAGTGCGTTGAAAATCATCGGTCCCGGCGGATAGATCTCCTTGCCGGCGGCCCGCTCCTGCTGCAGAAAGCTGCGCAACTCTGCCATGTAAGGCTGGTCGAACTCAGCACGCAGTGCCTCCTTCCAGCTCGGTTCGAGTTTGATACGGTCGTCAGCAGTCATGGTCATTTCCGGCAAAAACAATGGGGCGAACCCTAGGAAAGCCGACCACGCTTGTCAATTGATCTGACGCAGATCCGGCACTTTCCCCCATAGCGATCATACTGTTCGCTCAAATTCCCGATCGAGGTCACGATGAATCTGCACTTCGAAGAACTTACCGGCACTGACGGCGCCCGCATCGGCATCGCCAGCCTGGATGCCGAAAAATCGCTGAACGCGCTGTCCCTGCCGATGATCAACGCGCTCAGCGAAAAATTGAACGCCTGGGCCAATGACCCGCAAATCGTCTGCGTGCTGCTGCGCGGCAACAGCAGCAAAGCTTTCTGCGCCGGTGGCGAGGTGCGCAGCCTGGTCGAAGCCTGCCGCGCTCACCCCGGCGAAGTGCCGCCGTTGGCCGCGCAGTTTTTCAGCGCGGAATATCGCCTCGATTACAGCCTGCATACCTATCCAAAGCCGCTGATCTGCTGGGGTCACGGTTATGTGCTCGGTGGCGGCATGGGCCTGTTGCAGGGCGCCAGCACGCGGATCGTCACGCCGAGCAGCCGTCTGGCGATGCCGGAAATCACCATTGGCCTGTATCCGGACGTTGGCGCCAGTTGGTTTCTCGCCCGATTGCCGGGCAAGCTCGGCTTGTTTCTCGGCCTGACCGGCGCGCACATCAACGGCCGTGATGCGCTGGATCTGGATCTGGCCGACCGCTTCCTGCTCGACGAACAGCAACCGCAATTGATCGAAGGCTTGCTGCAATTGAACTGGCAGGAACAGACCGCCATGCAGCTCAACAGCCTGCTCAAGGCTTTGCAGCAGGAAGCATTTGGGCAAATGCCCGAAGCGCAGTGGCTGCCGCGTCGTCAGCAGATCGACGAACTGCTCGATGTCAGCGACGTTGCCTGTGCGTGGAAAGCCATCAGCCTGCACCGCGACAGCAGCGATCCGTTGATTGCCCGCGCGGCGAAAACCATGACTGAGGGCTCGCCGCTGACCGCGCATCTGGTCTGGGAACAGATCAGCCGCGCGCGGCACATGTCGCTGGCCGAAGTATTCCAGATGGAATACACCCTGAGCCTCAATTGCTGCCGTCATCCGGAATTCAGCGAAGGCGTGCGGGCGCGTTTGATCGACAAGGATCAGAAGCCGCACTGGCACTGGCCGGACATCAATAACGTGCCGGATGCGGTGGTCGAGGCGCACTTTCATAAAGTCTGGGAGGGGCGGCATCCGTTAGCGGATCTGACCCAGTATTGAGGTGACGCGAGGCCCGCGATGGCAACAGGATTTCCATCGCGGGCCGGCTCAATCGGTCATCTTGTCAGACATTCAGTTCGTAGAACTCAATGATTTCCTTGATTGCCCGCTGCGCTGCATCGTCGCCTTTTTGCAAGATATCCTCGACATCCCTCAGTGGCGGAAGCGGGTGCAGACGTTCAGCGATTTGCCTTGCGCTGTAGTCTTGAGTCGCTGTTCCTTCGCTGACTCTTATGAAGCCAATAGCGCTTTCACCAGCGGCAAAATGACTGGAAACCCGTATTTTCGGCGCCATGCCGTAATCCACCACGATCACCAGATCATCGCGCTCACGGTGAAACTTCAAGTTGTCGATCGTCAGCCTGCGTTCGGAAAAATCGATTCCGTCCCGGCCGCCTCCGTTGTTGATGATCACGTCTCTGCCGAGGCCATCGTATCGGTAGAGATCATTTCCAGCGCCGCCCGCCAGCGTGTCATTGCCCGGCCCACCCAGCAGCAGATCATCCCCGGGGCTGCCCGTGAGCACGTCATCCCCGTGCATGCCTCGGATCTCCCCCGCGCCGCTTATCGTGTCGTTGCCGCGACCGCCCACGAGTGGCAGCGCTCGTCCGTCTCGCAAGGAAGTTGAACGGGTGGGATGGTTGACGATGACACCCGTACGAAAGGTCTCGGGCGCAGGGCCGAGCTGACTTGACTCCAGGAGCTGCTTCAAACTTGCGACCGACCCATCGGCGAACTTGACGAGCTCAATACCGGCGCCCTCAAGTTCACCGTTGTGGGGCCAGACGATGCGGACTTTTTGCGTCCCGCCCCATTGGATATCGAGTGTCGGATGAAGCATTTTCGCTCTCGGCGGGTTGCGGTAAGCCGCGCGATCCGGGTTGGGCTCAAGCTCGACATGGGTGGTCTCTATCAGCGCAGCACCCCAGCTCAATTGCAGTGCATCGCGCTGCGCGCCTGCTGGAAGAACGACCGTGTCCTGATCGATCAATCCGTACTCGTCTTTCCACCCCGCTACGCCAACTTCTGCTCGGTGGAAAACAGGGTAGAGCACGTCCGCAATCGTGGTTGTCGCCCCGGCATGCGCTTGCACGATGTAGGTGTCGGCGCCGTCTTCGCCGTAGAGCCAGTCATCACCCGAGCCGCTGAGCAGATAGTCGGCGCCCTCGGAGCCGAGCAAGGTATCGTCACCTGCACCGGCGGATAAAAACGCGCCCGGTGTTCTGTCGCCGACAGTGCCGTAGTCAAGTGGGGAGCCTGCATAAGCGACGATCAGATCGTCTCCCGCGCCGCCGTGGAAAACGTTTTCCACTTCAACGTTCACTCGCCCGCCGGCATCGTCGCCATGGACGATTTTGCGTTTGATCGTTTCAGTTGTGACATCCCAGCGAAACGCCTTGGGCACTGTAGCGCCCGAACTGAAGCTCGCCGCCGGATAGACGTACCAGCCTTCAAGCGCGCCGGATTGCTTTCGGTCCTCAACCAATACGTCGCCCGTATTGAAGGAAAACCCGTTGGCCGAGCCGGATCGATAATAGCGAGGCGCCTGATTTGAGGAGGCGATTGCTCCCTCGGCTTTCACCGGTTTATGTTCGACACGGGTTGTGGTTGTCGACTGCCTTTCACTGACTACGGCTTGCCTGCCATCAGCCTTCATCCATGGCGGCGTTTCAGACAGTGTTCCTGCGTCGACGCTGTCCTCGCTCAGCTCGGTGTGAGTGGTGTAACCGGTGTCGCTGGTGGTGACATGACTGCGGACCCAAACGCCTTGCTCATTCAAGGTAAAACCTGTGGCGTGTTTGCGGGCGGAGCGTTTTGACTTGATTTGCGCGAGGAACTCATCGGTCCAGTTGACCGTTTGAACAGACGCCACCGGGCCTTGCGCCGCAGCGGTGACATCGTCTGGCTGAACCGGATCCGCAACTTTGCTTTCAGGGGTTGCCGGGGCGGTGACAGGTTCCGGTACGGGTGGCTCGGACATCTCTATCGGTGGCAGTGTTTTGCGCAGGACATCTGCGTAATCCAGTACCACGCCGTCGCTGAAAGTGAATGTGGAAGACTTCCACTTCTCGTGATTCTTGATGAGTATCGCGTCGCCCGTGCCATTGGCCAGTCGCAACACCGTGCCGACGGTAACTTCGATAACGTCGGCCTTCAGGCTTTGCGCGCAAAACCCTGCACCGAACCTGATGATGTTGCGGCCGCCGACATCGGTGACGATATCCAGACCGTCGCCAGCGCCGAAATAGTAGATGTCAGCGCCATCCATGCCATCCAGCACGTCAGCACCGGGACCGCCATCAAACACGTTGTCGCCAGAATCGCCGCGAAGGTAGTCCGTACCTTCCCCGCCCAGCAGGGTGTCGTTGCCACCACCTCCGAGCAGCGTGTCGTTACCTGAGCCACCGTGCAGATAATCGGCATTCTGCTCGGCCTCAGCGCTGTTCTCGTAATCGCCGGCAAGAATGTCGTCACCCGCACCGCCGTCCAGCGTGTCGGCACCGAAACCACCCTGTAACGTATCGTTTCCTTCGCCGCCCTGAAGCACGTCATTGTTGCTTCCACCCGGCTGCAGGTCAGACACATCGCCATCGAGAAAATCCGCCCCTGCGCCACCCGCCAGCGTATCCGCGCCGCCCATGCCGCGCAGGGTGTCATCCCCCGCGCCGCCATCGAGAAAGTCGTTGCCGTGATAGCGAACCGGATGCTCAGGGCTATCGCCGATCAGATCGTCATGGCCTTCGCCGCCGAAGAGCAAATCATCGCCAGCGCCGCCCCAGAGCGTGTCATCGCCGGAGCCACCGTCCAGCAGATCATCGCCAAAAAAATGCGCGGCATCGCCTTCGACGCCGTCCAGTACGCCGTCATCACCCTGCAAAATGTCGTTGCCAGGGCCGCCATACAGCGCGTCGCTGCCACCGTTACCGGCGAGCCGGTCATCACCGCTACCGCCGTCCAGCACATCGTTGCCATGGTGTTTGCTGGGTAGCCCACCGCCCCAATCGAGGTTGTCGCCGAGCATTACGTCGTTGCCGCTGCCACCGGCCAGGGTGTCGTTACCTTGATCGCCCTTGAGAAAATCGTCGTCAGCTCCGCCGTCAAGCAGGTCCTCTCCCCAGCCGCCGTCGATAAAATCCTTGCCACCCTGCCCGTACAGCACGTCGTCACCGCCCTCGGACGCACTGTTTATCGAGGCCTTTGAAAAGACCGTTCGGTGACTGGTGACACCACCAGCTATGGGGACGTCAGCGCGTTTGACCGCCCAACCTTGTTCCAGCGCACCGGTGGTTTCGTCTCCGGATAACACATCGTCGCCAGCACCGCCGATCAAGGTATCCCGGTCATTGCCACCGAGCAGAACATCTCGGGACGCCGTACCGATAAGCAAATCGTCACCTTGCCCGCCGTCGAGCCAGTCTCCGCGACTTGCCTTGCCCTTGGCGTCACCGTCGGCCATAGCTTTTTCGAGCGTCGTCTGCTTGTCGCCGAATAACCGATCGTCTCCAGCCTTACCGAACAATCGATCAGAACCACCCAGGCCGAGAATGACGTCGTCTGCGGCGGAACCGTAAAGTACGTCGGCCTTGTTGCGCTGTTTGACCTTGGGCAGCAGCACCACGTTGCCCAGCTCATCAAAGGAGGGCTGATCGCCAGGGACGGTGGGATCAGCGTCTTTGGCTTTCCAGTCGCCCTGAAGCGTCAAATCCGCAGCAGTGAGCGGCTGCCCCTCGTATTCAGGGAGGCGGATGCCAAGCATCCCGGGCTGAAAGTTCTTGATGACCACCAGATCGCCCTGGCCATATTTGATGTTGAGGGTGTGTTCAACAAGCGTCAGGGTGATGGACCGATCCTCGGTAGACCAGATATTGCTCAGAGGCGCGCGGCGTTTGAGTTGGGGAATCGGCGCGCCGTTGATCCACAGTTGCCCATCGGCGTTGGCATCAAGAATCTCGTCGATGCCATCGCCGCTGGCGAATTCATAACGGTCGTTGCCTTCGCCCCCGATCAAAGAATCGTTACCCTTTCCTCCGAGCAGAACATCGTCACCGGCCATCCCGTACAACTCATCATTGCCGTCACCTCCGGTAAGCGAGTCGTTACCGCGACCACCTTCAATAAAATCGTGACCGGCCATCCCATGGATGGAGTCATTGCCCACGCCGCCATACAGATGATCGGCATTTGCGCCGCCGGCGAAAGATCGCCCGCCGTCATCACCGAACAGGGCCAGCGGGTTCAACACACCGGTGGTCATCGGCGCCTGTTTGCCTGAGGCGAGATCGGAGTAGGAAAACTGCTGCAGCGAGTGTTCTGCGAACGAGCCTTGGGTTCGGGCAATCAAACGGGCGAGCATCTGCGCACGGTCCGCCAGCCACTGCGCGGTGATAAAGCCTTCGCCAGTGTGCGGATCGTAAAGCTCGAGGTTGCGGTCGGGATAACCGTCGGCTCGCTCTATGACGACTTCACTGAGTTGCTGCAAAGCGTTGCGCAACGCCAGGCCGAGCGGCGTCGCCTCGCCTGCCAGTTTTGCCCATGCATTGGCATTGCCGAACTCGCCTATTGTCCGGGTGACGATGCTTTGCGACTGCTCCGGGGAGAATGCCGAGAAGAAGGCGTAAGCGTTGCTGGCGAAGGTTTCGTCGGTGGTGGGTGTGGCAGCAGAATCGCCGTCGTAAGTGCGCTTGAACATGTCGAGAAATTCGTTCTGGCCGTAGCGCAAGATCAGCTCGACCACGGCGGCAACAGGCGTGCCTTTGACTACATGCTGAATCAGCGGATTCACACTGCCGCTGGCCAGCGCGATGTTGATTTGCTCGGGTACGACCGAGAGCAGACTTTGCAGTGGATTGATGCCGAAATTGCTGATCGCCGCTCGCAGGCCGACGCTGTAGGCGTCGATGGCGAAGAGAATGTTTTTATAGTCGTCGAGCCGGTTGGGTTTTGCCTGGATGGGTGGGCCGCCATCTTCCCTGTTCGAATCACCGGCGCAGATCAACCGCCAGGTTTCATAGGGAGGCTTACCGCCCAACAGGCTGAATCCGACTGTTCCAGACCAGCCGGCATTGCGTTTCACGGCGGTATCGTCCTCCCCGCAAACCTCCTTGAACAGCGCCTCGCCAATCGCGCTGGCGTCGATTTCAGCGATCTGGCTGATTGACGGAACCGTCCACGGCGCCAGTTGACCGGCAAGGGATCCGTTGATCAGGGTATTGATGAAGTTGACGGCAACCTGGTTGGATGAAAGCTGCATCAGGTCTTCACTGAAAATTGTATTCAGTCTCAGTTCACCCTGGCGGGAGGTGTAACCACGAATCAGGGCAGAGTAGGCACCGTTTCCACCGTTGGCATCAATGGCCACGGCGAGCCAGAGTCTGGCGCTTTTCAGTACGTCTCGAGCCTCTTTATCGGCGGCTGCAACGTCAGAAACTTTTTCACCAATAATGTCGAACAGCTTTTGGTACAGGGGGGCGCAGCTTGCCCCTGCTAATTCCAATGCAATGTACTCCACACCCTCAGAATTTAATGTCATGCCTTTGCAACTATTTGCCGCATTGAAAATTTCGGATTTTTCCATATCGTTAAAAACATAACTCATTGTTACTTCCTTGTAATAACAGAGCGTGAAAGATAATCACTGAGATACTTGAGCATCTCAGGTGCTTCGCGTAATGACGACAGACCAAGACCTACACTACCGTGCCCTCCAGCGAAGTCGAAGTTATCCAGATTGACCGTGCAGAAGAAATTCAGCTTGCCGAAATCCAGATTCTCCAATTCAGCCCTACCAAAACCTGCCAGCTTTTTGTCAGTCAGTTGCTCTTCGGAAGCCGGGCGAATCAAGCCGTCACACTTGATCAGCCGAGGGGTTCCGTCTCGCCGCGGCCAACCTGCAATGACAAAATTTCGTACGGATGACACATTCTTGAAATGCGGTGGCGGAGCATTCAGCCAAACTTCCAGCCCCGGATAATTCTTTAGTTTCACAATCAACTCATCCGGCCAGTTGACGTGCCGATAACCCCGTTCATGGGGCTCGGTAGTTTCCTTCCTGGTAAAAAGCCCGGCATTCAATTTATAGAGCCGCCAGCTTTCGGGGATCGGTTCCAGGCGCTGATTCTGGTGCCGATGCAGCCCCGTCCCGGTCCACCAGAAAAGGCCCTTCAGAGCAATCGCCAGACACGCTTTCTTGTTCACCATCTCAGGCATGCCAACGTAAAACTCAGGGACTAGCGTCTTATCTATATAGGCGCCGCCTAATATCGGCACTTGCTGCATGCTCGCCAGCTTGTTCTGGCAAGCTTTCTCGTTTGCCTGGTGAATAGCCGCCGACTCGGCAGATTGTTCTTTGCGAATATAAAATTCCGCTACGCAATAACAGACATAAAAGAACAATCCATACTTCAACAACCTTTTAAACCACTTGATCGCCTGCTTACGCGACTTCCTGGACATTTCAAACCTCCCGCTCAAACTGCGGAACGGTTGGTATGTCGTTATGCCCGGATATCGCGCTTGCAAAAACCTCAAAGTATTGGCTCACGCCCGATTCCACACTGAACCGACCTGCCGTCAACTTCGCGGCGCTGGCAAGTCCATCGTACTCACCTGCCGACTTCAAAACCTTGCTTACACTTCTGGCAATTCCTTGATGGTCGAAGAAATCCATCAACACGCCATTAGCCCCATCGACAATGACTTCCCTTACCGGAGCCGTATCCGACGCAACAACCACACAACCAGACGCCATCGCCTCCAGTAACGACCACGACAAGACAAACGGATACGTCAAATAAACATGGACTTTGGAACATGCGAGAACCGCGCGGTAAGTCTGGTAAGGAAGTTTCCCTGTGAAATGCACTCTGGAGTGATCGAAACTGACTTCTGCCTCCATCCTGCTGCGCCAATCCGGGTACCCGACCGGCTTACTCCCATAACTGACACCGTCACCGCCAACCACGATGATCTGCGCATCGGGGCACTCAGCCTGAACAAGCGGGATCGCTCGCATGAAACTGTGAAAGCCGCGATAAGGCTCAAGGTTTCTGGCGACATAGGTAACGATTGGCTGTCCGGCTTTGAGCTCGATTCCATTGGGCAATCTGACTGCCCTGACTTTCGCCAGGTCAGATCT
Source organism: Pseudomonas glycinis (assembly GCF_054871425.1). Classification (NCBI taxonomy): domain Bacteria; kingdom Pseudomonadati; phylum Pseudomonadota; class Gammaproteobacteria; order Pseudomonadales; family Pseudomonadaceae; genus Pseudomonas; species Pseudomonas glycinis. Next base: position 460,360 of record NZ_JBTYHF010000004.1, on the reverse strand, counting down.
TTGAATCACACCCTCGTGAATGACCCGAATAGCCGACCGGTAAGCGGCTGGAAACAGGCTGCGCTGCCACTGGGTAGGCGCGATTGCGATATCACATTGTTGAAGATTCAACAGATGCAGCGAGTTGAGCACGCGCAGCCGTGACGACTCTCTTGTAGCTCGGCGGAATTCGGGGTCGAACCCGCAATCGGCGCCCTGCGCTCGATAGTAATACTCGCAATAGTGAATCAGTGGCGTATCGGGATAGATGTCCTTGGCGAACAGCGTCTCTCCCCATCCGGGATGAGCAAGAATGACATCTGGCTGATAACCCGAACGTTTCAGCCTGCCCAGAATTTCAAAAACCTTCTGCCCGTCGATCACCGCTTGTTCGTAGCGGATCAGATAGGGGTGAATATTGCCGGGCGCTCGGCTGGTCGCTCGATATCGATGGATTTGCACACCGGCGACGCCCGGTGCCGTGTCCCGGCCGATCGCCACAACCTCATCACCGCGCTCCAGCGCTGCCAGTACCACATGACGGAACTGACCGGGAAAATTTTGATGAATAACCAGTAGCTTCATAGCGCTGAACGTCCATTTTTCGCCGCTATCGAGCTGAGGATTGCTCGCCTCGTTCGGCATCCACGAACGCTAACAAACACCACGAAATGGAACTGTAGGACGCTTCCGGGATTGTCCTAGGAGATGGCCAACGGAAGGACTTTTCGACGGGCAAAAAAAAAGCGGCGCATCATGCGCCGCTTTTTTATTTACGGTCAGTTACCAGCGGTTACCACGGCCGTTGTAGTCACGACGACCGCTGTGACGATCATAGTTGCCGCGACCCCGGTGGTCATTGTCCCAGCCGCCGCGACGGTGACCGTCCCAGCGTCCGCGATCATTGCCGTGCCAGCGACGGCTTTCGTAGTAACGAGGGGCCGGTTGATAGTGCCGCGGCGCCTGGTAATAACGCGGTTGCTGGTAGTACCGCGGCGCTGGCTGGTAGTAGCGCGGCTGGGTGTAATAGGTGCCGCCGCTGCGGTAATAGGAGCCGCCACCGCTGTAATAGGCCGGTGCGGGTGATGTGTAGACCTCTGACCTGTAGTAGCTGTCTCCGTATGAATAAGGGACGCATCCGCCAAGGGAAAAAAGCATCACGGCAAGCAGTAGGATTCGGCGATACATGGCGGCCTCCTGGACCGCGGGTTGGCCACACCAGCGACGCTGGCAGGCGACCGTCAGCAATTGCTGACTGTCGAAGAATCAGACAGCGATTTCAGAATCTGGTGCGTTCCTGCAACAAGTTGAAACAAGTGATTATGAAATCTTGTTTATCCGCAAAATCAGCGACCCATGAAGCGCAAACGCGCTGCATGACGGTGCAACCACGCACCACCACGATGCGCTGTCGCTCGCCACGCTCACCTCGGCAATCCAGCAGATCCACGCCGCAGAGGCCTCGGCGCGACTTGGCACGTCTCTCGCTTTAGCAAACCTGTGCAGGAGTCATCACAGGTTCGCGGCACCACAATTTGCAATGGCTGACTAGGGTTCCGGCTCGCAAGCGCGAGTGGCTGGTCCGAGAGTTGGCGACCTCCAGTTGAGGTTACACGGCGGGACAAAAGCCCGGGAGACAAGCCACCGTTCGCGGTGCCGCGTTGCCTTCCTGTCCGCCCTCGATCAACTGGAGAATCCGCAATGATCCGACTACGTTTCCCCGCCCTGCTCGCCGCCGCTTTCGCCGCGCTCATCAGCACGCAATCTTCCGCCGCCCAGAAAGACCACTTCAGCGTGTGCTGGACGATCTACGCCGGCTGGATGCCATGGGAATACGCCGGCAGCCAGGGCATCGTCGACAAATGGGCGAAGAAATACGGGATCAAGATCGACGTCGTGCAACTCAACGACTACGTCGAATCGATCAACCAGTACACCGCCGGCCAGTTCGACGGCTGCACCATGACCAACATGGATGCGCTGACCATTCCCGCTGCCGGCGGCGTTGACAGCACCGCGTTGATCGTCAGCGATTTCTCCAATGGCAACGATGGCATCGTGCTCAAAGGCGAAGGTAAAAAAGTCGCCGACCTCAAGGGCATGGACGTCAATCTGGTCGAGCTGTCGGTCTCCCATTACCTGCTGGCTCGCGCGCTGGACTCGGTGGACCTGACCGAGAAAGACCTGAAGGTGGTCAACACCTCCGACGCCGACATTGCCGCCGCATTCAACACCGACGACGTCAACGCCGTGACCACCTGGAACCCGATGCTCTCGGATATCAAAGCCAAACCCGGCGTCACCGAAGTGTTCAATTCCAGCCAGATCCCCGGCGAGATCATGGACATGATGGTGGTCAACAGCGCCACCCTCAAAGACAACCCGGCACTGGGCAAAGCGCTGACCGGGGCGTGGTTCGAAGTGGTCGCTTTGATGAACGCGAAAAGTGCCACGAGCAAAGCTGCGCTGGAGCACATGGCCAAGGCCTCGGGAACTGATCTCGCCGGCTTCCAGGCGCAACTGGACACCACAAAACTGTTCGCCACGCCGAGCGAAGCGCTGAATTTCGCCACCAGCAAACAACTGCCGGACACCATGCGCAAGGTCGCCGAATTCTCCTTCGAGCATGGTCTGCTCGGCGAAGGCGCGAAGGACCCGAGCGCGGTCGGCATGTCCTTCGCCAACGGCGTGACCAGCGGCGACACCGCCAATCTCAAGCTGCGCTTCGATCCGACCTACGTGCAGATGGCCGCCGACGCCAAGCTGTAAGCCACGGAGGATTTGGCCATGCGCCTGATCAATCGCCACCCCGATCGTCCTAGTCGCCTGTTGCTGGTGATCCTGCCGTTCGCGCTGGTGCTGTTCGCCTACTTCACAGGCTCGGCCGAGCGCCTGGCGGACAACCCCAACGACAAACTGCTGCCCAGCGCCGTGCAGATGAGCGACGCGGTAAAACGCCTGGCCTTCAACGCCGACAGCCGCACCGGTGAATATCTGTTGTGGCAAGACACCGCGTCGAGTCTGCGCCGTTTGGCCATCGGCCTCGGCATCGCGGCGCTGGCGGGTCTTTGCCTCGGTATAGCGGCGGGCACCCTGCCGCTGTTCGGCGCGCCGTTGTCGCCGTTGCTGACGGTGCTGTCGATGGTGCCGCCGCTGGCGATCCTGCCGATTCTGTTCATCGTCTTTGGCCTGGGCGAGTTGTCGAAAGTCATGCTGATCGTGATTGGCATCACCCCGGCGCTGGCCCGGGATCTGGAACAGCGTGCCCGCGACATTCCGGTCGAACTGCTGATCAAGGCGCAGACCCTCGGCGCCTCGACCTGGACGCTGATGCTGCGCGTGGTCTTGCCGCAGCTGTTGCCGCGCTTGCTGATCTCGCTGCGCTTGATGCTCGGTTCGGCGTGGCTGTTCCTGATTGCCGCCGAAGCGATCGCCTCCACTGATGGCCTCGGCTACCGGATCTTTCTGGTGCGGCGCTACCTGGCGATGGATGTGATCCTGCCCTACGTGGTGTGGATCACCCTGCTCGCCTGGCTGATGGACTGGGGCTTGAAACAGCTGACCCAGCGCGCTTTTCCCTGGTACGAGGGAGCGGCGAAATGAGCTTCATCACAGTAAAGAACGTCTGGCAGCAGTACGCCGATCAAGTGGTTCTGGAAGGCTTGAACCTGAACGTCAACGAAGGCGAGTTCTGCACCTTGGTCGGCGCCTCCGGTTGCGGCAAATCGACCTTCCTGCGCCTGTTGCTCGGCCAGGAAAGCGCCAGTCGCGGGGAGATTCTGCTCGACGGCCAGCCCTTGGCCAGCGAGCCGGATGCCAGCCGTGGCGTGGTCTTTCAACGCTACTCGGTGTTCCCGCATCTGAGCGTGCTCGACAACGTCGCCCTCGGTCTCGAATTGCCGCGCGCGCCCTTGCTTGGCCGGCTGTTCGGCAACGCCAAGCGCGAGGCGCGCGAGCAGGCTGCAGCCCTGCTGACAAAAGTCGGCCTCGGCCATGCGCTGGACAAGTACCCGGCACAGCTGTCCGGCGGCATGCAGCAACGCTTGGCCATCGCTCAGGCGCTGATCATGAAGCCGCGCGTGTTGTTGCTCGACGAGCCGTTCGGCGCGCTCGATCCGGGCATTCGCAAAGACATGCACGCGCTGCTGCTGGAGCTGTGGCGCGAGACGCAACTGACGGTGTTCATGGTCACCCACGACCTGTCGGAAGGCTTCAGCCTGGGCACGCGCCTGCTGGTGTTCGACAAGGTGCGCCTCGACCCGCACGCCCCCGGCGCCTATGGCGCCCGCATCACCTACGACATCCCGTTGAACAGCGACCGCCGCGCCCAGCGCGCCGCCGTCGAGGCCCTGCCGCTGCCGCTGGCGGGCACCCTTCGCACTGCTTGAGAGGACTGCTCCAATGACTGATTCAATCCAACTCTTCCCACCCTTCGCTGAAGAACTGCTGCCGGGCGGCGGCCACCGTTCGTTCGTGCTCAAGCGCGGCCAGTTACTGCGCCTGACCGACCTGCGCGGCGGTGCCAATGTCAGCCTGACCTTGCTCAATGCCAATGAAAAAACCGAGCGATTGAACCTGCCCGACAGCCTCAAATGCCAACACACCGCCAAGCTCACTGCCGGCCACTGCCTGTACTCGGACATGGGCCGCGTACTCGCCGCGATCACCGCCGACACCTGCGGTTGGAGCGACAGCCTCGGCGGTGTGCTTTGCGCACAGGAAGTCGCCGAAAAGTACGGTCAGGGCCGCTACCAGGAACTGCGCAACGGCTTCTTTCGCAACGGCACCGACAACCTGCTGGTGGAACTCGGCAAGTGGGGCCTGGGCCTGTCCGACCTGCTGATGACCCTCAATCTGTTCAGCCGCGTGAACGTCGATGAGGCCGGGCGTTTCCACTTCGTCGAAGGCAACTCGAAGGCCGGTGACTACATCGAGTTGTACGCGCCGATGGACACCCTGATGGTGCTCACCGCCCTGCAACATCCGATGGACCCGTCCCCCGAATACGCTCCGAAACCCTTGAAGCTGAGCTGGATGAACGCCGACGCCAGCGTCGCCGAACACTGCCGCACTTCGCGCCCGGAAAACGAGCGCGGCTTCATCAACACCGACCGTTTGTTCGCCTGAGGATCGCTGCCATGTCACTCGCAATCGCCACTTCCCACAAGCAAGCCGACAGCGCGATCTACCGCGCGACCATTCCCGCCGGCGAGCCCTGGCTGATGGAAGTCAAGGCCGGGCAGACCCTGCGCATCCTCGATCTGGAAGGCAATCAAGCCGTCGACACTTTGTTCTACAGCCTCGCCAACCCCAAGGAACGCTACGACGTGCAACGCACCTTGCGCCGGCAGAACAGCGTCTACCTGAGCACCGGCAGCGTGCTGTATTCCAACCTCGGCCAGCCGATGCTGACCATCGTTGCCGACACCTGCGGGCGCCACGACACCCTCGGCGGCGCCTGCGCGCAAGAGAGCAACACCGTGCGCTACGCCCTGGAAAAACGCTACATGCACAGCTGCCGCGACAACTACCTGCGCGCCTGCGCCCACGACGGCCGATTGAGCAAGAGCGACATCGGGCCGAACATCAATTTCTTCATGAACGTGCCAGTGACGGCGGATGGCGGGCTGACCTTCGAGGACGGTATTTCCGCGCCGGGCAAGTACGTTGATTTGCGCGCGGAGATGGACGTCATCGTGCTGATTTCCAACTGCCCGCAGTTGAACAACCCGTGCAATGCCTACAACCCGACCCCGGCGGAGTTGCTGATATGGAACTGACCATCAGCCGTTTACGCCGTTGGCTTTTTGCACTGTGCCAGGCGCGTTCCGGGCAGTGCCTGAAAGCTTCAAGGCACTGACAGTCCTGTGGGAGCTGGCTTGCCAGCGATTGCGGTGTTTCAGTCACCAACAATGTTGGATGTGCCGACCTCATCGCTGGCAAGCCAGCTCCCACAGGGGGTTTGTGGTGGGTTGGAGTGAAGTGTGTTTTTTCCATCCGGGACGGCCCGGATGTCTGTCGAAAAACAGCGGGACGGCCCGCTCCCCCTTCAGGGGTTATGCCATGTTCGAAAAAATCCTGATCGCCAACCGTGGCGCGATTGCCTGTCGCATCCTGCGCACGATCAACGTGCTGAAGGCCAAAGGCATCGCGGTGTACTCCGAAGCCGACGCTGCCAGCCTGCACATCTCCCAGGCCGCTGAAGCGCACAGCCTCGGCGAAGGCGCGGCGTCCGCGACCTATCTGGCGGTCGACAAAATCCTCGCTATCGCCAAACAAAGCGGCGCCACGGCGATTCATCCCGGCTACGGATTTCTCTCCGAGAACGCAGCGTTCGCCGAAGCCTGCGAAGCGCAGGGCATCGCCTTCATCGGGCCGACGCCGGAGCATTTGCGGGTGTTCGGCCTCAAGCACACTGCTCGCGCGTTGGCCAAACAGCACGGCGTACCGATGCTCGAAGGCACCGACCTGCTCGACAGCCTCGATTGCGCGCTGAGTGCCGCCGAACAGGTCGGCTACCCGGTGATGCTGAAAAGCACCGCTGGCGGCGGTGGCATCGGCATGCGCGTGTGCCGCAGCGCCAGTGAATTGAGCGAGTCGTTCGAAGCGGTGAAACGCCTCGGCCAGAACAACTTCAGCGACGCCGGGGTGTTCATCGAGAAGTACATCGAACGCGCGCGGCATCTGGAAGTGCAGGTGTTCGGCGACGGCTGCGGTGAAGTCATCGCTCTCGGCGTGCGCGACTGTTCAGTGCAGCGGCGCAACCAGAAAGTCCTCGAAGAAACCCCGGCGCCAAACCTGCCAGAAGGCATGGCCGATGAGCTGTGCGCAGCGGCGATCAAACTGGCGCAAGCGGTGAATTACCGCAGCGCCGGCACCGTCGAATTCGTCTTCGACAGCGAGGCCCAGCGCTTCTATTTTCTCGAAGTGAATACGCGCTTGCAGGTCGAGCACGGCGTCACCGAACAGGTGTGGGACGTGGACCTGGTGCGCTGGATGATCGAGCTGGCCGCTGGTGATCTGCCGCCGCTGAACGAGTTGTATCAAGGCCTGGAACCGCAGGGCCATGCGATTCAGGCACGTCTGTATGCGGAAGATCCGGGGCGTGATTTCCAGCCGAGCCCGGGCCTGCTGACCGCTGTGCAATTTCCGCCCGCCAACGGCGTTGAGTTGCGTATCGACACCTGGGTCGAGGCCGGCGTGGAAATTCCGCCGTATTTCGATCCGATGATTGCCAAGCTCATCGCGTGGGCGCCCAGCCGCGAACAGGCTCGCGCCGAACTCCATCAGGCATTGGGCGATAGCCTGTTGTACGGCGTGGAAACCAACCGCGACTATCTGCGGCAGATTCTGCTCGATGCTCCATTCGCCAGCGGTCAGCCGTGGACCCGTTGTCTGGAAAATCTGCTGTATCACGCCAACACCTTCGAAGTGCTCAGCGCCGGCACGCAGACCAGCGTGCAGGACTATCCCGGACGCCTCGGCTATTGGGCCGTCGGCGTGCCACCCTCGGGGCCGATGGACAGCCGAGCGCTGCGCCTGGGCAATCGTCTGCTCGGCAATGAACAAGGCGCCGCCGCACTGGAAATCACCATGAGCGGGCCGATCCTGCGCTTCAATTGTGACGCGGTGGTCGCGGTGACCGGCGCGCCGATTGCCTTGACCCTTGACGCTGAACCGGTGCCAATGAACACCGCGTTGCTGATCCCGGCCGGCGCGACGTTGCAGCTGGGCAGCATCAGCGGCGCCGGCGCGCGCAGTTATCTGTGCCTGCGCGGCGGCGTGCAGGTGCCGGATTATCTGGGCAGCAAAAGTACCTTCACCCTCGGCCAGTTTGGCGGGCATGGCGGTCGCGCGTTGAGGGCCGGTGATGTCTTGCATGTGCCGGCATTGACCGACCACAGCGCCGACCAACAACTGGCCGAACAGCACATCACCGCGCTGCCGAGCGTGCGCCAGATCCGGGTGATCTACGGCCCGCACGGCGCGCCGGAATACTTCAGCGAAAACTACATCGCCACGTTCTTTGTGACCCAGTGGGAAGTGCATTTCAACTCCAGCCGCACCGGCGTGCGCCTGATCGGACCGAAGCCTGAGTGGGTGCGTGAGGATGGCGGTGAAGCGGGTCTGCACCCGTCGAACATCCATGACAATCCGTATGCGATTGGCGCGGTGGATTTCACCGGGGACATGCCGGTGATCCTCGGCCCGGATGGCCCGAGCCTGGGTGGGTTTGTCTGCCCGGTGACGGTGATCGAGGCGGACCTGTGGCAGCTGGGGCAGCTCAAGGCGGGCGATAAAATTCAGTTCATTCCCGTCGACCTCAAGACCGCCCGCGATCTCGCCCTGAAATGGGATGCCCCCTGTGGGAGCGAGCCTGCTCGCGAAAGCGTCGGCAAAGACAAATCGATATTGACTGACACGGCCTCTTCGCGAGCAGGCTCGCTCCCACAGGGTTTGATGTCGCCTGTGGTGTTGGAGTTGGGTCAAGGCGATCAGCGACTGGTTGCACGGGTTTCTGGCGACACTCATTTACTGCTGGAAATCGGCGCGCCGGAGCTTGATCTGGTCCTGCGCTTCCGCGCCCACGCGCTGATGCAGGCGCTGGAAAGCCAAGCCCTGCATGGCGTGATCGACCTCACCCCGGGCATTCGCTCGCTGCAAGTGCACTACCAGCCCGAGCAACTGCCGCTGGCCGATCTGCTCGGCATCATCGCCGGCGAATGGGACGCGGTGTGCGCCGCCAAGGACTTGCAAGTGCCGTCGCGCATCGTGCACTTGCCGCTGTCGTGGGACGACCCGGCCTGTCAGTTGGCGATCGAGAAATACATGACCACCGTGCGCAAGGACGCGCCGTGGTGCCCGAGCAATCTGGAGTTCATCCGGCGCATCAACGACCTGCCGAATCTCGACGAAGTGCAGCGCACGGTGTTCGATGCGAGTTATCTGGTGATGGGCCTTGGCGACGTTTACCTCGGCGCGCCGGTGGCCACGCCGCTCGATCCGCGCCATCGTCTGGTGACCACCAAGTACAACCCGGCACGTACCTGGACCGCCGAGAACTCGGTGGGCATTGGCGGCGCCTATATGTGCGTGTACGGCATGGAAGGCCCGGGCGGTTATCAGTTTGTCGGGCGCACTCTGCAGATGTGGAATCGCTATCGCGAAGTCGCCGCGTTCGATGGCAAACCGTGGCTGCTGCGCTTCTTCGATCAGATCCGCTTCTACCCGGTCAGCGCCGAAGAACTGCTGCGTATCCGCCGTGATTTCCCGCTGGGGCGCTTTGATCTGAACATCGAACACAGCCAGCTCAACCTCGCCGACTATCAGGCATTTCTCAGTCAGGAAGCCGAGGGCATCAGCGCTTTCCGTGCGCAGCAACAGGGCGCGTTCAAGGCTGAACGCGAGCGCTGGATCGCCAGCGGCCAGGCGCATTTCGACAGCGAAGAAGCCGTGCCTGACGCCAGCGAAGAAGCACCGCTGCAAAGCGGTGAACACAGCGTTGACAGCCACATCGCCGGCAATCTCTGGCAGGTGCAGGTCGAGGCTGGTCAGCGTGTCGCGGCGGGCGATGTGCTGGTGATTCTCGAGTCGATGAAGATGGAAATCCCTGTGCTCGCGCCGCTGGCCGGCGTGGTGCGAGAGATCCGCGTGCAACCCGGTTCGGCGGTGCGCGCCGGACAACGGGTGGTGGTGCTGGAACTCGACTGAAGCCATTTCTGAAAAGGATCAACCAATGAATCTGCAACTCGATGCACTGCGTCAGGCCTATCGCGATGGCGATACCACACCGCGCCAACTGCTGCTGCAACTGCGCGAAAAAGCCGCTGCGCTGAACCCCGACTATCACTTGTTCATCCACCTGCTCAGCGTCGATGAACTGGAGCCGTATCTGGCCGCCCTCGACGGTCGTGACCTCGACAGTCTGCCGCTGTATGGCGTGCCGTTCGCGATCAAGGACAACATCGATCTGGCCGGCATTCCCACCACCGCCGCGTGCCCGGCGTTTGCCTATGTGCCGCAGCAGTCGGCGACCATCGTCGAGCAGCTATTGGCGCTGGGGGCGATTCCGCTGGGCAAGACCAATCTCGATCAGTTTGCCACCGGCCTCAATGGCAGCCGCTCGCCTTATGGTGCGTGCCCGAACAGTGTGCTGGCGGAGTATCCGTCCGGCGGTTCCAGCGCGGGTTCATCCCTGGCGGTAGCGCTAGGTGTGGCGAGTTTTGCCTTGGGCACTGACACCGCCGGTTCCGGGCGAGTGCCGGCGGCGTTGAACAATCTGGTCGGTTTGAAGGCGAGCAAGGGCCTGATTTCCACCGCCGGCGTGCTGCCGGCGTGCCGCACGTTGGACTGCGTGACCACTTTCACCGCCACCGCCCGCGAGGCCAGTCAGTTGCTGGCGCTGACGGCCAGACACGATCCCCGCGATGAATACAGCCGGCCCAACCCGGCATGGAACGACAGCTCGGCATTCGGCGCGCCACGACCGTTTCGCTTCGGCGTGCCACGGGCGCAGGACCTTGAATTTTTTGGCTGCAACGAAGGGCCGCAACTGTTCGCAGCGGCCATCAAACGGCTCAAGGCCTTGGGTGGCGAACCCGTCGAGCTGGACCTGTCACCGTTTCTGGAAGCAGCGCGTTTGCTCTACGACGGGCCGTGGGTGGCCGAGCGTTACAGCGTCGCCGGTGAGCTGATGGAGCAGAACCCCGAAGCGGTGCTGCCGGTGATCCGTGCGGTGCTGGCCAAGGCTCCGGCAGTGACTGGCGTGCAGACCTTTCGCGCGCAATATCGATTGCAGGCACTGAAGGCCCTCTGCGACGAGGCTCTGGAAAATCTCGACTGCGTGCTGACACCGACCATCGGCCGTCCAGTGACCCTGGCCGAGCTTGCGGCCGAGCCGGTGCTGCGCAATTCTGAACTGGGCTATTACACCAACTTCATGAACCTGCTCGACTACGCCGCCGTCGCCGTGCCGACCGCGTTCATGGGCAACGGTTTGCCGTGGGGCGTGACGTTGTTCGGGCGGGTATTTACCGACCAGTATCTGTTGAGCGTGGCCGATGCCTTGCAGCGCCAGCAGGACAGTGCCCTGCCAGCTCCGGCGAACGCTGCGCGCAATGACCGCGCTCGATTGGTGGTGTGTGGCGCGCATCTGCAAGGGCTGGCGTTGAACTGGCAACTGACCCAGCGTGGCGGGCGTTTGCTGGAAACCACGTTCAGTTCGCCGGACTATCGACTGCACGCCCTCGCCGGCGGCCCGCCATTGCGACCGGGCATGGTGCGGGTCAAGGATGGCGGCGTGGCGATTGCCGTGGAGGTTTGGGAGTTGCCGAGCAGTGAGCTGGGCTCGTTTCTCACCGGGATTCCGGCGCCGCTCGGGTTGGGCAAGGTGCAACTGGCGGATGGGCGCTGGGAGAGCGGGTTTATCTGTGAGCCGTATGGGTTGGAGGGTGCGGTGGATATCAGTCATTTGGGGGGATGGCGGGCGTATCTGGCATCCCGGGGCTGATCCGAAAGCTCGCCCTCACCCTGGCCCTCTCCCCCAGGAGAGGGCCAGGGTGAGGCGATTGTCCATCGGTTGCCATTGGCTGATACCGGGTCGATCACAGATTTTCCATCACCCACCATCCAGCTCCCTCTCCCCCGGGAGCGGGCTGGGGTGAGGGGCTGCGATTTCCCTGACACACCGCTACGTCATATCCCCCGCCATTTCAGGCACAAATCCCGCAGTGTTTTCCCGACCATCCCACTAGAATGCATCCCATCGGGCCACTGCCAACGGATCTGCCATGCCGCTTCGTTCTCCCTTGTACTCGCAACGTTCACTGGTGCTCACCCTGGTTGCCCTGCTCGGCGCCGGCTTTCTCGCCACCTCGCTGTTGAGCTATTTCGCGTCCCGCGAGTCGATCCGCGACAACATCGTCAACACTGAACTGCCACTGACCTCCGACACGGTCTATTCGGAAATCCAGAAAGATCTGGTCCGGCCGATCCTGATTTCCTCGATGATGTCCCGCGATACATTCATGCGCGACTGGGTGGTCAACGGCGAGCAGAATCCCGAGCAGATGACCCGCTATCTCGACGAGGTCATGACCCATTACGGCGCCTACACGGCGTTCTTCGTTTCCAATGCCACGCTCACCTACTACCACGCCAAAGGTGTGCTCAAGCAGGTCAAAGTCGACGAGCCGCGCGACACCTGGTACTTCCGCGTGCGCGACATGCAGGACCCGTACGAGATCAACGTCGACCCGGATCTGGCCAACAAGGACAACCTGACGTTCTTCATCAACTACAAGGTCTACGACTACCACAACCGCTTCATCGGCGCCGCGGGCGTGGGCCTCACCGTGGACGCGGTGATCAAGCTGATCGACAAGTATCAACAGCGCTATCAACGCAGCGTGTACTTCGTCGATACCTTCGGCCGCCTCGTATTGACCGGTGCCGAGGGTGGCCCGGAAGGCGCGCACATCGGCCAGAGTCTTGGCGAACTGGAGAGCATGAAAAGTCTGGTCAGCCAATTGCCCAAGCCACACAGCGGCAGCTACGAATATTCCACTCAGGGCCAGGGGCATTTTCTCAACGTGCGGTTTATCCCCGAGTTGAACTGGTACCTGTTCGTCGATAAACGCGAGGACGGCGCGCTGAGCGAGATCCGCCAGTCGCTGTACCTCAATCTGCTGATCTGCCTGCTGGTGACGTTGATCGTGCTGGCCTTGCTCAATCGAGTGATCAAGCGCTTCCAGGCGAAGATTCAGGCGCACGCCACCCTCGACAGTCTCACCGAACTGCCGAACCGACGCGGCTTCGACATCCTCGCCGCGCAAGCGCTGCACGAGGCCCAACGGGAAACCAAGCCGCTGACCGCGTTGTTGCTCGACCTCGACCACTTCAAAGCCTTGAACGACACCTACGGCCACATGGCCGGCGATCAGGTGTTGATCGGTTTCGCCCGCGACCTGCAAAGTTGCCTGCGTCACGCCGATATCGTCTGCCGCTGGGGCGGTGAAGAGTTCATCGTTCTGTTGAAAGACACCGACGGTGAGACCGGGCAGAAAATTGCCGAGAAGATCCGCCAGCACGTCGAACAACACAAATATGCCTACGATGGCCACAGCCTGCATCTGACCGTGAGCATCGGCGCCACCACCGTGCAACGCGATGACACCTTGCACACTCTGCTGTCCCGGGCCGATCATGCGATGTACCGCGCCAAGCAAACCGGGCGCAACCGCACCTGCATGGAAATGCCGCACTCGACCTATGCCTGATAACGACGTCAAACCCGACCACTGCCCGGCCTGCGGTGCGCGCAACGATTGCAGCCTCGCCGACCCGCGCACCGCCGACCGCGAATGCTGGTGCTATGGCGTGACCATCGACCCGGCGGTGCTCGAAGCGCTGCCGGCCGCGCTGCGCAATCAAGCCTGCCTGTGCCCGCGCTGCGCACAGGTCGAAGCGCAACTGCAAGCAGGCCGGCGGCCGATCCCGTAAGATGCGCGGCCCTTCGTCCGTTGAATTCTGACCATGCGCGTCGACCGCTTCCTCAGCAATCTGCCCCGCTACAACCGTCAGCAGGTGCGCCTGTTGCTGGTGGAAAAGCGCGTGCGGATTGACGGAAAAGTCGTCAGCGACCCGCACAGTGAGGTGCTGGAATTCAGCCGGGTCGAAGTCGACGATGAGGTGCTGCAGAGCGGCAAACCGGCGCGCTATTTCATGCTGCACAAACCCCCGGGCTGCGTCAGTGCCACCCGCGATCCGCAGCATGCGACCGTGCTCGACCTGCTCGATGAACCGCACAAGGACGATCTGCACATCGCCGGACGTCTGGATTTCAATACCACCGGGCTGCTGCTGATCACCAATGACGGCGCCTGGTCGCGACGCCTGACGCAGCCGCAAACCAAACTGGCGAAGGTCTATTACGTCGAAACCGAACAGCACATCGACCCGAGCTACGCGCTGAAATTTGCCGAGGGCATCTACTTCGCTTTCGAAGATCTGACCACGCAACCGGCGCAGCTTGAGCTGCTCGGCCCACGCTCGGCGCGACTGAGCATCGTTGAAGGCCGCTACCATCAGGTCAAGCGCATGTTTGGCTTCTTCAACAACAAAGTCCTGCGCCTGCACCGCGAATCCATCGGCGAACTGACCCTCGATCACGCGCTAAAACCGGGCGAGTACCGCGCTTTGCGCACCGAAGAGATTCATTTGTTCTAAGCCGGCGACCGCTCAGCCGAAGTTGTCGAACAATTCGCCGACGGCACTTGCGTGATCCTGAGTCCCCTGCTTGAATCAGGACGTCGGCCGAAATGTGACCGATGAGTCACCACATACTTCCAAGAAACTTTTTGTCGGTCGTTTGCCCTCAAGGGCTGCGCCTCAGCCGGCAATCTGCCCGCCAATAACAACACCCGTCGACCTGCCGTACCGGATCGACATGGGCCAGCAAATTTCAGGCGTATGCCTACCTGTCACAAAGCTCGTGCAATCTCGATTGCGCGCATACCCGCTTGCTTGCCAGGAGTCTTATGACATGAGGCCAGAAATCGCTGTGCTGGATATACAGGGTCAGTATCGGGTTTACACGGAGTTCTATCGCGCAGACGCCGCAGAAAAGACCATCATTCTGGTCAACGGCTCGATGGCCACGACTGCGTCGTTTGCACAGACCGTGAAAAACCTGCACCCGCAATTCAACGTGGTCTGTTATGACCAGCCCTACGCGGGCCGCTCAAAAGCCCACAACCGGCATGAGAAACATCTGACGAAGGAAGTCGAAGGGCAGATTCTGCTGGAGCTGATCGATCACTTCGCCGCCGAACACGTGCTGTCGTTCTCCTGGGGCGGCGCCGCCACTCTGGTCGCCCTCGCCCAGCAACCGCGGCGCATCGAAAAAGCCGTGATCAGCTCGTTCTCCCCGGTGATCAATGCGCACATGCTCGATTACCTTGAGCGCGGCGTCGATTACCTCGGCAGCCGAGACGGCGATCGGGTCGGTCATCTGGTCAACAACACGATTGGCAAACACCTGCCGTCGCTGTTCAAGCGCTTCAACTATCGCCATGTCAGCAGCCTCGCCGAGCATGAGTACGGGCAGATGCACTTTCACATCAACGACGTACTGCACAGCGATCGCCAGTGCTATCTGAATGCGGCGAAAAAGATCAGCGTGCCGGTACTGTTCCTGAATGGCGAATGGGACGAATACACCGCTGCTGAAGACGCACGCCTGTTTGGCAATCACGTAGCGCACAGCAGCTTCACCACCCTGCAAGCCACCGGGCACTTCCTCGACATGGAGCACAAGGCCGCCTGCCGCGACAGCCAGAACGCTCTGCTGGGCTTTCTGAAACCTGCGCCGCAAGCCAGCCGAACGCGCTACTCGTTTGTGCAGGATCACCATGCCCTGGCCATTTGAAACAGCGTCATCGCGGGCAAGGCTGCAAGCTTGAAGTGCCTGTTGCACCGGCGCAGCCCTTGCTCGCGATCGACCGATTTCTGCGTGGCAAAGCCCTCGCAGAGAAAAGAAAACTTCAAATCCGTGGCCGAGTCTGGTACAAAGTCAGCCGCTCTGAGCGGGTATAGTTTAGTGGTAGAACGAAAGCTTCCCAAGCTTTAGATGAGGGTTCGATTCCCTCTACCCGCTCCACCGAATATTGATCTCGCGTTGTGTTGTCCGACGAGGGATGCAGGAATAGAAAAGACCGGCCTTGATGGCCGGTTTTTTTGTGCGTGGGATTTGAGATCTGGTTACCAGCGCAGACCAATTCAGAAACAAACCGTAGATTGTAGATCCGCCAATTCCGCATACGCTTCGCTCATTCCAACAATATCAAGCAGAGCCATCGCCGGGGCGCACACCGGAGTCTCCACCAGCGAAAACGCAGCTGTCACGGCACCTTCTCCGACACGCCAATCCTGCGAATTGATCCCGACGAACTCAGGAACGAGTTCGAAGCCTATCAAGGTGGTAATGCCTGGCTATTCCAAGGCGCAGTCTCGATTCTCGTCGGCAAGTTGATAGACCTTGCGTTGGACCGAAAGCAATCCTTTCTGTTGGATGGAACACTGTCCAATATCGAGATCGCAAGGAACAATGTGCAACGTTGCCTTAATAAAGGGAGATTCGTTCAAATTCTCTACGTTTATCAGGATCCAAGACTTGCTTGGTCTTTCGTTCGGAATCGAGAGGAAGCCGAAGGACGGAGAATCCGGCCAGAGCATTTCGTCGACCAGTACTTCGCAGCCCGTGACGTGGTGAACACGCTTAAGATAGGCAAAGACCTGCATGTCGATCTCCTTGTGAAGCATATTGATAATTCCGGGCGTCTCTACAAGGCTGGAATTGACAAGATCGACTACCATATCCCCGAGAAGCATACGAGACCTGATTTGATGGCTACGCTTGGGATCACAGACGGAGCAATCACATGAAATTCGGATCCGAAAAGGAATCCACCAGTCCGTTCGCAGACTTCATCCGAAATGCTAAATTGGAGGAGAAAAAGCGTGTTTACAGCGAAGTGCTGACCGAAGCTACCAAAAAGCAGATTGAAGTGATGCTGGCGGCACGTGAGAAGCAAGCGTGACGGTGCTGAGAGAGTAAAGTAGAGCCTGGCACGCGCCGGGCTTTTTATTGGGCAGTTGTCACGGCGTGTTGGAATTGCCTTGCTGGTCGCTTTTTAGCGGCTGGGATTTGAAATGTCAGCGTCAACATCTATCAGAACGAACAATGCTGCCCACCCGTCTGCAGCTTGCTTCCTCGAAATCCAGATGCAGCCTCGCCAGTACATTGAAGATCGGCTCCCCGGCTTTGTGCGGGACATTCAATCGAGTTAATACTTTCTTCCAGTTGGCGAGCGCAGCGAGAGTCTGCTCGATATATTCCTCGGCCTTGAGGAACCGACCGGATTGCTTTCAAGGGATGCGCCGACCTGAGATAACGTGGCGAACTCCAGAAAGTTAGAGGCGTGATTCAGCGAGTCGCAACAATAAACAAACGTGGAAACGGCAACAGCACCGAGCCGTCAGCCAAGGCCGGATAAGCCTTGGCAACCTCCGCCAGATACCGCTGCAGATACTGCGCCCGCTCCTCCTCGGTCAATGGGCTCAGGAATGGAATCAACCCGCTACCCTTGAACCACTCCACCACCCCCGCCGCCCCGTCCCGAAGTTGGTGGTGATAGGTGGTGCGCCACACATCGACCCGCGCGCAATGCGGGCGCAGCATCGAAAAATACTCACTGGCACTGGCCATGTCGGTACGCTGCCCGGCAGCGTCTGCGAGCTTGCTCGCCCACGGCCCGTTGGCGGCGACTTCACGCATCAAGCGGTGGGACGGTTCGTTGAGGTTGTCCGGCATCTGGATCGCCAGGCTGCCACCATCTGAAAGCTTGCTCGCCAAGGCTGGCAGCAACGAAGCGTGATCAGGCACCCATTGCAACACTGCATTGGCGAAGATCACATCGAACGGGCCTTCATCGGCCCACTTGTCGATCTCGGCCACCTCGAACTGCACATCGGGCAAGCGCTTGCGCGCGGCGGCGATCATGTCCGCCGAACTGTCCAGGCCACTGACCCTGGCCTCGGGAAAACGCTGCACCAGCAACTCGGAGGAATTGCCCGGCCCGCAACCGATATCCACCACCGCCCGGGCGTGCGCCGTGGGTATCGCCGCCAACAGATCACGGGCCGGACGGGTGCGTTCATCTTCGAAAGCGACGTACTGCTTGGCAGACCAACTCATTGCGTTCTCCTGTTGGGGTTTTCTGTCGACTGTCGACACGATACCGCGATCTGCGCCGTACGCCTTCCCTACCAAAGTCCTGCACCGAAACTTGTAAACAGAATTTTCAGCGCAACGCCGATGTCTGAATTTCAAGCTCCCAAAACAAGGACTCCCATCATGAAATTCGCAAAAATTGCCCAAAAACTTGCCCTGTGGGCCGGTAGCCCGAAGACGTTCATGGGGGCGTTGATCCTGATCGGGTTGTGGGGGTTGAGCGGGCCGATTTTTGGTTACAACGACACTTGGCAACTGATCATCAATACATCGACGACGATCATCACGTTCCTGATGGTGTTCCTGATTCAGAACACGCAGAACCGCGATACCGACATTCTGCACTTGAAACTCGATGAGCTGCTGCGGGTGAACAAGGAAGCGCAGAACGCGATGCTCGGGCTGGAGGCGCTGGATCTGAAACAGCTTGAAGCGCTGCGCCGGCATTACCGCGCGCTGGGTGAGAATCAGGTGTTTGATCTTGAGGGGCTTGGCGACAAGAGCAAGCCAAAGCAGGATTTGAATGAGTGCTGAGCAAGTAAACACACCCAGTGGAAGCGAGCCTGCTCGCGAAGACGGAGGGTCAGTCAAAACATCATTGACTGACACACCGCTTTCGCGAGCAGGCTCGCTCCCACAAAGGACACATGCATTTCAACTGAAGGCTTCGTTCGCGCTGCAACAATACGGCGAAGTTAGCGACTGGCCTGCAACGCTCGGGCTTTCTCCAGATGGTTTTGCAGCTTCGGCAAGGTCTCATCCGCAAACGCTTTGATTTCCGGCACGTCGGTGGTCTGTGCCTGTTGCTCGATCTGGGTGATGGCCTCTTCGGTCGCCTTGACCTGACTGGCGGCGTAGGCCTGATCGAAAGTCGCGCCGTCCTTCACTTCCGGCATCAACTCTTTGGCCTTGTCGGCGAGTTCTTCGCGGGGGGCAACCGGCAGGTCGAGCTTCTTGGCGATTTTCGCCAAATGCTGGTTGGCCGTGGTGCGGTCGTTGATGACGACGATGGTGTAATCCTTGACCTCTCTGGATTCGGTCTTGCCGTGGGCCAGACGGCTGGCTTCGATGTCGGCCATGCCTTTAGCGGAGGCATCGTTGATGAATTCGGCAGGCGACTGGGCGAACGCAGTGCTGGCGCACAGGCCCAGCAAAGTCGCAAAACTGGCATTACGTAAACGGGTGGCCATCCGGCTCATGGTCGCGCCCTCCTTCGTGGAAAATTCAAGCGGGCCGTGATTCGCCCGCTGCTCAAATAGTCGCGGCGGACAATTGTCCGCCTCAGTTAAGAAGGCTTTGGCGTTCAAAGGTTTAGAAAATCTGCCGGGACCGCGACGAACGGTGCGCTCGCTTCAGATGCCCAAGGCCCGATGATTCAGGCGTTTGGCCGCATACATGGCTTGATCGGCATGCCGGAACAGTTGCTGTTCTTCTTCACCGTGTTCAGGAAAGCGCGCCACGCCGATGCTCGGTTCGATACGCAGGTCATGGCCGTCGAGGCGCATGGGCTGCGCCAGCACCTGACGGATTTTTCCGGCGACACTGTCGGCATCTTCGGCGGCATGCACGCTATGCAACAGCACGACAAACTCATCGCCACCGATACGCGCCACAGTGTCGGTTTCACGCACGCAGCCTTTCAGCCGATTGGCCACGGTTTGCAGGAGCATGTCACCGACGGCATGGCCATGGGTGTCGTTGACCTGTTTGAAGCGATCCAGATCGACATACAGCAGCGCCATGTGTCCGTGCACGGTTCGCGCATGGGCCAGCGCAGCCCTGAGCCGGTCACGCAGCAGTTCGCGGTTGGGCAGTTGCGTCAGTTGATCGTATTGCGCCATGCGCTTGAGCCGCGCATGCAGTTGCTGGCGTTCGATGGCCGTGGCGACTTGTGCGCAGACGTATTGCAGCAGTTCCTTGTCCTGCTCGGTGTAGCGTTCGCCGCCCGCGAGGCTTTTGACGATCAAGGCGCCGATGGTGCCGTTTTTTGAGCTCAGCGGTACGCCGAGCCAGCAAGGCGCGTTCTGCTCCGCCACCAGCGCAGCGAAGTCGGGCGTGGCATCGGCGCTGTCCGGGGTCAGCAACATTGGCTGGCCGCCGCGGATCACTTGCGCGCAAAGCCGTCCGATGACGGTGCCGGGCTGCTCGGGCTGCAATTCGTGATCGTCGACGTGATAGGGAAAATTCAGCTGCTCGCAGTTTTCGTCGTACAGCGCCACGGAAAAATTCAGCGCCGGCAGCCACTCGCCAATCAGCAGATGGATGCGTTTGAACAGCGCCAGCAAATCTTCCGCCGCGTGCGCCGCTTCGGAAATCGCGTACAACGCCGCTTGCCGCGACTCGGCCTGCTTGCGCTCGGTGATATCGCGGGCGACGGCGATGCGCAGTTGATCGACTTCCGACCAGCGCGCCGACCAGGAAATGTGCGCGACGCTGCCGTCCTTGCGCAGATAGCGGTTCTCGAAATTGTGCTTCGGGTCGCCGCCCATGATTTCGCCAGCGGCCGCGAGGGTGCGCTGGCGATCGGCCGGGTGCACCAGCTCGATCATCGAGCGGCCGATCAGCTCGTCAGGCGTGTAGCCGAAAATCCGCTCGCAGGCAGCGCTGACAAAAACGAAACGGCCCTGTTTGTCGACCGCGCAAACGGCGTCCAGCAACAGGTCCATGTAGCTCGCCAGCGGCGCAGGGTTAGGGCTTTGCATGGTTCTACGGGATGTCCGCACAGTGCAGCGATTTCAATCGTCCATGATCGTGATTGCGCGTCCCTGCCCATTTCATCAAGTCTTGTTCGGCAGCAGCCCCGGCAGCGCGTGCATCAACGCATTGATGGCGAAGCCGATAAACATCACGCCGCATAAACGGGTGATGAGCAGCTCATGACGCTGATACACCGTGCGCACCCGCTGCGCGCCGACCACGCCGATGAGGATAGCGTAAGCCAGCGCACCGCCGATAAAGCTCAGGGCGATCAGCGCCGGCAGCATCGACCAGTTGAGCAGTTCGGCGCGGCTCGACAGCAGCGCCGTAAAGGTCGCCACCGCCACCGGGTAGGCCTTGGGATTGGTCAGGCCGAAGACGATGCCGTGCCAGAACGGCTGCCGCGCCGCCCCTTGCGCCTCGTCGCCGCTACGGCGTTGGGCACGCACCGCACGCCAGCCGAGCCAGAACAGGTACACCGCGCTGAGCACGCCGAGGACATCGAACGCGGTGCTGCCGATTTCCCGCGCACCGACAATCGCCACCAGCGCGGTGCTGCACCAGATCACATCGCCGAGCAGATGCCCACACAGAAACCCCGCCCCGGCCCGTCGCCCATGGGCCGCGCCAATCCCGAACACCGCCAGCACGCCCGGCCCGGGGGTGATCCCGTAGATGAAACCCGAAGCCAGAACGGCCAACAGCAATGATGGAGTCATGGAAAACCTGCGAGCGCCAGAACACGTGGCGGCCAGTCTATATCAGCCGACTGCGCCCGATCACTGCGCGTCGTTAAAACGCATGCCGGGGTACGGTTTCTGCCGACACGCAGCCAGCCGCGATTGCAAATCGCCGACATGGGCTTCCAGCTTGTGGCCGTCGGGGTCGAGAAAGTAGAACGACGCGCCCTCGCTACGGTTGTCTCGCCACTGCGGCACCTGAGCCGATTTCAACGTCTCAACCAGTGAAGTGAAGTCTGCCGCGCTCACGCTCAAAGCGTAATGGGTATAGTCCGCGCCCGGCTCCCCACTGCGCTGAGGATCTTCTGACAAGCACAACCACAGTCCGGGCAGTGACAAATAGGCGCCGTTATCCCACGTCGCTTCGACGTCCAATTGCAGCACATCGCGATAGAACGCCAGACTGCGCTGCAGATCGCGGACGGCCAGGGTCAGGTGGTTAAGACCGGTAAGCATCGAATCAGTAACCTCTGAGGTCTTCGGGAACGACATATTGCTGGCCGTCGTAGATCAGGGTGACCTGGGTGTTCTTCAGGTTGGTGGTTTTCGAAGCGCATTGTTTGCCCGAAGTGAAAGACTCCATCAACGAACCGCTGGAACTGACGATCAGATCCGCAAACCCGTTGTGGCTGGATGAGCCGATTTCGACAGTCCTGCGAATGCGTGTGTCTCGCGTATCGCACTCCCCGGTACCCTCACCGAAATCCTTGCGCACCACCAGGCCTTCCAGCACTGGGCGTAAGCGATTGCCTTCGCGAACATACAAAGCCAGGTCGGTTTTGGAGTACGGATTCGCTCTGGAACCGTGGCTCATGAACGTCGATCGCAGCCCGAACGCACGGACATCCGCCGCCAAGCGGTAACGCGCCGTATCGATGATCAGATCATCGAAGCTGATCGCATCGGAGTTGTAAGCGCCGGGTTTGGCATAACTGGCGACTGTGTTTCCCGTCGTGGCGTTGATTACTGACAGTGCCAGATCGAACACGCCGTCTTGAGCACCCGCGGAATCGGGAACGAAGGTGGCCTTCGCTGCAATTGATTGAGTGTTGAACGCAGGCCAGATTTTGCAGCGCGAGAGAGTATGGCCGTCGAATTTTTTTACTTCGCAAGCGGCATGGACCTCAGCCGTAAGCGCGAACAAGCCGAGGGCGATATAGATTCGGAGATGCAGATTCATGATTCATCCTTGAAGTATTCGTATCAGTAACACCAGTCACATGCCCTTGAAACCTTGCGGCAAAACGTAGGTTTTGCCGTCATAGCGCAACGTGGTCAGCACCGGCTTTTCGTGGGTAGTTTTCGATTCGCAGGTGTCGGGTGACCCCTCACCGACCAGGCCCGTGGTCACTGAGCGGACAATGATATCGGCGTAACCATGGGAACTGGTTTTGCCCATCTCAAGCGTACGCACCGTCTCCGAGCGCTCTCCGGCACAATTGCCATCCCATTCGCCACTGAAGCTGTAGACCACCAAGCGATCCAGCACCGGGCGCAGTTTGTCGCCCTCTTTCACATAGAGCGACAGCAGGGTTTCATCCAGCGGATTGACGCGCGACGAGCCTTTGAAATGGGCGCGGACGCCGAAGGCACGGAGGTCGGGCGTGAGTTTATAACGCGCCGTATCCAGCTCCAGACTCTCCAGCGCGATGGCATCGGAGAGAAACGCCGACCGCTGATGATAGGTCGCCAGCGGCTTGGGGCTGCCAGCGGTAGTGACGGCCAGAGCCAGATCGTATGAACCCACCCTGCCGTCCTGGCCATAGACGGGATCGGGCACGAACGTCGATAGCGCGGTAATCGTCAGATGCGGATAAGCCGGCCAGTTCTTGCACAAAGAAAAGTCCGCTTCGCCACTGAGCGCAGGCGGCGTGCAATCGGCCAACGCCTGCCCAGCCATCAACCACCCGCAGAGCGCCGCAGCGCTGATCCACGTGGACTTCATTGTCAATTCCCGCTCCTTGAAGATATTTCCAGGCGCGCACTATCCCTTTCTGCATTGAAGGATTCAACAGATCAGGCCAGCGAATCCTCTCATGTGTCTGAAGTCGGAATTCGCGAGCAGGCTCGCTCCCACAGGAAATCCGCATTGCAAATGTGGGAGCGAGCCTGCTCGCGAAGGCGTCATCGCCGACGCAGCCAATCTCAATACTTGTCGAGCGTACGCAACTTCTGCGGCAAGCCCCACA
The DNA here is from genome assembly GCF_054871425.1 of Pseudomonas glycinis. Lineage (NCBI taxonomy): Bacteria > Pseudomonadati > Pseudomonadota > Gammaproteobacteria > Pseudomonadales > Pseudomonadaceae > Pseudomonas > Pseudomonas glycinis. The sequence continues at coordinate 436,964 of NZ_JBTYHF010000004.1, read as the reverse complement.
GCAGCAACGCTGCGGCGATCAGCGCGGCGACGCCGATGACGTACAGCGCCGGGGTGGTGCTGCCGGTGAGGTCCTTGATGCGTCCGACCATGACCGGGCTGACAATCCCACCGAACTGCCCCAGGGTATTGATCACCGCGATCCCGCCTGCCGCGCCGGCACCGGCGCCCGCCAACAGTTTCGGTGGCAGGGTCCAGAAGCTCGGAATCGAAGCGATGATGCCGGCGCCAAGCAGGCCGAGCGCGACGATCAGGAAGGTCGTGTGGCTGGCGAAGATTCCTGCGCTGAAAAAGCCGATCGCGCCGACGATCACCAGCCCGGCGACAAACTTGCGCCGTTCACCGGTGGCGTCTGACAAGCGCCCGATCACGACCATGCTGATCGCCCCGCAGATGTACGGAATGGCGGTCAGCAGGCCGATCATCACCGGGCTCTCGGTGCCCGCGCTGCGGATCAATTGCGGTGCCCAGAAATTCAAACCGTAGGACGCGACCTGAATCAGGAAGTAGATCAAACCCAACGTCAGGAACCCGGGAATTTTCAGCGCCGCGAGCAATGAGCCGCCGCTCTTGTGTGGTTCGTGATGAGCGATGCGACTGGAGAGTAATTTCTTCTCGTCAGCGGTCAGCCAGTGCGCATCCTCGATGCGGTCCTTGAGCTGCGTCAGCACCAAGAAACCGAGGGCGATGCACGGCACGCCTCCGAGCAGGAACAACCAGTGCCAGCCGCGCATCTGCAACACGCCATCGAGGTGTTGCAACACCAGGCCCGAGAACGGCGCGCCGACCAGCCCGGCAAACGCCGAGGCCAGAAACAGCATCGAGGTGATGCGGCCACGGAAGTGCTGCGGAAACCACAGGGTCAGGTAATACAGCACGCCCGGAGCAAACCCGGCTTCCATCGCGCCGATGACGAAGCGCAGCGCATAGAACTGCCATTCGCTGTTGACGAAGACCATCGCCGCCGTCGCCACGCCCCACGACATCATGATCCGCGCGATCCAGCGTCTCGCGCCGACCTTGTACAACATCATGTTGCTCGGCACTTCGAACAGCACGTAACCGACCACGAACAGCCCGGCGCCCAAGCCATACGCGGTATCGCTCAGGCTCAGGTCGGTTTGCAACTGAAATTTGGCGAAGCTGATGTTGATGCGATCGAAGAAGGCGAACAGGTAGCAGACCATGATCAGCGGCATCAGGCGCCAGGCGACTTTGCTGACCAGGGCTTTTTCGGCGTCGTGATCGACGGACGGATTCACGCCCGCCTCCATTACGTTGAGGCTCATAGATTTTTCTCCAGGCGGACTGCCGATGGGCGTCCGATTGTTTTTGTTGTCTGGTTACTGCTGAATGCTTTTGAACTGTGGGAGCGAGCCTGCTCGCGAATGCGCCAGATCAGTCGATACCGATGTTGAATGACACACCGCGTTCGCGAGCAGGCTCGCTCCCACAAGGGTTTTGTATCTTCAGATGGGCATCGGATGCAGATCGCAGTTGCGCCCGGCCTTGGCCAGTTGGCCGGGGACATCGTGGCCCAACAGCGCCGGCAAGCCGCGCGAAAGCTTCAGCAACAGCGGCAAATCGATGCCCGTGTGAATGCCGACTTCATCGCACAGATTGACCAGATCTTCGCTGCAGATATTGCCCGACGCCCCCGGGGCAAACGGGCAGCCGCCGAGGCCACCCAGCGCCGCATCGAAGCGCCGCGCGCCGGCCTCGTAAGCGGCCAGCACATTGCACAGACCAAGGCCTCGAGTGTTGTGGAAATGCAGGGTCAGATCGGCCGGCGAAACCCGCTGCAAAACGCGCCGCACCAAGCGATCGACCTGACGCGGATTGGCCATGCCGGTGGTGTCGGCGAGGCTGATGCCCTGAATGCCGAGCTCTTGATAAGCGTCGACAATTTGCAGCACGCGATCCTCATCGATCCGGCCTTCGAACGGACAACCGAACGTGGTGGCGATGCTGCCGTTGAGGCGCACACCTGAGCCGCTGACAAACGCAACGATGTCAGCGAACGCCGCCAGCGACTCTTCGCAACGCATGCGCATATTGGCCAGGTTGTGGGTCTGGCTGGCAGACATCACCAGGTTCAACTCATCGGCATTCGCCGCCAATGCCCGTTGTGCGCCTCTCAGATTAGGGATCAACGCGACATAAATTACCCCCGGCTGACGCTGAATGCCGTTGAACACTTGCTCGCCGTCACGCAGGGCCGGAATGGCTTTGGGCGAGACGAACGAGCCGGCTTCGATGCGGCTGAATCCGGCCTGTGACAATTGATTGATCAGGGCGATCTTGTCAGCGGTTTCCACCCACGTCGGCTCGATCTGCAAACCGTCGCGGGGCGAGACTTCCTGGACGATCAGGGTTTGCGAATAGTCAGTGATCATTGCACCACCCCCTGGCCTTTCAGACGTTCGATGTCGAGTTCAGTCAGGCCAAGATTGGCGAGAATAGCGTCGGTGTGCTGGCCCAGTTTCGGCCCCGACCAGTTCACCCCGCCGGGCGTCTCCGAGAGTTTGGGGACAATGCCGGGCATCTTCACCGTTGCGCCACTGGGCAACTCGGCATCGAGCAGCATGTCCCGCGCCTGATAGTGCGGATCGGCGACGATGTCAGCCACCGAGTAGATGCGCCCGGCCGGCACTTCAGCGGCTTCGAGGGCGGCCAGTACCTCGTCGATCGGCAGGCTGCTGGTCCAGTGTGTGATGGCCGCATCGAGCAAACCGCTCTGCGCCGCGCGGCCGTCGTTGTGGGCGAACTCTTCTGCCTCGGCCAGATCAGCGCGGCCGATGGTGTGCATCAGACGCTTGTAGATCGGGTCGCTGTTGCCGGCAATCACCACGTAGGCGCCGTCGGCCGTGAGGTAGGTATTGGAGGGCGCGATACCCGGCAGGGCACCGCCGCTGCGTTCGCGGACATGGCCAAGCATGTCGTATTCCGGCACCAGACTTTCCATGACGTTGAACACGCTTTCGGCCAGCGACACATCGACGATCTGCCCACCGCCCTGCCCGGTCTTGACCCGCAACAGCGACATCAGCGCACCAATAACCGCGTGCAACGAGGCCAGCGAATCGCCGAGGCTGACGCCGACTCGCGCCGGTGGCGAATCGGGATTGCCGGTGGTGTAGCGGATGCCGCCCATGGCCTCGCCAATCGCACCGAAACCGGGACGGTCGCGGTACGGGCCGGTCTGGCCGTAGCCGGAGATACGCACCAGGGTCAGGTTTGGATTCAAGGCATGCAGCACGTCCCAACCCAGACCGAGCTTTTCCAGCGCACCGGGACGCAGGTTTTCGATGATCACGTCGGCGTCACCGGCCAGTTGCTTGACCAGTTCGATGCCTTCAGCGGATTTCAGATTGAGCGCCAGGGATTTCTTGTTGCGCGATTGCAGGTACCACCACAGCGATGTGCCTTCGTGCAGCTTGCGCCATTTGCGCAGCGGGTCGCCCTGACCAATGGCTTCGATCTTGATTACCTCGGCGCCGAACTCGGCAAGCATGCGCGCGGCAAACGGCGCGGCGATCAGGGTGCCGATCTCGATCACTTTGATTGCACTCAAAGGGGCAGTCATCGCGGGTACCTCTTGTTCTTGGAATATGTCGCCAAGGCTAGAGGAACGATGATCGGCGAATCCAGCCGTCTCTCGGCAAAGGGCGTTCGCGAAATGCGAATGCTTCAGCGATGTGGTGAATTCGAAGCCGCTTTCGCGGGCAGGCCCGCCCCCACAGGGTTCGAAGTCAGCCGCACAATTTGCATACACGCTGGAAACTGTGGGAGCGGGCTTGCCCGCGAAGAGGCCGGCCCATTCAATAGAGATTCAGGCGCCCTGCCCGCGCAAATGCTCAAACAACATCCGGCTCACCGGCGACAATCCCGCCTCATCGCGCACCACCACAATCAGCGCGCGATCGGACCAGTTGTCGGTCAGCGGCACCGCACGCAAGCCCAGTGCCTGACCAAACAACTCATAGGCTCGCTGCGGCAGAATGCCGATGCCCATGTTCGCCTGGACCATCCGGCACACCGCATCGAATCCCGGCACATGAATGCGGATGCGCAGGACTTTGCCGGCCTGCCGCGCCGCCGCATGGGTACGCATGTTGATCGAACTGGCTGCGTGCAAGCCGACGTAATCGCTGTCGAGAGTTTCATCAAAAGTCACGGATGCGCGCGTAGCCAACGGATGCTCCGGGAGCATCACCACCACCAGTTTGTCCTGGCGGTACAACACGCTGTGCAGGCCTTTGGTGTCGCTGTCGTCGGAGCAGATGCCGAGGTCGGCGACGCCATCGAGCACGCCCTGAATCACCCCGGCGCTGGGGCGTTCTTCAAGGTCGGTCTTGACCTGCGGATGCCGCGCGGAGAAGTCGCGCAAGTCTTCAGGCAGGAACTGAATGATCGCCGAAAGATTGGCCAGCATGCGCACGTAACCCCGCACACCATGGCTGTGCTCACCCAGCTCCAGGCCCATCTTTTCCACATTGAAGAGCATCTGCCGGGCGTGGTGCAGCAGGGTTTCACCGGCCGGCGTGAGGATCATGCCTTTGGCCTGACGCACGAACAAAGCGATGCCCAGCGCCTCCTCCAACTCCATCAGGCGCTTGCTGGCCGCCGACACCGCGATGGCCTCGCGCGCAGCCGCACGGGTCAGCGTGCCTTCCTCGTGGACGGCGACGAACAGTTGCAGAGTGATCAGGTCGAGACGGCGGATCAGGCTTTTTTGCAGCATGGTGGGCTCGAAGGCAGGGTTCATCCGAGCCGGCAGGATAGCCCGGTTTTACCGCTGACTGCTCAGTTGCCCATGCTGGCGCGCTGTTTTATGACAGGTGCGGTCAGCAAGCGAACCAGCTGCGCGCTGTCGTCCCTGCGACCCAACACCAGGATCGAAGAGCCTTGCAGGCAGGCATCGATGGCTGGCCATGAAATATCCTTCGCGCCCTCGACAGCAAACGAATCATCCACTGCGCCATCGACCAGAAAGCCTCCCGTCAGCAAGCCTCGTGCGCTGCCCGAGGTCTGTCCGACCGCCACAATACGTTTGCCAGCGATGTCATCCAGCGCAAACCCTGCTTGCCAACCTCTCAGGTCGAGTTCATGCGCCGTCGGGCTGAGGACAGGGTTGTTGAACGCGTTATCCATTTGGCCAGCGTAGGTAATACCACTGATGAATCCATGTTGCAGTTTCGTGTCTTGCGTTGACTCGACCGCCGCACCGAGCAAAAGCAGGCGCTGCGCCGTTTGCACAGCGATGTTGGTCACGTGGCTTTCGAGCGTCTTGCCATCCCGTTTAATGTTCAACAGCAACATGCCCTGATCGCCGAACGCTTGTGCAACTTTGCCGTTGTGGTCGAACGCCATGACCAATCCCTGATTGGTTACTTCCGTTTTGCCATGCAGCAGGATCTTCCCATCGTCGAGCTGGATGATCCCGGACAGCGAAATGGCCACGCCTGGCAGCGACAGGGGCAGCCAACCGTTGCTGGCAAACGATAAATCGTCCGAGCCATCGAGATGGAATCGCGTCAACAGGCCACTGCCCTTTTGCGCGGTCACAAACAGCAGCCTGTCCGGCTGCGCAAGCTGCGGATCGGATTTCGCCAGCAGCAGTTGCCCATGGGTCGCCCCAAAGAGTGCCGGAATCCGCATGGGCACAATCCGGTAGCCATTACTGTCGCCGCCGAACTCGATATCCGGCGAACCGTCGGGAAGAAACCGCGCGATGACTTGTTGATATTCAAGAGTCTGGTCTTTGACGACGCCAATCACACCGCACATCCAGATCCGCCCGAGCGCATCAACGATCCATGGCCCGCCTTGGGTGAGCGAGCCTGTGCCGAACCGGCCGCTGAGATATCCGCCGGTGCCGAAATCCGGGTCCGGATTGCCATCGGCATCCAGGCGCGCAAGGCCGTAGTACGAATGGCCCGATTGCTCGACGGTAGCGCTGACCATGATCTGCCCCGAAGGCGTGATAGACACGCCTTCGGCAATGGTCTTGGCCGCTCCGGGAAATTTCAGCGTTCGCAGACCAAACAGAGCGTCCAGCTCCCCGGCTGACTGCGCGGTTGGGGGCAATGGCGCGGTGGATTCGGGCATGTTCGTATTCTCCTGTGGGATCGACATCGATCCCCTCGCTGAGAGCATTCGACCCGAAGAAGCCACGCCGGACAACTGACACAAATGACAGTTTTTTAGAAGAAAACGAAATTGATCACCGTGCAAAAAAGACTGGAGGACTGGTAGTTCTTACAGGTTCGAATTCAGGCACGTCATGCCAACCTCAGCGTTCAAATCAGCCATGGACGAGAAGAACGATGAGCACTCGCGACGAGCACATGCCACAACCGGCCCCGGCCCCGACCATCACCTACCCCGAGGAGGCCAGCACGACGGGACCTGCGACATTGTTGCTCGGCAGCGGCATGCCCGATGCGCTTGTACAGGTCTGGAACATTGAAAACACCCAGTCGCTCGGTGCAGGGCTGGTCAGCGCAAAGGGACGATGGGCGTTCAGCATCAGCGGCGCCCAGGCTCCAGGCCAGCAGAAGATTCACGCCCACCAGACGTATGCAGGCATCACGTCCGAATGGAGTGACGAGCGCGGATATGAGGTGCGACTACGGCCCGAAATCGACGTCCCGGGCGTCTTCGTACCGCTTGAGGGAGCGGAGGTAAATGCGCCTCTGTTGTTGTCGGGAGATGTCACACGGGCCGAGGGTTTCGTCAGTGTTTTCGATCTGGACACTGGCCTGGAGATTGCCAGGGCAGCGGTCGAAAGCGACCGGAAATGGCAAACACCGGCTGCACACTCATTGGCAGTCGGGCAGTACCGTATATCCGCCGTTCACAACATCGCCGGCCAGGTTTCAGACTGGGGCCGTGTGCGGACATTTACCGTGGTCGCAGAAGCAAGCGAAGGACTGTTCGACTTCGCTCGCCTTCGCGCCTTCATTCAAAACGCGTTGCGGAAAATTTCCTCGATCTGGCGCTGATCTGCCGCCCGTGGATTGGTCAGTCCGCACGCATCCTTCAAAGCATTGGCGGCGAGCACCGGGATATCGCTGAGTTTCGCGCCCAGCTCACGCAGTCCTCCGGGAATCTCGACGTCCTTGGCAAGGTTGCGAATGGCATTGATCGCCGCCTGCGCGCCCTCCTCTGCGCTGAAACCACGAATATCCGCGCCCATGGCGTGGGCGACGTCCCTGAGTCGGTCAGCGCAGACCAGCGCATTGAAGCTCTGCACATGCGGCAACAGCACGGCATTGCAGACGCCGTGGGGCAAGTCGTAGTAGCCGCCCAGCTGATGCGCCATTGCGTGGACAAATCCGAGCGAGGCGTTGTTGAACGCCATGCCGGCGAGGAACTGCGCGTAAGCCATGTTCTCCCGCGCCGCCAGGTCGCTGCCGTCGCGCACAGCCAGACGCAGGTTGCTGCTGATCAGGCTCATCGCTTTAAGCGCGCAAGCATCGGTGATCGGGTTCGCGGCAGTAGAGACGTAGGCTTCGATGGCGTGGGTCAGCGCGTCCATGCCGGTGGCGGCGGTGAGGCCTTTGGGCATCGCGACCATCAGTTCCGGATCGTTGACTGACAGCAGGGGCGTGACGTTGCGGTCGACGATGGCCATTTTCACGTGGCGCGATTCGTCGGTGATGATGCAGAAACGGGTCATTTCGCTGGCAGTGCCGGCGGTGGTGTTGATAGCGACCAGAGGCAATTGCGGCTTGCTCGAGCGGTCGACGCCTTCGTAATCGCCAATCTGCCCGCCATTGGTTGCGCACAGGGCGATGCCCTTGGCGCAATCGTGCGGCGAGCCGCCACCCAGCGACACGACGAAATCGCAACGGCTTTCCTTCAACAGCCCCAGACCCGATTCGACATTGGCCGTGGTCGGGTTCGGTCTGGCGCCATCGAAGATCACCGAATCGATGTCCTGCATCGCCAGTTTCTCGGCAATCATTGCGGCCACGCCCGCCTTGGCCAGCCCGGCGTCGGTGACAATCAGCGCCTTGCGAAAACCATAATTGCGAATCGCGACCATGGCTTCGTCGAGGCAGCCGCTGCCCATGATGTTGACCGCCGGAATGAAGAAGGTGCTGCTCATCGTGTGTCTCCTGACTGAAGCCGGATCGACTGCCTCGATTCGGCGGGTGCACACAGGATCGACCGATCGGTCACAAGCAATGTTGATCTGGCTCAATGTCCGCTCGTGATAAAGTCGCCGTCCATCTGCCCTTTGTTTTGAGACCGCCCACGCAATGACCGATTTTCTCGATGTCGACGCCACCCTCGAAGACTGGAATGCCTTGCGCGCCGCGAACGATTTCCAGGGTTTGCTGGTGGGCAATGGCGCCAGCCGCGCGGTATGGGATGACTTCGGCTATGACTCGCTGTTCGAGAACGCCCGTACGGTCGAAGAGAAACCGCTGAGCCCATCGGAACTGGCGGTGTTCGATGCGCTGCAAACCCGCAGCTTCGAGCAAGTGCTGGGCGCCCTGAAAACCACCAGCCGGGTCAACAAGGCCCTGGCGGTCAGCTCGGCGGCGCCGCGCAATCGCTATTACGCAATCAAGGAAGCGCTGATCAACACCGTGCACGCGGTGCACATCCCGTGGCGGCTGGTGCAGCCTTCGACACTGACAGTGCTCAATGCTGAACTGGCGCGCTATCGCACGGTGTTCACCACCAACTACGACCTGCTCAATTACTGGGCACTGCAACACCCCGGCGAGGCCATCGACGACCTGTTCAACGGCGCGGACGCGAGTTTCGATCTGAGCCAGAGCGCCACCGACAAACCGCGTCTGCTGTACCTGCACGGTGGTCTGCATCTGGTGCGCAATCAGGACGGCACCGCACGCAAACTGACCTCGACCGAGGGCACCCTGCTCGGCAGTTTCGCCATCAACAATACGATCAAGACGCTGGACGACGTGCCGCTGTTCGTCACCGAAGGGCCGAGCGCTGACAAGCTCAAGACCATTCGCAGCTCCGATTATCTGTCGTTCTGCTACGAGCAATTACTGGCTCATGGCGACAGCCTGTGCATCTTCGGCCATGCGCTGGGCGAGCAGGATGCGCATCTGGTGCGCGCGTTGCGCCTGGCCCGACCGAGATGCGTGGCGATCTCGATTTACCCGCGCAGCGCCGCATTCATTCAGCATCAGAAACGTCACTATGCCAAGGTGTTCGACGGTACCGGCGTTGAGTTGCGGTTCTTTGATGCCAAGAGTCATGCGTTGGGTGATCCGCAGTTGTCGGTACCGGTTGAAGTTTGATATTGGCCGGGCTGACGCCTTCGCGAGCAAGCTCGCTCCCACAATGGAATGTAGTCACCTGTGGGAGGGAGCCTGCTCGCGAAGACGGCCTATCAGCCAATACAAAAGGTGACTGGAACACCGCTTTCGCGAGCAGGCTCGCTCCCACAGGTTGATGTCGGATTTCAGAGGACAGGCAGGGTCTTGTCCTTGATGGTTTTCGTCGGGCCGTTGGCCTTCACGCTGGCGATGCCCTTGTCGCACGCGCCATCCGATGAATACGACTCGCTGCTGCCGATGACCTGGTGATTGGCCGCCTTGAGGTTGAAGTACGGGTGGCCATCCTTGGTCGATTTTTTCTCGTAACGCTCGTCCAGCGGGCTGTTGGCCTGCACCGAGGCGATGCCGCCGTCGGCGCCGGCGCGGGTGCTGTAGAGTTCGCTGGTCAGAATCGTTTCGGCGTTCGCCGCTTTCAACACGAACCTGAATTGGCCGTTGCTGCTTTTGCTCACTTCGTACCATCCGGACATGTCTGTTTCTCCTGGGGGCGATTGAGAGATTTCGCGCTTCAGAGTAAAGACCAGCGTCTGCGATCTGTCGCCTGCCTCGACTACAAGGTGATTTTCGTACCGAGCAGACCGAGGAAACCGGCCAGCCATTTAGGATGCGCCGGCCACGCCGGAGCGGTGGCGAAATTTCCCTGAACATGGCCGTCGGTCACCGGAATGTCGATGTAGGTGCCGCCCGCCAGACGTACTTCCGGGGCGCAGGCCGGATACGCGCTGCATTCACGCCCCTCAAGCACACCCGCTGCCGCGAGCAGTTGCGCACCATGGCAGACCGCTGCGATGGGCTTGCCGGCGTTGTCGAACGCGCGCACCAGTTCGAGGACTTTGTCGTTCAGCCGCAGGTATTCCGGCGCACGACCGCCGGGAATCAGCAGCGCGTCGTAATCGGCTTCGCTGGCCTTGGCGAAATCGAAATTGAGCGCGAACAGGTGACCGGGTTTTTCGCTGTAGGTCTGATCACCTTCAAAATCATGAATCGCAGTGCGCACGGTGCTGCCGGCGGACTTGTCCGGGCACACGGCGTGCACCGTGTGGCCGACCATCTGCAGGGCCTGGAACGGCACCATCACTTCGTAGTCTTCGACGTAATCGCCGACCAGCATCAGAATCTTTTTCGCGGCCATGGGAAAACTCCTCGGGGAAAGGTCTGGGGGTATTCAAGGTAGACCCAAATTGAGCTGCAAGCTGCAAGCTGCAAGCTTCAAGCTTCAAGCTTCAAGAAAAAGCAGGATCACCCATATCAGGCACACCAGCGTCATGCTTCAACTTGCAGCTTGCAGCTTGCAGCTGCCTGTTAAGGCATATAACCGTCAGCGCGCAGCAGTGTTTCCAGGCAGTGTTCGCTGATGTGGTAGAACGCCTTGAGCTCTGCGATCTTCGCCAACAACTGCGTCGGATCGACCGGTTCGGCGCGTTTTACCGCGAGAATCATCTTGTTCTTGTTGGTGTGCTCCAGCGAGATGAATTCGAACACCTTGGTCTCGTAACCACAGGCTTCGAGGAACAGTGCACGCAAGCTGTCGGTGACCATTTCCGCCTGCTGGCCGAGGTGCAAGCCGTATTGCAGCATCGGCTTGAGCAGCGCCGGGCTCTGGATCTGCAGGCGGATCTGTTTGTGACAGCAGGGCGAGCACATGATGATCGACGCACCCGAGCGGATGCCGGTGTGGATCGCGTAATCGGTGGCAATGTCGCAGGCATGCAGGGCGATCATCACGTCCAGCTCACTCGGCGCCACTGTGCGCACGTCACCGCACTTGAACACCAGCCCCGGATGTTCAAGCTTCGCCGCAGCGGCGTTGCACAGGTTGACCATTTCTTCGCGCAACTCGACGCCAGTGACTTCGCCCTCGGCCTTCAGCGTGTTGCGCAGGTAGTCGTGAATGGCGAACGTCAGGTAGCCCTTGCCCGAACCGAAATCGGCGACCCGCACCGGTTTGTCCAGCGCCAGCGGCGACGAGGTCAGGGCATGGCTGAACACTTCGATGAACTTGTTGATCTGCTTCCACTTGCGCGACATCGCCGGGATCAGCTCCTGCTGCGCATTGGTCACGCCCAGGTCCTTGAGGAACGGACGGCTCAATTCGAGGAAGCGGTTTTTCTCGCGGTTGTGCTCGGCGGACGGCGCTTCACGCAATTGCTGAGGTTTGCTCTTGAACAGCGAACTCTTGCCCTTTTTGCTGTATTCCAGCTGCGCTTCGTCGGTCAGCGTCAGTAAATGCGCATTTTTGAACGAGGCCGGCAGCAGACCGCCGATCAGCGCCACGCCCTCGTCAAGCGACAGGTTCTTGGTGATATCTCGAGTCTTGTAGCGATAAACGAAGGAAAGACACGCCTGCGCCTTGACCGTCACCGGTTTGATGATGACCCGTTGCAGATCCGCCTCTTCACCGACGTATTTGGCCAACACCAATTTGATAAAACCGTTGTCGTCGAGGCTGGCTTGCAGCAGCTCGATGAACTGAGCGTGGTGATCGGCGGCCGGTTTGGCGGACGGCGCGGAAGAAGCGGAAACGGACATGGACAAGCGGCCTCGGACGGGCGGAATCGGGAATGGCGGGTATTTTAGGGGGGATGAGGGTTGGGGACACCCTCTTATTTACCCAACGGCAAAATCCATGACAACGACCTTTGTGGCGAGGGGATTTATCCCCGATGGGGCGCGAAGCGGCCCTCTGTTTTCGGCCCGTCAAACCACGCGCGCAGGTGTTGCGACTGCTACGCAGCCGATCGGGGATAAATCCCCTCGCCACAGAGGCCAAATATGCGCGACTGCTTCAGCCCAACACCACTAACCGATTCGGCAATTCATTCCTCACCTGCGTCACCGGCACATGCACCTTCAACAACTCGCCACACGCCTCCACGCACGTGACAAACCCTTCCAGCGTGCGCCCCTGACTGACCTGTTCGGTAAACGCTGCGACAATCGCGTCCCAGTTGCTGTTATCCAGCCGTTTGGAAATCCCCTCGTCCACCAGAATCTCCACATAGCGCTCAGCCTCGCAGACAAAAATCAGCACGCCGGTGCTGCCCACGGTGTGGTGCAGGTTCTGTTCGAGAAACTGCCGCCGCGCCAGGTTGGAGGCGCGCCAGTGGCGCACACGGCGCGGGACCAGATGCGTGGTGATTTTCGGCAGACGAAACAGCAGGCACAGGACGATGAACATGCCCCATTGCACCAGCAGCAGACTGCGCAGGGTCAGCCAGCCGGTGAGGTAGTGGACGATGCCCGGCAACACCAGCGCCAGCAGGCTGGCCCAGAGCAGCGGGATGTACGCGTAATCGTCGGCACGGGCAGCGAGTACCGTGACCAGTTCGGCGTCGGTGTCGCGTTCGACCCGGGCGATGGCCTCGGCGACTTTGCGTTGTTCGTGTTCAGTCAGTAATGCCATGTCGAAAAGTGCCTGCTCATTATTCTTTTGATCTCACCAGCCGCCGGACGAACCGCCGCCGCCGAAACTGCCCCCGCCACCGCTGAAGCCGCCACCGCCACCGCCGCCGAATCCGCCGCCACCGCCAAAGCCGCCCCCTCCTCCGGAGCCGCCCCGGCCGGCAGGCAGGATACCGAGCATCTGGCAGACAAACACCGTCACGATGAACAACATCACCAAAAACATGAACAGCGCCGGGTGCCGCGAGATGAAATCATCCGCCGGGTCGCCGCTGGATTCGTACACGGTTGAGGGTTCGTCCAGCGGATTGCCACCGAGCACTACCAGCATCGCCGCAACGCCGTCGCTGATGCCTTTGCTGAAATTGCCGGCCTTGAACGCCGGCGTGATGACCTGATGAATGATCACCGACGACTGCGCATCGGTCAGGCGATCCTCCAGGCCATAGCCGACTTCGATGCGCAGTTTGCGCTCGTCACGGGCGACGATCAGCAAGGCGCCGTTGTTCTTGTCCTTCTGGCCGATGCCCCAGTGCCGACCAAGCTGAACGCCGAAATCCTCGATGGTGGTGCCCTGCAGATCCGGCAGCGTGACCACCACCAATTGCTCGCCGGTGGCCTGCTCGTGCGCCTGCAATTGCTGGCTCAGTTGCGCGCGAATCGATGGCTCGAGCATTTGCGCCTGATCGACCACGCGCCCGCTCAGCGGCGGAAACGTCAATTCGGCCCGGGCGCTGACGGCAAACAGCCAGAGCAGCAGCACCAGGCTTAGTTTCAACACACGCATGGGCGACCTCGAGTCAGAATTTCACTTCCGGGGCCTTCTCCGCGCCGGGCGTGGTGGCTTCGAAGGTCTCGCGCATCGGCAGATCGCTGTACATCACGCTGTGCCACAGGCGACCGGGGAAGGTGCGGATCTCGGTGTTGTACTTCTGCACCGCCAGAATGAAATCGCGACGCGCCACGGCAATGCGGTTTTCCGTGCCTTCGAGTTGCGATTGCAGAGCGAGGAAGTTCTGGTTGGCCTTCAGATCCGGGTAGCGCTCGGAGACCACCATCAAGCGGCTCAATGCGCCGGTCAGTTGATCTTGCGCCTGCTGGAACTGCTTGAGCTTCTCGGGATTGTCGAGGGTGCTGGCATCGACCTGAATCGAGGTGGCCTTGGCCCGCGCTTCAATCACGGCGGTCAGGGTTTCCTGCTCATGGGCGGCATAGCCCTTCACGGTTTCCACCAGATTGGGGATCAGGTCGGCACGGCGCTGGTACTGGTTCTGCACCTGGCCCCAGGCGGCTTTGGCCTGTTCGTCGAGGGTCGGGATATTGTTGATGCCGCACGCGGTCAACAGCGTGGCGAACACCAGCAACGTGGCGATCTGTAGCCGTGAACGGGAGGTTGAGCTGATATTCATTGCAGTGATGCTCCATGACACATTTGATTTAAAAACCGAGCGCTGGGCATTCCCGGCCAGCGGTTGGGGCATAATCGGCGCCGCCACTGGCATGCGACGGGTTAATCGGCTAAAAAGTGCCCTCGCGTTCACGTTGCCGCTGTCGGCTGCGGTTTTCCGGCTCAGGATTTTGCGCCGGCACCCGAACAACAATAGTCGCTCCCTACATTTTGGCTGGCCGGTGTTGCATCACCGTTTGGGCTCTAGAGAAAAAATTCATGAAGAAGCTGTGTTTGCTGGGTCTGTTCGTCAGCCTGGCCAGTCATCAGGTACTGGCCGCCACGACCCCGGTACCTTTGGAAAACAAGGACGCCTTCATCAGCAACCTGATGAAACAAATGACCCTCGACGAGAAGATCGGCCAGTTGCGCCTGATCAGCATCGGTCCGGAAATGCCCCGCGAGCTGATCCGCAAGGAAATCGCCGGCGGCAACATCGGCGGCACGTTCAACTCGATCACCCGCGCGGAAAACCGTCCGATGCAGGACGCTGCCATGCGCAGCCGCCTGAAGATTCCGATGTTTTTCGCGTACGACGTGATCCACGGTCACCGTACGATTTTCCCGATTCCGCTGGCCCTCGCGTCGAGCTGGGACATGGACGCCATCGGCCAGTCCGGTCGCGTTGCGGCTAAAGAAGCCGCCGCCGACAGCCTCGACATCACCTTCGCGCCGATGGTGGATATCTCCCGCGATCCGCGCTGGGGCCGCAGTTCCGAAGGTTTCGGCGAAGACACCTACCTGACCTCGCGCATCGCCAAAGTCATGGTCAAGGCCTATCAGGGCGAGACCCCAAGCGCTGCCGACAGCATCATGGCCAGCGTCAAGCATTTCGCCTTGTACGGCGCGGTCGAGGGCGGTCGCGACTACAACACCGTCGACATGAGCCCGGTGAAGATGTACCAGGATTACCTGCCGCCCTACCGCGCCGCGATCGATGCCGGCGCTGGCGGTGTAATGGTGGCGTTGAACTCGATCAACGGCATTCCAGCCACGGCCAACACCTGGCTGATGAACGATCTGCTGCGCAAGGACTGGGGCTTCAAAGGCCTGGCAGTCAGCGATCACGGCGCGATTTTCGAACTGATCAAGCACGGTGTCGCGCGCGACGGTCGCGAAGCGGCGAAGCTGGCGATCAAGGCCGGCATCGACATGAGCATGAACGACACCCTCTACGGCAAAGAACTGCCGGGGTTGCTCAAGTCTGGTGAGATCGAACAGAAAGACATCGATAACGCCGTGCGCGAAGTGCTCGCGGCCAAGTACGACATGGGCCTGTTCAAGGACCCTTACCTGCGCATCGGCAAGGCCGAGGATGATCCGGCCGACACCTACGCCGAGAGCCGCCTGCACCGCGCCGAGGCCCGCGAAGTGGCGCGGCGCAGTCTGGTGCTGCTGAAGAACCACAACGAAACCCTGCCGCTGAAGAAAGACGCGAAAATCGCGCTGGTCGGTCCATTGGCGAAAGCGCCGATCGACATGATGGGTAGTTGGGCCGCCGCCGGGCGCCCGGCGCAATCGGTCACTTTGTTCGATGGCATGAGTTCGGTAATCGGCGACAAGGCCAACCTGATCTACGCCCGTGGCGCCAACATCACGGGCGACAAGAAGGTCCTCGACTACCTGAACTTCCTCAACTTCGACGCCCCGGAAGTGGTCGATGACCCGCGCCCGGCCAGCGTGCTGATCGACGAAGCGGTGAAAGCGGCGAAGGATGCTGACGTGATCGTCGCCGCTGTCGGCGAGTCCCGTGGCATGTCCCACGAATCCTCGAGCCGCACAGACCTGAACATCCCGGAAACCCAGCGCGAATTGATCCGTGCGTTGAAAGCCACTGGCAAACCGCTGGTACTGGTGCTGATGAACGGCCGTCCGCTGACGATTCTCGAAGAGAACCAGTCGGCCGATGCGATTCTGGAAACCTGGTTCAGCGGCACCGAGGGCGGCAACGCCATTGCCGACGTGCTGTTCGGCGACTACAACCCGTCGGGCAAACTGCCGGTGACTTTCCCGCGTTCCGTGGGCCAGATCCCGACCTACTACAACCACCTGAGCATCGGCCGGCCGTTCACGCCGGGCAAACCGGGCAACTACACCTCGCAGTATTTCGATGACACCACCGGCCCGCTGTTTCCGTTCGGTTATGGCCTGAGCTACACCACCTTCGCCCTGAGCGATATGGCGCTGTCATCGACCACCCTCAACGCCAGCGGCAAGCTCGACGCCAGCGTCATGGTCAAGAACACCGGCAAGCGTGACGGCGAAACCGTGGTGCAGTTGTACATCCAGGACGTCACCGGTTCGATGATCCGCCCGGTGAAAGAACTGAAGAACTTCCAGAAGATCATGCTCAAGGCCGGCGAACAGAAAGTCGTGCACTTCACCATCACCGAGGAAGACCTGAAGTTCTACAACGCCCAGCTCAAATACGCAGCCGAGCCTGGCAAGTTCAACGTGCAGATCGGCCTGGATTCGCAGGCGGTGACGCAGCAGAGCTTTGAATTGCTGTAACAGCAAGCACGCCGCCCCCCCTGCACTGATCGTTCCCACGCTCTGCGTGGGAATGCAGCCCGTGACGCTCCGCGTCACTGGACGCGGAGCGTCCCTAGAGGCATTCCCACGCGGAGCGTGGGAACGATCAAATGACACACCGCTTTCGCGAGCAGGCTAGCTCCCACATTGGATTCAGGGTGTATTCAAAATCGTGGTTATCCGCGACGGTCGAGAATATTCACCACCAACCGATCCACCCAGCCCCACACCCGCTGCTTGACCCGCCGCCACAACGGTCGGCGCTGCCATTCCTCCAGACTCACCAGCTGACTCAAGCCGAAGTCCTTCACAAAGCTCGCCTCCACCGCTGCCGTCAACGCCGGGTCCAGTGCTTCCAGATTCGCCTCCAGATTGAAACGCAGATTCCAGTGATCGAAGTTGCACGAACCGATGCTTACCCATTCGTCGACCAGAACCATTTTCAGGTGCAGGAAGCACGGCTGGTATTCGAAGATCTGCACCCCGGCCTTGAGCAGGCGCGGGTAGTAGCGATGGCCGGCGTAGCGCACTGACGGGTGATCGGTGCGCGGCCCGGTCAGCAGCAAGCGCACATCGACGCCGCGCGCGGCAGCCTTGCGCAAGGAGCGGCGGATTTTCCATGTCGGCAGAAAGTACGGCGTGGCCATCCAGATGCGTTTTTGCCCGCTGTTCAGCGCGCGAAACAGCGATTGCAGAATGTCGCGGTGCTGGCGGGCGTCAGCGTAGGCTACGCGGCCCATGCCTTCGCCTTTGTCCGGCACGCGTGGCAAACGTGGCAGACCAAAATGCGCGGCCGGGCGCCAGGCGCGGCGGTAACGGTTGGCGATCCACTGGCGATCGAACAGCAATTGCCAATCGATCACCAATGGGCCGCTGATCTCGACCATCACTTCGTGCCACTCGCTGACATCATGGCCCGGCGTCCAGAATTCATCGGTCACGCCGGTGCCGCCGACCACTGCCAGGCATTGGTCGACCAGCAGCAATTTACGGTGGTCGCGATAGAAGTTGCCGACCCAGCGCCGCCAGCTCAGGCGATTGTAGAAACGCAGCTCGACCCCGGCCTGAGTCAGGCGCTGGCGCAGATGCAGCGTGAACGCGAGGCTGCCGTAATCATCGAACAGGCAACGCACGCGCACGCCGCGCTCGGCCGCCGCGACCAGCGCCTGGACGATGGCTTCGGCGCAGGCGCCGGCCTCGACCAGATACAGCTCCAGTTCGATCTGTTCTGTAGCTCCAGCGATGTGCTCGAGCATGCGCGGAAAGAATTGCGGGCCGTCGATCAACAGTTCGAAACGGTTGCCGTCACGCCAGGGGAACACCGCACCGCGCATGTCAGCGCGCCGTGAAAATCAGCACCGCACCCACCGGCACCGACAGACTGATCGCCGACAGATCGGCGAGTTTGCGCAGGTTTTCCAGGCCCGGCGCCAGATCGAAATCCTCGGCGTTGATCACCAGCGGCTCCAGTGTCACCACCTGAAAGCGCCGATCATCCAGACGCGTGGCGAGCAACTCGGCCGGGTATTCGTGCTGCTTGCCGTGCAGGCTGACGGTCAGCGGCAGGCGCAACTCCAGCTGCGCGCCGGGGGCCAGATCGTTGATCGGGCGCAGGTCGATCTGGGTGGTGACGGTCGCTGCCGGAAATTGCTCGATCTGGAACAGCTCCTTGCGCATGCGCTCATCGCGCAGGGGAATGCCGCTGTTGATCGATTCGAGCTCGACTTCGACCTCGGCCCGACCGTTGGGGTCGACCTTGCCGTGCAGCACCAGAAAACGCTGCACTTCCGACACGCTGGCATTTTTGGTGCTGACGAACGACAGCCGCGACGACTCGCCGTCCAGGTACCAATTGGCCTGGGCCGGCAGTGCAGCGGCGGTCAACAGCAGACTGGCGAAGGTTGTATAGAGGGAGCGGTTGAACATTGAACACTCGTGGGGGCGATAAACCTGCACGAACCTTAACCGCCCGCCAAGTTATTGCAAGCCCTGTGGGAGCGAGCCTGCTCGCGAATGCAATGCTCCCCGCACAGCATGTATTGCGGCTTGCGACGATTTCGCGAGCAGGCTCGCTCCCACAGGGGAGACCAGATAATTCAAGGATTCAGGCGACAGCCCTGGCGTTCGCTCAGCCACTGCGCGCTGTTACTGCGGCCCATGCCGTTGACGGTGACGGTTTTGCTCGACGGGTCATCGGTAAAACCGCTGGTTGGCAGCCATTGCTTCACATAGCCACGGCAATACCCGGCGTCGTTGTTCATCACATAACGGCACGAGCAATATTCCTTGGCGGTGTAGGCGCTGATGATGTCCGGGAAAGCCCAGAGGTTTTCCCGTTCATACCATCCCCAGCCGAGCAGCACGATCAGCAGCAACAATAGAAAGCGCTTCATCGCCGCACCGCCTGCAACACGCGTTTGAGCAATTCGTTGTGCTGGTAGCTGCCATCACGATCATCGCCGTAACGCACGATCACCAGTTTCTCGCTGGGCATCACGTACAGCGCCTGGCCCCAGTGGCCGAGGGCGGCGAAGGTGTCGGGTGGGGCGTCGGGCCATGGTGATGTGGCGCCGTCGACAGGACGATTGAGCCACCAATGGCCGCCGGGTACGGCTTCGTCCTGCTGCGCCTTGTAGCCGGCAAAGGGCTTGAGATTGAATGCCACCCAATCCTCGGGCAGCAACTGCCGATCGTTCCAGCGCCCGCCGCGCGCCATCAGCAGACCGACCCGCGCCAGATCACGCGCGGTGAGATAGGCATAGGACGAGGCGACAAAGGTACCGCTGGCATCGCTTTCCCACGCGGCGTGGCGAATGCCCAACGGCTCGAACAATGCTGTCCACGGATAGTCGGCATAACGTGCTGGGCCGACCATGGTTTTCAGGGCAGCGGCGAGTAGATTGCTGTCACCGCTGGAATAACGAAAAGCCACACCCGCTGCGGAATAACTGTCGTGTGCGGCGGTGAACGCGGCCATGTCGCGATGGCCTCGCGTGTAGAGCATTGCCACCACCGAGGATTTCAGCGGGGCGTATTCGTAGTCCTCCTGCCAATCGAGACCGGAAGCCCAGTTCAGCAGATGGCCGAGGGTGATCGCCGGGTGTTTTTCCAGCGCCGGGTAGAACTTCAGCACTGGATCATCGAGTTTGAACCGGCCTTCGCCGTAGGCCACACCGAGAACGGTTGCCAGCAGACTTTTGCTGATTGACCAGGTCAGATGTGGGGTCTGTGCAGTGGTCGGAGCGGCGTAGCGTTCGTAGATGATCTGGCCGTCGTGGATGATCAGCAAGGCGTCGGTGCGGATGCCTTCGCGGGTGACGTCGTTGCGGGGCGCGAAGGCGTAGTTTTCCAGTGCCAGGGCAGCCGGGCCGGTGATCTGCGGGGCGATCGGCCATTGCTCGCCGGGCCATTGTTCGGCGCGGACGGTGAGGCTGATCAGCAGCAGGAACAGCGACAGGCCTTTGAACATGGTGGGCGCTCTGGGAATGAACCTGTCGAGACTAGTCGGGGTTTATGACAAATTTTAGATGTTGGTCGTCCATGAAATTGCCATCGCTGGCAAGCCAGCTCCCACAGGGGTCCCAAGTGAACACACATTTCATGAACACCTTGAAACCTGTGGGAGCGGGCTTGCCCGCGATGAGGCCAGTCAGGCCAACGCAAGAGCCTTGGCCAAGCGCTTGGCCCGGGCCCCTGCAGCCAATTGCATCACGCCTTGATCACGCTGCCACATCGCCGCCCACGCAGGATCACCCTGCACCAACGCCTGATCTACCTCGGTCTTGAGTGATTCAAACTGCGCAAACAATCCGCCCAGCACTACATGTCCGGCCGGATTGTTCGGCGCTTGCCGGCTGGCCTCGGCGCACCCGGCCAGCAGCGCCAGCAAACGCAATTGCAGGGCCTGCGGCCAGTCGCTGTCCTGGCCGACGCCGTACAACCACGCGGTCATGGCGCTGAGCACGTAGACATCTTCAAGACTGCGAAACGGTTTGACGTAGGCGTCCCAACCGTCGCCGGCGAGCAGTTCGCACAGGGCGCCGTCGAGGTGCAGGCGACCGTGGCTGATGTCCGGCATCAACGGCAACGCCGGCAGTTTTTCCACCTTCACGCCGGGCTCGCCGGGATACACCACCGCCAGACTCAGGCGCGGTGCTTCGCCAAGCTCCTCACTGCGCGCAGCCACCAGTAACCAATCGGCGGCGTCGCCTGCGGTGACGAAATCCTTGCGCCCGCTCAAGCGCAAATCGCGCAGCCGCGTTTGCATGTCGGCCGGACGCAGGCTGCGTTGTTCGGTCGCGCACAAGGCGCCAAGGCTCGGCGGCGCGCTCGGCCACAACATGCGCAGCGCCGCCTGATAACCGACCAGAAACGCCAGCCCCGGCGTCGCCATTCGCCGCCCGCCGACCACCGCCAATTCGAACGGCGTGACGTTGCCCAGCGCCTGCAACAACGTTGCAAAGCCCTCGGCCAGATCAGCAGCGGCGGGCAAGCGTTCACGGCGGTGCAGCAGATCTGTCCAGGGCATGGGCGCCTCCTCGCGGGCTGTCATATAAGCATCACCGAACGTTCATGGCGATGACACCGGGGCTACATAGCCTGACTTTGCACAACACGGCTGCATAAAGAAAGTCGATCGGCTGCAACCCACGACGGGTTAAAGGCCCGTACGGAGATTCACATGACGCAAATCGCCCGCATCAGCGACACCGGCAATGAACGCCGCCTGCAAGCCGAACGCCTGATCGGCGCCGAAGCCTTGCAGCAAGCCCAGGCCCTGCGCTTCGCCGTCTTCAGCGGCGAGTTCAACGCCAAACTCAAAGGCGCCGAACTGGGTCTGGACATGGATGATTATGATGTTCACTGCAGCCACATCGGCGTGCGTGATCTGAACACCGGGCGCCTGGTGGCGACCACGCGTCTGCTCGATCACACCGCTGCCAGCAGCCTCGGCAAGTTCTACAGCGAAGAAGAATTCAGCCTGCATGGCCTGGCGCATCTGCAAGGCCCGATCCTGGAAATCGGCCGCACCTGCGTCGATCCGGCGTACCGCAACGGCGGCACCATCGCCGTGCTCTGGGGCGAATTGGCCGAAGTGCTCAATCAGGGCGGCTACAGCTATCTGATGGGTTGCGCGAGCATTCCGATGCAGGACGGCGGCATTCAGGCCCACGCGATCATGCAGCGTCTGCGCGAACGTTATCTGTGCACCGAACACCTGCGCGCCGAGCCGAAAAACCCGCTGCCGACGCTGGATATCCCGTCCAACGTCATCGCCGAAATGCCACCGCTGCTCAAGGCCTACATGCGCCTCGGGGCGAAGATCTGCGGCGAGCCGTGCTGGGACGAAGACTTCCAGGTCGCCGACGTGTTCATCCTGCTCAAGCGCGACGAACTCTGCCCGCGCTACGCCAAGCACTTCAAGGCGGCGGTGTGATGAGCCGGTTGCGGGTGTACGCGCGAATCGCGCGAGTGCTGCTGGTGGTGACGCTGGGGCTGACCATGGCCAGCGTGTTCGGCGTGTTCGAACGCATCGGTCTGGCCCACTCGATGGAGCGGCGCCAGCGCTGGTCGCGCTTCTTCATGGCGCGGCTGAGCAATGCCCTGCCGTTTCGCGTGAGCGTGCATGGCGAGCTGCCGAAACAGCCGATGCTGTGGGTCAGCAATCACGTGTCGTGGACCGACATTCCGCTGCTGGGCATGCTCACGCCGCTGTCGTTTCTGTCCAAAGCCGAAGTGCGCACCTGGCCGGTGGCCGGCTGGCTCGCAGCCAAAGCCGGCAGCCTGTTCATCCGCCGTGGATCGGGCGACAGCCAGTTGATCCGCAAGCAGATGACCCGCCATCTGCAAACCGAACATGCGCTGCTGATGTTCCCCGAAGGCACCACCACCGATGGCCGTTCCCTGCGCACCTTTCATGGTCGCCTGCTGTCGGCGGCGATCGATTCCGAGGTGATGCTGCAACCGGTGGCGATCCGTTATCTGCGTGACGGCGAAATCGACACGCTCGCACCGTTCATTGGTGACGATGACCTGCTCTCGCACCTGATGCGCCTGTTCAGCCATGACTGCGGCGACGTCGAAGTGCATCTGCTCAAGCCAATAGAGTGTCAGGGCCGCGAGCGTGCGGCGCTGGCGTTCGAAGCGCAGCAGGCGGTGCACAAGGTGTTGTTTGGCGAGGTCGCAAAACCTGCCGAACCGCGTCGCGCAGGCGAACTAATCGCGGCCTGAAAAAACACTTATCCCCTGTGGGAGCGAGCCTGCTCGCGAAGGCGCCGTGTCATTCAGCATCTATATTGGCTGAGGCACCGCCTTCGCGAGCAGGCTCGCTCCCACATTCAGATCTTCAGTGGATCAGAGTTTTGCGCAAAATCCTGCAATTGCGGGTAGAACTGGCTGAAATCTTCACTCAGCGGCTCATACAACCGCCGCAACTCCGCCATGGCCCCGGCCAATTCCTCCGGCCTGGTCAGGCGCCGCGAGATCCCGCGCAGCACCTGCTCCAGCACCTCGAATTCGCGATACGAGCCCAGCCAGTCGTTGGCGACCATGTGCGGGGCGATCTTCGCCAGCCGTTCCGGCAACTGTCGTTCGCGGGACAGCACGTGATAGACGTCTGCGGTGAACTGCTCCAGCGGCCGGTCGGCATACAGCGTCCAGTCCCGCGCCAGGCAATGATCGAAAAACACATCGAGGACGATTCCGGCATAGCGCCGCCGCGTTTCGCTGAAGCGGCCCAAAGCAATGTCGACCAGTGGATGGCGATCGGTGAAGACGTCGATGCGCCGATGCAGCGCAATCGCCGCCTCCACTTCCGGGTCGAACTGGCCTTGCAGCCGACCTTTGACGAAGTCGCCATACAGGCTGCCGAGTAACTGACCGGGGCGCTGGCCGCCGAGATGCAAATGCGCGAGATAGTTCATGGGCGCAGCTTAGCACTGCGCTCGCTCCTCCAGCACCCTCGTATCGTTATAACCCGATATAGCGATTTACGCGTTCGTCAGACCGAATTCATATTGGTATATCGCGATCCAACGATTTAAAGTTCGCTCCATCGCGATATATCGCTACTGCCACCACGAGCCCAAGCCATGAACCTCGACCTCGACGAAATAATAAAAGCCCTGGCGCACCCAGTACGGCGAGACATCCTCAACTGGCTGAAGGACCCGAAAGGCGAATTCCCCGAGCAGTTGCACAACCACGAGTACGGCATCTGTGCCGGGCAGATCGATCAGCGTTGCGGCCTGTCGCAATCGACCGTTTCCGCGCATCTGGCGACGTTGCAACGGGCCGGGCTGATCAGCAGCCAGAAGGCCGGGCAGTGGCATTTTTTCAAACGTAACGAGGACGTCATCCAGGCGTTTCTCAGCACCCTCAGTAAAGAGCTCTGACCCTTAACGTCAGCCAGCCGACAAGGAAACCTGCATGCCCCTTTCGCTTCTCATCCTCGCCCTGAGCGCCTTCGCCATCGGCACCACCGAGTTCGTCATCATGGGCCTGCTGCCCGACGTGGCGGCGGACCTCGGTGTGTCGATTCCAGGCGCCGGCTGGCTGGTCACCGGTTACGCCCTGGGCGTGGCCATCGGTGCTCCGTTCATGGCGCTGGCCACCGCGAAGCTGCCGCGCAAGGCCGCACTGGTGGCGTTGATGGGCATCTTTATTGTCGGCAACCTGCTCTGCGCCATCGCCAGCGACTACAACGTGCTGATGTTTGCCCGGGTCGTCACCGCTTTGTGCCACGGTGCATTCTTCGGCATCGGTTCGGTGGTTGCGGCCAATCTGGTCGCGCCAAACAAACGTGCCTCGGCGGTCGCCCTGATGTTCACCGGTCTGACCCTGGCCAACGTGCTCGGCGTACCGCTGGGCACCGCATTGGGTCAGGAAGCCGGCTGGCGTTCGACCTTCTGGGCGGTGACCGTCATCGGTGTGATCGCGCTGATCGGCCTGATCCGCTTTCTGCCGGCCAAGCGTGACGAAGAGAAACTCGACATGCGCGCCGAACTCGCTGCCCTCAAAGGCGCCGGCATCTGGCTGTCGCTGAGCATGACCGCGCTGTTCGCCGCCTCGGTGTTTACCCTGTTCACCTACGTCGCCCCACTGCTTGGCGAAGTCACCGGTGTGTCGCCACGTGGCGTGACCTGGACGCTGATGCTCATCGGCCTCGGTCTGACGGTCGGCAACATCATCGGCGGCAAACTCGCCGACAAAGGCATGGCCGCCACGCTGATCGGCGTGTTCATCGCCATGGCCGTGGTTTCCACGGTGCTGAGCTGGACCAGCGTTGCGCTGATCCCGACCGAGATCACCCTGTTCCTCTGGGCCACCGCGTGTTTCGCCGCTGTGCCGGCGCTGCAAGTCAACGTGGTGACCTTCGGCAAGGCTGCACCGAACCTGGTTTCGACCCTGAACATCGGCGCCTTCAACGTTGGCAACGCCCTCGGCGCCTGGGTCGGCGGCAGCGTCATCGCCCACGGCTACGGCCTGACCAGCGTGCCACTGGCTGCCGCCGCGCTGGCCGTACTTGCCCTGCTGGTGACCCTGATTACTTTCCGCCAGAACGGCAATGCCGAGCTGGCGCCTGCTTCCAACTGATCAACTTCCTTTATTAAAGAGAGGCTTTTAGACATGGCGACTATTTTCGACCCGATCAAACTCGGCGACATCGAGCTGAACAACCGCATCATCATGGCCCCGCTGACCCGCTGCCGCGCCGACGAAGGCCGTGTGCCGAACGCGCTGATGGCCGAATACTACGTACAACGCGCCTCGGCCGGCCTGATCCTCAGTGAAGCCACTTCGGTAACGCCGATGGGCGTCGGCTACCCGGACACCCCGGGCATCTGGTCCAACGATCAAGTGCGTGGCTGGGCCAACGTGACCAAGGCGATTCACGGCGCCGGCGGCAAGATCTTCCTGCAACTGTGGCACGTTGGCCGCATTTCCCACCCTTCGTACCTGAACGGTGAAGCACCGGTCGCGCCAAGCGCCATCCAGCCAAAGGGCCACGTCAGCCTGGTGCGCCCACTGGCCGACTACCCAACCCCGCGCGCCCTGGAAACTGCTGAAATCGCCGACATCGTCGACGCCTACCGCACAGGCGCCGAGAACGCCAAGGCCGCCGGTTTCGACGGCGTGGAAATCCACGGCGCCAACGGCTACCTGCTCGACCAGTTCCTGCAAAGCAGCACCAATCAGCGCACCGACCAGTACGGCGGCTCGCTGGAAAACCGTGCGCGCTTGCTGCTGGAAGTGACCGACGCCGCGATCGAAGTATGGGGCGCTGGCCGCGTTGGTGTGCACTTGGCACCGCGCGCCGATTCCCACGACATGGGCGATGACAATCTCGCCGAAACCTTTACCTACGTCGCCCGTGAACTGGGCAAGCGTGGCATCGCGTTCATCTGCTCGCGCGAAAAAGAAGGCGCCGACAGCCTCGGTCCGCGACTGAAAGAAGCGTTCGGTGGCCCATACATTGCCAACGAGAAGTTCACCAAGGAAAGCGCCAACGAGTGGCTGGCCAGCGGTAAGGCAGACGCCGTAGCGTTCGGCGTGCCGTTCATTGCCAACCCGGATCTGCCGGCCCGTTTGCAGGCCGATGCGCCGTTGAACGAGCCGCATCCGGAGACTTTCTACGGCAAGGGTCCGGTCGGTTATATCGACTATCCGACCTTGTAATCACGCTGTAGCGCAGAAATGAAAAAGCCCCGGACTTGTGAAAGTCCGGGGCTTTTTGCTGTTGGCGCAGGGTAAGAGCCAGCGAACACCGTTTCACAACAGCGACACAATTTCCCTACAAAATCCACGACTCGCTACGTTTAAACTCCCCGCCGCGATCATCAGCCATGGCGGCTGATTGACATCCTGCCGGGCAATTGCGCATTTTGTTTCATTTGCGCAGGCTTGGGCTCAGGCGCAGCATGTCCAGCCCGGTGTCGACCCAGCGTTCAGCCTCGGCGTGCAGTTCGAAGCTGTCCGGGGCCAGCAGCCAGCCGTACAGCAGGCCGTCGATGTAGGCATGAATGCTGATGGCCGCGCGGGCAGTGTCGAGATCTTCCGGCAACTGGCCGCGATTCACCGCATTACGCAAGGTCAGGCCGATGCGCACGTTGCAATCGAGACTGGCCGTCCGGCGCTGCTGGCGCAGATCGCACATTTCATCGGTGAACTCGCACTTATGAAACAGAATTTCGTTGATGCGCCGGGTTTTCGGGTCCAGTGCAACTTGATGAAACAAATGAATCAGCAACTGCCGCATGCAGCCCAGCGGGTCCGGTTCGTCTTCGCTTTCGCTGGCCTTGGCCAGTTCATCCAGCGGTTCGTGCAGGCTGTCGAGCATGGCCTGGACCAGATCGGCCTTGTTGCTGAAATGCCAGTAGATGGCGCCACGCGTCACGCCGGCGAGGGTCGCGATGTCCGCCAGGGTGGTGCGGGCAACCCCCCTTTCATAGAAGGCTTTCTCGGCCGCTTCCAGAATCTGGCTGCGGGTTTCCTGAGCTTCCTCTTTGGTACGACGGACCATGGCAGTAAAACCTCAAACAGGATGTTTCAGGGATGGCTGAATATCCGCTGAATAAAGAGGGGGCGATCTCTCGTGAATCGACTCCCCGGCCTACAATTTCAAACCTTGCGACGACTTTTGTATCAGGGTGGGTACGCGGCGCAGGTGTTTACAAACAACCATGAACGTAAGTATATTACTTAGCAAGCTACTTATCCACCCGGTGCCCGTTTTTTACTCTTTCACACTTCTTGTGCGCTTCTTGCGCGCCTGACCCGAGGATCTTCATGCAATTCAAGCCAGCTGTTACCGCTCTGGTCACTGCCGTCGCCCTGGCATCGCTGCTCAGCGGATGTAAAAAGGAAGAAGCGGCCCCAGCCGCTCCGCCTCCTCAGGTCGGCGTCGTCACCCTGCAACCACAAGCCTTTACCCTGACCTCGGAACTTCCGGGCCGCACCAGTGCGTTCCGCATCGCGGAAGTTCGCCCGCAGGTCAACGGCATCATTCTGAAGCGCCTGTTCAAGGAAGGTGCCGACGTCAAAGCCGGCCAGCAGCTTTATCAGATCGATCCGGCGGTCTATGAAGCTACGCTGAAAAGCGCCGAAGCCGAGCTGCGTTCGACCAAGTCGATTTCCGACCGCTACAAGCAACTGGTCGACGAACAAGCCGTGAGCCGTCAGGAATACGACACCGCACTGGCGAACCGCCTGCAATCGGAAGCATCGTTGCAGAGCGCGCAGATCAACGTGCGCTATACCAAAGTCTACGCGCCGATTTCCGGCCGTATCGGCCGCTCTTCGGTGACCGAAGGCGCACTGGTCAGCAATGGCCAGGCCGATGCAATGGCAGTGATTCAGCAGCTCGACCCGATCTACGTCGACGTGACCCAGTCGTCGGTGGAACTGCTGGAGCTGCGCCGCGAGCTGGAAAGCGGCCGTCTGCAGAAGGCTGGCGACAACGCCGCTGCGGTCAAGCTGACCCTGGAAGACGGCAGCCAGTACAAGCTCGACGGCAAGCTGGAATTCTCCGAAGTCTCGGTTGACCAGACCACCGGCTCGGTGACCCTGCGCGCGGTGTTCCCGAACCCGGATCACACCCTGCTGCCAGGCATGTTCGTCCACGCCCAGCTGCAAGCCGGCGTCAACAGCGCAGCGATCCTCGCGCCGCAACAAGGCGTGACCCGCGACCTCAAAGGCACCCCGACCGCACTGGTCGTCGGCGCCGACAACAAGGTCGAGCTGCGTCAGCTCAAGGCCAGCCGCACTGTCGGCAGCCAGTGGTTGATCGAAGACGGCCTGAAAGCCGGCGATCGTCTGATCACCGAAGGGCTGCAGTACGTCAAACCGGGCGTCGAGGTCAAAGCGACCGAGGCGACTAACGTCGGCACCAAGAACCCGGCCCCCGCACAGGCAGCTGACAAAGCCGCCGGCGGCAAAGGGGAGTAACCCATGTCAAAATTCTTCATCGACCGTCCGATTTTCGCCTGGGTAATCGCCCTGGTGATCATGCTGGTCGGGGCACTTTCGATCCTGAAATTGCCGATCAACCAATACCCGAGCATTGCGCCACCGGCCATTGCGATTCAGGTGACCTACCCAGGCGCGTCTGCACAAACCGTGCAGGACACCGTGGTGCAGGTCATCGAGCAACAGCTCAACGGTATCGACAACCTGCGTTATGTGTCGTCGGAAAGTAACTCCGACGGCAGCATGACCATCACCGCGACCTTCGAGCAAGGCACCAACTCCGACACCGCGCAGGTCCAGGTCCAGAACAAGCTGAACCTGGCCACCCCGCTGCTGCCGCAGGAAGTGCAGCAACAGGGTATCCGCGTGACCAAGGCAGTGAAGAACTTCCTGCTGGTGATCGGCGTGGTGTCGCGCGACGGCAGCATGACCAAGGACGACCTGTCCAACTACATCGTGTCGAACATGCAGGACCCGATCTCGCGGACCGCCGGTGTCGGTGACTTCCAGGTCTTCGGTGCGCAGTACGCGATGCGTATCTGGCTCGACCCGGCCAAGTTGAACAACTTCAACCTGACCCCGGTCGACGTGAAGAACGCCATTGCTGCGCAGAACGTCCAGGTGTCGTCCGGTCAGCTCGGTGGCTTGCCTGCCGTGCAGGGCCAGCAACTGAACGCGACGATCATCGGCAAGACCCGTCTGCAGACCGCCGAGCAGTTCAAGGAAATCCTGCTCAAGGTCAACAAGGACGGTTCGCAGGTTCGCCTCAAAGACGTGGCTGAAGTCGGCCTCGGCGGTGAGAACTACGCGATCAGCGCCCAGTTCAACGGCAGCCCGGCGTCCGGTCTGGCGGTGAAACTGGCCAACGGCGCCAACGCCCTCGATACCGCCAAAGCGCTGCGCAACACCATCGACAGCCTCAAGCCGTTCTTCCCGCAAGGCATGGAAGTGGTGTTCCCGTACGACACCACCCCGGTGGTGACCGAGTCGATCAAAGGCGTGGTGCACACGCTGGTCGAAGCGATCGCGCTGGTGTTCCTGGTGATGTTCCTGTTCCTGCAGAACTTCCGCGCCACCGTCATCACCACGATGACCGTGCCAGTGGTACTGCTCGGTACATTCGGCATCCTCGCCGCCGCCGGTTTCAGCATCAACACCCTGACCATGTTCGGCATGGTGCTGGCCATCGGTCTGCTGGTGGACGATGCCATCGTCGTGGTGGAAAACGTCGAGCGGGTGATGAGCGAAGAAGGCTTGTCACCGAAGGAAGCGACAAAGAAATCCATGGGCCAGATCCAGGGTGCACTGGTCGGTATCGCCCTCGTGCTCTCGGCGGTACTGCTGCCGATGGCGTTCTTCAGCGGCTCCACCGGTGTGATCTACAAGCAGTTCTCGATCACCATCGTGTCGGCCATGGCCCTGTCGGTACTGGTTGCCCTGATCTTCACCCCGGCGCTTTGCGCAACCATGCTCAAGCCGATTCCGAAAGGCGAGCACGGCACCCCGAAGAAAGGTTTCTTCGGCTGGTTCAACCGCAACTTCGACCGTGGCGTACGCAGCTACGAGCGTGGCGTCGGCAACATGCTGACCCGCAAGGCGCCGTATCTGCTGGCGTACCTGTTGATCGTCGTGGGCATGATCTGGCTGTTCACCCGCATTCCGACCGCGTTCCTCCCGGAAGAAGACCAGGGCGTTCTGTTCGCCCAGGTGCAGACCCCGGCCGGTTCCAGTGCCCAGCGTACGCAAGTGGTCGTGGACGAAATGCGTGAGTACCTGCTGCGTCCGAACAAGGACGGCGGTGAGGCGGACGCGGTGGCTTCGGTGTTTACCGTGACCGGCTTCAACTTCGCCGGTCGTGGCCAGAGCTCGGGTATGGCGTTCATCATGCTCAAGCCGTGGGGCGAACGTAACGCCGACAACAGCGTGTTCAACCTCGCTGCGCGTGCCCAGCAACACTTCTTCAGCTTCCGCGACGCGATGGTGTTTGCCTTCGCCCCGCCAGCGGTTCTGGAATTGGGTAACGCCACCGGTTTCGACGTGTTCCTGCAGGACCGCGCCGGTATCGGTCACGAAAAACTGATGGAAGCGCGCAACCAGTTCCTCGGCATGGCGGCGCAAAGCAAGGTGCTGACCCAGGTGCGTCCGAACGGCCTGAACGATGAGCCGCAGTTCCAGCTGGAAATCGATGACGAGAAGGCCAGTGCCCTCGGCATCACCATCAGCGACATCAACAACACCCTGTCGATCGCGCTGGGCAGTAGCTACGTCAACGACTTCATCGACCGTGGTCGGGTGAAGAAAGTCTACGTGCAGGGCCAACCGGACTCGCGCATGAGCCCCGAAGACCTGAAGAAGTGGTACGTGCGCAACGCCGAAGGCACCATGGTTCCGTTCTCGGCGTTCGCCAAGGGCGAGTGGGTCTACGGTTCGCCGAAGCTGGCGCGCTACAACGGTGTGGAAGCGGTCGAGGTCCTCGGGGCTCCGGCACCGGGCTATTCCACCGGTGAAGCGATGGCTGAAGTCGAAGCGATTGCCAAGAAGCTGCCGTCCGGTGTCGGTATTTCCTGGACCGGTCTGTCCTACGAGGAACGTCTGTCCGGCTCGCAAGCGCCAGCGCTGTACGCCCTGTCGCTGCTGATGGTGTTCCTGTGTCTGGCGGCGCTGTATGAAAGCTGGTCGATTCCGATCGCGGTCATGCTCGTGGTACCGCTGGGGATCATCGGTGCGCTGATGGCCACCAGCCTGCGCGGTCTGTCCAACGACGTGTACTTCCAGGTGGGCTTGTTGACGACCATCGGTCTGGCGGCTAAAAACGCCATTCTGATCGTCGAATTCGCCAAGGAACTGCATGAACAGGGACGCAGCCTGCGTGAAGCGGCGATTGAAGCCTGCCGCATGCGTCTGCGCCCGATCATCATGACATCGCTGGCCTTCGTCCTCGGTGTTGTGCCGCTGGCGATTTCCACCGGCGCCGGTTCAGGCAGTCAACATGCGATCGGTACCGGCGTGATTGGCGGTATGCTCACGGCCACGATCCTGGCGATCTTCTGGGTCCCACTGTTCTTCGTTACTGTGTCGTCCATCGGTCAGCGCAAAAAGACCGACGCGGATGAGACTACTGAAACTCCTAAAGAGGCTGGCCAATGAGCAAGTCGCTACTCTCCATCGCAGTCGCCGCCTTCGTGCTGAGCGGTTGCTCGCTGATACCTGACTATCAGCAGCCTGAGGCTCCGGTCGCAGGCCAGTACCCGCAGGGGCCGGCATATTCGCCGGCCCAGGCTCCGGCGCAAGCCGCTGCCGAACAGGGCTGGAAGCAGTTTTTCCATGACCCGGCCCTGCAACAGCTTATCCAGGTCGCCCTGGAAAACAACCGCGACCTGCGTGTCGCGGCGCTGAACATCGACGCTTACGCGGCGCAGTACCGCATCCAGCGCGCCGACCTGTTCCCGGCAGTGTCGGCCAATGCCGCCGGCAGCCGCCAGCGTCTGCCTGCCCGTGCCTCGCAGACCGGCGAGTCGATGATCAGCAGTTCGTATTCCGCCACCGTCGGCGTCAGCGCCTACGAACTCGACCTGTTCGGTCGGGTGCGCAGCCTGAGCGAGCAAGCGCTGCAACAGTACTTCGCTACCGAAGAAGCACGCCGCAGCACACAGATCAGTCTGGTCGCCAACGTCGCCAATGCCTACCTGACCTGGCAGGCGGACAAGGAACTGCTCAAGCTGACGCAGGACACCCTCGGTGCCTTCGAAGAAAGCTACAAATTGACCAGCCGCAGCAACGAAGTCGGTGTGGCTTCGGCGCTGGATCTGGCACAGTCGCGTACCTCGGTGGAAAACGCCCGGGCGCAACTGGCGCGTTATACCCGCCAGGTCGCACAGGACGAAAACAGCCTGACCCTGCTGCTCGGCACCGGTATTCCGGCCAATCTGCAAGCAGCCAAACCGCTGTCTGATGATCTGCTCAGCGACGTACCGGCCGGTCTGCCTTCGGACCTGCTGCAACGTCGTCCGGACATCCTCCAGGCCGAGTACAACCTGAAGGCGGCCAACGCCAACATCGGTGCGGCGCGTGCAGCGTTCTTTCCGAGCATCAGCCTGACCGCCAACGCGGGCAGCCTGAGCCCGGACCTGTCCGGCCTGTTCAAGGGCGGTTCGGGGACGTGGCTGTTCCAGCCGCAGATCAACCTGCCGATCTTCAACGCCGGCAGCCTGCGCGCCAGCCTCGACTACGCCAAGATCCAGAAGGACATTGGCGTGGCGAACTACGAGAAGTCCATCCAGACCGCCTTCCAGGAAGTCGCCGACGGCCTCGCCGCTCGCCAGACCTACACCGAGCAGCTGCAAGCGCAGCGTGACTTCGTTCAGGCCAACCAGGATTACTACCGCCTGGCCGAACGTCGCTACCGCATCGGCGTCGACAGCAACCTGACCTTCCTCGATGCCCAGCGTCAGTTGTTCAGCGCACAACAAGCGCTGATCACCGACCGCCTCGCGCAGCTGACCAGTGCGGTCAACCTGTACAAGGCCTTGGGCGGTGGCTGGAATGCGCAGACCGCGCAGAACGAAGCGCTGAAAGAAGAAGCGCCGAAGATGAAGCTGTTCTGATCATCGGCTGACTACATCAAGCCCACCATTTCGGTGGGCTTTTTGTTGCCTGTCGCAAAGGTTTCGCGGCCGAACTGGCCTCTTCGCGAGCAGGCTCGCTCCCACAGGGGAACGCATTCCAGTTGTGGGAGCGAGCCTGCTCGCGAAGAGGACCTCACACTCACCACAAATCCGCATGAATCTTGCGTTCGATAACCGCCCAAAACCCGCTTTCAGCAATTGAACCCGAACACACAGGCCCTTCACCATTCGAACCAGAAAACCAATAACAACAAGGTTCGACACCATGCTCCAGCGCCCTGCCCCGCCCGGCTGACCGCCACCGCTGCATCTCAGATCTGCATCATGTTGCCTGCGCCGCATCCGCCGCGACAGCGCCGCCGTTCGCCCTAAAAAAACAAGAGAGACCCAAGTCCATGACAGTTTTCCCTGTGCCCTACGCATTGCCCGCTGTGATCGCCCTGGCCATCGCCGGTCTGGCACTGCCAGCCAGCGCCGAAGAAGGCGGCTTCGTTGAAGGCGCCAAGGTCAACCTCAACCTGCGCAACTTCTATATCAACCGCAACTTCACCAACCCGACCAAGGCCCAAGGCAAGGCTGAAGAGTGGACGCAGAGTTTCATCCTCGACGCCAAATCCGGCTTCACCCAAGGCACCGTCGGTTTCGGCATGGACGTACTCGGGCTGTATTCGATCAAGCTCGATGGCGGTAAAGGCACGGGTGGTACGCAGTTGTTGCCGCTGGACCATGACGGGCGCCCGGCGGATAACTTCGGCCGCACCAACGTCGCGTTCAAGGCCAAGCTTTCGCAGACCGAAGTCAAGGTCGGTGAGTGGATGCCCGTGCTGCCGATCCTGCGTTCGGACGACGGTCGTTCGCTGCCGCAGACCTTCCGTGGCGGCCAGATCACCTCGAAGGAAATCGCCGGCCTGACCCTCTATGGCGGCCAGTTCCGCGCCAACAGCCCGCGCGACGACAGCAGCATGAGCGACATGTCGATGACCGGCAAAGCCGCGTTCACCTCTGATCGTTTCAACTTCCAGGGCGGCGAATACCTGTTCAACGACAAGCGCACGCAGATCGGCCTGTGGAACGCGCAGCTCAAGGACATCTACAGCCAGCAGTACCTCAACGTGCTGCACAGTCAGCCGCTCGGCGACTGGACGCTGGGCGCCAACCTCGGATTTTTCTACGGCAAGGAAGATGGCAGCGCGCGTGCCGGCGATCTGGACAACAAGACCTGGTACGGCATGTTTTCGGCCAAGTACGGCGGCAACACGTTCTACCTCGGCCTGCAGAAACTGACCGGCGACAGCGCGTGGATGCGCGTCAACGGCACCAGCGGCGGCACCTTGGCCAACGACAGCTACAACGCCAGTTATGACAACGCTCAGGAACGCTCCTGGCAGTTGCGCCACGACTACAACTTCGCCGCCATGGGCATCCCCGGCCTGACCCTGATGAACCGCTACATCAGCGGCGACAACGTGCACACCGGGACGATCACCGACGGCAAGGAATGGGGTCGCGAATCGGAACTCGGTTACACGGTGCAGAGCGGCACTTTGAAGGATTTGAACGTCAGATGGCGCAACTCGACCATGCGCCGCGACTTCAGCAACAACGAGTTCGATGAAAATCGCCTGATCGTCAGCTACCCGATCAGCCTTCTCTAACCACACATGCCCCACTGTGGGAGCGAGCCTGCTCGCGAAAGCGCAGCTTCAGTCGACATCTCTGTCGAATATGAAATGGTCTTCGCGAGCAAGCTCGCTCCCACATTTGTTTTGTGATCGACACAACTCCAATGTGGGAGCGAGCTTGCTCGCGAAGGCGTAATTTCGGGCGCCATCAATCCCGGGATTCGACTCCTAGCTCATCCCACACCGATTCAGCCAGATGAAACGTCGCATTCGCCGCCGGAATTCCGCAGTAGATCGCGCTCTGCATGATCACTTCCTTGATCTCGCCACGGCTGACGCCGTTGTTGGCCGCTGCGCGCAGGTGCAGTTTCAGTTCGCCCTCGCGGTTCATGCCGATCAGCATGGCGATGGTGATCAGGCTGCGGGTATGGCGGGGCAGGCCCGGGCGGGTCCAGATGTCGCCCCAGGCGTGGCGGGTGATCATCTCCTGGAATTCCGAGTTGAACTCGGTCAGCGTGGTCAGGCTGCGATCGACGTGGGCATCGCCCAGCACCGCGCGGCGTACTTGCATGCCTTCGTCGTAACGTTGTTTCTCGTCCACAAATTCTTCCTCACTGAGCCTGCAGAAACGCCAGCACACGGTCGCTGAAAGCGGCACCGGCCTGCACGTTGGACAAATGCGCCGCATGGAACTCGGCGTACTCGGCACCGCGCACGTGGTCGCGGATGAAGTGCCCGCCGGACGGCGGCGTCACCGCATCTTCGCTGCCGGCAATCACCAGCAACGGCACGTTGATCGAAGCCAGTTGTTCACGGAAATCGGCATCGCGCACGGCCGCGCAGTTGGCCGCATAGCCTTGTGGATTGGTTGCGGCAAGCATGTCGGTAATCTTCTTCGCCGCCTCGGGATGCGCTGCGGAAAAGTCCGGGGTAAACCAGCGCGCAATCGAGGCATCACGCAGCGCGACCATCGCCGCCGGGCCGTCGCGCAACACGGTTTCGATGCGCGGATTCCACACCGACGGATCGCCGATTTTCGCTGCGGTGTTGCACACGATCAGTTTGTGCAGACGATGGCCTGCGTTGATCCCCAGCCACTGACCGATCAGCCCGCCCATCGACAGCCCGCAGAAATGCGCGCGCTCGATATGCAGCGCATCGAGCAGACCGAGCACGTCGCGACCGAGTTGTTCGATGCTGTACGGCCCCTCGGTGACCAGCGATTGCCCATGGCCGCGCGTGTCGAAACGCAGCACGCGGAAATGCTCGGTGAACGCCGGCATTTGCGCGTCCCACATGTGCAGGTCGGTGCCCAGCGAGTTGGACAGCACCAGCACCGGCGCCTCCGCCGGGCCCTCAATTTCATAGTGCAGTTCGCCATCGGCGAGTTGAACGAAAGCCACAGCCCTCTCCTTCAGACAGTCAAAGCGTTGTGTTCAGCCACCGCGCGCTCGACCCAGACTTGCGCCTGGCCAAGGTAATGCGCGGGGTTCAGAAGATCATCGAGCTCAGCGCCACTGAGTTCGGCGGTGACCTGCGGCTCGTCAGCCAGCACCGCACGCAGATGGCGTTGCTCGGCCACCGCGCGTTTGCAGCATTGCTCGAGCAGATGATGCGCGGTGTCGCGGCCGACGCGTTGGGCGAGGACGATGCTCACCGCTTCGGCCAGCACGAGGCCCTGGGTCAATTCGAGGTTGCGGGCCATGCGCGCCGCGTCGACTTCCAGACCGTCGGCCAGCAAGCGCGCCTGGTGCAGCGAACCGGACACCAGGCAGCAGATTTCCGGCAGGGTTTCCCATTCGGCATGCCACAAACCAAGGCTGCGTTCATGTTCCTGCGGCATCGCGCTGAACAGCGTCGACACCAGCCCCGGCACCCGCGTGGCCGCGCCGATCAGCACCGCCGCGCCGACCGGATTGCGTTTGTGCGGCATGGTCGACGAACCACCCTTGCCCGGTGCCGCAGGCTCGAATACTTCCGCTGCTTCGGTCTGCATCAAAAGGCTGATGTCGCGGCCGAATTTGCCGAGGCTGCCGGCGATCAGGCCAAGCACCGCGCCGAATTCGACGATGCGATCACGCTGGGTATGCCACGGTTGCTCGGGCAGCGTCAGTTGCAGCTCTTCGGCCAATGCTTCGGCGATCGGCAACGCCTGTTCACCCAGCGCCGCGAGCGTGCCGGAGGCGCCACCGAATTGCAGCACCAGCAAACGCGGTTTCAGTTGTTGCAGACGCTGACGGCTGCGCGTGACGGCGCCCAGCCATCCGGCGATTTTCATACCGAGGGTCACTGGCGTGGCATGTTGCAGCCAGGTGCGCCCGGCCAGTGGCGTGGTAGCGAAACGTTGTGCCTGAGCTGCGAGCGAGTCGGCCAGTTGCGCCAGTTGGTCTTCGATCAGCGCCAGCGCCTGGCGCAATTGCAGGACCAGCCCGGAATCCATCACGTCCTGACTGGTCGCGCCCAGATGCACATAGCGCTCGGCTTCGGCATCGCTCGAGGCGATCTGCTTGCCCAAGGCCTTGACCAGTGGGATCGCCGAATTGCCGGCCGTGGCAATCGCCTCGCCCAGCGCCGCGAAGTCATACAGGCCCGCGTCGCACGCTGTGGCAATCGGTGCCACGGCCGATGAAGGAATCAGCCCGACCCGCGCCTCGGCCCGGGCCAGCGCCGCTTCGAAATCAAGCATCGCCTGCACCCGGCCCTGATCGCAGAACACTTCGCGCATATCGCGGGCGGTGAAGTAGGCATCGAACAATTGATTGCCCGGTCGCTGAGTCATAAACAGTCCTTGCCGGCGCGGGCCTCGCAGCCCGCGCACATGGGTTTACAGATCGTGGTGCAGATACTTCGCCTGCTTGGGCAAACGCAGGCTGAACAGGAAGGCCACCGCCATCATCGCCGTGACGTACCAGTAGAAGGCGTTTTCCATGCCGCCGGCTTTGAGACTCAGGGCAACGAATTCTGCCGAGCCACCGAAGATTGCATTCGCCACTGCGTAAGCCAGGCCGACACCGAGGGCGCGGACTTCCGGCGGGAACATCTCGGCTTTTACCAGACCGCTGATCGAGGTGTAGAAACTGACAATCGCCAGCGCCAGGGTGATCAGTACGAAGGCGAGGAACGGGCTGGTGATGCTTTTCAGGCTGAGCAGAATCGGCACGGTGAACAGCGTGCCGAGGGCGCCGAACCAGAGCATCGAGTTCCGTCGGCCGATCTTGTCGGCGAGCATGCCGAACAACGGCTGCATGCACATATACAGGAACAGCGCGCCGGTCATGATGTAGCTGGCGGTCTTGGCGTGCATCCCGGCGGTGTTCACCAGGTATTTCTGCATGTAGGTGGTGAAGGTGTAGAAAATCAGCGAGCCGCCAGCGGTGTAGCCGAGCACGGTGATGAACGCCGCTTTATGATCGCGGAACAGTGCAGTGATGCTACCGGCGTCTTTGTGCGCACGGGTTTCCTTATTGGTGGTTTCCTTCAGCGAACGACGCAGGAACAGCGAAATCAGCGCCGCCACCGCACCGACCACGAACGGAATCCGCCAGCCGTAGGCACGCAGGTCTTCTTCAGTGAGGAACTGTTGCAGCACCACCACCAGCGACACCGCCAGCAGTTGTCCGCCAATCAGCGTCACGTACTGGAACGAGGCGAAGAAACCGCGCTGGCCCTTGAGCGCAACCTCGCTCATGTAAGTCGCGGTGGTGCCGTATTCGCCGCCCACCGACAGACCTTGCAGCAAACGCGCGAACAGCAACAGCACCGGCGCCCAGACGCCGATGTCCTTGTAGGTCGGCAGGCAGGCAATCAGCAGCGAGCCGAAGCACATCATCAGAATCGAGATGAGCATCGAGTTCTTGCGCCCGTGCTTGTCAGCGACCCGGCCGAAAATCCAGCCACCAATCGGCCGCATCAGGAACCCGGCAGCGAACACGCCAGCGGTGTTGACCAGTTGCACGGTGGGGTTATCGGAGGGGAAAAACGCCGGGGCGAAATAGATCGCGCAGAAGGCGTAGACGTAGAAGTCGAACCATTCGACGAGGTTGCCGGACGAAGCGCCGACGATGGCAAAGATGCGCTTGCTGCGCTCTTCGCCGGTGTAGTGGGAGGTGGTGGTTGTCATTGTTTTTTCACTCGATAGGGACAGTCACAGTCTAGACATACTTTGCAACAGTCCCGTTCCACATCGGATCGTCACCCAAGTCTGGATCAGCCTTTGTGGCGAGGGGATTTATCCCCGCTAAAGTGCGAGGCACTCGCAAATCAGATACACGCGGTTCATCTGAATACCGCGCCGACTGGTTTTTGGGGCTGCTTCGCAGCCCAGCGGGGATAAATCCTCTCACCACAGGGACTCTGTCCTGCACGGGATTTGGGGTGTTCTCTCAATAATCGAAGAACACCGTCTCGGCATCGGTGCCCTGCAGAACTACATTCCACTGGTACACACCCGACGCATCCGCCTTGGCCAGCAACGTCTGGCGACGCTCCGCCGGCACACATTCCAGCAACGGATCAGCAACGTTCGCCGGTTCGCCCTCGAAATAAATCCGCGTCAGCAAGTGCTTGACCAGACCGCGAGCAAACACCAGCACCACCAGATGCGGCGCCTGGGTCGAGCCTTTCAGGCCGGGCACGGTGCCGGGTTTGATCGTGGTGAAACGGAAGCGCCCCTCGGCGTCCACCGGTACCCGGCCAAAGCCTTCGAAATTCGGATCGAGCGGTTTGTCCTGCTGATCTTCCGGGTGGTCGTACTTGCCGGCGGCGTTGGCCTGCCAGACTTCGAGCATGGCGTCGTTGACGACATCGCCATTGCCGTCCACCACTTGGCCGGTGATCGCCACGCGCTCGCCGAGGGTCAGCTCGTTGGCCAGGGTTTCGCGGTTCAGCCAGGTCAGGCCGATGTGGTAATACGGCCCGACGGTGTGGGACGTGGTCGCATAAAGCGTCATCTTATTTCTCCATCGGCGTGGCTTCACGGCCGCGCAGCACGATGTCCCAGCGGTAACCGAGGGCGTAGGACGGAATGGTTTTTTCCAGATCGAAAGCAGCGATCAGGCGTTCCTTGGCCGAGGTGTCCGGCACGCAGTTGTAGATCGGGTCATACGCCAGCAACGGGTCGCCGGGGAAATACATTTGCGTGACCAGACGCGTAAGAATGCTCGGCCCGAACAGGGAAAAGTGGATGTGCGCCGGGCGCCAGGCGTTGTGGTGGTTGCCCCACGGATAGGCGCCGGGCTTGATGGTCTGGAACTGGTACCAGCCGTCGGCATCGGTGACGGTGCGGCCGGTGCCGGTGAAGTTCGGGTCCAGCGGCGCGTCGTGCAGGTCGCGGGCATGGTTGTAGCGGCCGGCGGCATTGGCCTGCCAGATCTCCACCAGAATCCCCGGCACCGGCAGGCCGTCTTCGTCGAGCACGCGGCCGTGAATGATGATGCGCTCGCCCAACGGTTCGCCGTCGTGCTGTGCGGTCAGGTCATTGTCCTTTTCGGCAACGTGTTCGGCGCCGATGGTCGGCCCGGTGATTTCCGATAGCGAGTGCGGCAGGTGCACCAACGGCTTGGACGGCGAGCGCAGGTTGGTGGATTGATACGTCGGGTGCAGGTAGTCAGGCTGAGTGCCTGCCTGTGGGCGACGGTAACCAGGCTTGTCAGTCATTTCGCTTTCCTCAGTTCTTGTAAGTGCCGCAGCGCGTCAGACACGTTCGATGGCCAGGGCCAGACCCTGGCCAACACCGACGCACATGGTCGCCAGACCTTTCTTGCCGCCAGTCTTTTCCAGATGATGCAGGGCGGTCAGCACCAGCCGCGCACCGCTCATGCCCAACGGATGACCGAGGGCAATCGCGCCGCCATTCGGGTTGACCTGCGGCGCATCGTCGGCCAGGCCCAACTCGCGCAATACCGCGAGGCCCTGGCTGGCAAACGCTTCGTTGAGTTCGATCACGTCGAAATCGCTGACCGCGACGCCAAGGCGCTCGGTCAGTTTACGCACCGCCGGCACCGGGCCGATGCCCATCACCCGTGGTGCGACGCCGGCGCTGGCCATGCCGAGCACTTTTGCGCGGGCGGTCAGGCCGTGTTTTTTCACCGCTTCGGCCGAAGCCAGAATCAGCGCAGCAGCACCATCGTTGACCCCGGAGGCATTGCCGGCAGTAACGGTTTTGTCCGCGCCGTTGACCGGTTTCAGCTTGGCCAGTGCTTCGATCGTGGTGTCGGCGCGCGGATGTTCGTCCTGGCTGACCACGGTTTCGCCCTTTTTGTGGGCGATGCGCACTTCGACGATTTCTTCAGCGAAGTAACCGGCAGCCTGCGCGGCGGCGGTACGTTGCTGACTGCGCAGAGCAAAGGCGTCCTGATCTGCGCGCGAA
The DNA here is from genome assembly GCF_054871425.1 of Pseudomonas glycinis. Lineage (NCBI taxonomy): Bacteria > Pseudomonadati > Pseudomonadota > Gammaproteobacteria > Pseudomonadales > Pseudomonadaceae > Pseudomonas > Pseudomonas glycinis. The sequence continues at coordinate 395,674 of NZ_JBTYHF010000004.1, read as the reverse complement.
ACCCTGTAGTCGTCGGCAACGTTGTCAGCAGTCTGCGGCATGGCATCGACGCCGTACTGCGCCTTCATCAGCGGGTTGATGAAACGCCAGCCGATGGTGGTGTCTTCCAGTTTCATGTTGCGCGAGAACGCCGCGTCGGCCTTGCCCATCACGAATGGCGCGCGGGACATCGATTCGACGCCACCGGCAATCGCCAGCTCCATCTCGCCGCTGGCGATCGCACGGAATGCGGTGCCGATCGCGTCCATGCCCGAAGCGCAGAGGCGATTGAGCGTAACGCCGGGCACGCTGTCCGGCAGACCCGCCAGCAGCAGCGCCATGCGCGCAACGTTGCGGTTGTCTTCGCCGGCCTGGTTGGCGCAGCCGAGGAACACCTCATCGACGGCGTTCCAGTCCACCGATGGATTGCGCTCCATCAGGGCCTTGATCGGCACGGCGGCCAGGTCATCGGCGCGCACGGCGGACAGTGCGCCGCCGAAGCGTCCGATGGGGGTGCGAATCGCGTCGCAGATATACACGTCACGCATCATGCTTCTCCCGGTGCCTGGCCATGGGCGGCAGCGGTGCGCGCTTCCAGATCACGCAGCGCCGTCAGCTCGACTTCGGTCGGCTCAGCGGTGGTTTCAACAGCGTCGGCAAAACGGATCGCCCAACCGGTGGCGGCGACCACTTGCTCGCGGGTCATGCCCGGATGCAGCGCAGTGACCACGAATTCGTGGGTACCCTCCTCCGGTTCCATGATGCACAGGTCGGTGATGATGCCCACCGGCCCGGCGCCCGGCAGGCCGAGACGTTTACGCGAATCGCCACCTTCGCCGTGACCGACCGAGGTGATGAAATCGAGCTTGTCGACAAACGAACGCGCCGACTGTTTAAGGATGATCAGCACGCTTTTCGCCGAACCGGCAATCTCCGGCGCGCCACCGGCACCCGGCAGACGCACTTTCGGCGCGTGGTAGTCGCCGACCACGGTGGTGTTGATGTTGCCGAAACGGTCGACCTGCGCGGCGCCGAGGAAACCAACGTCGATGCGCCCGCCCTGCAGCCAGTAGCGAAAAATCTCACCGGTCGGCACCACCGTGTCGGCGGTCTCGGCCAGCTCACCGTCACCGATCGACAGAGGCAGTACGCTCGGCTTGGCGCCAATCGGGCCGGATTCGTAGATCAGCACTACGTCTGGCGATGAAGTCAGCCGCGCGAGGTTGGCGGCTTTCGATGGCAGGCCGATGCCGACGAAACATACCGAGCCGTTCTTCAGGCGCCGGGCCGCCGCGACGGTCATCATTTCATTGGTGGTGTAAGTCATTACTTGGCCTCCGAAGCAGCGGCCAATTTGGCCTGGAATTCGCTGAAGTCAGCGCAGCCATGGATGTATTCGTTGATCCACGCGGTAAACGTCTCACGGTCGCGAGCGATCGGGTCCCACGCCTGATAGAACCGATTGTCACGCTCGGTGTAACCGTGGGCGTAGGACGGATGCGCGCCACCCGGCACGTGGCAGACCGCGCTCAAGGCCCAGGTCGGCAGTACGCAAGCGTTCATCGGTGCATTGAGGTCGTCGACGATTTCTTCCACGGTGACGATGCAGCGCTTGGCCGCCAGCGCGGCTTCTTTCTGCACACCGAGAATGCCCCAGAGCAACACGTTGCCTTTGCGGTCGGCCTTTTGCGCGTGGATCACGGTGACGTCCGGGCGTACCGAAGGCACTGCCGCCAGCACTTCGCCGGTGAACGGACAGGTCACGGTTTTGATCAGCGGATTGACCTTCGGCAGGTCGGAGCCGGCGTAGGCACGCAGCACCGCGAACGGCAGGCCGGACGCGCCGGCAACGTAGGCGTTGGCGAGGTCGGCGTGGCTGTGTTCTTCGATTTCCAGCGCGTGCGGCCATTGTTTCTCGACCGCGTCACGCAGGCGGTGCAGCGAGCCCACACCCGGGTTGCCGCCCCAGGAGAAAATCAGTTTGCGCGCGCAACCGGCGCCGATCAGTTGGTCGTAGATCAGGTCAGGCGTCATCCGCACCAGCGTCAGATCTTTCTTGCCTTGACGAATGATTTCATGACCCGCTGCCGTAGGGATCAGGTGAGTGAAGCCTTCGAGGGCGACGGTGTCGCCGTCGTTGACGAATTGCTTCACCGCGTCGTGCAGCGAAAGGATCTCAGCCATGGAGCGGGCTCCTGTTCTTGTAAGGAATCGCCAGTGATAAAAAGGCGCGAGGTTCAGCGCCGGAGTCACTGAAGATTAAGCTCGGGAAATTCGCCAAACAATCCGATAATCGACTGAGTGTTCGTTTATCGAACGGATTGTTGCTTGCCTAATGATCGTTCCCACGCTCCGCGTGGGAATGCAGCCCGGGACGCTCCGCGTCCCTGTACAGCCGAACGCAGAGCGTCCGTTGAGGCATTCCCACGCGGAGCGTGGGAACGATCATGGGTCTGCCTCAGGTCGCATCCGCATGACTGACCATGCCTTTGATCAGCACCGCCGCCGTCGCCAAACCGGCCGGGATCACCAGTGCGGTCAGCACTTGCTCGAAATTCCAGCCCAGGCCGAGCAAGGTTGCGCCCATCCACGCGCCGAGGATCGCGCCGAAGCGGCCGATGCCGAGCATCCACGACACCCCGGTCGCGCGGCCTTGAGTCGGGTAGAAGCGCGCGGCCAATGACGGCATCGCCGATTGCGCGCCGTTGACGCACATGCCTGCCACCAGCACCAGCGTCGCCAGCAAGGTGATGTTGCCCAGGCTCTGCCCCACGGCGTAGGCAAACACCCCGGCCAGCAGGTAGAAAATACCGATGACCTTGTGCGGATTGAAGCGGTCCATCGCCCAGCCCACCCCGACCGCGCTCAACACCCCACCAAACTGGAACAACGCACCGATGAACGCAGCCTGTTCCATGCTCGCGCCGCTGTCGCGCATCAGCGTCGGCAGCCAACTGGTCAGCAGGTACACAATCACCAGGCCCATGAAATAGGTCAGCCACAACAGCAGCGTGCCGGAGCTGTAAGTGCCGGAGAAGATCACCGCAAAGACATTACGCGCCTTCACGGTCTTCTGTTCCGGCACGCTGAAGCTCGCAGCCTGGGCAACGGTAACCGGGTCGATCGGCGCGAGAGTCTTGCGTACTTTGTCGGTGCCACGGTTGCGCACCACCAGATAGCGCGCCGATTCCGGCAGCCAGAACACCAATACCACGGCGAGGATCAGCGGCAGGATCCCGCCGATCATCAGCAGAGCATGCCAGCCGAACGCCGGGATCAGCTTCGCGGAGATGAAACCGCCGCCGGCCATGCCGAGGTTGAAGCCGCAGAACATGCTGGTCACCAGCAGCGACTTCTTGCGCTCGGGTGTGTATTCCGAAAGCAGGGTCGTGGCGTTGGGCATGCCCGCGCCGAGACCGAGGCCGGTGAGGAAGCGCAACACCAGCAGTTGTTCGACGTTGGTGCTGTACGCCGAGGCCAGGCTGAAGCCGCCGAACAGAGTCACCGCGCCGACGAGTACGACTTTGCGCCCGAAGCGGTCAGCCAAAGGGCCAGAGCCGAGAGCGCCGAAGACCATGCCGATCAGCGCAGCACTCATCACCGGGCCTAGGCTGGCGCGATCAATGCCCCAGTCTTGCGAGAGCGCCGGGGCGATGAAGCCCATGGCGGCGGTGTCGAGGCCGTCGAGAAATACGATCAGGAAACACAGGATCACCACCCGCCACTGATAGCGCGAGATCGGTTGGGCGTTGATGAAGGTCTGCACATCGAGGCAGTTACCCACAGCGGACTGAGGCTGGTTCATTATTTTTATTCCACGCAAAAAACGCAGTCGAACGGCGGCCGGCCGAAGGAAGGCACGGTCACAAGAATAGAAGGTTGTAATCAGGCGTTGCGGTGAACCCGGCAACAACGGGTGGGATACAGACAGTCGGGGAGCGAGCGCATGGTGAGTTGCCTCTTGTCATTATTATGGGGTCGACAGTCCGGCGAGCTCATTCACATCAGCGCCGGATGACGCTGCCGCGACATTAATGATCCGAGGGTTTTAGCGTCAATTCGATAAACGCAACACTGTGCGTTTATCGAACAGCTTCCTCAGGCGAACAGTTGCGCACTGAGGTCGCGACTGGCGCTGAGCAGGCCGGGCAAGAAGCGCTGCTCCAGCTCGGCGCGACTGACCCGCCCGGCGTGGGTGCTGACATTCAGCGCGGCGACCACTTGCCCCGAGGCGTCGTACACCGGAACGGCGATCGAGCGCAGCCCCTGTTCCAGTTCCTGATCGACAATGCACCAGCCCTGCTGCCGCACCTGCTGCAAACATTCGAGCAACGCGTCGGGGGTATGAATGGTGCGGCTGGTCTTGGCCACCAGTTCGGCGTGGTCGAGGTATTCGCCCAGGGAAGTGTCATCCAGTGCCGCTAGCAGAATCCGCCCCATCGACGTGCAATACGCCGGCAACCGCCCGCCGACGGAAAGGTCGACCGAGATCAATCGCTGAGTGGTCGCCGAACGCGCGATATAGAGAATGTCATCGCCCTCCAGCGTCGCCATGTTGCAGGCCTCGTGCAGTTGCTCGCTCATACGGTCGAGATACGGCTGTGCGGAAACGGCCAGCGGGGTTGAGGACAGATAGGCATGGCCGAGGGTCAGCACTTTCGGCAGCAGCGAATAGGTGCGCCCGTCGGTGGTGGCGTAGCCGAGCTTGATCAACGTATGCAGGCAACGGCGCACGGCGGCGCGGGGGATTTCCGTGCGATGACTTATCTGCGCGATGGTCAGGTGGCGTTTGCGTTCCTGAAACGCCTGCACCACTGCCAGACCACGGGCCAGGGACGTCATGAAATCCGGATCACCGGTCAGCGCCTGAATGCGCTTGGCCGGCGAGGCGACGATGGGCGGCGCCACCGAGGTGAAGGAGTTGCGCATTTGATCGTTCATTTCTTGGCCTTGTCCGGCACGCATCGATGCCTAGTCAAACGGCTCGCCACGCGATGCACAAGCACCGGGGCGCCAACATTGGGCGATTATCGAACCGCCGACCGATAATCGCAATCCAGACTCCCGCCCTCCTCTTCATCCTTGAGGCAGCTTTAGCGATTCTGCTCGCAACTTAGTTGTTCTAGTTAATGGCGCCAAAAACAGAACGCCGGTTCTATAACGCTGTCTTTACACTTAACTAGCGGCAAAAGTTGCCAGCAACAAAACCATCACACATTCAGAACCGTTTTTAACTTGGCAAAGATAGTCATTCCCGAATCGGCCGCTATAATGCACCCTAGTCGCGGCGCTTTAATCAAAAGCCCGCGACTTGCTGAAACGAGGTCCTTCGTCTCAGCTCCGGCCAGCGCCCGGCGCCCATCACACATGCAACGCCAGCGCTCGCTGAAACAGGAAACTGATGCTGCGTCAGTTTTTATCTGGTGCCGTAGCCGCCTGTAACACGGAAGTCTTGATCGCCTCTGCAATGTCTCCGCGCCCGATCGAGCTGTGGATGACTGGCGGGGGCGCGCAATTGACTCGTTGCAGTGTGTTTCACCGGATATTCAATTCAACTCATACAGGTAGCACCGTGACAAAAGACGAACTGCGCGCGGAACTAGAGCGCCAGGAACAACGTTACAAGGAAGTTTACGGCGGGGAAGTCACCACCTACGCCGCTCAGCCGGAACCGGAACGCAAGGCATGGCGCAAGCGCCCTACTGTTCAGGATCAGGTGTTCAAGCAGGAAATCGAAAAGATCGAAAAGGAACTCAAAGCCGAAGAGCCATGAGCCACGGCGGTTGAGCATTCGAAAGTCGACGTCCGCCTGAGCCACAGCGCGGTGGAAGACGACACCTCGCGCGCCCGCTAAGCGCGGGCAGCGGCTATATCGCTGTTCTGCGGCTTATGAACGAGCGTCCCACAGGTTTCAGAGATATTTCAGACAAGCGTTTGAGCCTTTGAGATATCAGAAAAACTGGCTTAAAAATCTTATTTTTTCAATAAAATCAAAGATTTGAAAAACCCTGCGTACTGCTTGGTTTTCACGCCCTGCAACAAATTAAATCGAAGAAGGGTGTGACCAGTGAGCAGACGGGGCATCGATTTCCTGTCTTTTCTGGCATAATCGCGCCCCCTTACGACCGGGTCAGAAAACCTTCATGATCGATTTATTCAGCGGACTGGATGCTTGGGTGCTTGTGAGCCTCTTGCTCGCCCTGACGTTTGTCCTCGCCTTCGAGTTCATCAATGGATTTCATGACACCGCTAACGCGGTAGCCACTGTTATCTACACCAAAGCCATGCCGCCACACCTGGCGGTGTTCTTTTCCGGTGTGTTCAATTTCCTCGGCGTGCTGCTGGGCGGCGTTGGCGTGGCGTATGCCATCGTCCACTTGCTGCCGGTTGAGCTGCTGATCAATGTGAACACCGGCCATGGCCTGGCGATGGTGTTCTCGTTGCTCGCCGCGGCAATCGCCTGGAACCTGGGCACCTGGTACTTCGGTATCCCGGCTTCCAGCTCGCACACCCTGATCGGCTCGATCCTCGGTGTCGGCCTGGCCAACGCGCTGATCAACGACATTCCGTTGAGAGATGGCGTGAACTGGCAGAAAGCGATCGACATCGGCGCCTCGCTGGTGTTCTCGCCGATGGCCGGCTTCCTGATCGCCGCGCTGGTGCTGATCGGCCTGAAATGGTGGCGCCCGCTGTCGAAGATGCACAAGACACCGGAACAGCGCCGCAAGATCGACGACAAAAAGCACCCACCGTTCTGGAACCGTCTGGTCCTGGTGATCTCGGCCATGGCCGTCAGCTTCGTGCACGGTTCCAACGACGGCCAGAAAGGCATCGGCCTGATCATGCTGGTGCTGATCGGTATCGTCCCGGCACAGTTCGTACTCGACCTGAACAGCACCACCTACCAGATCGAACGCACCCGCGACGCGACCCTGCACCTGAGCCAGTTCTACCAGCGCAACGCCGATTCGCTGGGTGAGTTCCTGGCCCTGGGCAAGAGCGTGGAAGGCGACCTGCCGGAGAAATTCCGCTGCAACCCGCAGCAGACCGAACCGACCATCACCGCCCTGCTGCACACTCTCAAAGGTGTAGCGGACTATCATTCGCTGTCGTCGGACAGCCGCATCGAAGTGCGTCGCTACCTGCTCTGCCTGGACGACACGGCGAAGAAAGTCGGCAAGCTGCCAGGCCTCGAAGCCCGTGAAAAGGCTGACCTCGACAAGCTGCGCAAAGACCTGACCACCACCACTGAATACGCCCCGTTCTGGGTGATTCTGGCGGTCGCCCTGGCACTGGGCCTGGGCACCATGGTCGGCTGGAAGCGCGTAGTGCTGACCATTGGCGAGAAGATCGGCAAGCAGGGCATGACCTATTCCCAGGGCATGTCGGCGCAGATCACCACCGCCAGTTTGATCGGCATGGCCAACATCTTCAGCCTGCCAGTGTCGACCACTCATGTGTTGTCTTCGGGTGTTGCCGGGACCATGGTTGCCAACAAAAGCGGCCTGCAGGGTGGTACGGTGAAGACTATTCTGCTGGCCTGGGTGTTGACCCTGCCGGCGACCGTGGCGCTGTCGGCCGGGTTGTTCTGGTTGGCTTCGAAGGCTTTGGGTAGTTGATCGTTAGCTGTTGATTGGAAAAGGCGTGATTCGTGAGGATCACGCCTTTTTTGTTATTGGGGCTAAGAAGTATGCCGAAGGGGCAAAAGATCAAAAGCCAAAGCAAAAGCCAGATCAAGAGCCCCTCACCCTAGCCTCTCCCGGAGGGAGAGGGAACTGACCGAGGTGTTTAATCGAAGTACGCCGACCTGAGATACCGAGTCGATGCAGGTTTTGAACACCACACAAATCGGCCCCCTCTCCCTCGGGAGAGGGCTGGGGTGAGGGGCAGCAACAATGCAAATCAAAAGCCGAACACCCACGCTTTTCACCACTCAATAGGCCGAGTGTCAGCTCGCCTGCTCTTGATCTTGATCCACCGGCGACGTCGGAAGGCTGAGCGGAGGGATTGATCCGGGCGTGGGAGCGCAGCGACCGTACGACGCAGTCGTACACAGCGGAAGGAGGTGCAGCGAAGCAAACCGGAGCCGCTGCGCCCGGATCAGTCCCGCAGCGAAGGGACCCGAGCCTGCGAGGGCCGAACGCAGGAGCTAGCGTTTTGGTTACTTTTTGGCGTCTGAAAAAGTGACTCGCCGTAAGGGCGAAACCGCCAGCCGCCACACCCGAAGCAACGGATATTCACCCAAAACCCCAACAGCCTGGTCGGCCCAGAGGCCGCCAAGGCACAAAAAAAAGGGGCAACCGAAGTCGCCCCAAAATGCCTTGCGTGCCCATCAAATCCAGAAGAACTCACTTGCGCCGCTTATGCGCATCCTTCCAGATAAAAAATCCAAACCCTGCAAAAAACAGCACCATGAGCCCCACCGTGAGAACCCCGGCAAACACCACGTTATCGAAAAACATGACTGACCTCCCGGCCCTGCTTTGCTTTGCTTTGCTGCGATGGATTCAAATTAACAAACACACAGGCGCACATATTGACCAGGATCAATATCCGCAACGTTGGGAAATAAAGGAGGGGAAATAACTGATCTGCATCAACCAATGCAGCGGGAGATCAACGCTTTTTCGGCTTGTTCTTCGACTTTTTCTTGGCTTTTCCCAACGGCATCGCCTGCTCGAAAGCCTGGCGCACTTCGTTCAGGCGCTTCTCGTTGAGGTCATGCACACGCTTGGCGCGTTCAGTGCTGAGGTCGATCAGTTTGTCGTCTTGGCTCATGGCGTCCGGCACATCGCAAAAGAGATCACAGCTGCCGTCACCGACAGGATTGCGCCAATCATGCCGCTTGCCGCTGGCGCTGACCAGTCACTGCTCAAATCTCGATATCGACCCACAAGCCCTGACGCGGCTGATCGTCTATCAACGGCACCACCGGCACGGTGTTGTCGGCATTCAACTCGGTACCCGGCACGGCCAGATGCTCTTCAGGATCTTCATCCGCCTCGCGGCGTCGGCGGTCACGTTCCTGTTGACGACGCTGTTCTTCGCGCGCCAGCAGACGATCCTCTTCCGGATCACGCTTCTGCAGATCGATCGTGCTTTCGTTGGAGCTTTCCTGTACCGGCACCACTGGCGGGATGTCCGGCCGCTGGCGGATCGGATCCTGCTGGGAAGTGATCGGCACGGCGCTCAAGGGGAGCATCGGTGGCAACATATAAAGGTCTCCTGTCTGCAGGCTATCGGCTGGGGTGCAGGCGCCTTGAGCCGCCTGTCGCAAACTTGTGATGCGCTTGGCACCTGTTGGAGCTGCCGAAGGCTGCGATCTCTTATGGGACAACGCAAAACCGAAGTGTTCCCACAGATCAAAAGATCGCAGCCTGCGGCAGCTCCTACCCCAGTATTTCTTTGGCCTGAAGCCCGCATTCCGTTAAGATAGCCCGCTTTTTCAAGGTGGGAGTCAGGCAGCATGGCGCAGCAGTATCAACCGGGGCAACGCTGGATCAGTGACAGCGAAGCAGAGCTTGGTTTAGGCACCGTTCTGGCACAGGACGGCCGCTTGCTGACCGTGCTCTACCCGGCCACTGGCGAAACCCGCCAGTACGCGCTACGGAATGCGCCCCTGACCCGCGTGCGGTTCTCGCCGGGCGACTCCATCACCCATTTCGAAGGCTGGAAGATGACCGTGCAGCAGGTCGACGACGTCGACGGGCTGATGGTCTATCACGGCCTCAACGGGCAGAACGAAGTCGTCACGCTGCCGGAAACCCAGCTGTCGAACTTCATTCAGTTCCGTCTGGCCAGCGACCGCCTGTTCGCCGGACAGATCGACCCGCTGCCGTGGTTCTCCCTGCGCTACAACACCCTTGAACACACCAGCCGCCAGTTGCAGTCCTCGCTGTGGGGCCTAGGTGGCGTGCGTGCGCAACCGATCGCGCACCAGCTGCACATCGCCCGCGAAGTCGCCGACCGTATCGCCCCGCGCGTATTGCTGGCGGACGAAGTAGGTCTGGGTAAAACCATCGAAGCCGGTCTGGTCATCCATCGCCAACTGCTTTCGGGGCGCGCCAACCGCGTGCTGATTCTGGTCCCGGAAAACCTTCAGCATCAGTGGCTGGTGGAGATGCGCCGCCGCTTCAATCTGCAGGTCGCGCTGTTCGACGAAGAACGCTTTATCGAAAGCGATGCCACCAACCCGTTCGAAGACACGCAACTGGCGCTGGTCGCGCTGGAGTGGCTGGTCGATGACGAGAAGGCACAGGACGCCTTGTTCGCTGCCGGTTGGGACCTGATGGTGGTCGACGAAGCGCACCACCTGGTCTGGCATGAAGACAAGGCCAGCGCGGAATATTCGCTGGTCGAGCAACTGGCCGAAGTCATTCCCGGCGTGCTGCTACTCACCGCCACCCCGGAACAACTCGGTCAGGACAGCCACTTCGCCCGTCTGCGCCTGCTTGACCCGAACCGTTTCCACGACCTGGCCGCGTTCCGCGCCGAGAGCGACAACTATCGCCCGGTCGCCGAAGCGGTGCAGGAACTGCTCGACAAGGGCCGTCTCTCCGCCGAGGCGCACAAGACCATTCACGGTTTCCTCGGCAATGAAGGCGAAGCCCTGCTCACCGCCGTCAACGATGGCGATACTGAAGCCAGCGCCCGCCTCGTGCGTGAGCTGCTCGATCGCCACGGCACCGGCCGCGTGCTGTTCCGCAACACCCGCGCCGCCGTGCAGGGTTTCCCGGAGCGCAAACTGCATCCTTATCCGCTGCCGTGCCCCGACGAATACCTCGAACTGCCGCTGGGCGAGCACGCCGAGCTGTACCCGGAAGTCAGCTTCCAGGCGCAACCGGACGCCGACGAAGAACAGCGCTGGTGGAAATTCGATCCGCGCGTCGAGTGGCTGATCGATCAGCTGAAAATGCTCAAGCGCACCAAAGTGCTGGTGATCTGCGCCCACGCCGAAACCGCGATGGACCTGGAAGACGCGTTGCGCGTGCGTTCCGGCATCCCGGCCACGGTGTTCCACGAAGGCATGAACATCCTCGAGCGTGATCGCGCCGCCGCCTACTTCGCTGATGAAGAGTTCGGCGCGCAAGTGCTGATCTGCTCGGAAATCGGCAGTGAAGGTCGCAACTTCCAGTTCGCTCACCACCTGGTGCTGTTCGATCTGCCGTCGCACCCGGACCTGCTCGAGCAGCGCATCGGCCGTCTTGACCGGATCGGCCAGAAGCACATCATCGAACTGCACGTGCCGTACCTGGAAACCAGCCCGCAAGAGCGCCTGTTCCAGTGGTACCACGAGGCGCTCAACGCCTTCCTCAACACCTGCCCGACCGGCAACGCCTTGCAGCATCAGTTCGGCCCACGCCTGCTGCCGCTGCTCGAAGAAGCCGATGACGGCGAGTGGCAAGCGCTGATCGACGAAGCACGCGCCGAGCGTGAACGTCTCGAAGCCGAGCTGCACACCGGCCGCGACCGTCTGCTGGAATTGAATTCCGGCGGCGCTGGCGAAGGTGAAGCGCTGGTAGAAGCGATCCTCGAGCAGGACGACCAGTTCGCCCTGCCGATCTACATGGAAACCCTGTTCGACGCCTTCGGCATCGACAGCGAAGACCATTCAGAAAACGCCCTGATCCTCAAGCCGAGCGAGAAGATGCTCGACGCCAGTTTCCCGCTGGGCGACGACGAAGGCGTGACCATCACCTACGACCGCAATCAGGCGCTGTCGCGCGAAGATATGCAGTTCATCACTTGGGAACACCCGATGGTGCAGGGCGGCATGGATCTGGTGCTGTCCGGTTCGATGGGCAACACCGCCGTCGCGCTGATCAAGAACAAGGCGTTGAAGCCGGGCACCGTGTTGCTCGAATTGCTCTACGTCAGCGAAGTGGTTGCACCGCGCTCGCTGCAACTGGGTCGCTACCTGCCACCGGCGGCGCTGCGTTGCCTGCTCGATGCCAATGGCAATGACCTGTCGCCACGGGTGTCGTTCGAAACCCTCAACGATCAGCTGGAAAGCGTGCCGCGTGCCAGCGCCAACAAGTTCATCCAGGCCCAGCGCGATCAGCTGACGCCTCGGATCAATGCCGGCGAAGAAAAGATCGCCCCGCGTCACGCCGAGCGTGTGGCCGAAGCGCGCCGCCGCCTGGCCGCCGATACCGACGAAGAACTGGCGCGCCTGACCGCGTTGCAAGCGGTCAACCCGACCGTGCGCGACAGCGAACTGGAGGCGTTGCGCACTCAGCGTGAGCAGGGTCTGGCGATGCTCGACAAAGCGGCGCTGCGCCTGGAAGCGATTCGGGTGCTGGTAGCGGGTTAATCGCCCCGCTCCACCGCTGAAACCAAGAGGCCCGCAGTGATGCGGGCGGATCGTTCCCACGCTCTGCGTGGGAATGCAGCCTGGGACGCTCCGCGTCCCTACCGAAGCTGGAACGCAGAGCGTCCCTTGAGGCATTCCCACGCAGAGCGTGGGAACGATCATGTGGGAGCGAGCCTGCTCGCGAAAACGGTCAAGCAGTCGCCGCAGAAATTTCTGGTTCAACCACCGCTACCAACCCCTCCTTCATCCGCTGTGCATCGCGAACAAAGCAACGCGATGCCAGAAACAGAAAGACCATCGTCAGGAACAGCGCCACCGGGATCAGGTACATCGCGTCGTGCAGGCCGACAGCCTTGAACGCTTCGGTCATCTGCTCAGCCCCCGCCGCCAGCATCGCCGTATGCGCGAAGTGATCCGACAGACCACCCACGACCACTGGCCCCAACCCGCCGCCGAGCAGATACAGACCGGCGAAGAACAACGCCATCGCCGTCGCCCGCAGGCGAGGTTCGACGACGTCCTGAATCGCCGTGTACACGCAGGTATAGAAGTTGTAAGCGAACAGCCAGCCAACGCTGAACACCGCGACGAACACACCAATCTCGATGCGCCCGGCATGCAGCGCCCACGCCGTACACAGGGTCGAAATGATCAGACTGAACGCGGCAAACAACAGCCGCCCACTGGCGAAGCGCTGGTGAATCTTGTCGGCGATCCAGCCGCCAAGGGTCAGCCCGACCAGTCCGGTGACGCCGACGATCACGCCGGTGGCCACCGCCGCCTCCTGCAACGGCATGAGGAAATAGCGTTGCAGCATCGGCACCAGAAACGAGTTACAGGCATAGGTCGCGAAGTTGAAGCACAGCCCGGCCATGACCAGCCACAGGAAGGTCGGCACAGCGAGCACGCGGCGGATCGGTTTGTCGACTTTCTCCTGCGAGACCTGCACCGATTCCGCCGCACCGCGCTTAGGCTCTTTGATGAAGAACATGAAAATCGCCAGGATCAGCCCCGGCACGGCGGCAATGAAGAACGGCGCTCGCCAGCTGTCGAACGCCTTGACCATTGCGCCGATGGTGAAGAACGCCAGCAGCAGCCCCAGCGGCAGGCCGAGCATGAAAATGCCCATCGCCCGCGCCCGGCGGTGTGCCGGAAACAGGTCGCCGATCAACGAATTGGCCGCCGGTGCATAGCTGGCTTCGCCGATGCCGATGCCCATGCGCACGATGAGGAAACTCCAGAAACTGCCGACCATGCCGTTGACCGCAGTCAGCGCACTCCAGGTGGCCAGGCCCCAGCCCATCAGTTTGCTGCGTGAACCGGTGTCGGCCATGCGCCCGAGTGGCAGGCCGGCAATCGCGTAAACGATGGTGAACGCAGTGCCGATGATGCCCAGCTGAAAGTCGCTGAGGTGCCATTCCATGCGGATCGGTTCGATGATGATCGCCGGGATGGTGCGGTCGAAGAAATTGAACAGGTTGGCGAGGAACAGCAGGAACAGAATGCGCCAGGCATTCGCCGCTTGGGTCGAGTTCTGCATGGGTCCGTCTCTTTATTGTTATGAGGGCTTCACTGCCAGCGCGTCGAGCCCGGAACCTGCAATCTAGTCAGCTGCGCCGGGGCTGTCTGTCATCATTCGTCAGCCTGATATCGACCCATCGCACTGTAACGAAACGTAAGCCCTTGATAAGTCTGGAATCCCCCGCAGTACGGGGCTTTCGCGGCAAAATCCGGCGACAAAAAAATAGTTTCGCGCCCCCCTTCCCAACGGCATGGCAAAGCCTAGAATGGCCGCCGGATCCGTCCGGATCTTCCGATCAACCCCTTTGATACCCCCGCCCATGTCCGAAGCCAGTCCGTGTCTGAATTGCGGTGCCTGCTGTTCCCATTTTCGCGTGTCTTTTTTCTGGGGTGAGTGCGCATCCTCTGGCGGGACGGTGCCCGATGAACTGGTCGCGCAGATCACCCCGAGCCGGGTGGCAATGATCGGCACCGATCGCAAACCGGCGCGTTGCATGTCGCTGGCGGGTGAGGTCGGCAGCGCTGTGGCCTGCACGATCTATGACAAGCGCTCGAGCACCTGCCGCGAGTTCGAGGCGTCGTGGGAGAACGGCGAGCACAATCCCGACTGCGACAAGGCTCGCGCCGCCCACGGCCTGCCACCCTTGCCGCCACACTGGAACGATCTGCCGCTGGAGCGCATTGCCTAAGCCTTAGCGCGAATCGCTATGAGGCTAATGGCAAAATCATTACCACCAATGTGCCACTACGGCTTGCAGCCGGAAAAGCGCCTCTATACTGCTTTCATTCGCCTGCGTTGATTGACGCAAGGGCCAGATGAATCCGAGACGGGGCATGCTATGGAGTGGCTTGGTTTGCAGTTTGTTGCCGAGCTGCCGGCGAGCGGGCAGATTCTCCTCGATTGCAGCCACAACCCTTTGTTGGTGATGGTGGCCTATCTGGTCGCCTGCGCGGCGAGCTTCGCCACCCTGGACATGGCAGAGCGCCTGGTGCATGCCGAAGACCCGGGGTCGCGGCGAATCTGGCGCTGGATCGGCGCGACCTGCCTGGCCGGCGGCATCTGGGCCATGCACTTCATCGGCATGCTGGCCTTCCAGACCCCCATCGATATTCAGTACGACCTCGGCATCACCCTCTTGTCGTTGCTGATCGCCCTGCTCGCCTCGTGGCTGGCCATGCATACCCTCAGTGAGGTGCAGCCGAGCGCATTGCATTGCCTCAAGACCGCATGTGTCATCGGTTTGGGCATCGCTGGCATGCATTACGTCGGCATGGCCGCGATGAAGTCGAGCGCCACCGCCTACTACCAGCCGGGGCTGTTCGCGCTGTCGGTGCTGATTGCCATCGGCGCCAGTTTCGCCGCGCTGTGGGTGGCGCGCTATCTCAGCGAAGGCAGCGGCGTCGCGCATCAATTGCTCAAGTACAGCGCGGCGCTGATTCTCGGCGCTGGCATCATCAGCATGCACTTCACCGGCATGGCTGCGCTGGATCTGGTGCTTCCCGAAGGCGCTCTGGCAGCCAGCGGCGGCGACACCGGCCATCTGCAACTGGGCCTGACCGTAGCGCTGATCATCCTGTTGATTCTCGGCAGTGCGATCAGCGCCGCCCTCGCCGACAAGAAACTGCAGAACAAGGAAAACGACCTGCGCCGGCTCAACGCCCTGCTCAGCCAACTCGATCAGGCGCGCATGTCCTTGCAGCAAGCGGCCAATTACGACGCGCTGACCAACCTGATCAACCGCCGTGGTTTCAACCAGATGTTCGCCGAAAAACTTAGCCAGAAAACCAGCGAGGGCGGCATGCTCGCGGTGATGTTTCTCGACATCGACCACTTCAAGCGCATCAACGACAGCCTCGGCCATGACGCCGGTGACGCGCTGCTCAAAGTCATCGCCCAGCACATCAAGAGCTCGGTACGCAGCCATGAAGACGTGGTCGCGCGGTTCGGCGGCGACGAATTCTGCATCCTCATCAGCCTGCGTGACCGCGAAGAGGCGCGCGGCATGGCGCAGCGCATCATGCACAAGATGAAAGAGCCGATCGAACTGGCCGGCCGCCGCATGGTGATGACCACCAGCATCGGCATCAGCCTGTTTCCCGAAGACGGCACCACTTGCGAAGAGCTGCTCAAACACGCCGACCTGGCCTTGTACCAATCCAAAGGCGCCGGGCGCAACGGTCTGCACTTCTTCAATTCCAGCCTGAAGACCCGCGCCAGTTTCGAGCTGCAACTGGAAGAAGAACTGCGCAGTGCGCTACGGCAAGACAACGCGCTGATGCTCTACTACCAGCCGATCTTCGAAGTGAAAACCGGACGCGTGACCAAGCTCGAAGCGCTGATTCGCTGGCAGCATCCGGTTCACGGTTTGCTTACACCGGATCGCTTCATCGGTATCGCCGAGAACAACGGTTTGATTGCCGAACTGGACAACTGGGTGCTGCGCCGCGCCTGCAAGGATCTCGGCGAGCTGTCGCGGCATGGTTGTGCCGAATTGAAAATCGCCTGGAACTGCTCGCCGCTGAATCTGGCGCGGGAAGAGCTTGCCGAGGAGATTGAGCACGCCTTGCACACGGCGGGCGTTGCCCCGGAACGCCTGGAACTGGAGGTCACCGAAAACGCCTTGATGGGCAACATCGCCAACACTCTGGTGCTGTTGCGGCAGATCCGCGCCCTCGGTGTGTCGCTGTCGATCGATGATTTCGGCACCGGCTATTCGTCGCTGGCCTACCTCAAGCGTCTGCCGCTGAACACCCTGAAAATCGACCGCTCGTTCATCCTCGACATCCCCACCGCCACGGCGGACATGGAGATCGTCCAGGCGATCATCGTCATGGCGCACACCCTGCATCTGCAGGTGGTCACCGAGGGCGTCGAGAGCCTGGAGCAATACGAGTTTCTCGAGCGTTCGGGCTGCGACTTCATTCAGGGTTATCTGCTCAGCCGCCCGGTGCCGCTGGACGAATTGCGCGCGGTGCTCGATGAAATCAATCAGCGCAAACCCGTGCTCGGGGTCAATCCGTTGAGTCTGGCGCGCGATACATTTGCACCAGCGTCGCTGGATCCTTCGCTAAAAAGCCTTGCGCCCCATGCAGGCGCATCAATTGTGCGGCCAATCCGCTGATTGGCGTCGCCGAGCCCTGCTCGCGGGAAAATTTCACCGCCGTGTCGAGATCCTTGAGCAGCGTGCGCACGTGCCACTTGATCGGTTCGAAACGGCTCTCGGCCATTTGCGGGGCAAGGATCTGCAACGGCTTGGAATCGGCAAACCCACCGGCCAGCGCCTCGGCGATCAGGCTGGCATCGACCCCCGCCTGCTCGGCCAACGCCACCACTTCGGCAATCACCAGCGCATTGCAAGCGACAATCATCTGGTTGCAGGCCTTGGTCACCTGACCGGCGCCAATGCCGCCCATGTGCGTGACGCGCTGACCGAGGCTGAGCAGCACCGGGCGCACGCGCTCAAGATCTGCCGCTGCACCACCGACCATGATCGCCAGACTGCCAGCCTCGGCGCCGACCACACCGCCGGACACCGGGGAGTCAAGCCAGCCCATGCCGCTTTTCTCGGCCAGCTCTGCGGCCATCTCGCGAGTCGCGGTCGGTTCAAGACTGGAGAAATCCACCAATAGCTGGCCGTTTTTCGCACCTTCGGCAACACCGCCAGCGCCAAACACCACTTCACGCACCACGGCGGTATCGGCCAGACACAGCATGACGATGTCGGCGTGTGCGCACAGTACGGCAGGGCTCGATACCTGGCGGGCGCCGGCCGCAACCAGCGGTGCGCACTTGTCCGGGTTGCGGTTCCACACCGTCAGCGGGTAACCCGCGGCCAGCAGACGCCGGCACATCGGCAGGCCCATCAGGCCGATTCCGGCAAACCCCAACGAAGGTAGCGTTGACATCATTTCGCCTCTTTTCGATTAAAGATCACCGAATCATGGCCGATTCATCAACGATCAGGAAAGGATTCCGCCCGGCGATCAGACCAGCCAGCACTACGACGCCCGGGCCGTATTCGCGCACACAAGACGCGAGATCTTATTCCGTGAGGTTCGCCGGCACTGTTCGGCGGGCCAACCCAGTCCAGGTAAATGGCGCACCATGACCTCTAAAAACAACCCCGCCAGTGCAACAGCCGATCTGACCCTGAGCCCCGCCGCGAACAGCGCGTCATTATCCAGACCGACGCAGCCTTCGCGCCCGCTGTCGACCCAGCAATACCTGTACTTCACCGAAACCAACACCGACCGCATCCTCGATAACCTCGACGGCCTGCGCGATTCGGTGTTCCCGCGCCCGGCGCATCAGGAAGGCGACAACGAGCAGCACACCGACCAGGAATTCCCTTCGGTGTGCCTGATCGGCCTCGGTCGCTGCGGCTCCAACATCGCCCTCGACGTGGCGGAGCTGGTGTACAACGCGCGCAAGTTCTACCTCAACGAATTCAACAACGAAGACCGCCCGACCGACCGGCGTCTGGCCGACAAGGGCTACAGCCCGGCGCAGTGGATCAAGAACAATCTGCGCATCGGCACCAGCAAATCGACCAAACCGGTGTTTCTGGTCGAACCGCTGGTGATGCTGGGCGACCTCGACAAGGACATCGCCGGGCGCATCCGTTTCTCGCGCAAGGGCGAGAAAAGCGGCTTCCTGCGCGACTACAGCAAAATGAAGATCATGGACTTGTCCGAAGTCCACGCCGGTGGCGCCGGTAATGCGCCGATCCTCGGCCAGTACTTGGCGAAGATCATCCTCAACAAAGACACCCAGCGCTTCTCCAGCCCTGACTGGAAAATGATCCACTCGTACCTGATCGACAGCTGCGGGATCAAGGCCAACCAGTCGCGCCTGTATTTCTCGATCTTCAGTGCCGGCGGCGGTACCGGTTCGGGCATGGCCTCGGAGTTCGGTCTGGCCCAGCAGCACTCGTACATGAACAAGACCTTCGACACCAAGCCGATGGACGAGCATGACGGTAAGAGCGGTCATTCGTTTGTCTTTGAGCCGATCTTCACCAGCGGCATCTGCGTGCTGCCGAACATTTCCGACCACCGCAGCGAAATGTCCGAGGCGCTGCACATCAACGCCGGGCGCCTGCTGTGCAAATACCTGTCGGAGGAATGGGATTTCTCCTACAACTTCGCCAACGAAGACAGCAGCGAAGCCAGCGTGATGGGGCGTATCCGCCCGTGGAACGCGATGATGCTGATCTCCAACGACATCATGCGTTACGCCGAAGAAAGCGATGACGGCAATATCCAGAACATTGATGTCAATGCCATGGAGAAACACGCCAACCAGTACATCTCGCAGCAGATCTTCAACATTCTCACGGCGCAGGCAGTCACTACTGACTACGACCAGAACTACTTCCGCCGCGCCGGCATCGACATCGGCGAAACCATCCGCCTGGACGCCAACGACCTGTTCATGAGTCTGGCCGGGCCGGTGGCGATTGCCTACGCCGAATCGGTAGTCCCGGAAACCCCGCCGCCGAGCAGCGACAAGTTCAAGGTCTTCGACAAAGAGCCGCAGCGCCTGAACATCGACGACCTGTTCTTCCGTTCGATCGACCTGCCGCACTTCAACAAGGTCACTCAGGCCATCGAAGGCATCAGCCTGCTGCCGATCGAATCCAAGCGTTATCGCGCTTCGCTGGAGCAGTACAAGAATTCCGGCTACGACGCCGCCGCGCTGCACGACCTGCACTTCTTCAAGAATTGCTCGTCGGTGGTCTCGATCGTCTCGCTGCCGAAAGACTACAAACTGTCGTACATGGACCTGAACCGGTTGAAGACCCACCTCAACAGCCTGTTCCCCAACACCACGCTCAAGCGTTACGCGCTGGTGATCGGCGCTTCGGCCAACCTGTCGCTGACCACCCTGATCGCCAAGAGCCCGTGTCTGTCGGACGACTTCCTCACGCTGATCGTGGCGTTCATCAAGCGCTGCTTTGCGAAGAATCCGTACCGTTTCGACGAGACGCTGGATAACTCGATTCTCGACTTCATCATTCAGGAAGACTTCGACGAAGAGCGGATCGACGACCTGCTCAACGAATTCGAAAACCCGGCGAAGATCCTCGATACCAACTGGTACGCGATCAAACCGATGTACGAAAAGAAATACCGTGAGTTGATCAACGACAAGGACAAGTTCGTCTCGATCAATGACATTCGCCTGTCGCGTGATTGCGTGAAGAAGTCGATCAAGTACCTGCGCGAGATCTACCGCCACCGGATTGGCAAGACCAAGGTGATTTCGCTGAATAACCATACCGGGAAGACTTACTCGGTCTGATCTGGCACCGAGTCGCCCCATTCGCGAGCAGGCTCGCTCCCACAGGAAAGTGCATTCCGGTGTGGGAGCGAGCCTGCTCGCGAAGGCGCCCTCAACCTCACCGACAAATTCAGCTTACGAACATCCAGAAACAATTAAGCGACCCTCAGGCCGCTCTAGAAACTGTTCCCGTTACGTTTACGTCACCGTGAGGCGTGGCATTTCTCCACGGCAAGGTGCCATCACGCTACTCCGCTACACACTTGCGGCGCGCCAGTCGAGGCACCAAAAGAGTGCGAGCAATTAAACGGCCGCCCTTTCCTGGATCAGAATCCACGGCGAAACCACCACGGCCCACAGCTGCGGATCACGTTCGAAAATATCCAGTGCCCGCGTTTCAGACAGCTTGGCGACCTTGTCGTCGGCCAGCCAGGCCGCGACTTTCTCGCCTTCATCCGAAGCCACGGCCTCGGCGGCGGCGATCAAATCGAGGTCAGGGTCGACCCACAATAGGGCACCCTTGGCGAAGAACGGCTCCAGCTCTTTCCAGGTAATAGATGCCGTTTCACCAAGCAGCTTGGCATAGAGGGTGCTAGGTTCTTGATTCATGGGAGCTGTCCGGAAAAGAAATCGACGCGAATGATAACGTCGGTGGTCCGTCAGAAAAACCCGGTTGCAAATCGCTTCACCGAACGAAAAGAGCAGGAACGCCAGGGAATGCTGCCTTTTGGGATATATGCCCCCGATTGCCCCGCCGCAATTCTGTCTCTTTCATTCAAAAATGCGACACCCCCAAGTTTTGCCCCGTGGCGCCCGCTTCCCAGTTGATCAAGCGGCGCTCTACACTGTACCGGTACAGTTGCCGGGGCATTTTCCGGAGGGTATCGCAAAGATATCTGACCCGGTTCTGCTGCTACGGCGCCAGAACTCTAAAAAATACAACAGTAAGAGTGGAGCACTATGACTAAGGCTACTAAGCAGATTTCCAAACTGTTTGCCGCTATGGTTCTGGCCGGGGTTGCCAGCCATTCGTTCGCAGCTGACACCATCAAAATCGGTATCGCCGGTCCTAAAACCGGTCCAGTAGCCCAGTACGGCGACATGCAGTTCAGTGGCGCGAAAATGGCCATCGAGCAGATCAACGCCAAGGGCGGCGTCGACGGCAAGAAACTCGAAGCCGTTGAATACGACGATGCCTGCGATCCAAAACAAGCGGTAGCGGTAGCGAACAAGGTCGTCAACGACGGCGTCAAGTTCGTGGTCGGTCACCTGTGCTCCAGCTCCACTCAGCCAGCTTCGGACATCTACGAAGACGAAGGCGTGATCATGATCACCCCGGCTGCCACCAGCCCGGACATCACCGCCCGTGGCTACAAAATGATCTTCCGCACCATCGGTCTCGACAGCGCCCAGGGCCCTGCCGCCGGCAACTACATCGCCGATCACGTGAAACCGAAAGTGGTTGGCGTGCTGCACGACAAACAGCAGTACGGTGAAGGCATCGCCACCGCCGTGAAATCGACCCTCGAGAAGAAAGGCACCAAGGTTGCCGTCTTCGAAGGCGTCAACGCTGGCGACAAGGACTTCTCCGCCATCATCGCCAAGCTCAAGCAAGCCGGCGTCGACTTCGTCTACTACGGCGGCTACCACCCGGAGCTGGGCCTGATCCTGCGCCAAGCTCAGGAAAAAGGCCTGAAAGCCCGCTTCATGGGTCCGGAAGGCGTGGGTAACGACTCGATCACCCAGATCGCCAAGGACGCGTCCGAAGGCCTGCTGGTGACCCTGCCGAAATCCTTCGACCAGGATCCGGCCAACGTTGCCCTGGCTGACGCGTTCAAAGCCAAGAAGGAAGATCCGAGCGGTCCGTTCGTGTTCCCGTCCTACTCGGCGGTGACCGTGATTGCCGAAGGCATCAAGGCGGCCAAGTCCGAAGACGCTACCAAAGTGGCTGAAGCCATCCACGCCGGTTCGTTCAAGACCCCGACCGGCGACCTGAGCTTCGACGACAAGGGCGACCTGAAGGACTTCAAATTTGTCGTGTACGAGTGGCACAACGGCAAACCTAAAACCGAAGTTTCGCCTCAGTAAGGCCTTGCCCGACTGACTGCCAATAAAGCCCACGGCGTGCCGTGGGCTTTGTTTTGCGAATGTATGGGCCGCGCTGGCGTGATCCGCCAGTCGGCCCACCTGAAAATCTCAAAACCGTCATCAGCGGTTCGCTGGCAAAACCCGGATTCGAAGTGGATAGAGATCCACGGGGCCGGGCGGGAAAATGACTCCACCAGTGAAATGCGTACAGGTTTTTAGGAGCGCTGTAATGCCTGACCTCTATCACTTCTTCCAACAGCTGGTTAACGGCCTCAACGTTGGCAGCATGTATGCCCTGATCGCCATCGGCTACACGATGGTCTACGGCATCATTGGAATGATCAACTTCGCCCACGGCGAGGTGTACATGATCGGTTCCTACGTGGCCTTCATCGCCATCGCCGGGCTGACCATGATGGGACTCGACAGTGTCCCGCTGTTGATGACTGCGGCGTTCATCGCCAGCATCGTCGTCACCAGTTCCTACGGTTACAGCATCGAACGGATTGCCTACCGTCCCCTGCGCGGCAGCAACCGTCTGATCCCGCTGATTTCTGCCATCGGTATGTCGATCTTCCTGCAGAACACCGTTCTGCTGGCGCAAGACTCCAAGGACAAAGCTATCCCCAACCTGATCCCGGGCAACTTCGCCTTCGGTCCGGGTGGCGCACAAGAAGTGCTGATTTCCTACATGCAGATCGTGGTGTTCGTGGTGACCCTGATCGCCATGCTCGGCCTGACCCTGTTCATCTCCCGTTCCCGTCTGGGCCGCGCCTGCCGCGCCTGTGCCGAGGACATCAAGATGGCCAACCTGCTCGGCATCAACACCAACAACATCATCGCCCTGACCTTCGTCATCGGTGCTGCGCTGGCCGCCGTTGCCGCAGTGCTGCTGAGCATGCAATACGGCGTGATCAACCCCAACGCCGGTTTCCTCGTCGGCCTCAAGGCCTTCACCGCTGCGGTACTGGGCGGCATCGGCAGCATCCCCGGGGCCATGCTCGGCGGGTTGGTGCTCGGTGTAGCGGAAGCGTTCGGTGCCGATATCTTCGGCGACCAGTACAAGGACGTCGTTGCGTTCGGCCTGCTGGTTCTGGTGCTGTTGTTCCGTCCGACCGGCATTCTGGGCCGTCCGGAGGTTGAGAAAGTATGACTAGGAATCTTAAACAGGCACTGTTCAGTGCCTTGCTGGTGTGGGCGGTGGCCTACCCGGTACTGGGTCTGAAACTGACCATCGTCGGCATCAATCTGGAAGTGCACAACACCAGCCCTGCGGTACTCGCGACCATCGCGATCTGCTCGGTGCTGATGTTCCTGCGCGTGCTGTTCAATCAGCAGATCAGCAACGCCTGGC
The DNA here is from genome assembly GCF_054871425.1 of Pseudomonas glycinis. Taxonomy (NCBI): domain Bacteria; kingdom Pseudomonadati; phylum Pseudomonadota; class Gammaproteobacteria; order Pseudomonadales; family Pseudomonadaceae; genus Pseudomonas; species Pseudomonas glycinis. The sequence continues at coordinate 372,136 of NZ_JBTYHF010000004.1, read as the reverse complement.
GCTCCTCGCCGGGCATGCCGCTGATCCCGGCCAAGGCCAGCAACTTCCTGACCCTGCCAACCACCCAGCGCTATTTCATCATTGCGCTGATTCTGATCGCCCTGGTCTGGCCGTTCTTCGGCTCCCGTGGCGCGGTGGATATCGCAACGCTGATCCTGATCTACGTGATGCTCGGCCTGGGCCTGAACATCGTCGTCGGTCTGGCCGGTCTGCTCGACCTGGGTTACGTCGGTTTCTACGCCGTCGGCGCCTACAGCTACGCGCTGCTGTCGCATTACTACGGCTTGAGCTTCTGGATCTGCCTGCCGATTGCCGGCCTGATGGCGGCGACGTTCGGCTTCCTGCTGGGCTTCCCGGTGTTGCGTCTGCGTGGCGACTATCTGGCGATCGTTACCTTGGGTTTCGGCGAAATCATCCGTCTGTTCCTGCGTAACCTGACCGACATCACCGGTGGCCCGAACGGCATCAGCAACATCGAAAAACCGACGTTCTTCGGCCTGACCTTCGAGCGCAAAGCCGCCGAAGGCCTGCAGACGTTCCACGAGTATTTCGGCCTGCAATACAACTCGATCAACAAGGTGATCTTCCTTTACCTGGTTGCGCTGTTGCTCGCACTGGCCGCGCTGTTCGTGATCAACCGTCTGCTGCGCATGCCGATCGGTCGCGCATGGGAAGCACTGCGTGAAGACGAAATCGCCTGCCGCGCGTTGGGCTTGAACCCGACTGTGATCAAGCTCTCCGCGTTCACCCTGGGTGCTGCGTTCGCCGGTTTCGCCGGCAGCTTCTTCGCTGCGCGTCAGGGTCTGGTGACGCCCGAGTCGTTCACCTTCATCGAGTCGGCGATCATCCTCGCCATCGTCGTGTTGGGCGGCATGGGCTCGCAACTGGGCGTGATTCTGGCGGCGATCGTGATGATCCTGTTGCCGGAAATGATGCGTGAGTTCAGCGAATACCGCATGTTGATGTTCGGTGCGCTGATGGTGCTGATGATGATCTGGCGTCCACAAGGTCTGCTGCCGATGCAACGCCCACACATGGAGTTGCGCAAATGAGCCGCGAGATCCTTAAAGTCGAAAATCTGAGCATGCGCTTCGGCGGCTTGCTCGCGGTCAACGGCGTGGCGCTGACCGTCAAGGAAAAACAGGTGGTTGCACTGATCGGCCCGAACGGCGCCGGCAAGACCACCGTGTTCAACTGCCTGACCGGCTTCTATCAGCCTACCGGCGGCAGCATCCTGCTCGACGGCGAGCCGATCCAAGGCCTGCCGGGCCACAAGATCGCCCTCAAAGGCGTGGTGCGGACCTTCCAGAACGTGCGTTTGTTCAAGGACATGACCGCGGTCGAGAACCTGTTGATCGCCCAGCACCGTCACTTGAACACCAACTTCCTGTCCGGCCTGTTCAAGACCCCGGCGTTCCGCAAAAGCGAGCGCGAGGCCATGGAATTTGCCGAGTACTGGCTGGAAAAGGTCAACCTCAAAGAGTTCGCCAACCGCACCGCCGGCACCCTCGCCTACGGCCAGCAACGGCGTCTGGAAATCGCCCGCTGCATGATGACCCGCCCTCGGATTCTCATGCTCGACGAACCGGCCGCCGGCCTGAACCCGAAGGAAACCGAAGACCTCAAGGCGCTGATCGGTGTGTTGCGCGAAGAGCACAACGTCACCGTGCTGCTGATCGAACACGACATGAAACTGGTCATGAGCATTTCCGACCACATCGTCGTGATCAACCAGGGCACCCCCCTGGCCGACGGCACGCCGGAACAGATCCGCGACAATCCTGAAGTGATCAAAGCCTACCTGGGGGAAGCGTAAATGCTGCAGTTCGAAAACGTTTCCACCTTCTATGGCAAGATCCAGGCCCTGCACAGCGTCAACGTCGAAGTCCGTCAGGGCGAAATCGTGACGCTGATCGGCGCCAACGGTGCCGGCAAATCCACGCTGCTGATGACGCTGTGCGGTTCGCCGCAGGCGCACAGCGGCAGCATCCGCTACATGGGTGAGGAGCTGGTCGGCCAGGACTCGTCGCAGATCATGCGCAAGAGCATCGCCGTGGTCCCGGAAGGGCGTCGGGTGTTTGCCCGTCTGACCGTGGAAGAAAACCTGTCCATGGGCGGATTTTTCACCGACAAGGGCGACTATCAGGAACAGATGGACAAGGTTCTCGGACTTTTCCCACGCCTGAAAGAACGCTTCAACCAGCGCGGCGGCACCATGTCCGGCGGCGAACAGCAAATGCTCGCCATCGGCCGTGCGCTGATGAGCAAGCCCAAGCTGCTGCTGCTCGACGAGCCATCGCTGGGTCTGGCGCCGATCATCATCCAGCAGATCTTCGACATCATCGAACAGCTGCGCAAGGACGGTGTGACGGTGTTCCTGGTCGAGCAGAACGCCAACCAGGCGCTGAAAATCGCTGACCGCGCCTACGTTCTGGAGAACGGCCGCGTGGTCATGCAAGGCACCGGTGAAGCGCTGCTGACCGATCCGAAAGTACGCGAGGCGTACCTCGGCGGTTGAGTGTTTCCGCTGAATAAAAAACGGCCTTCGGGCCGTTTTTTCATGCCCAAACGAAAAACACCGATCCTCTGTGGGAGCGAGCCTGCTCGCGAAAGCGATGTATCACGCACCAATAATGTTGAATGTCACACCGCCTTCGCGAGCAGGCTCGCTCCCACAGGGATACTGCTGAATCCGAAATTTTTCATAAATTTCTCGCCCCACCTGTAACGCATCCCCCCACCCGTTCTCTAGAGGGACAAGCAAGCGCAAACCGCTTGCAGAAACCCTGATAAAAACTGGAGAAACATCATGACTGCGACTACCCGTACCCTGTCCGCTACCGCCCTGGTTCTGGCCCTCGGTTCCGCTCTGAGCATCGCCACTGTCTCCACCGCCCATGCCGCCGATGCCAACATGGAAAAATGCTTCGGCGTGGCCATGAAGGGTAAGAACGATTGCGCCGCAGGTGCCGGGACTACCTGCGCCGGCACGGCGAAAATGGACTACCAGGCCAACGCCTGGAAGCTCGTTCCGAAAGGCACCTGCGCCACCACCGAAAGCAAAACCTCGCCGACCGGCTTCGGTCAGCTCGAAGCCTTCAAAGCCAAGTCCTGATCCACGGCCTGCCTGAGTGACGCCCATGTTCAGTCATCACGAACCGTCCCTGCCGCGCACTCAGGCAGCTCGCACCGAGCTCCCTGCCCGCGCCGGGCTGGGGCTCAAGACCGGGCACTTCCTCGAAGTGCTCGGCTCCGTACCGGACCTCGGTTTCTTCGAAGTCCACGCCGAAAACTACATGGTGGCCGGCGGCCCGTTTCATCATTTTCTCGGTCTGATTCGCCAACAGTACCCGCTGTCATTGCACGGCGTGGGCCTGTCTATCGGTGGCGAAGGCCCGCTGGACAGCCAGCACCTCAAACGCCTCGCCGAGCTGATCGAGCGCTATCAACCGCAAGCCTTTTCCGAACATCTGGCGTGGTCGAGCCACGGCCCGGTGTTCCTCAATGACCTGCTGCCACTGGCTTACGACACGCCGACGCTGAACCGCGTCTGTGCGCACATCGACCAGGTGCAGAACACTCTGAAACGACCGATGCTGCTGGAGAACCCGGCGACCTATCTGGGGTTTGAGCACTCGACGATCGACGAGGCCGAGTTCATCGGCGAAGTGATCCGCCGCAGCGGCTGCGGCTTGTTGCTCGACGTCAATAATGTCTACGTGTCGTGCATCAATCATCAGCGCGATCCTTTGGCCTACCTTGATGCGTTACCGCTGCACGCAGTCGGCGAGATTCATCTGGCCGGCTTCGCTGAAGATTGCGACAACCTCGGCGATCGCTTGCTGATCGACGATCACGGCGCGCCGGTTGATCAGGCCGTTTGGGATCTGTACCGGCAAGTGCTGCGCCGTATCGGCCCGGTGGCGACGTTGATCGAACGGGATAATCAGGTGCCGGCCTTCGCTGTTTTGCTCGCCGAAGCGCAGCAAGCCGAGACGCTGTTGCGCCAAGCGGAGCGTGCGGCATGAGCACGCAAGCGGACTTCGCAGCCGCCCTGCTCAATGCGCAACTGCCGTATCCCAAGGGCCTGTGCAGCCGCAATGGCGCCGATCCGTCGCGGCGTTTCGCGGTCTATCGCAACAACGTGCAAAGCTCGCTGATCAATGCCCTGGCCGACAGTTATCCGGTGGTGCTGCAATTGGTCGGCGAGGAATTCTTCAGCGCCATGGCGGCGATTTTCGTCCAGAGTCAGCCGCCACACAGTCCGTTGATGAGCCGCTATGGCGAGCACTTCGCCGACTTCATCGCACAATTCGAACCCATTGCCGGCGTGCCTTATGTCGCTGACGTCGCGCGACTGGAGCACTTGCGTACTGTTGCCTACCACGCCGCTGATGCGCAGCCGATCCGGCCTGAACAAGTCAGTGCCGCGCTGGCCGATCCGCAGTCGCTGAGTGAACTGTGTTTCGAACTGCATCCCTCGCTGCACCTGCTCGACTCTGCTTTCGCGGTGGTGGCGATCTGGGCCGCGCATCAGCAGGAGCCAAGTCTGGCGGGCATTGGCCTCAATCAAGGCCAGCATGCCCTGGTGCTGCGCAATGGTCTCGACGTTGAGGTGTTCGCTCTTGAACCGGGTGCGAGCGTGTTCATTGGTCATCTGTTCCAGGGCTCGCCACTGCTCGCGGCGGCAGAAAACAGCCCGCCGTTCGATCTCGCCCAAACCCTCGCCTTACTGATTGCGCACAACGCAATTACCCGTCTGAATTACAAGGAGTTGCCATGAAGGCTTTTATCCTGCGCGTCATCGCGCTGTTCGAAAAAATCCCGCACAGCCTGATCGCCCTCATCGCGCGTTTTTCCATCGCTGCGGTGTTCTGGAAATCCGGGCAAACCAAGGTCGAAGGACTGGCCGTCGATTTGATTGACGGAACCTTTGAACTGGGCTGGCCACGTTTGGCCGATTCGACGATTCCGCTGTTTCAGAGCGAGTACAACCTGCCGCTGTTGTCGCCGGAAATTGCCGCGCATCTGGCGGCGTTTGCCGAGCATGTGTTTCCGCTGCTGATCCTGCTCGGCTTCGCCACACGGTTTTCGGCGCTGGCGCTGCTGGGCATGACCCTGACTATCCAACTGTTTGTCTACCCGGATGCCTACCCGACCCATGGCACCTGGGCGGCGGTGTTGCTGTACCTGATGGCGACCGGGCCGGGCAAATTGTCGATCGATCAGCTGATCGCGCGCCGTTTCGCAAAATAAGATCCCCCCTGTTGGAGATCACATCAGCGCTGGAGTCGATCCAGCGCCTCGCCACTGCGCTTGAACCAGCCCATCAGATAATCCGCGAGCACCTGCGTGCGTTTCGGCAATCCACCCTGATACGGGTGCACCAGATACATCGGCATGCGCCGGGTCTGGTAATCGCGCAGCAACCAGCGCAAGCGGCCGTCCGCCAGTTCCGCTTGCAGGAGATACGACGGCAAACGGGCGATGCCGGCGCCGGACAGCGCTGCTTTCTTCAACAGGCTGTAGTGATTGCTGGCAAACGGACCCGAAACCCGCACCCGCAACAACTCGTGCTGCTGGTGATACAGCCATTCTTCGCGGCCGCTGTAATGGCTGTTGAGCAGGCAACGATGCTCGACCAAGGCATGCGGCGTCGCCGGCTCGCCGAAGCGCTCGAGGTAGGCCGGGCTGGCGCAGGTCATTTCGTGCCACGCCAACAGCGGCCTGGCCACCAGCCGATCGTCATTGGCCACTTCGGCACGAATCGCCAGATCAAAGCCATCGCGGGCCAGATCGCGATAGCTGTTGTTCAGCTCCAACTCGATCTGCACCTGCGGGTATTGCCCGGAAAACTCCAGCAACAAGCCATCGAAGAAGGTCTCGCCGAGCGACACCGGAACCGTCATGCGCACGGGACCGGCCATGTCGTCCTTCAACCGCGCCAACGCCTGCCGTGCGCGTTCGACCTGAACCACCAGCGCCTGAGCCTGCGGCAGCAGCGCCGCCCCCGCCGCCGTCAGGCTCAAGCGCCGGGTCGTGCGTTGCAGCAGCACCACACTGAATTGCGCTTCGAGCTGGCTGATGCGCTTGGAGAGTTGGCCCTTGCTGCAGCCCAACTGCTGCGCGGCCAGGGTAAAACTGCCAGCTTCGATCAGCACGGCAAACGCGGCAAGGTCATCCATTTCGCTCATGGATTGTTTCCATTTGAAAACCAAAGGTTGCCTATTAGTGCGCTTATCCGCAGAAAAAACCACTCTAGACTGAAACCTCATTCGCACACATGAGGTACAGCTCGATGAAAATTCTGTTGATAGGCGCAGGCGGCACTATCGGTTCGGCGGTGGACAAAGAGTTGTCGCAACGCCACGAGGTCATTCGTATCGGTCGCAACAGCGGTGACTTGCAGGTGGATATCAGCGACAGCGCGTCGATCCGCAAGCTGTTCGAACAGACCGGCAAGTTCGATGCCTTGATCTGCGCGGCGGGCAACGTGACGTTTGCAGCGCTGGACGAGATGACAGGGGACAGCTTCGCCCTCGGCCTGAAAGACAAGTTGATGGGCCAGGTCAATCTGCTGCTGATCGGCCGCGAGTTCGCCAATGACGGCGCCTCGTTCACCTTCACCACCGGCGTGCTCAGCCACGACCCGATTCGCAGCGGCGCTTCGGCAGCGCTGGTCAACGGCGCCCTCGACAGCTTCGTCCGCGCCGCCGCCATCGAACTGCCGCGTGGCCTGCGGGTGAACTCGGTGAGCCCGACCGTGCTGACCGAAGCCCTGGGTAAATACGCGCCCTACTTCCGTGGCTTCAAGCCGGTTGCTGCAGCGGAAGTGGCATTGGCCTACGCGAAAAGTGTCGAAGGCCTGCAAACCGGTCAGACGTTTCACGTGAGTTAAGGCCCTTGTGATGAACGGTCAGGCTGCGTAACGTGGCGACACTTGTCTGGAGAGCCAAAGATGCGTGTTGCCCGTTCGTTCGTCCTCGTTGCCCTGCTGCCGATGTTTGCCGCCTGCCAGTTGTTCGACGGCCAGCGTGAAAGTGTGTCCCATGCCGGGCAGACGCGGATGCAGGGGCAACTGACCGCCGCCGACGGCAAACTGGTGTTTCAGCCGTGCCAGGAGCAGCGGCAACTGGTGGTCAACGACATCGGCGGCACCAGCGTCCTGCAAGAAGCCGCCACCCTCGCCGACGAGCAGGGCAAGCTGTTTGCCGATGTGCGCGGCAAGTTTTCCGGCGATCGTCTCGACCTCGGCCAGTTGTATCGCGTCGAGCGCTCGGGCACGGCCTGCGACGATCCGAATTTCAAACTGCTGATCCTGCGCGCCGCCGGCCATGGCCCGGAATGGAACGTCAAGGTCAGCGGCAAAGGCATGGTCATCGAGCGCGACGGCCAGCCGCCGCTGGCCGTGCCGTATGTGGAAGAGCAATTGGGCGACGGCCGCTTCAATCTAAGCAGCGAAGCCAACAACCAGCGCATCGAATTGTGGGTCGCGCCACAGCGCTGCGTCGACAGCAGCACCGGCAGCGTGCAGCACATGAGCGCCGAGTTGCGTATCGACGGTCAGGTGCAGCGCGGCTGCGGCTATTTCGGCGGCGCGCGTAACGACTGATCGTTTTTCCCCCACGGATCCGCTCGCGGCGGCTTATAATCGCCGCCTTCAAACGCCCTGGCGCAGTTGTGCGCCCCGCGAATCCGGATCCCCGCCATGTTACGAATCACCGAACTCAAGCTGCCAATCGACCATCCCGAAGAAGACCTGCGCGTCGCCATCGTGCAACGCCTGGGCATCGCCAGCGATGATCTGCTCGATTTCACCTTGTTCAAGCGCAGCTATGACGCGCGCAAAAAGTCCTCCGAACTGTGCTTCATCTACACCATCGACCTCAACGTGCGCGACGAGGCCAGGGTGCTGGGCAAGTTCGCCGACGACCGTAACGTCAACGTGGCGCCGGATGTCAGCTACAAATTCGTCGGCCAGGCACCGAGCGATCTCGGCCAGCGGCCGATCGTCGTCGGTTTCGGCCCGTGCGGCATCTTCGCCGGCCTGCTGCTGGCGCAGATGGGCTTCAAACCGATCATTCTCGAACGCGGCACCGAAGTCCGTCAGCGCACCAAGGACACCTGGGGCCTGTGGCGCAAAAGCGTGCTCAATCCCGAGTCCAACGTACAGTTTGGCGAAGGCGGCGCGGGCACGTTCTCCGACGGCAAGCTGTACAGCCAGATCAAGGACCCGAAATTCCTCGGCCGCAAAGTCCTGCACGAGTTCGTCAAGGCCGGTGCGCCGGAAGAAATCCTCTACGTCAGCAAGCCGCACATCGGTACGTTCCGCCTGACCGGTATGGTCGAAAACATGCGCGAGCAGATCCGCGAACTGGGCGGTGAAGTGCGCTTCCAGGAGCGCGTCAGCGACGTGCTGATCGAAGATGGCCAACTGGTCGGCGTGCAACTGGCCAGCGGCGAAACCCTGCATTCGAAGCATGTGGTTCTGGCCCTCGGCCACAGTGCCCGCGACACCTTCCGCATGCTCCACAGCCGTGGCGTGTTCATGGAGGCCAAGCCGTTCTCGGTGGGCTTCCGCATCGAACATCCCCAATCGCTGATCGACCGCGCGCGCCTGGGCAAATACGCCGGCCACCCGAAACTCGGCGCTGCCGATTACAAACTGGTGCACCACGCCAAGAATGGGCGTTCGGTCTACAGCTTCTGCATGTGCCCGGGCGGCACCGTGGTCGCGGCGACGTCGGAACCGAATCGCGTGGTCACCAACGGCATGAGCCAGTACTCGCGTAACGAGCGTAATGCCAACTCCGGCATCGTCGTCGGCATCACCCCGGAAGTCGATTATCCGGGCGGCCCGCTCGCCGGTATCGAGTTGCAGGAGCGCCTGGAATCCCACGCGTTCATCCTTGGCGGCAGTGACTACAAGGCTCCCGCGCAACTGGTTGGCGACTTTATCAACGGCAAGCCGTCGACCGAGCTGGGCGAAGTCGAGCCGTCGTACAAGCCGGGCGTGGCGCTGGGCGATCTGGCCTTGGCATTGCCGGATTTTGCCATTGAGGCGATCCGTGAAGCCTTGCCGGCGTTCGAGAAGCAGATTCGCGGTTATTCGCTGCACGACGCCGTGCTGACCGGGATCGAGACGCGCACTTCATCGCCGCTGCGCATCACCCGCAACGAGTCGCTGCAGAGCATGAACGTCAAAGGCCTGTTCCCGGCCGGTGAAGGCGCGGGCTATGCCGGCGGGATTCTCTCGGCGGGTGTCGACGGGATTCGCATTGCCGAGGCAGTGGCTCGCGATATCCTCGGCCTGGAAGCCTGATCCGCATAAGCTGACACAACACAAACCCTGTGGGAGCGAGCTTGCTCGCGAAGTCGCTATTTCAGTCAATGATGATGTTGAATGAGATGACGCCTTCGCGAGCAGGCTCGCTCCCACATTGGTTTTTGCGTTTCTTCAGATGTTGGCGCGCAGCACCGAGGTCGGCAGCGCCTCCCCGCGCTCGGCACTCGCCGCCACTGCTGCAATCAACTCACCCAGTTCGTAACCCTGCGCTTTCAACCATTGCTGGTCGTAATAAGTGTCGGCATAACGCTCGCCGCCATCGCACAGGATCGCCACGATCGACCCAGACTGCCCCGCCGCTTTCATCTGCTGCGCTGCCATCAGCGCACCGATCAGATTGGTCCCGCTCGACCCGCCGACATGCCGCCCCAAACGCTGCGCCAGATAATGCATGGCCGCCAGCGACAAGGCGTCCGGCACCTTGACCATCGCATCGATCACCTTGGGCAGGAACGACGCTTCCACCCGAGGCCGGCCAATGCCTTCTATGCGCGAGCCGCAGTCCAGGCGCAGGCTGGCATCTCCGGTCTGGTAAAAATCGAAGAACACCGAACGCTCGGCATCGGCACACAACACGCGGGTGCAGTGCTGGCGATAGCGCACGTAACGGCCGAGGGTCGCGGTGGTGCCGCCGGTGCCGGGGCTGGAAATCAGCCAGGTCGGCTCAGGGTGTTTTTCGTAGCGCATCTGCTGGAAGATCGACTCGGCGATGTTGTTGTTCGCTCGCCAGTCGGTGGCGCGTTCAGCGTAAGTGAACTGATCGATGAAGTGACCGCCATGCTCGCGGGCCAGGCGCTCGGATTCGGCGTAGATCTGCGTCGGATCCTGCACCAGATGGCTCTGGCCGCCGTAGAAGGCAATCTGGGCAATCTTTTCTTTCGAAGTGGTCGCGGGCATCACCGCGATAAACGGCAAACCGAGCATGCGCGCGAAATACGCTTCGGAAATCGCCGTCGAGCCGCTGGACGCTTCGATCACCGGCGCGCCGGGTTTCAGCCAGCCGTTACACAGCGCGTAAAGGAACAGCGAGCGGGCCAGGCGGTGCTTGAGGCTGCCGGTCGGGTGGCTGGATTCGTCCTTGAAATACAACTCGATGCCGGCAAAACCGGGCAGCGGCAAAGGGATCAGGTGGGTGTCGGCGCTGCGCTGGAAGTCCGCCTCGATGATGCGGATGGCTTCGCGGGCCCACTGTCGGTTGTCGCTCATGGTTTCGGTTCTCGTTGAATCAGCCAGAAGATCGGTCTTCTGAAAAAGGTCTGCCGCAAGCTTAGGAAAAATCCCGCAGGCGGCAAAGATACAGCTGAGTCTCAATGTGTCAGGCAACTGCTAGGCTCAGTGCTGCCCGTACCAGACAGCCTGTAACGACATATAACAAAAAAGAATATAACTTTTGTTTTAACAACTAACGGTACGGGTTAGGGTGTTTCACCTTTTTCTTGATTCGATGGAGAGCGACCTTGCCTCTGCGTAGCACTTTCACGCGTTTCTTTCAGTTGGAAGCCGCCAGCGGTCTGCTATTGATCGCCGCAGCCGTTCTCGCGCTGATCATCAACAACTCACCGCTGTCGTGGCTGTACACCGGCCTGCTCGACACTCCTGTGGTGGCGCAGATCGGTGCGTTGAAAATCGCCAAGCCCCTGCTGCTGTGGATCAACGACGGCCTGATGGCGATGTTCTTCCTGCTGATCGGTCTGGAAGTGAAACGCGAAGTGCTCGACGGCCAATTGTCCAAGCCTTCGCAAATCGTCCTGCCCGGCGCAGCGGCGATCGGCGGCATGCTGGTGCCGGCGCTGATCTACTGGTTCCTCAATCGCGACAACCCCGCGGCCCTGAGTGGCTGGGCCATTCCGACCGCCACCGACATCGCCTTCGCTCTCGGCGTACTGGCCCTGCTCGGCAAACGCGTGCCGGTGTCGCTGAAACTGTTCCTGATGACCCTGGCGATCATCGATGACCTCGGTGCCATCGTCATCATCGCAATCTTCTATTCCGGCGAACTCTCGACCCTGTCCCTCGGCCTGGCGGCTGCGTGCATTGCCGCGCTGGTGGCGATGAACCGGCTCGGCGTGGTCAAGCTCGGGCCGTACATGATCATCGGCCTGATCCTCTGGGTCTGCGTGCTCAAGAGCGGTGTCCACGCGACACTGGCCGGCGTGACCCTGGCTTTCTGCATTCCCCTGCGCACGAAAAACGCCGAGTCGTCGCCGCTGCTGACCCTCGAACACGCGCTGCACCCGTGGGTCGCCTACGGCATCCTGCCGCTGTTCGCCTTCGCCAACGCCGGCCTGTCACTGAGCGGCGTCACCGTCGAAAGCTTCACCCACGACGTACCGATGGGCATCGCCATCGGCCTGCTGCTGGGCAAGACCGTCGGCGTGTTCGGCCTGACTTGGCTGGCGGTCAAGATCGGCATCGCCGCCCTGCCCCAAGGCGCCAACTGGGGCCAGGTCCTCGGCGTCGCGATCCTCTGCGGCATAGGCTTCACTATGAGCCTGTTCGTCGGCTCGCTGGCCTTCGAACCGGGCGTGAGTGATTACGCCGGCATGGATCGCATGGGCATCCTCACCGGCTCGATCCTCGCGGCGGTGATTGGTTATGCGGTGACTGCGGCGGCGAGTCGCAAGAATTCACAACTGCAATAACCCCTGTGGCGAGGGAGCTTGGCCCTCGCCACAGATTCCTCGCCTTACAGTTACGCAGCGAACAATCCCCGCGTCATTAGCGACCCGTCCTACAGCCACACTTTCCCCGCTTCGATAACGTCGTGCAGCCCCTTTCCGAGGGGCTGTCGATGATGAACAAAGGGACGATCAGTGGCGCGGAACAAGGACATTCCCCGGGTGCAAAACCCACCGCAGGGCGACGGACAATACCTATCACCCCGCCCCCGATACGTCGGATATCACAGCCTTTCCCGATTTAAGAAGAGCGAAAAAGAAAACACCGTTCAACGGTGGGCTTAGGGATCGCTGGATCAATGCAAAAGGCCGAATAATTTATGAATGGGACTATTTACACGGCGAGCTTGAAGCCTACCGCGCAAGTGATGGCAGCCATTTAGGCTCTTACGACCACAGAACTGGTGAACAGATAGATCCACTCAAAAAAAACCGTAGTATTAAAAAATATTTATGAGGATTACATGGGACTCAAAGCCAGACTCGAATGGTACGACCAACAAACCGAACTGGGTGAAGGGGAGGAACTGTCGAAAGACCTAGGCGAGGACGGCTCATTAATGGAAGCATTAGGCCTACCGTCGAAAAGCTTCAATAACGGCGGATTTGATGTAAAAGCCGATTGGATCAAGACTCTCCAGCCCCACTTCAAGCATTCAATCCAATTTTCGTCCTACGACTATCAGGTATCGTTTGTTTACCGTGATCAATGGTAGATGGGACTGGAACTGAGATTGGAATGGTACGACACAGCAACCTTGGAGTTTCAGGGGGAAGAGTCGTCAAAAGACCTGGGTGGTGACGAGTCAGTGTTAAACGCCTTGGGGACTCCCGCCGCGGACAACATCAACAATGGCACTTTCAACGTCGCTCAAAATTGGCTCGCCACCATGCAGCCGTATTTTCAACATCAAATCGATTTGAGAGTTCACGACTATCAAATTTCGTTTGACTACGGTTAACAGCCCCGGAAGTATTAGCTCCATGCACTTTCTTTTAATTACCGGTTTTTTCCCTGACGAAGCCCAAGATGACTCCTTGCAATTCGAGCTGGATATCACCGGCAGCGAGATGAATGAAAAAGTGGCTCAGCTCATTGAATCAAAGCCCTTGGATGAGGTGGAACCCGGCGAGCTGTTGTTGACTCAGGATCAGGTAACCGCATTGGAAAACCTACTCAACGTCAGCTTTCCAGAGGGCCTCGAATACTTTATGGGCATCTGCGCCACATACTGAATGAACAATTCACAAGCAAAGAAAAACCCCGACCAGTCACCTGATCGGGGTTTTCTTTTACCCGGCTTCTCGTTTAGTGCGAAACGCGGCTGGTTCCGCCAACGGTGGAAATCCGTACCCGCTCGCCAACGCGGAATACTTCATTTTCCTGAACCTGCTGCACATAGGCGCGCATGCTGCCGTCGTCTTCGCGGACGGTGATTTCCACGCCCTGGGTGCGGGTCAGGCCTTCTTCGGTGGCCGAGCCAAGCAGGCCGCCAGCCACTGCACCGATGACCGCAGCAACGATGCTGCCCTTGCCGCCGCCGATGGCGCTACCGCCGACGCCGCCGACCACTGCGCCTGCTGCGCCGCCGATCGGGGTCTTGGTGCCTTCGATTTTTACCGGGCGCAGGGATTCGATGGTGCCCATGCGAATCGTCTGTACACGACGCGCTTCGTCACGGGAGTAGGAGTCGCCGGTGAGGCTCGATTGGCAGCCGGTCAGCAACATCGCCATCGTCGAAAAAGAAGCAACCAGCAGAACAGACTTACGCATAGCATCAACTCCAAAAGAACATGTGTTCATTAAACCCCGTGGCCTGGCGCCTGTCACGACACCATCCGGATAAAATTGGCTTCCATTCAGGCTTGGTACAGATGCCCGCGAGCGTCCACTCAAGGTAGCGTCAAATCAGCGATCCTGCGCCATCCGCGTTTATCTCGCTCGGTAGACTGCTCAGGGTGCCAGTCGTTCCAGAATCCACTCGGTGCCCTGGAGGCGGTAGTTGAGGCGATCGTGCAGGCGGCTCGGCCTGCCCTGCCAGAACTCGATGCGCTCGGGCAACAAGCGGTAACCACCCCAATGTTCCGGGCAGTGCGGCTGGCTGTCGCTGAAGCGTTGCTCGGTGGCCTTGAGCAAATCTTCCAGTTCGCCACGACCGTTGATAACCCGGCTCTGCGGCGAGGCCCAGGCGCCGAGGCGGCTGCCCAGCGGGCGCACCTGATAATACGCGTCGGACTCTTGCGCCGTGACCTTGACCACCCGCCCCTCGATGCGCACCTGGCGCTCCAGGGTTGGCCAGAAGAAGGTCATGGCGGCAAACGGGTTGGCCGCCAGATGCTGGCCCTTGGCGCTGTCGTAGTTGGTGAAGAAGGTGAAGCCCTGCTCGTCCAGGCCCTTGAGCAACAAAATGCGGCAATGCGGACGACCGTCGGCATCGACCGTGGCCAGGGTCATGGCATTGGCTTCTACCGGCGCCTGCTCGGTTTTCACCGCATCGGCGAACCACTGGTGAAACAGCGCAAACGGCTCGGTCGGGGCTTGCGCCTCGGTCAAACCGTCACGGGTGTAGTCGCGACGCATATCGGCCAGAGCCTGGGTCATGGCGGATTCCTTTTCGTTAGCGGATCACTTCTTGGCAGCGTCGGCTGCGGCGACTTTCTTGTCGGTCGCGGCGGCTTTGGCTGGTGCAGTCTTTTTCGCCGGAGCCTTGGCCGGGGCCTTCTTCGCCGGAGCCTTGGCAGCGGTTTTCTTGGCTGGCGCTTTTTTCGCCGCAGGGGCAGCTGCTTTCTTGGCAGCAGGCGCTGGGGTGGCGGGTTTGGCCACTGGCTTGACGTCTTGCGCAGCAACCATCGTCACCGGCTTCGGCGCTGGCATGTTGTATTTGCTCAGCAGCGCAACCATGGTGTTTTGCGGCGTCACCAGCAGTTCGACACGACGGTTCAAGGCACGGCCTTCAACGCTGTCGTTGGCCGCACGCGGCGCTTCGGAACCCATGCCGCGCAGCATCAGGCGATCACGTTGCAAGCCGCTGAGGCGGAAGATCGCCGCCACCGATTGCGCACGTTCCTGACTCAGCTTGACGTTGGCCGGCGCAGCACCGCTGGTGTCACTGTGACCGAGCACCAGCACCGCGGTTTTCGGATCGGCTTCAAGGATTTTTGCCACGCGAGTGAACGGGCCAAGGGTGACCGGCAGCAGCATCGCCGGGCGGTCCGGATTGAACGAGCCTTCGACCGGCGCCGTCACTACCAGTACGTTGTCGCGACGCTCGAGTTGCAGATTGCTGTCCTTCACCGCTTCACGCAGACGCGGCTCGTAGTCGTCGAGCCAGGCCTGAGTCACCTTCGGATCGGGCATCGGCACGGCTTTGGCGGTTGGCTGATCCTTGCCGCCGAACGGCCACCACCATTTGCCATTGGACTGCGCCTCGGCTTTGGCCACCTCGACCGGTTTGGCTTCAGGTTTGACCTCGGCTTTCAGATCAGCCTTGACCGCTTCGTCGCTGGAACCGAACGGCCAGTACCACGGGTTGCTGCTCTCAGCCTTGGCCACTGGCGCAGTCGCCGCAGGTTTCAGCGGAGCCGGGACCGGAGCCGGATCCTTAGCCGCAACTTTGTCGGAAGAACCGAACGGCCACCAACTGCCGCCATCTGCATCGTTTTTCGGAGTCTGTGCGCAACCGGATATCGCTACACACAGGGCCAGGGCGAGGGTCTTTTTAGATGACATTGAAAATCCACAAAATGAAGTAATGAAAAATCAGAGCACTTTCGCCCGGATAAACAGCCGTTTTGAAACGAAAATCCCTTCGAGGTTCCGACCCTGGAACCTCTGTTGAAGCTTTACAGACAAGTGGCAAGCACCCGCGCCAGCTTTTGCGCGCGCGGATCCATCAAAACATAAGGCCCCAGGGTATTTGTCACGAAACCGAAAGCCACATCGTGCTCAGGATCAGCAAAACCGATCGAGCCGCCCGCTCCCGGATGACCGAACGCGCGTGGGCCGAGGCCGTAGGTGGCGTTGGGCACGTCCGGTTGATCGAGCATGCAGCCGAGGCCGAAACGGGTGCGCGTGAGCAAGGTCTTGTCGTCGCCAAGGCTGTGCTCGCGGGTCAGCTCTTCGAGCATCTCGCTCTCGAGCAGGCTGCCGTCGAGCAGGCCGGCATAGAACCCGGAGAGACTGCGCGCGTTACCGTGGCCGTTGGCCGCCGGTTGCTGCATGCGTCGCCATTCCGGCTTGTTGGTGCTGGTCAGCACGGACGGCGGATTGGTGAAGGCGCGAGTAGTCATGGCAGTCGGTTCGCGCATGGTCACTTGCAGCAGACGCTGGGCCGCAGCGTCGCCGGCGTTGCCCTTGCCACGGGCGATGTGCGCCACGCGATGAAACTCTTCGTCGGCCAGGCCCACGTGGAAATCCAGGCCCAACGGTTTGGCGACCCGAGCGACGATCGACTCGCCCGGCCCACGACCGTCGGCGCGGCGCAGCAATTCGCCGACCAGCCAGCCGTAGGTGATCGCGGCATAACCGTGACCGGTGCCCGGCGTCCACCACGGTGCTTCGGCCGCGAGGGCGTCGACCATGGTTTGCCAGTCGTAAAGGGCTTCAGGCGCGAGTAGTTCGCGCAGCGCCGGCAGGCCGGCCTGATGGCAGAGCAATTGGCGCAGGGTGACGGATTCTTTGCCGGCGGCGGCGAATTCCGGCCAGTAGCGGGCAACCGGGGCGTCGAGTTGCAACTTGCCTTCAGCGACCAGTTGCAGCGCGGTAACGGCGGTGAAGGTCTTGGTGCAGGAGAACAGGTTGGCGATGGTGTCGCTGTGCCAGGCTTCGGCGCCGTCCTTGTCGGCAGTACCGGACCAGAGGTCGAGGACGGTTTCTCCACCGACCTTGATGCACAGGGCTGCGCCGCGTTCCTGGGGATCGTCGAACAGTGCGGCGAAAGCCTCGCGCACCGCTTCGAATTGAAGCTCGTAATGTCCCTGAATCTGCACCCGCAACTCCCCCGCGAAAACGCTCTACAAAGTGGCCCGCATTGTTCCAGCCCTTGAGGGATTTGGGAACAGGCGCGGGCCAGACGGTTGATCGGCAATTTGTGTTGATCCCTTCGCGAGCAGGCTCGCTCCCACACTGGATCTCAACAGCAGCGCAGATCCCCTGTGGGAGCGAGCCTGCTCGCGAAGAACGATAACGCGGTCTGAAACCTAGTGACCATTCCCCGAATGCCCACCCGCCTGCGCGGCCCCCGGCGCTTTGCCAGCCTCGGCCTTGCGCCCGCCTTCCACTTCCGCCGCCGGGGTTTTCTGCGCCTCCTTGCCCAACTGCTCCAGCGCCTGCAGATTGCTCTTACGCACCGCCTCGACAAAACCCTGATACGGCAGGTCAGTGACCCCGACCAGACCGAAATGGCCGTTCTCGCCGTCGAGCAAACGCCCGGTCACCGGTTGGTCGAGGTACTGAAACCAGTGCACGCCGACAATCGACGGTTCGCTCAGCGCCTGTTTGAGGAAGTTGGCATAGGCCGGGCCGCGATCTTCTTCCTTGGCCAGCTGCGTCACGCCGCCCCAGAACGGGCCTCGGTCGGCCGAGCCGAAGTTGAATTCAGTGATCAGCACCGGTTTGTCCAGCGCTGCCAGCGCGGCGAAGTCATAGCCGTCCTGCGGCTTGAGCGTGTACATGTTGAAGCTCAACACATCGCAGTACTGCGCGCAGGAGGCCACGGCTTCAGGCGTACTGGTGGCGAAACGACCACCCAGGAGCATCTGGTTCGGCGCGTGCCATTTCAGCGAATCGGAAATGGTCTTGAAATAGGAATCGGCGAAGACCTTCTGGAAGTATTTGAAATCCGCTTCGATCTCCGGATGCTCCGGGTTCGGCAGTGGCGGCACGAAGCCTGGATCTTCCATCAACTCCCACGCCGGTAGCTCGATACCCCAGGCTTTGGACAGCCCGGCCTGATTGCGGTACTTGTCACGCAATTGCTTGAGAAAGGCGCGTTTGGCCGGCACGTCGGTGGTCATTTTCAACGTGCCGTAGGCCAGCGCGTAGCGAGCCTTTGGATCGTCGCCAGGGCCTGCCCAGGCCAGTTCGTTGTCGGCGTAATAACCGATCAGCCACGGATCGTCACGGTGATCGCGGGCGGCAATGGCCACGGCGCGCTCGGTGGCCATGGCGAAACGCGGATCGAACGGATCCGGCATGCCGCCCCACCAATCGCTGCCGGTGCTGATGCTGGTGTAATCGCCGACGATCGACAGCGGCAAGGTGTACGGCACGCGCTCAGCATCCGCCAGCGACGGCGCGCTCCAGTTGCCCACCGTGTTGAAGCCCCAGGCTTGCAGCCGATCGAGGGTATGCCGGGTCCAGCGTTCTTCATCAATTCTGGCTGTGCACGGAGCGGTTTCCTCGCTGGACGCTTGCACCGCATCGGTCTGCGCCGCTTCGGCAATACCGGATTTTGGCTCAGCAGGCACCGCTGCGGTTTCAGCAGCCTGCACCGAGCCGGCCTCAGCCGCCCCCGCCTTCGCCGCTTCGGCAATCCCGGCCTTGTTGTCGCTGTCGGCCTTGCACGGTTCGCCGTACAGGCGTTGCAGATTGGCGCCATAGAAGTCGTACCAGCGGCCGTTGCCGTAGCCACGGCCCTGATCGGCACCGTTGCCGCCACGGTTGTCGCCCTCGCCGAAATGCGCGGCCAGCGGGTCGTCGTTCTTCGGCAACGATTCGAACATGTACTCACGACCAGCCACGTAGGTCTGGTTGACTTGCGGGCTGACGGTGTTGACGCCCAGCGAATAGAACGGGTGGCCTTCAGGGGTCACCAGATACCAGCGGCCATCACGTTTTTCCGTGCGGAAGAAGCCGCTGGCCTTGAACGCCGGGCCCTTGTTCCAGCCGCCGAACTTGTCCAGCGAAGCCTTTTCACGCTCGGCCAGCCACGTATTCAGCTGTTGCTGCTCTTTGCTGGCGGCGCTTTTCAGTTGTTCGTCGCTGCTGACTTTTTCCGGCCATTTACTGCGGGTTGACTGCCCGTATGCGTCGACCAGATTACCGTACACCGCGCGCGTCACCGACTCGCCGTCCTGCACGCCGAAACGCTCGAGCAACAGGCTCTGCGCAACTTTCGGCTGATCCATCGACAGACTTACCGAAACCACCTGGCTGCGATCGATCTCGCCGGTGCTGCTGGCCAGCAGGATGCGTTGGCCATCGACGGTCATCGGCATCGGCGGCCCGGCTTTCATGCCTTGGCTCAGCGGCGTCGACGCCACCAGCGGCACCAGCAAGGTTTGCGCGGGGCCAGCCGGCAGATCGACGCGGCTGACCAGGGTGCGGCCGTCGTTGCTCTGGATCTGCACATAAACCGTCACCGCCCAGTTCATCGCACTCTGCAGACGCAGAGTCATCATGCCGGACTGCGACCAGTCCCAAGCGCCGGTCTGTGGGGTCAGGCGCAAGGTCGGGCGGGCGACCGGGTTGAACGTCACCCGGCGCAGCACTTCGCCTTCCGCGGTCTGTTCGGCATTGGCCTGCGGCAGGTCGGCGTTTTCCGTGGCGACCTTGACCACGTCGGCCGGGCGCACGAAGTTGAACAGCGTCTGCTGACCGGCAGGGGCCGCCAGCAACGGCGCGGCAAAGATCAAGGCGAAAACAGCGGGCAACGAACGGCGGATCATAAGAACGGAGTTCTCCCTAACGACCAGTCAAGGCCAGTGGAAAAGCGGTGGCAGAGAGATAGACAACGCGGCGGGCCAATCGGCCCACCCGTGTCTCAGGATATTTCACGACGGAAAGGAGGCAACGCATTGAGGATCGCCTTGCCGTAGCGCTGGGTGACCAGACGCCGGTCGAGCAAGGTGATGGTGCCGCGGTCTTCTTCGGTGCGCAGCAGACGCCCGCAGGCCTGAACCAGTTTCAGCGAGGCATCGGGCACTGAGATTTCCATGAACGGATTGCCGCCACGCGCCTCAATCCACTCCGACAACGCGGCCTCGACCGGATCATCGGGCACCGAGAACGGAATCTTGGCGATCACCACGTGCTCGCAGTAGGCACCCGGCAAATCGACACCCTCGGCAAAACTGGCCAGCCCGAACAGCACACTGGAATCACCGCCATCGACTCGCGCCTTGTGCTTGTTGAGGGTTTCCTGTTTCGACAGGTTGCCCTGAATGAACACTTGCTTGCGCCAGTCGCGGTCGAGACCGTCGAACACGTCCTGCATTTGCTTGCGCGAGGAGAACAGCACCAGCGTGCCACGGGAACCTTCGACCAGATCCGGCAGTTCGCGAATGATCGCCGCCGTGTGAGCAGCGGCATCGCGCGGGTCGGCCTTCAGGTCCGGCACGCGCAGCACGCCGGCATCGGCATGATGAAACGGGCTCGGCACCACCGCCGTGACAGCTTTTTTCGGCAGACCGGCGCGCATGCGGAAACGGTCGAAAGTGCCCAGCGCCGTCAGCGTCGCCGACGTCACCAGGCAGCCGTAAGCGACATTCCACAAACTGCGACGCAAGGTTTCCGCCGCCAGAATCGGGCTGGCGTTGACCTCGATATCGAACAGCGACCCGCTTTCGGCCAGGGTCAGCCAGCGCGCCATGGGCGGGCTGTCTTCCGGGTCTTCGGCGGTGAACGCGGTCCACAATTCCCAGTTGCCGGAAGCGCGGGACAACAGGCTGCCGAACAGCGGATACCATTCTTCGGCCTGATTGCTGGCGATGCCGATATTGACCTCACCGTCCATGCCTTCCTTGAGCAGGTCGGTCAGGCGCTGGAACAGGTCGTTAAGGCGCGAATAGCCTTTTTTCAGCTCGATGCCCATCTCGCGCATGTCCTCGGGAATCACCCCGCCGACAAAGCGATGACGCGGTCGCTCGCGGCCTTCGACGTCTTCGCCGGGTTTGAAATCGGCGATCTGCTCGCAGGCGGTGAACATGAACTGCTGTTGGGTCTTGATCTCCCGCGCCAGCTCGGGCACCTGCTCGATCAGCTTGCCGAGATCACCCGGCAACGGATGCTGTGCGAGCAGTTTGGTCAGATTCTTCGCGGTGGTCTCCAGCCAGTCGGCAGTGGAGCGCAGGCGTGTGTAATGAGCGAAGTGGCCGATGGCCTTGTCCGGCAAATGGTGACCTTCGTCGAACACGTAAATGGTGTCGCGCGGGTCCGGCAGCACGGCGCCGCCGCCCAATGCCAGATCCGCCAGGACCATATCGTGGTTGGTGACGATCACGTCAACCTTGCCCATGCCCTCGCGAGCCTTGTAGAAGGCGCACTGCCCGAAGTTCGGGCAATGACGGTTGGTGCACTGGCTGTGATCGGTGGTCAGGCGCGCCCAGTCGGCGTCTTCCAGCGCGTTCGGCCAGCTGTCGCGGTCGCCGTCCCATTTATTGCCGGCGAGCTTTTCGATCATGCTGGTGAACAGCTTCTGACTGGCCTCGTCGACTTCGATCTTGAAGCCTTCTTCCTCGAACAACTGCGCGGTGGCGGTTTGCGCGTGGCCTTCCTGCAAGAGCATGTCGAGCTTGGACAGGCACATGTAGCGGCCACGGCCCTTGGCCAGGGCGAAACTGAAATTCAGCCCGCTGTTGCGCATCAGGTCGGGCAGATCCTTGTAGACGATCTGCTCTTGCAGGGCGACGGTCGCGGTGGCAATCACCAGACGCTTGCCGGCCAGTTTCGCCGTAGGGATCGCCGCCAGGCTGTAGGCCACCGTCTTGCCGGTACCGGTGCCGGCTTCCACCGCGACAATCGCGGGGTCGCCACTGCGCCGGCCTTCGTCATCGGTGTCGATATCCCCGAGGACCTTGGCGATTTCGGCGATCATCAGGCGCTGGCCGTAACGCGGCTTGAGGCTCTTGGCCTCTAGAAAACGCGAATAGGCGCCCTGGATCGTGGTTTTGAGTTCAGTGCTGATCATTGAGTGTCGGGCGCTGGAAACGCTGGATAAATTTTCAGTAGTTTGGTTCGGCGGCTATCATACCTGCCTAATCGATCCTGCGCAGAACGGAGTGCCCGAATGACACCTTTTAGCCTCGTTTACCCCCTGCATGTCCTTGCCGCTCTGGTGTGGGTCGGCGGCATGTTTTTCGCCTGGATGGTCTTGCGCCCTGCGGCTGTGAAGGCTCTGGACGGCCCAGCTCGCCTGACCCTGTGGGTGGAAGTGTTTCAAGGTTTTTTCCGTTGGGTCTGGGTCGCCGTGATCCTGTTGCCGATCAGCGGCGTGGGCATGCTGCATCTGCAGCAGGTCGGCTTTGAGACCGCGCCGAAGTATGTGCAGGTGATGATCGGTTTGTATGTGGTGATGACGGCGCTGTTCATCCGCATTCAGGGGTTGATGCTGCCGGGATTGCGCAAGGCGGTTGAGGCGAAGGATTGGCCGGCGGGTGCGGCAGTGCTGGGGCGGATTCGGCGGGTGGTGGGGCTCAATCTGCTGGTCGGGTTGGTGCTGGTGGCTGTGGCTGCGGCGAGACCGATGCTCTGAATCGCACTCTTGTTCTGCTGTGAACACAGTTGTGGCGAGGGGATTTATCCCCGCTGGGCTGCGTAGCAGTCCCGCTTTTGATTTTTAGAGCGGGGCCGCTTCGCGACCCAGCGGGGATAAATCCCCTCGCCACATAATTTCACTCACCAAAGATCTTCACTCACCAAAGCGTTTTATTGATCAGAGAGTGGGTCGCAGTTTTAGAGGCGTTGCACGGTAACCGAACCCGCCGCTCCCTCCGGCCCCGGCTGGCCATCCGCGCCGGCCTTGCCGTTCTTGCCGCCGTCAGCGCGGTACACCAGGCAGCCCTTGGACTTGCCACCCTTGCCCGCCTTGCCGCCGACACCCGCCGGGCCGCCGGCACCGCCAGCCACGTTGACTTTGATCAGCTCGGCCGGGAAATCCCGTGGTACGGCGAGGCGCACCAGCGCACCCGGCGCGCCTGGCTGGCCATCGCTGCCGTCACTGCCATCGGCGCCGTGGCCGGCCGAGCCATAGGTGCAGCCGGGGTCTTCACCGTTGCCGCCGTCGAGGCCGACGAACCCCGGCGCGCCCCTGCCGCCACGGGCATCGACCGTCAGTTGCGGCGCGCTCAGGGCCTGGAATTGCAGATTCAGATTGCGCCCGGCCCGGGCCGCTTTTTCATAAGTGCCGGGGGCGCCGCGCGCGGTGATCTGGCTGCCCTCGCTCAATTCAGCGCGCTTGACCTTCACTTCCAGCGCTTGTTCAGCCGGAACGATAGCAATACGTGCTTCGTGGCCCAGGCGCAGTTCATCAATGTTCAATTCAGTCACGTTGGACGGGATCAGCAAGGTGCCGTAATCGGCGACTTCCAGTTTCTCCAGTTGCAGCGTGCTGGTGGTGTTGGGCAAGCGCATCAAAGAATTGCTTTGCACGTTGACCACCTGGGCGCAGGCCAGTGGACTGATGAATGCAGCGAGCAGGCAGAGTTTACGCATGGGAAGAAGCCTCCGGGGCGGCCGGGGCCGGGATGGTTTGCAGGTGGAAAACGCCGAACAACAGGATGCGGCCACGATCACGCCAAGGGTGCGGACGGCCCTTGAGGCTGCGGTTGCACAGCAGCACTTCGAGGAGATGAATCAGCAACAACAGAGCGCCGGCCAGATTGACCAGCAGATGCAGCGGATGAACAAACGGCACCAGTTGATTGGCCAGTACCACGCAGCAGAACAGCAGGGTCAGCAAACGCCCCAGCCCCCAGAACACCTTCATACGCTCCCCCGTGTTGCGAATTATTCTTTGCACGCACAGTACCGGCTTCTGCGGGGGATAAGCCAGAGGGAAAAATGAAATTTCTAC
This sequence comes from Pseudomonas glycinis, assembly GCF_054871425.1. Taxonomy (NCBI): domain Bacteria; kingdom Pseudomonadati; phylum Pseudomonadota; class Gammaproteobacteria; order Pseudomonadales; family Pseudomonadaceae; genus Pseudomonas; species Pseudomonas glycinis. The sequence goes on along the minus strand of NZ_JBTYHF010000004.1, from coordinate 348,320 downwards.
AAACGCCGGGTAAATGGCTGCCGGGCCGATGATTTCGACCCGGCAGCTCTAGTCGGCGGACTACAGACCTTTCCTAACGATTGATATGCAGCTCGACCCGGCGATTTTCCGCGCGACCTTCATCGCTGGCGTTATCGGCGACCGGCTCACTTTCGCCTCGACCCTCGCTGGTGAGCTTGTTCGGCGCCAGGCCCTGACTGAGCAAGTACGCTGCGACACTGCTCGCGCGCCGCTCGGACAAAGCCTGGTTATAGGCGTCGGAGCCTTTGCTGTCTGTATGCCCGATGACTTTGATGCTGACCACGTCGGCATTACGCAGTTTGTCCATCAAGGTGTCGAGCTGGGCTTTGGCCGCCGGGGTCAGATCGGACTTGTCGAAATCGAACAGCACGTTACCAGCATCGCTCAAGGTGATCACTTCGGTTTGCGGCGCCGGTTCGACGGGTTTGACTGCCACCGGATATTGCGGCAGCGGGCAGCCACGGTGATCGACTTCGGTATTTTCCGGTGTGTCCGGGCAGCGATCGCGGCGGTCGAATACGCCGTCGCTGTCCTCGTCGCCATCCTGGGCGTAACAGATCAGCCCGCCGGTGACGATACCCAATGCCGCGCCGCCACCGGCCCAGCCGGCGCTTTCAATGGCGCCAAGACCGCCGCCGACCAGGCCGCCAAGCAGGCTGCAGATCGGCCACGTACGTTGATTGAGGGGGGCGGTGCCATCGCTGTGAGTGGCACAACCGGTGAGCAAGCTGCCAAGCAGCAGCACCGGCAAGACGGACCTTGAGAAAACACGCATTTGTGAACGCTCCTGTGTACCGGCCCATACCGGTTACACAGGAGTAAAGACCCGCATCCGCGACTGCACAAGCCGCGGATGCGAGAGGGGCTAGCGGACGATTTTGATTTCGGTGCGACGGTTCTGCGCACGACCATCAGCCGACTTGTTGTCAGCTACAGGCTGGCTTTCACCAAGGCCCGACACCGAAACGAAGCTGGCACGTGGCACGCCCTGCTGGATCAGGTATTCCACCACCGAGTGCGCACGACGATCCGACAGTTTCTTGTTGTAGGCATCGCTGCCGACACTGTCGGTGTGACCGGTCACGGTCAGTTGCGCGGTAGAGGATTCCTGTTTCAGGCGATCGGCGACCTTGTCCAGCACTTGCTTGTCAGGGCCGGTCAGCGTGGCTTTGTCGAACTCGAAATGCACATCACGAATGACGATGGTTTCTTCCTTGACCACAACCGCTTCTTCGACCACTGGCGCAGGCGTCGGTGGCGGGCAACCGTCAGCGTCGACCTGTACGCCTTTAGGCGTACCCGGGCACTTGTCGCGACTGTCCGGCACGCCATCGCCGTCTTCATCGCCATCACCATGCACCCAGCAATAGGCCGCCGCCGTACCACCGACAATCAGTGCACCGTAACCGGCCCACGAAGCGCTTTCCGTCGCGCCGAGACCGGCACCGACCACACCGCCGACCGCCGCACAGGTCGGCCAGTCGGTTTTCTGCAAACCTGCGCAACCAGTCAACACACTGGTTAGCAGAACCAAGGGTAATGCTGTCCGAACTATGCTCATCTAGTTTTCTCCTGAGGGATCGGCTTAAAACCGATTCAGGGAGTAAAGACCGGAGTTTTAATCTCCGCCAGCAATAGGCCACCGCTGTTTGCGACCGTGTTCACAGGGGGTTGCCTCTTTGGGCGAAAACCGCCGCCACCGGGCGCTTTGCCGACGCGGTCTGGCAGGCTAGTCTTGGCGGTCTGACTGAGGAGCTTCGATGAACGCCGCCATTTCTTCGCGCACGCCACAACAGGCGCTGGCCGCTTTGCTGGATCGCTACGCCCCGGCCCGACTGCTGCTGATCGGCGCCAGCGAATTTCCCGCCTTGAGCGCTTTCAAGGACGCGCATCCGGACACCGTGGTCGCTCATGCCGCGCCCGGCGCGTTGCCCGCCGAATTGGCTGCGCAACGCTTCGATCTGGCGCTGGTAGTCGATTGCCTGGAACATTTGCCCAAACGCGATGGCCTGAACCTGTTGGGCGGCATCCGCAATCTCAACGCCAGTCGCATCGCGGTGCTGGCGGATCTGGCGGCCAGCGGCTGGCAGGAAACCGATTTCTATTCGCTGGCCCTGCAGGCCAGCGAGCGTTTTCAGCGCGACGCGCAGGTGCTGACCCTGTTCACCTACGATCTGCTTGACTACAAACAAGTCCCCGACTGGCTCAATTCACGCTTCTGGGCCAATCCGGAAAACTTCGGGAAATACTGGTGGTAATGCAATGATCTGACACCTTGCAACCGTTAGCTCCCAATTGTATTAGATGGCGCTCCCTTACAAATCTATAGCCTGAGCTGGTGATTAGGGGGCGATCTAATGACCCTGAATCTGTGAAGGCAGACTGAAGGGAATGGGTGTCTGGTCAATGTGGGGGATGGTTAATGGAGCTTGTGAGGGCTACAAAAGACTTTGTGATCGTTGGGCAACCCTACCCGGGATTCCCCATTCTTCTATGGGACTCGATGGAGAGTTGTGCCCCCGCCAATCAATTTTTTCGCCATTACTTACTTCGCGGGGCTATAGGGTCAAAACGCTCCTGGCCAAGTACTGGACGCGCTCTTTATGACTTTTTCAGCTTCCTCCAAGCGCACGAACTGGACTGGCGCGACGTAGATCGAAGTGAGGCCAAGAGTCTTGTGGCTGCCTACCGAGACTATTGCATGAACACGTGCTGTCTGGCTTTGAACACTACACGCCAGCGACTGACGTACATCTGTAAGTTCTACGAATTCGCCCTAGATAATGGCTGGGTGAAGCGCCTGCCGTTCGGTCATGAAGAGCGGACCGTAAAGCGTGAATTGGGCTTCCTTGCGCATGTCGATGCCCGTGGCGGTCAGGTGATGGCAAACGATGTGATGCCGCGTTCCCGCAAGATCTTGCCCAAATTTCTAAACATGGCCGAGATCAAGTCTCTCCTGGCCGCAGCGGAGAATCCTCATCACAGGATGATGATTCGCCTTGCGTTACATACAGGGTTGCGCCGCGAGGAAATCGCTGCCTTCCCGCTTGCATATGTCTTCGACCCAGACAAGGCTGGACGAGCCGTACGCAACCTCCGCATTCGACTTGACCCGTCCGACGGCAGCGGTATGGTGACTAAAGGCAGCAAGCCTCGAGATATTTACCTTAGCAGCAAGTTCATGGCTGAACTCTATAGCTATGTGACAAAAATCCGCGGCGAGCGCGCCTCGCTAAGCAAGACTTCACAAAACGCCTTGCTCCTTAACCAGTCCGGTAAACCCTATGGTAACGATGGCAAGAGCCTCAACCGTATCATCAGCGAGACCGGCAAGCGGGCTGGAATCAAGGTCCACACGCACATGCTCCGTCACACCTATGCGACCCAAACCCTAGTTAACCTCCAGCGTACTCCTGACAGAGGTCTGGAGCCTCTGGTCTTCATTCAGCGACAACTCGGCCACAGTTCGATTCAGACAACCATGGTGTACCTGCATCTGGTCAATGAAATGGCCGACAAGGCGGTGCTGGCGTATGACGATGAATTGAACGCACTGGCAGGTGCTGCTTGATGGGCAAACGCAAGATATTTACGAAGACCGACCTCAATGTCCCGCAAGTCGACCAAAGTCAGGATATGACAGGTAATGTGGTGATTCTGCCAGAGGTGATTCCGCCGACTAATACAAAAATCGCGTTCGGGCGGAACGCCACCACGGCACGTAATTTCGATTTTGCCCGCTGGTATGGCGCTGACATCGATCCCATCACCTATGCTTGCCAGCGCCAGATCGAACACTTCCTCTCACAAGGGAACGCCGTAGTCGCGACGAGCACGGTGAGTGCTTACTGCAGGGAAGGATTGCGCTCTTTTCTAGATTACTGCTTGCTGCGGGCGACGGCATTTGGCCGAGAATTAGCGTTGGCCGATATAACCCGGGACCTGATCGATGGTTATCTCGGCCATCTTGCCGGGACAGGCATGGCAACTACCTCTCAGAAAAGCACCTACGCGAAGACTAAGTCCGTACTGTTCGCTTTGGGGCGGCGTGGACTGGTCCATCTGCTTACGTCCGGCGATGACGCGACCTTCCCATATAATCCCTTTCCAAACATCAACCGCAAGGCCAAGGGCGAGGTGGCGCTGTCTAAGCGCGAACAGGGAGCTTTAATGGTGGCGCTGCGACAGGCCATCAAGCCGATTTGGAATGATGATGTAAATATAACCAGTGAACTTCTAAGCATTATCCTGCTGCTCGTGGCACTGCACACTGGGCGCAATACCACGCCACTGGTGGAAATGGGCCGCGACTGCCTGCGCTCGCACCCTAAGGACAACACCGTGTTCCTGGTGCTATGGAAACGACGCGGTTACAACTCCAGCAAGGTAGCCCTCCGCGCCGCGTCAGACGCCGAACGCCTTTTGGAATCCACGCCCAGCGTGAGAACCAACCTAGAACGGCTGATCCGTCGCGTGATGACTCTCACCGAGCCTTTGGATGCAGAAGCACCGGTCGACCTCAAAGGCCGCGTGTGGCTGTATCGCTCTCGTGCCTGGAAAAACGCCGGCGAAGTCCATGCCTTGAATTCTGCATCGTTGAGCGAAGCAGCAAGAAATTTTGTAGCTCGCTATAACCTGACAGACATCGACGGAAAGCCACTGCGCATTAACATCCCACGCCTACGCAAGACCTTCGCCAACCGCATCTTCGAGCTGACCGATGGCGATTTGGTAACCACTGCCGCGGCTCTCGGCAATAACACTCGCGTAACCGACCAAAACTATCTGGCGCCCGGTGAAAATGCCCGTCGCAACTGGCAGTTCATGGGCGAGTTACTGGTGCAGGAGCTACTAACCCAAACCATTGGAGCGACCTATAAAAATACCCCAATGGGCCGCTGCGCCGACCCGGTGAACGGCCACTACGCCCCGAAGCGCGAGGGTGCGACCTGCATGAACTTCATGAATTGCCTGCGGTGCAGTCACTATGCGGTAACCGCCGAGGATCTGTATAAACTGTTCAGTTTCTACTTCCGCGTACTGACCGAGCGCTCGCGTATGGATAAGCGGCGCTGGGCACGAGAGTACGCTCATATCCCCCGCTTAATAGACCACTTCATCATTGCCGAGGGCCTTCGTCGCGGCACGTTCAAGACAGCCGTAGTGGAGGCCGCCCGTGAACGTGCCCGCATCCTGCCGCATCCGTTCTGGTCAGTTGATCTGATTGACAATCTTGAGGTTTTTGCATGAGCGAGCACACCTTGGTGGCGACAACCTGCGCCCTCTTTTCAGCCCAGCCTGGTGATGTGCGTGGGCTCTCTGAGTCCGAGCGCGACACCCTAATTATCAGCACCACCCAGATCAATGGAAAGTGGGTCATCCTTAGCCGCTACGGCGATAATATTTGGCAACTCGATGGATGCATCAGCAACGTGGAGATGAGCAAGAAACGGCTGGACTTCAACAAACTACCGTCGGCATTTCTAGAAGTGATGAAAGCAGCATTGTACCGCTACCTACGACGTGGCCTCAGAGGCGGCGTGCGCCCTAAAGGCGGCTCTATGAGACGCTTATTCCACGATGCACAGCCATTCTTAAGCCATTTGCAGGCGCTTAAGCTCGATCACATTTCCGCAGCGAACCCAATGGTCTGCGGGACCTATGTGAACGCAAGCAAGGCGTATCGACAAACCAGTCGATCCAAGGGTAAGCCCCTTTCGCAAAATGCAATAAGAACCCGTTTCAAAGCCGTCGAAGCGCTCTATGAACTCAGTCAATACACCCACGACCGGATGCCTGTGCATCCATGGCCGGAGACTTCAGCATCGGAATTGGCAGGGCTCACCGGCCGTGGATTTAATTACGACAGCAAAACGCATCTGATTCCCGATGATGTGTTCTGCGTTCTGTTCGAGCGAGCCTACCAGCAAGTTGAAAGCGGTCAGCACCTGCTTGACCTCCGCGATGCATTGGATACTCTAACGACGCATCGAAAAGGGCAACTTACCAGTGCCGTTTATGTCGCTATGAATGTTCAACTTGGCGCTCTTGGTTGGGAGGGCGGTCTGAATTCATTCACTAAGGCATTACTCGATCTTCGGACTTCTTGTTACATCGTTGTAGCCAGCACCTCCGGCTGTCGCAATCACGAGATCACCAACCTACAGTCAGGCGCACACCACCGCACAGAGGACGATGAAGGCACCCAATACCATTGGATGCGCTCTCGCTCGGAAAAAACCGATACTGGTGTGCATGACTGGATGATCCCCGAAGTCGCTGTGCGCGCCCTGCGCGTGCTGGAGCGCTGGGCCGCGCCCTATCAGGCCAAGATTGCCGCCGAAATCATGCAGCGTAGACGCGCCAATCCATATGATCCGCAGATAGTAGAGGCACAGAAACACCGCCATGCGCTCTTTCTCGCTGTTGATCGAAAAAATAATCTGGCACGCACGCTTAGCAACAAAAATTGGAATGGGCGCCTTAAAGCATTCACGAAAAATTGCGGTCTGAGTTGGAATCTCACTACTCATCAGTTCCGCCGCAAGTTTGCCAACTACGCCGCGCACAGCCGTTTCGGCGACTTGCGCTACCTCAAGGAGCATTTCGCGCACTGGTCGCTGGACATGACGTTGAGCTACGCCATGGATGATAGCTGGGGACAACATCTGGACCTTGAACTGTACGACGTTATTCAGGGAGAGGTGGAAGACATAAAACTCGGCGTCGTGGACAAATGGCTTGATGACGCCCCGCTGGCCGGTGGCTATGGTATCGCGCTGAAAAAGTGGCAGCGAGAGCCACAGACCCTCCTAATTTTCAAGGATCATGCCTCGATGCTGAAGTCCATTAGTGAGAGTACCGCAATCCGGAGCAATGGCCATGCCTGGTGCACGGCGGACAATGATGGTTGCGTTGGCAACACCCTTGAACGTACCCGCTGTGGCAACTGCAACCAGGCCGTGATAGGACGCGGTCATGCGCCCATTTACCAACAACTATACGATGATCTGAAAGGGCTGCTGCATTGCACAGACATTGGCGAGGGCGGCCGCCAGCGCGTTGAGCGCAACCTGAATCGCTGCCGTGACGTACTGGCACAGTTGGGAATGGACCCGGAGACTCTAATCGCATGAAACTCAAAGATAAGGCGACCAACTACAAACCTGCCGAGGATCGGATGAAGGATCTGAAACTCGCCCTCCTCCGTCTCCAGAAGGGGCGCGCCCGCCCTGGGGAATCCAAGATTACCATCGCGGCGGTCGCCCGTGAGGCGGGCGTATCAGCGGCGCTAATTCACAACCACTATCCGCGAATTGCCGAGGCTATCCGAGAGGCTCAAGGCCGCTCAAGTCGTGCCATGCGTGATGTGAAACAACAAGACTTGATTGTGGAACGCAAAAAGTCCGCAGCGTACCGCCAGGAGATCGAAGAACTACAGACCAAGCTCGCCATTCTTGCTTCCATCAACGAAGTATTGATAGACGAGAATCGTGTGCTCAAAGCTAAGATGAACGGCAGCAAAGTGGTCGATCTGGCCTCAAGGAAACCATATGGTAAGTAGATTCCGTTTTTCTGCTCAGTTGTTCTTGCCTCCACCGACTTGTTGTGTGGACTGCTCGATCTGGATTACGGCTATGACCAGCGAGTGCCTATCTTGCGTTGCATGAGTAAATTCTTGGTGTTGTTCATCCCGGTAGTCGCACCTACGTGAGTAAACCGGCCCTTCGCTCGTTGAGCACTGAGATAATTAGTAAACCGGCATCCATTTCGAGCCGGGGGCCGCGTGAACCTGAGCACCGAGCTTGCATAGTGTCGACTACTCACAACGCAACCTGTCTACATGCTCAATGAGCAACTCCTCTATCAAAAGAGTGCCTAGGAGAGTTGTCCGGCGAGTTAATCGAAGGGCGCTGATGGCCTTATCCGGCGTGCCTGCGGCCAGCTATTTGCTCTCATGACCGCGCACTGACCGAAAGCAGTGCCTATAAGCTACGTCCGCTTTTGGCCGAAAGCATTCGCTCTGAACGACCGCTTCGGGCCGATTGCTGCCGCTCACGAGTGACCGCTTTCGGCCAATAGCTGCCTCTCAAAGATCAAAGATAATATGCCCCTTTTTCATGCACCCTCGATCGAGCATTCATTGGCATCGCCCGCGGCAATGTGGCTGGAAGCTAAAAGCTTCCAACGCGACCCAAGCATAGGAGGCGTACGCATCGTAATTTCAGACATGGGGTCTATAAACTAGTATGCAAAACAAAACAGCGAGTGGTATTTTTGTACCAAAGAACCGATGCTCATAATCGGCAAAAACAATAAACATTAAATGCTTCGGGGAGCTGGGATATGGAAATCAAGTCACGACTAGTCTTTCTAGATACCAATATCTTTGAGAGTAAAAATTTTCAGTTTGATAATCACAGCCTAAAGGCTTTTAAGAAACTTGTTGATGATGAGGAGATTAGACTTCTCATAACCGATCCGACAATTCAAGAGGTTAAGCAGCATATTAAAGCTAAATCTGAGGAGGCGGTTAACGAAATAAAAAAAGTAAGGCGCTCTGCGATGTTGCTGCGTAACACTCCTGATTTTCCTGTGCATGGAATATTTGAGGAATTAACTGTCGACGCGGTAGAAGACAGGCTATGCAGAAACTTCGACGAGTTTTTATACGGGGACAATGTTGAGCATGTTACGATTGAAAATGTGAGCGCATCGCAAGTTTTTGATATGTACTTCAATCTGAGGGCGCCTTTCGCAAATGGCGAAAAGAGAAAAGAATTCCCTGACGCCTACGTTCTTTTAGCGTTGGATGCACTTTCAAGAACGCGAGGATGGCCAATTCACGTAATCACAAAAGATAAAGATATGTTCAGGTTTTCGGAGGCGCACTCGAATCTAATATGTAGTGAATCCATAGATGTGCTAATGGATTCGATAAATAAAATCATTTCCATAGAGCCTTCTGAATTTGCCGCTACCGCCTTCTTGAAAGTCCGTGACGAAGCTATAAAACGAATAAATGATTCTTTGAATGATATCACTATCGATATAATTGATTATGGAAATTACGATGAGGCCTCGCTTGAAGATGTAAAATTTAGAGACCTTAATCTGATTGATAGTAATTTAATTTCCGTCGATAAAGAATACTGTGCTTATAGTCTATTGTTTTCAGTTTCTATTGATACAGTTGAAATAACCAAGGACTACGATAGAAGCCCATTTGATCGAGAGGATGATAGGTATTTTTTTGTTCTTGAAAGTATTCATTCAAAATCATTCCAAGTTAAATTCTCTGCTGAATTGGTAATAGGGTATTCCGATAGAATAGATCACTCAATATACATTGAGGAGATAATTACGCCGGATGTTATACCGCTATCAGACCCCTATGATCATGAAGTCAGGCACCTCGATGTTAACGGTGATTAACATTGAGCCATGGTCAAGAATTTCTACCTAAAACCTCAAAATCCCGCCGCAGCTTCCATCTTTGAAGCTTAGCGCCAGACGAGGCCAGACGGCCGGGCAGCAAAGGACGGTTGCAAAACAATGGGACATGCCAACTGGACAATCATTACGATGGTCCATGGTTGAGGAGTCCTGACGCTGATTTGACGGCAGACATGAAAGACGAAAGTATGTGCCCTTCTAATTCACTCGACAACGGAATAACGTTCGATGAGACTGCCTCCAGCGCGACCAGGGAAAAGAGTTGAATCAAGGCAACGGGTTGTGGACTTCTCGTTCTGGCCGGCCACTCTCGCTCACAAGAACAGATATAAGGTCCAACACACGCTGTTCGCTTTGGATCCATGGTCAATTATCGAGGGAAGTATAAGTCAAAAATGCCCGGCGGCCGCTAAAGAGGAGGCCCAAGCATGCCTGCGTCAAGCGCGAGATTTTTTCCAAGCTGCCAACCAGGCACAGACTTTAGAGTCACGACCGCTCTCTCTCTACTACAGCTACATGAATTTAGTTAAAGCTTTTTGCCTGACTCGCGGACAACAACCAACATTTGATAAAGCGCAGCATGGGCTATCCGAGCAGCTTCGCGCCCCAAATGTTGAATTAGTTGATGCGTACCTCGCCGCATTCCCCAGCCCGAGCAAAAAACAAATACTTCAAAACTTTGATGAATTCTTGCGAGCTGTGACTGGAAAGTCACTACCCGCCAGCTTCGATTACGAATTAAAAAAACTATTGCCCCAGACGGTAAGCGGGCACAGATTGTGGTGTTCAGCTGAGAACGCTGATGAGCGAATGTTTCCAATAGAAAGCATCCAGTACTGGAAGGATTACCAGGGTAAAACTGCATGGCTTAGGATGATTTTGAAAACCGAAAACCTTAATAGACACGGCATGACGCGCTCCCAACTTTTGAAACGAACCGGCTTAAACATTGATTTTAAAATGGTCAGCCAAGACCCCATCACAGATAAAGTTCTGACCACCCTCGAGATGAAGGTACCGATTCCGGTTAGTGGCTATGCAAGCGACAAGGTTCAGGAGCTATCAAAGCTTATTAAGGATCGTATTTGGTCGGTGGTTTCTACAGTGCCACCCTATCGAAAATACTATCTGTATGCATGCCCACTCGCGGAGCAGCCACACGTTTTACCCCAGCTACTCAGCATTTACGCCATATCCTATTATTTGGGGTCAATTACCCGGTACAGACCTCATCAATTACCAAAAATATCCCAAGGCGCTTATGGCCCGCTAATCCAAGATTTTATTACTGGTCAACCGATGCAGTTCCTCTACTTAATGGCATCAGAGTTTTCAGAGCAAGATGTTGCTAAGCCTGCGATCGTACTCCAGTAATGGCTGCTAATGGCCGGAAGCAGCCCTTTACGACAGTCTGCAATCGGCCAGAAGCGGACGCTCATGACCGACTGTTTCCGACCCAGAGCGGCCTGTCGCGTCAAACAGCTCCTCGCCGGTACCCAGTAGCGGCAGCCACAGTAGACCCGTACTCAATCCAGCCAGGCATTCAGCTCACTCGCATGTAATGGCTCTCGCTCGGCCAAGGATCCGGGTGGCATCCTGCGACGGGGGAAGTCCGAATACCTTTGAATAGTCACGACTGAATTGCGTTGCGCTTTCATAGCCGACCTCGAAGGCAGCGGCCATGACACTTCTTGCGTTTGCCACCATCAATGTTCGAGCCTGAAGCAGGCGAACCCGCTTTTGATACTGCAATGGGCTGAGGTTGGTCACTGCTTTGAAGTGCCGATGGAATGCAGAGACGCTCATTGAAGCTCGCTCTGCCATGTGCTCAACCCCTATAGGCTGGGCGAAGTCGCGGCGGATCCACTGAATCGCCATGTTTACACGCGCCATGGCGCTGTCTGGCGCCGCAATTTCTCGCAACATCCAGCCGTGGGGGCCCTGAAGTACGCGAAAAATGATCTCACGCTCGTAGACTGGGCCCAGCGCTGCGATGGCGTTTGGATCGCCCATTAGCCTGAGCATTCGCACCCAGGCATCCATGAGATCGTCCGTCATTGATGCGACTGAAAACCCTGGCTGAGGCATGACGCGGTTTGCAGGTTTGGGCAGATCTGCGAATAGGGTAGCCAACACCGCTGGATCCAGCGTCAGGCTGACCGCCAGATAAGATTCTCCGGTTTCGGCGGGGTGCACCGAACCTACAGCAGGTAGATCGATGGACATCACGAAGTAGGTGGCGGGGTCATATCGCAGCGTGCGGTCGCCCACGGTCATGCTTTTGCTGCCCTGAAGGATCAGGTTGATCATCGGATCATAGACCGCCGCGAGCATGTGCTCGGGAATTTTTCCCTTGACCATGGCGACGCGGGGGATACCCGTTTCTGTACGCCGGTTTTCAGCATTGGCCGCGAGCGACCTGAGTTCGTTCAGTTGATTGTCCATGTTGGGCATGCTGAGGGCGAACGCCTGTGCGCTGCAAGTGAAAAGTAGAAACAGGCAGGTTTCGAGTAGGAATGGGCGCGAGCGACGATGGGGTGGACGGTACTCTGGGTACACGTTTGAACCACGGAGGAAAATTACATGGGCGTTATCGTCATTACAGGCGGCAGTCGCGGGATCGGTGCCAGTACCGCCGAGCATATCGCTCAGCGCGGCATGGGCGTCATTCTGACCTACAACAATCATCCAGAAGAGGCTGCTTCGGTCGTCGACCGGATAGAGCAGGCAGGAGGCAAGGCCATCGCTCTCAAGCTCGATGTGTCGGATGCTGGAAGTTTTGAGGTGTTTCATGAGTCAGTGGTATTTGCCCTGCGCGAGACTTGGGGCATCACCACCTTGAGCGGCCTCGTCAACAATGCCGGGTATGGTCTTTTCAATCCGTTGGCAGCGGTGAGCGAGGCGCAGTTCGATGGCTTGTTCAATGTGCACCTCAAAGGCCCGTTTTTCCTAACGCAAACCTTGCTGCCGCTGCTGGCCGATAACGCCAGCATCGTCAACCTGACTAGCGCCACGACTCGTGTCGCCACGGCGTGTGTAGCGCCTTACGCGGCATTCAAAGGCGGGCTCGAAGTTCTCACCCGTTACATGGCCAAAGAGTTTGGCGAACGGCGGATCAGGGCTAATGCGGTATCGCCTGGTGCGATCCGTACTGAACTTGGCGGAGGGTTGAACGATGAGTTCGAGGCTTTGCTGGCGGCGCAGACTGCGCTCGGCCGAGTGGGTGAACCGGAGGACGTTGCGCGTGTGATTGGCATGTTGCTGTCCCAAGACGGCAGCTGGATCAATGCCCAAACCATCGAAGTCGCTGGCGGCTATAACATCTGAGGATTATCCCATGCTCGATCATGTCTTTTTGTCGGTAAGCGACATTACTCGCTCCATCCGTTTCTACGAAGCTGCGTTGGCGCCCTTGGGCATCAATGCCCGCCTGGACTACGACGGCAAGGATGGCCCGCCTGGGCATCCCGACCTCAAAGGCTTTGGCGCCAATGGCCGGATGTTTTTCTGGCTGCGCGAAGGTATCGTCGAAGGACGCGCCGTCCACGTGGGGTTCGTCGCCAAAAGCAAGCATGAAGTGGAAGCCGCCTATGCTGCTGCCATGGATGAAGGTGCGGTCGACAACGGCACGCCTGGGGCGCGCCTGCACTATGACCCCGACTACTACGCCGCCAACGTGTTAGACCCGGACGGGTACAGCCTCGAATTCGTTTATAAAAAATGGCAGCACGTCCAATGAGCACGCTGCTGATCTACGGCGCCACCGGCTATACCGGTCGCATGGCCGCTGAACGAGCAAAAGGGCTTGGCCTGCGTTTTGAAGTCGCTGGGCGCAATCAAGCGCGTTTAGCAGCACTCGCCGCACAACTGGACGTGCCATTTCGGGTGTTCGAGGCCGACGCGGATGCGGCTGGCTCGCTGGATGGCATCTCGGTATTGCTCAATTTCGCGGGGCCGTTTGCGCTCACGGCAGAGCCACTGATGCGTGCATGCATCAAAGCCGGGGTCGACTATCTGGACATTACAGCCGAGATCAACGTCTATCGGTTGGCCGAGCGGCTAGGTGCTGAAGCCGCTTCGCATCATGTGATGTTATTGCCGGGTGTAGGTTGGGATGTCGTGCCGACTGATTCGCTGGCGGTGCATGTCACCAGGCGAGTTCAAGAGCCTTTTGCCTTGAGCATCGCGCTTCAGGTTCCTGGCTCCATGTCGCGTGGCTCAGCCATGAGTGTCAGCGAAATCATCGGTGCGGGGGTGCTAGCTAGGATTGATGGAGAACTGGTCGCAACGCCCGACGCGACGCCGCGTCATTTCGACTTTGGCGACGGCCCGATTCTCTGCGTGCCGTTGTCGTTCGGAGATCTGGTAACTGCCTGGCACTCGACTGGCATCCCTAATATCGCGATGTTCGTGCACATCTCAGGCGATGCGTTTCCAGAAGGCGATATGTCGCAACTGCCCGATGGCCCGACTCAAGAGCAGAGGGAGGCTCATCCAGCACGTGCAGTGGTTGAGGTCATTGGTATCGATGGGGCAGCCTCACGCTCAGTCATCGAAACCGTGAACGGCTATTCCTACACTCCGCTTGCGGCAGTGGAGGCAGCGCGGCGGGTGCTCAACGGTGATCGGCAGCAGGGTTTCACAACACCGGCCAAGGTCTTCGGCGGCGGATTTGCCGAGAGCATTGAGGGTACGCGGGTCACGGATTTTTAAGGCCGCTTCTGACGCTAAACCTTTACGCCCTCGACTTCTCGGGAGTCGAAATCAGCCTGGGCTTGCATGACCGTATCCAGATGTTCGAGTGTCCAGAGGTATAGCGCGTTGAAAGGCTGCGCGAGCGTTCTCCCTAACGGCGTAATGCTGTACTCAACGGCCACCTGAGAGGAGGGAATGACACGCCTGGCCAAAATGCCGCTGCGCTCAAGACGACGCAGAGCCTGCGTCAAAGCTTTCTGAGTGACCCCGTCCAGGCGTCGTTTGAGTTCATTGAATCTCAATGGTTGCTTGCAGAGCGCTGTGAGAATCAGTACCGACCACTTGTCAGCGATTTGGTCGAGCAGGAAGCGGCTTGAGCAATCCAGGTTGTGATCTGCGAGTGCTGGGACGGCGTGCATTGCGGTCGGCGTGACATTCTCTTGCATGAGGTTTCCTGGGATATACCTGATGACTTAAAAGTGCGTAATTGATATCTGGTATACAACTTATACCATGGTGATTCACTTCACATAAGGCGTTACCCATGTCGTCCACCTACCTTCAAGAAACCGCAGACAAACTGTCAGTGGTTGAAACACTCTATCGATTTGCTGCCGGTATCGATCTGCAAGACAGCGTTCTTTTCGCATCGGTGTTTACAGAAAACGCAGTTTCCGACTTCCGGCCCGCTGGTACAAAAGCCGGCTTTGAATACCCGGTGCTGGAAGGCCGGGACAAGATTGTCGCAACGTTGTTAGAAGCGCTCAGCCACGTCGACACGACGCATTCGGTGAGCAACCCTCGGGCCAGCATCAATGGTGACAAGGCACAACTGGATGCCTTGGTGGAAGCGCAGCATGTTCTGAAGATCGATCCGTCACGCCACTACCTCATGAAGAACCGTTACGACGTGGAGATGGTGAAGCAAGGAGATATTTGGCTCATTGAGCGCGTCACGGTGGACAACATTTGGCGCACTGGAGAGCTGTCCGCCCTTTTCGGTAGCTAGGAAGAGGCATGCGGGGAGCGTCTGACTCTCACTAACAGGGGCAACGCATCTCGCACGTGCAGCGATGCCCGGAGGCAGGCTTCAGCGACAATCGTGCTGTCGTCTGCCCTCAGGTTCTCAATGACTTTTCGCAGGAGCCACCATTGTGATTGCCTATTCCATCCTCGACCTCGTCCGGGTGACCCAAGACACTGACGCGCGAGGAGCTATTGATAATGCTCGAAACTTGGCCGCATCTGCCGAGACTTGGGGCTACACGCGTTTCTGGGTTGCCGAGCACCACAATACTGTCGGGATCGCAAGTGCGGCCACTTCGCTCGTGCTGGGGCATATCGCTGCCGGTACGCGACATATTCGAGTAGGGGCGGGAGGAATTATGCTGCCCAACCACGCCCCTTTGATCATCGCCGAGCAATTTGGCACGCTCGCGCAATTACATCCTGGTCGAATTGATTTGGGAGTCGGGCGAGCGTCAGGGACAGATCCGTTAACGGTGCGGGCGTTACGTCGCCCGACTTCGGGGGTTGATTCCTTCCCGCAAGATATTCTCGAAATACAAGCCTACTTCAGTGATGCAGCGGCGAGCCAAGCGATTCAAGCAGTACCGGCTGCGGGCACCAACGTGCCAATCTGGATTCTCGGGTCAAGTCACTATGGTGCTCAACTCGCAGCCGAGCTTGGCTTGCCCTACGCATTCGCCTCGCACTTTTCACCCGACATGCTGCTTTCAGCGCTAAAACTTTATCGGGGAGGATTCCAACCCTCGCCACAGCTTGCCAGGCCACGCGTAATGATCGGCGTCAACATTATTGCCGCAGATACAACACTAGAGGCACACAGAATCGCGACGACCCAGCAAATGTCTTTCACGGATGTATTTCGCGGTCACTACGGTCTCAGCAAACCTCCAATCCACGATATCGATACGTACTGGTCGTCACAGGAGCGAGCTTGGGTCAGCCAGACACTGAAGTGCTCGATTATCGGCGATGCTGACGACGTAAGCGCTGGAGTTCAGGCTCTGCTGTCGAAGACGGGTGCCGACGAGTTAATGATCGTTTCCGATGTGTACCACCATCACCAACGGCTTCAGTCATTTGAAATCGTCGCAGCCGTCATGCGTGAATTGAACATGTCCGCACATTGAGACGCAACGTACAAAAAATTTTACCTGCTGCATGGTTAAGTTACACATCAGAAACATGTATGGGGCGCTTCCTTTTTTACCTGTATCCAGTGGCCGCTTTTGGCCGATTTCAGCCGCTCGCGAGAGCCAGCAGCCGGCCAAAAGCCGACAGTCGTGGCCGCACTGTGACGAGCTAGCCCCCAGTCGAGGCTGTGGGCATTCGATGCTTGAGCTCTACACGACATCCCCTGTCGGGGACGGCAAAGACAACAAGAGTTAAACTGCTACCCGGAGAGATACGGTACGACGCGAAATTCCTGCTGCGGCACCGTCCC
This sequence comes from Pseudomonas glycinis, assembly GCF_054871425.1. Classification (NCBI taxonomy): domain Bacteria; kingdom Pseudomonadati; phylum Pseudomonadota; class Gammaproteobacteria; order Pseudomonadales; family Pseudomonadaceae; genus Pseudomonas; species Pseudomonas glycinis. The sequence continues at coordinate 331,678 of NZ_JBTYHF010000004.1, read as the reverse complement.
GTTGATAGCGATGTTGAACTGGCTGGACGCCGTGGAGAGGAACCCGATACTTCGGCTCCTTAATTGACCCCTATGGGCAGTTCCTCTACCGAAAGCTGAGGGCAAGCCGCTGAGCGACAGTGAATCATGGCCCTTCCAAGATCACGTATTGCCGGCAAGTTCTACATGCCTCTGGCATCAGGTCTGGGCCCCGTGGCGCTTTGCCTGCGCTGTTTGCGGTCCATCAGGTTTTAAGTTAATAGGATCATTCAGCTTCGCTCAAATGATCGATATGAGCAAAGCGCTCGACCAGAAAGTCGATCAGGGTGCGAACCCGTGCAGATAGCTGCAGTTGCTGGGGGTAAACTGCATAGACATCCGCGCGGGTAGGCGTCTGATCTTCAAGGATTAATTGCAAGCGGCCGCTTCGCACATAGCGCGCAATGTCCCATTCTGCTCGCATAAGAATGCCGTAACCCTCTAACGCCCAATTCAAGGCCACCTCGCCGTCGTTGCAACCCAGTGCGCCATGCACTTTGATGTTTTGAGTACGGCTACCTGCTGCGAAACTCCATACGCCATAAGGCGTCTCGTTTTGCCTGATGAAAATGCAGTTGTGCTGCTGCAAATCTGCCAGTCGCTCAGGTGCGCCGTGCTTCTGCAGGTAAAGGGGAGAGGCACAGAGCAAACGACGATTGGATGCGATTTTGCGAGCATGGAATGCAGCATCCGGCAGTGTGCCGAAACGGATGCTCAGGTCAAACCCGTGGGTCGTCAGATCCAGTGGGTGGTCGCTGATCTCCAGTTGTATCTCAACCTCAGGATAGTGGCTGTAAAAGGCTGCCAACGCCGGCCCGATATAGCGCCGACCAAAGCCGAGCGATGCGTTGACCCGAATAAGTCCTTTTGGTGTGGCCCGACTGCTACTGACCATCTGCTCGACCTCATCTATCTGCGTAAGGATTCGCGCCGCATGGGAGAAGTAAAGCTCACCCTCAGTGGTTAGGCTCATTGAGCGGGTGGTGCGATTGATCAGACGAATGCCCAGCCTAGCCTCCAGCGCCGATAGACGCTTGCTCACTGCCGGAGGGGTGACCCCCAGCTCGCGAGCCGCAGCGGCTAGGCTGCCTTGGTTGGCAAGCAGGTAGAAAAACGACAGGTCTAAGGTCTTGCTCATTCATGACTCAAAGTGATGTATAGGGCGCTTATGTATGATTGAAGCATTATCAATACATATACCCTTCCCATGCCCTGACTGAACAGCATTTTCAACCTGTAAAAGCAGGAGCCTTAGATGAAGGTTGTGGGCGAACACCTCCATCAGTGCTGCGCCCGATTCTTTAAACCTCAGCTGCAGTCTCGGAGCAAAGAAAAGGCCCCTCCGTCGCATCCGCGCACGACGAAAGCATTTACCTCTCCAAGATTTCTACTGGCAGGCAAGGGCATTTTGACTGCCGGATCAGGTTTGGGTGAGTTGCAACGCCAGAAGGGGCGTGTGTTGCGGGTCTCTCCACTTCGAAAGAAGCCTCCGCGCAGGGCGCCATAGTGGTGGCATTAACATGGCGTTGATGTGGCTAAATAGCGGCGTGGCGCTATCTTCCTGAACGATCAGAGGGGAGGCGACACTTGACAGTTCTTTAGAAACTTAGCGCCAAGGCGGGGCCGAGCGCCCATGAAGCAGTGACTATTATTTTCAACAATCCGCGCCGTCCGGGATGCCTACCTGAAGGCCCGATCTCGACCGTTTGTGCGGGTAAAAATAGACGAATGATTGATAACTTAAAGTAAATTATGTAGTGATTTTAAGTAACTCACACCTTCGAATTCAATACTTATACTCCGAACACACCCTGATCGAACGACTCCGTTTGACGGGCAAAACAAAACTTACAAAGGTGTTCCCAATGACTGCGTACAAAATTGCTTCGGTTCCTGGTGACGGTATCGGCATTGAAGTTATTGCTGCCGGGGTTGAAGTCCTCAAGGCGCTGTCCAAGAAAGTCGGCTTTGAAATTACCTTCAAAGACTTCGACTGGAACTCGGATAACTACCTGAAAAATGGCTACTACATTCCGGAAGGTGGCCTGGAAGAACTCAAGACTTTCGATGCCATTTTCTTCGGTGCCGTAGGTGCGCTGAACGTTCCTGACCACATTTCTTTGTGGGGACTGCGTCTGCCTATTTGCCAAGGCTTTGACCAGTACGCAAACGTACGTCCTGCCCGTGTGCTTCCCGGCGTCAAAAGCCCGCTGCACAATGGTGATCAGATCGACTGGGTCGTGGTGCGTGAAAACTCTGAAGGTGAGTACTCGGGCAACGGCGGACGCGTACACCGTGGCTTGCCAGAAGAAGTGGCCACTGAAGTCTCTGTGTTCACCCGTGCCGGTGTTGAGCGTATCCACCGTTTTGCTTTCCAGTTGGCCCAGAGCCGTCCGCGCAAGCACTTGACTATGGTCACTAAGTCCAACGCCCAGCGCCATGGCATGGTGTTGTGGGATGAGATCTTCTACGAGGTGGCCAAGGACTTCCCTGATGTGAAGATCGACAAGGAACTGGTCGATGCCGTTACCACACGCATGGTGCTTAAGCCATCCACTCTGGATGTGATCGTGGCGACCAACCTGCACGCCGATATCCTTTCCGACCTCGCCGCCGCCTTGTCAGGTAGCCTGGGTATTGCACCGACTGCCAATCTAAATCCTTCGCGCCAGTTCCCGTCGATGTTCGAGCCGATCCACGGTTCCGCCTTCGACATCACCGGTAAAGGCGTCGCCAACCCGATCGCAACCTTCTGGACTGCGGCCATGATGCTCGAGCATCTGGGCGAGGCTGCGGCCGCCAAGGAACTGATGTCCGCCATCGAAGCTGTTACCGAAAGCGGTTTGCACACGCCTGATTTAGGCGGTACAGCAACCACTCGGCAGATCACCGACGCTGTAATCAAGCTGATTGGCCGCTAATTCATAGTAATAACTACGGCATACCGCCAAGGGAGGGGTCATTGATCCAGCCCTTGGCATTTCCTGACAACAATAAAAAATCAGGGCCCCGTCATGAAAAGAATTTTGGGAAAGCTCTACGTTCAAGTTTTGCTAGCCGTGATCCTCGGTGCCATCGTGGGTGTAGCGGTTCCTGAAACCGGTGAAGCACTGAAGCCCTTGGGCGACGCCTTCATCAAACTGATCAAGATGCTCCTTGCACCGGTGATTTTCCTCACGGTGGTAACGGGCATCGCCAAGATGGAAAACATGAAGGAGTTAGGGCGTGTCGGTATGCGCGCACTAATCTACTTCGAGGTGGTGTCGACCCTAGCACTGGTGGTTGGTCTGGTGGTGGTGGACGTGTTCAAGCCCGGCGCAGGAATGAACATCGACGTCGCGACGCTGGACGCTTCAAGCCTGGATACCTATACCACCGCAGCGAAGCACACGACGTTCATGGATTTTGTGATGAACATCATCCCGAACACCATTGTCGATGCCTTTGCCAAAGGCAATGTACTGCAGATCCTATTGTTCTCGGTGCTGCTGGGCGTCGCCCTGGCACAGGTTGGCCCCCGCGCAAAATTCTTCGTCGACACGCTTGATAGCCTGATGCAGGGCATGTTCCGAATGGTCAACATGATCATGCGCTTGGCCCCCATTGGCGCATTCGGCGCGATTGCCTTCACCATCGGCAAATACGGCTTCGGCTCGCTGTTCTCGCTGGGCAAGTTGATGGCCTGTGTCTACCTCACCTGCATCGTGTTTGTGATCTTCGTGCTCGGTCCCATCTGCCGCATGAGTGGTTTCAGCCTGTGGAAGTTCCTGCGGTTTATTAAGGAAGAGTTGTTCACTGTGCTGGGCACCAGTTCATCGGAGTCGGTACTACCGCAGATGATTTCCAAGATGGAGAAGGCAGGGGTTTCCAAGCCGGTTGCTGGCATGGTGATTCCGGCGAGCCTGACGTTCAACCCGGATGGGCAGGCGATCTACTACACCATTGCAGCCATCTTCATTGCCCAGGCCACCAACACACCATTGACCTTGATGGACCAATTGATCGTGCTGGCCGTGCTGATGTTCACCTCCAAGGGATCGGCCGGGGTGACAGGTTCGGGTTTTATCATTCTGGCGGCCACCCTGGCTTCGCTGGGAACCATTCCGGTCGCTGGCATGGTGCTGTTGTTGGGTGTCGACCGTTTCATGTCTGAAGCGCGTGCCATCACCAACACCATTGGCAACGGCGTCGGCACCATGGCGATTGCCAAGTGGGTAGGAGCACTGGATACGGCGAAGATGAATCGTGCACTCAACGGTCAGCCGGAGCCTGATGAAGTGACGCCCCCTGTCGCCAGCCAATCCGCGTCCCATGACGCTCATAGCAACGGCTCTCAACAGGTGGGCCTGGCGCCTGCTTTGAAGGTCTAAGCTTCTGCAATCAGAAGTTTGGACTGGCTCAACGTCGGCTCCTTCCCGGAGTCGACGTTTTCTTTTTAGCCGACCTTCAATTTGAAATCAGGTAGCTGCGCCGGTCGCGTGACGAGTCATTTTCAAAGGTAAAAACAATGTTTGAGTTGGATCATGTGCTTGCGCAGGACATTGTCGATCGAGCAATGCTCATCCTTCCTTTCAATGTCAATGTGATGGACTGCCAGGGCTTGATTATAGGCAGTGGCGAGCCCGAGCGGATAAACACTCGTCATGAGGGTGCACAGCTAGTTCTGGCGAACCAGCGCGTGGTGGAAATCGATGTGCAGTCGTCTCCCTGCCTCAAAGGGGTCCAGCCAGGTATCAATGTGCCCCTCATGCACGATGAACGCTTGATTGGCGTGCTGGGCCTTACCGGCGATCCGCATACGCTGCGTACTTACGCAGAATTGCTGCGCATGACCGCTGAAATGCTAGTTTCGCAACGGCACCGCGAAGTGCAGTCGCAATGGCGCAAGCAGCGCAGCGACGACTTGCTGGCCTTGCTCTTGGGGGATGCAGGAAACTCTCCTCGCTTGTTGGACGAAGCGCAGCAGCTAGGGCTCAAACACCAGCTCACGCGCACGCCACTTTTGATTGAGTTCGCGTCTAACCAGGTCGCAGCGATGGTGAGTGAATGGCTGCTGGGGCGGGTTCCGGACAGTTGGTGTCTGAGTCCGTCGCCTAATACGGTCCTGTGGTGCTGCCCCGCCGTCAGCGGGGTCGATCCTCACAAGTACCTGCAAAAAATGCAGAGCCAAGGCTGGACGCCTGTTCGTGTGGCCATCGGAGTGCCTGTCCAGGGCATGGAGCGGCTACGCAAAGTCTGCGCGCATGTGACGGCGCTAGCGGCCTATGGTCGTGCCGTTTTGAAGACGCAGCGGCTTTTGCTGCTGACGCGCTTGCGTCTGCCGGCAATATTATGGGCTCATCGAGAAGAGTATGTGGTCGAGGAACTACTGGCCGTCGTCAACAAGGTGCGTGCCAAGGACAGCAATGGTCAGTTGATGCAAACGTTGCGAAGCTGGTGTGAGCACAGTGGGCAAATCCAAACCTGTGCAGATGCCCTAGGCCTGCATCGAAACACGCTGCGTTATCGGATGGATAGGATTTCAGAGATCACCGAAATGGATTTGAACAAGCTAGATGACGTGATTGTTTTGTACCTGGGTGTGCAACTGATGTCTGACGGTTGAGCCTCGATGTTCAGCGTAAACAGGCGCAGACTTGCATCAGCGCCTGAGGTTAAAAGGTTAAACGGTTCGCCGATATCAGCACTCGGCATAGGTTCAGCGAATACCTGCGCCGTAAACCGCGAAGGCGCCCAATGCTTCTTCTATTCGCAGTAGACGATTGTATTTGCTCACTCGGTCCGACCGGCACAACGATCCGGTCTTGATCTGTCCGGCCCGCGTGGCGACGGCGAGGTCGGCAATGAAGGTATCCTCCGTTTCCCCGGAGCGGTGTGAGATGACCGCTTTGTAGCCCGCCGCTTGAGCCATGCGGATGGCGGCCAGGGTTTCGGTCAAGGTGCCGATCTGGTTGTATTTGATCAGCACCGAGTTGGCGATCCCTCGATCTATCCCTTCCTTGAGGATGCGCGTGTTGGTGACGAACAGATCGTCGCCGACCAGTTGCACATGTTCGCCAAGCTGGGCGGTCAGTTTTTTCCAGCCGTCCCAGTCACTTTCGTCCATGCCGTCTTCGATAGAAGTGATGGGGTAGCGCTCACAGAGTGAGCTCAAGTAACGGGAAAAGTCTTCGGAGTCGAATCGACGATCTTCACCCTGCAGATGGTAGAAACCGTCCTCGAAGAATTCGGAGGCTGCGCAGTCGAGCGCTAGGGTAACGTGCTGTCCCAGCACATAGCCTGCCCGCTCCACGGCTTCTTGGATGACCAACAAAGCGGCTTCGTTGGAGGGCAGCGAAGGGGCAAATCCGCCTTCGTCGCCAACCGAGGTACTCAGGCCTTGAGCGCGCAAAACGGCTTTCAAGGAGTGAAAGATCTCGGCACCCATGCGCAGTGCCTCGCGAAACGATGAGGCTGAAACCGGCTGAATCATAAACTCCTGAATGTCCACATTATTGTCGGCATGTTCGCCGCCGTTAATGATGTTCATCATCGGTATCGGCAAGGCGTACCGTCCAGGTTGACCGTACAGGGAGGCCAGGTGTTCGTACAGCTCCAGGCCCTGGTGCTTTGCGCCAGCCCGTGCGGTGGCCAGCGATACGGCTAGCGTCGCATTGGCGCCCAAGGCGCTTTTGGAATCTGTGCCGTCCAGTTTGATCATGGCCTCATCGACGGCCTTCTGGTCCAAGGCACAAAGCCCTTTGACCCGTGCGCTGATCACGCCCTTGACGTTTTCCACGGCGCGCAGTACGCCTTTGCCCAGGTAGCGAGCCTCACCATCGCGAAGCTCCAGCGCTTCTCTCGAACCCGTCGATGCGCCAGAGGGCACACTGGCGGAACCGGTCACACCGTTGACCAGTGTCACGCTGGCTTCTATCGTCGGATTGCCGCGTGAATCGAGTATCTCGCGAGCGTGAATGTGCGCAATGGCAGAGGTTTCAGGTGTCATGGAGGGTCTCCGATTGAGTGATGCGTGCAGGGCGCGGTTGGTTGGCGTTTTCGAGCAGTTCTTGCTGTTCTGCTCGTAAGGCACGGACGTCGAAATCCCGTGGCCAATCAGTCATGGACTCTCGGGGAGTCGGCATTTGTACGGCTGGGTGCTGCTTCGAAATCATTGGACGTCACTCTTTTTGATATTGAGGGACAACTATTACCTGACCAAGCCTACGCCGCGATTCGGGCGAATCCTTTAGGCGCGCGAACAAAAGCGCTTGCCTGTGCTTGTGCCTGGAGCTGGAGCCTAAGCGGTTCGCTGATGTCAGCATGAGGCATCACCTATCGCCGGAGAGCGCTCATGAAAGTCGTCATAGCACCTGATTCATTCAAGGACAGCCTAAGCGCCGATGGCGTTGCACAAGCCATTGCGCTGGGGCTGGCTGAGGTGCTGCCCAACGCTGAATTGGTGCAATGCCCAATGGCCGATGGCGGCGAGGGAACCGTGGAGGCGATTCTGGCGGCCCTGCACGGTGAGCGTCGTCACGCCAAGGTTAGAGGGCCTTTGGGTGTTGAGGTCAGCGCCCGTTGGGGATGGCTTGCGCAGACGCAAACCGCGGTCATTGAAATGGCTGAGGCGAGCGGCCTGCAACTGGTGGCCCTAGAGCAACGTGATGCCTGTCTCAGCTCCAGCTATGGCACTGGGCAACTGATCCTTGATGCTCTGAATGCCGGGGCCGAAACAATCATCTTGACGATTGGTGGTAGCGCAACCAACGACGGTGGTGCGGGTATGCTCAATGCCTTGGGCGTGCGCTTCCAAGATGGAAGTGGAAGGGAGCTGACGCCAGGCGGCTTGGCTCTTTCTGGTTTGCGTAGTATCGATTTGAGTGAGATGGACCCCCGTCTGCATAGTACCCGTTTCGAAGTGGCGGCTGATGTCGATAACCCCTTGTGCGGTGCCCACGGCGCTTCATTTACCTTTGGTCGACAAAAGGGGGCAAGCAGCGAGCAGATCGAACAGCTGGATCAGGCATTGACCCATTTTGCCGATTGTTGCGCTGTCGTGCTTGCGCAGGATGTTCGCGACTTTCCGGGCGCCGGGGCAGCCGGAGGCATGGGGTTCGCCGCGAAAGCGTTCCTGGGGGCCGGTTTTCGGCCGGGCGTAGAAGTGGTGGCCGAATTGGTCGGGCTTGCCGATAAGATCAAGGGTGCAGACCTAGTCGTCACTGGCGAAGGCCGTTGTGATGGTCAAACATTGCGCGGTAAAACCCCTATGGGGGTAGCGCGTATTGCGCGTGAGCAAGGCGTACCTGTAGTGATTCTCGCCGGCACGCTCGGTGAGCGCTACGAGGCGCTGTATGAACACGGCGTCAACGCTGCTTTCGCGTTGGTGTCGGGCCCCATGAGCCTCGCCGATGCGTGCCAGCAAGCACCTCGACTATTGCGCGAACGGGCGCGGGATATTGCTCGTCTCTGGCGGCTTAAATAGCTATTTTCGGCCTGCAGGCAACTGAGAGGTAAACGTCCGCTTCTGGCCGAAAGCGGTCATTCATAAGCGTCTGCTTCCGGCCAAAAGCGGACGATCATTGCAGCCCACGTAGATAATGTTAGGAGCTGCTCAAATCCTAGATCAAAAACCATCTTATCGTTTAGACGAAAGGGGCGACTCTCTCATTCAGATGAATAAATACAAAGGCGCTCGCCCCCAGCTGACTCTAGAATTGGACGCCTTCTTTCGTTACCTATTTGCGCATTAGGGCAGGTTCGACCACGTTTTTTACGACTAAGTTAGCAGCGATGATCACCCTAGTGATTTAAGCCTAGCTTTAATGTAAGCGAAATCTGGCAGATCAACATATCCACGCGCAAGACCTCGTAAATGCGCAGACTGAAAATTTTCGCGCCATCTATAGAGGCATTTCTTATTATTGCCGCCCGAGCAATATTGACACTGAACTAAATGGCCAGACGCACACATCTGAGGGAGATTAGAGATATAATCATGCAGATAATCACAGAACAAATCCAACAGCCACTTCCCCTTACAAATTAATGTGAGGTTTTGCCAGTCTCGTGCAATATTTAGAGTGCTAGCAAATTGTTCAAGTGCTGGCTGCTTGGCCATAATCTTGGCATATGCACCATTCAAAAAAACAGAACGCACCTTGTCTGCATAACCGATTTCAGCAGAGTAGCCCCGAACACAAGACTTCTTCAATGCTTCGAGAGAAACCTCGTATACCCCCATCAGTCGGTTAACAATATCGCGGAAAATTTGATTAGTGTCGGTCTTGTGCAATAGTTCGTCAGATACATTAAGCACAGATGAAAGTATCCGGCGGATCGTCTCCTCGCCAACGAAATGACTTTCGATTGAGTAGAGGTCGAGTGTCAATATTGCGGGACTAGCGGGCATGTCATTTCTAAAATAACGCGCATCTCGGTCAATAATTCCAACTACGTGCTTTGAAATATCCGTATTTCCAGCGACAAGCTCAATTACATCAATATTGGAAATGACACCCTCACACCCTTCTTTTTCGGTGAGAATATTTTCGCTCGCAATAATTTGACAAGTTACCTCTGCTTGCTTTGCAAACGACTCGTATAATCTAATATCATCAAAGCCCTCAACGATAACCAACGGCCTTTCACCCATCATAGCTGCCTTAAGCAACTCGACAGCTTGAAGTTTGAGGTCCTCCGGAATCAACGCAACATTGCTCACAGACTACTCTCCTGCGGGACAAGTTTGACAAGGGAGTCAAGAGTATCGCTTGAGATTATTGGGCTGTGTGTCGCCACTATTATTTGTGTATTCGGAACGAGTTCGATAATTACATTCATTAATATCCGCTGCCACTTTATGTTCAGCGATATTTCTGGCTCATCAATAATGAGGAATTGCCTGCTCCGACCAACTGTTACTACCAGCGCTAAGAACGTTAGAATATGCCTTTCGCCACTAGACAGGTAGTTAACCGAGTGTTCCGAGCGCCCTACCAAAACCTTGAGTTGATTATCGATGATTTCAAGTTTTTTCCCGCCAATCAAAAAATCATTAAAGGTATCTATCAGATGGTTTATCGAGCTTAATAATTGCTTTTCAACTTGAAGCTCACCAACCATATTAATTATTAGCTTGGCGAATATTTCATTTTTTAGAAGTGGAGCTACGTCGTCCTCCCTCTCAATCTGCTTCAAAGTTTGGATAACCTGGCTCTTGAATGTATTCTCGGGCCCTGCTGCCAGCGCCTCTATAATCCGGTCCCGGCTCTTAACTAAGGCTCCGCTTATCTCTCTGACAGAAGTATCAGTGGGTAACACTGGACCTAACTGCCCATCAATAACACTTGCTAGAGTATCGAATAAAGCATTTTGTATTTTTTCAGTAGCTACGCTTTTAGCGAGTCTGTACTGCTCAAGAAGGAGTGATTCAATGTTGCCAATTTCGATGCTTTTTACAAATAAATGCTGCTCATTTACATCAAGCTCTTGATTGCGATTTCTGCTCTTAATCTGTTGAGCTCTATTTAGATGCTGCGCGAGATCATAAGCAAATTCTTTGTTGTCAGGGTAATACCGCGACTCCCTGACATACTCTCTTTGGCGCATTAAGAAGCGATGTATTATTTGCGGGTCAATTCGAATTGGCTGTGTAGCAAGCCCGCGTTCTACACCAATAGACAGAGAGCGCGATTTCCCTAGCGGTGAGTTTTGTAACTGGGACCAATCATACCTTTCGCTGGCGGGAGATTCGCTTTCGACTTCGGTTGAAATCAACGCTATGGTTATTTTTTTAGTTTCATTCTCATCAGTATATTCGATCGTAAGCTCTTGAACAGACTCCTCTAGTAACGCGGACGTTTGCTGGTTGAGTGCGGCAAATAAAAGCTTCAAAAAAGTAGTCTTACCGCAACCGTTGTCTCCGTAAATTATAGAAACAGGGTTATTCGAAAACGAGACATCAACTGAACGCTCGGGGTGTTGAAAACCTTGAACTTTGAGGCGAGATATCCTTAACATTTATGCAATCCCTTATCAATAATCTTAATATTTTTTGTCACATCGAATTCAAATGATGCCATTTTGACATTTCTCTGCGTTCTCTGCCAAGCCTTGCAGACCTGCGCGCATACGCCATACACCGCCCTACCAGAGGGAGGGCTCGCAAGCAGTATGCCTGAGAAATATGGCATATTATTGCGAAAGCGATGATGGTGAGTTAGGTCTCGCGCTAGGAAGACAGGCTACAGATGAAGCTCAGTGGGACGTCGGTCGATGATGCTAGAACTGCCGTAGCCAAATGAAGGCGTGTGTGGTGCCTTAGGCATTCTTGAAACACACTATTTTGGTAAGGCTCTCGACGTGACTGGAGCTGACGTATTAAGCCATTTAGCGATATTCCGCTTTTGGTCCAGAGTGTGTAAAAACAGCTTCGCAAACCCTTGCCATGATTTCTGAGAATTTCATCGTAAGGATAGCCCATGAAGCGCTTTATCCGAGGAGGGCATCGAGGCCAAAGCACCTTCCTACCAGAGAGCCTCGACGATTACGTCGCGGATATCAATCTGTTGCGCGTAGTCGACGCATTTGTCGACGAACCTGACCTGATCAAACTGGGTTTTGAAAACGCCATGCCGGCAGATACTGGCAGGCCGGCTTGCCATCCCTCTGTCCTGCTGAATATCTATATCTACTCCTATCTGAACCGCATTCAATCGAGCCGGCGACTGGAGCGAGAAGCCATTTAGTGCCCCCTCTATTGCTGCCCCGAGCGCTTGCTGGTTGTGCAGCAGCAATGTCAGAGCATCTGCCGTGGCGGAGTTTGAGTCTGAATCAAATGGCATGAGGACTCGTCCTTGGTGTTGAATTAGGAAAGCCTAGGTCATCGCATCGTCGGCGAAGGTCAATCACTAATTTGGCAAGCGTTATTTGCGCGCCGAAACAAGTCCAGATGAGACTGGCCAGATCACCAAACGGCAAGTACTCATAGCTGGCATCCCACTCTCAAAGGGAAGAGCACTTTATCGGGCAGCGTCCTGATGCGAAAAATAAACGGTGGGTCTCCTAGAAGACAGATCGAAACTCCTAAAACTGGTTGGCAAGATGCGCTCACATCAACCACTACCGGAGTCACCATGTATCATACCCCTACCCTCGACGACGCCTGCTACATGCTCACAGCCCTAGACAGCATTCCTCGGCCCTATGGAGACAACGAAGGCGATCCGATCAACAGCGACAGCGTTTACTATTCGTTGTCAGCTGAACACAAAGCGATGGTGGACCAGGTCGAAGACGTGCTGAAAATCTACACCCGCACGCCTGATCAGCAGCCCAATAATCGCGCAGTTCGCTACCTCCAAAATCGAGGATTTAAGGCTTACCTTGGACCAGACCAATACGACCCATATCGTTTGGTGGGAGCTGTACAAACGCAGGAGTGGACTCTTGTGATCTCCGACCAAAAATCCTACGAAATTGACCTCTAGATGTCGTCAGCATGTATGTAGGTACCGTCTTTAAGGCGGTACCCTGGCACAATGCCGAAATCTGGATTTGCTTTGCGCTCTATTTCCCGATTGTGAAGTACTCTGCACAGTTTAAGAATGGTGGAGTCGCCTATCTTTATATCGGTTCTTTTACTTTCATGGATCTCTTTATTCAAAGCCTTGGAGATATCCTCCATGGCTCTATTTGCGCTTTTCCACAGGGGCCGAACACCGTCATCCCCTATGGTTCTTAAGGTGTAAAATAATTCTCTGACCCTAATTTTCCCCAAGTTAACTGCATTATCACTTGCATGACGCTTTTCGAGATGAAGTTTTGATTTTCTTTGGGTGGAAACCTCATCAAATCGTTCCATGATGTATTCAGATGACTGATACATTCCCAGCATGTGATTTGCATCAAGCAGATAACTATAGGCCTCGGTCGTCAGGCCGTTTTCCGACGCTTGCTGTGACTGTATAAGTAATCCACAAATTCCGAAAATGGCTGCCGGTGTTTGATGAGGCGTATCCAAGGTTTGGGAGATGATTTTAGCGACCTGTTTTTCATCAGAATAGGTCATTGCATGCCTAACAAATAAAAACAAATCATCGCCAGGATTGCCTTGGCTAGCTAGCGCTGGAATCACGCCTCTTCTAAAAATCACATTCAACATCTCCTTGAGCTTTGATTCGCCATTCTGATTGCCATCTTCGATAAGCATTTTCAAACCCGGAGAGATGCGAGCTTCGAAATACTGTTCAAAAATTCTGATGGCCCAGCCCCAGAGCCGGTTCAACTCGTACTCATAGGAGCGAATCGAGCGTGTTTCCTTGTGTATGGTAACGCTCAAATCAGGATACTCAGGCAGTACGACCTCCCGTATGACCTTGAAAAGCTCATCAATTTCGCGTTTTTGAGCATTCCAAATATCGAATCCTCTACCTTGGCGATCTTGGGAATTCCGGTGCTGACGAATCAGCTCTAGGAAAAGATCGTGCATTATTTTCTGATCTTCGGGGGAATCCACTCGACGCTCCGACACTTCTGATTATGTGGTCGAAAGTAGTGTATAGAAGGTTTGTCAGAGCCCCAAGCCCCCTACTAACAGCGCCTCCGGCTCCCTATTTCGAAGTTTTCAGCATGCTTCGTATCGAGGACACCAGCCTTGATCAGAGCCTGCAGAAAATCTTCATCGATGGCCCGCTTGTTACATGGATCTAAAAGTGCGGAGTTTCGTTGATCTATGCCTTGACGATAGAAGCAGTAGCTCATAATAAGCGCTGTGTTAGGTGGTTCAATCGGCGCTCGAGATCCCTTAGCCCGAAGTCACGACGACTGCTACTGCTACTGCTACTGCTACTGCTGCCAGATAATGCGCTGCTCGCTAACCCGTGCGGGAGTTCTTTATCGCGAATTGAATGCCCGTCTGACCGATTGTGCTGAAAAAATCGGTCCCTCTAGACTGCCCACGCATTAACTGCTGAGAATGCCCTTATCGCGCGCAGCGTACGCGAAATCTGAAATCTTGGACTTTAGGTTTTTGGCGCATTAAAAATGGTCATCTGGAACAAGAATGGGAAAGATGCGCCACTCCGGTGCGAAAATTTACTCAATGAATGAGCGATTGAGCTAATCTGATCTGAGTACGCGAAAATGCTTTACGAAAAACTCACTCAAGGACGACTAAATGCCAAGTAGTTCAGACTCTAACATCGTTGCTGCCGATGCTCTAACATTGCTACTTCACAACCAGCATGCTCTTGGTGCTGCGATTGAAGAGATCACGCACTGGATCTCAGGACCGGGGGCAGACATTGTTGCCGATAATGCCATTACGGCTTTGGGAACACTGGACACAAATGCAAAAGCGATTAAAGATGCGATCATGCGATTACGGCAATACTAGTTAATAATTAAGGAAGTAAAAGATGGATAGTGCAATCTTTAGCTCAGTCGTTGCTGCGGCATCTGCCATTATGGGTGGCGGGCTAGTATCGATAATACAACTTCGTTCCGCTAGAGAGGCGCAATCAGCTCAGTTACGCCTCGAGTCAATTAAGATAAAGGCGGCGGCGGAAGATAAACGCAGTGCAACCATTATCAGCAGCTACACCGATACACATAAAATCTTGAGCCGCATCGCTAGGGAGTATTCATTAACATCATTGGATATTATGTGGAGAGCGGAACTGAGCGGGGCCGATTACGACAAAAAATATCTACTTTCCTGCGAGTCTTTAGATGAGGCTCGTGCTGTCGCAGATCTTTACTTTCCAGATATATCAGAGGTAATGGAAAAGATTTATGGTCAGATGAATATTTTTTGGGGGAATTTCAAAGAAATCCGCTCTCTGACACAGTCCAACGAGTCCTACGCGAAAAAAGAAAGATTTCATGCTGAGGCCGCAGCAGCCTCCTTGGAAATTTCAGACTTCGTAATACTTGCGAAAAGTAGGCTTAACTTGCTTGTTAGCATCGCTAAAACAGTGGATCATGGGTGATTGCTCGACTAATATCTAGGGGGTTGCGCCGCGAAATTTGCGGTTCGCGCCTCAATGCAAAAATAAAAATCATTATCTCGGCATGAATGCTTGCTGATACGAGCTCACGAAACAGGACGTTAGGCGAGAGAGAAAGGAAGCTTGTTTTCTGCTTATTTCGATCGGATGCTCGTAAGCGCTCAGTGGGTTTATCGTGAGGCTGGCGAATGACTCAATTCTGGATTGTTTGGAAAATCATCGGTTACGACACCAAAGAGGGTGCGGATCGTGATGTTCATTCCCCCTCCTCCGAGTTCCAGCAGCTTTAATGCAGAAAACCACATTGTTCGCCCTGTACCTTGTAACCGAAGGAGTGAGAGGTCACCTCCCGCCCGCTCCCACACGTTCTGATCACAAGGCCCGAGTGGATAAAGCATCGGAAGGACGGAGCTCATCAATTCAAGAGCGGTGCCATCATCTAGTGGAAGCCTTTCGGAAACCGCAGCATCCGCGACCTTGCTAAAAGAAACCGGGAAATTGTTTTCAAGTTCAGCAGCCTTAAAAATAGGATGCTGTTTTTCTTGCGTGGTTATTGGCACTGTCCTCGACACGTAATCAAACAAATCGAAAACGCGAACAACACCTTCCTTGAGTTTGTCTGCTTTCCCTTTCAATGCCTCAAGCAGAGCCTCTGTAAAGGCACTGTTTTGTGCTCCTGGCATGATGAGCGAACTCTCGCTAGATCTGCACGATGCCATGAGCGCTCGCCCAGCTCCTTCCGCTAATTGTGAAAGTGTTTTTTCAGCAACTCCAAAAATCGGCTGAGGAGAGAGAGCAGCATCTTTGAGTGTTCCAGCCCCCGCGGCGTGACAGGCATCCAAAAACACAATCAAGCGCCTCGCCTCGATTCTTTTCAGCGCATTCGAAAGCTCAAAAGCGCTAACGGATGTATTGATCAGATCGGACGTAGAAGAATCCACTGTGAGGAGGCTGCTTTCGTCAGGCTTACCGGTCAAGACACCATGCCCCGAAAAATAGACACAGACAATGTCTTCCGGCTGCGCTCGACGTCTTAAATCATCAAGCCCTGACAAAACTGCTTCGCGTGTGGCCCCCTCATCCAACAGTTGTATGATGTTTGCTTGCTCGAACCCGCAGTACTGTGGAGAACTGAAGACCTCTGCCATAGCTTTTGCATCGTTTAGAACGGCAACTGGTAGTGCCCTGACATGACTGTAATTTGCGATAGCAACAATTAACGCGTGCCCTTTAGGACTAGCAAAGGTGTTCATCAAAAAACTTCACTCTTTGGGAGTCGAGGTTGGCCGGTCAGTAGCGCCTTGAGCCGTTAATTTCAGGATCGTTGGCTAGAAGCTGCAATTGCTCATTGGTTGAGTAATCCCGTAGCATTTCGGAAATTAGTCTGGCAGAGGATGGCCCGCGGCCGTTGCGCACGTTAGCCAGCGCATGCGACCACATCGATTTACCCGAACCTCTTGTTGGAAGATCGGAATTTTCTCCGCCTGCGCGAGACCAGATTTGATCATGCTCTGGACCACTGTAATAAAGTTGAGCTGCTAGCTCTACGAAAGCATCCCATTTTTCTTCAGCGGTTACCGCTGAAATGTCGAGCTTCCATCGATCGAACCATCCGAGCATTGAGGAGCATATCCTCAGCGCCGGCTTAAGATCCGTACGATGAGCTCGATATTTCGAAAGTATCTCTCGCAGGCCACTATCCCATTTGTTTCGAAGGATTAAATAGCCAATTTTTTCTGCGTCCTGATGCAGAAGCAACTTGGGTTGCGCGATTAGGTCTTGTATCCAGTTTAGAAAGCGCTGTTCATCAAAATGGTCTAGCTCTTCGATGATTTGTATCCGAATGCCTACACCCAATGATTCGTTCTTGAGAAGACTATCAAGCTCTGGGGAGAGCTTAACTTCAGCCATTAGAAGGGGCGAAAGTACAAACGGAATGCCCCCTTGGGCGGCACGCTTGATCCACCCATCGGCTGTAGCGCACAAGTATGCCCTCTGTACACGGACCTCCATCTTCGCCCAGACAAAGTCTCGACTTGCGAAATCTGACAGGTCTGCCAACGGCGTCGCTGCTAAAGCTGCCAAGAGGGGTTGATAGATCTCTTCATCCTTCACAAATTTTTCAAGAATTTTATCTCGACACACAAATGGTGTGCGCGGGGCCTGCCAAAGGGTCGGATTTCTTCGAAGGGCTGCCTCCCAAATCGCTTGCTCGGCTACTGCAACGAGCTCCAGCTCTGCAAAAATTTCAGGGCTATCGAGGACATGTTCTGCAGCTAGATTGATTAGGCGCTTGTCATCGAATTGTGTAGCGCATTTCAGTATTTGCTCCGGTGACGCTTTTTTCAGCGCAAACTCAAGCCCGGCACGGTCAGTAATGATGCCTTCTACTTCAATCTGTCTGCGCACAGCAACACAGGGACTTTCAAATGTTGCAAGCACGGCCCCATGTGCAGTCATCCAGCCTCGCTCTACCAGTATCTTGAGCAAGGCTTCAGCAAGCGAAGAAGGCAGCTCATCCGGCACAGAGTTGGCTAGCTGTCGTTCGGTCGAGAAATCGATTGGTATTAGCCTGAACAGAATTGTCACTAGATCTGGTCGTTCTTGAATCCAGCGCCATACAGCCAGTGAGAATCTGTTCGCGTCGGACCGTACAACAGAAGAAATACCTCTTACAACAGCGCTCTGCCAATCATCAACAGCATCACTTGGAGTAGCGGCGCAGACGAGCATTTCAAGGATAGAGTGATCTTCAGAATGGGAAAATTGGCGATTTTCAAACCACTGCTCAATTTCCAGCCAAAGCTGGGGATGCAACGGAAATCCGGAAAGGGCGAGATTACGCATAGACGAAATTTGTTCCGCCGTCGCAGTCTTCACCCCCGCCACAAGATCAGCCAAGATCATTGTTTTCTTTCCCCCCCCCCTAGTCACATCAGGCGAAATTCTCTCGATCAGCCGTACCGCAGTCAAAGTGTCACCGACATCGCTGGGATTTGATGAGGTCGTGAAGGCGCGCTCTAATAGTGGCAATAGGTGAAGATATTGCATATCGGCCCCTACGTCGCGTCCGAAAGCTAGAATCGGTACCAGAGCAGTTTGCCCCGAAAGTAACTCTGCTGAGGCTGAAAGCGGGGCTTTGTCGTCTGTGTTCACGACTCGGAATTTAGTCCAGCGAGCTCTTAAGCTTTGGGGGGTGCATACTACAGTTGGGGGGGTATTTTCGATAACATCTGTCGGGCCAAAGCTTAGCCGGAAGCCGAAGCCTGCCCGAGCCTCAACCCAAAGGGCGGCCCACAAAGAAGCCACTAGTTCTTCGAAGTTCTGCAGCCCAAGCCGAATCACGGGGCCGGTACCACGCGTTGTGATTGCGTTCACGACCGCCAGGAAATCACCAGCTCTGGGAGGAGTACCAGAATCTAATTTAATGTCGAATCCAACAGCGGTCGCTATTTCTCCCACAGACTTTGCGAGCCTTTCCAGTATCGAATGCAGGTTACGTATTTGTATCAATTCTTCGAGCGGCGCAATCAACGCATGACAAATTACCATGCCAGAGCGTGACGCACCGTCGTCAATAAAGGTTCGCGCAATTACATAACGGTCACCATGAGAGAAGCCACTAATGTACGGAGACCACTGAACTCCAGTTGGTGCTGTGTCTGGAAGGTCCAGACGCGAAGCAATGGATTGGGCGAAGTGACTGTCTCCGCTTGCTTCTCTTAAGGCATGGCCGCCGTTGACCTCACCATAGATAGCTTCTTCGACTCTCATCGGTTCAATCCACATCGTTATTTGTCAGTAGTCGATGGATCGGCCAAGTTATGTCCTCGGTACGGCTGCCGTCAGGATGAACGATGAAGCCAAACTCCTCCGGTCCGCGAGATGTGTACTCCTGATCAGGTTTCTTTTGACTGAGCGGTTTCTCTAAAGCAGAAAGGCCGAAAACTACCGGCTCTCGCCAAGTGCTATTGATGAACGCAGAAAACATAGGTAATTGTTCTGCCAAGATATCTTTAGGGCTGCCTTGCACTCCCAGTTCGTCCCAGCAGGTGAGTAAAACGGTAAGGCTCGGGCTCCGTCGTGGCTCATCTCGATCAAGCCCCGCAACGTACAACAACATTTGTAGCAGTTCGATAAGTCTGCCCTGATCTGAAAACTGTTGGGGCGTACCTTGGCTTTTTACTTGGCCGAGCACCGACACTGGTCGAGAGAACATGTCGTCAGCGGAGCGGAGAGTGTGGAGCCGAATAAGAAAGATCCAGTCCGTTGCTAACCCCACACGGCTCCGCCAAGTTTCTGGAACTCTCCGCTCGGCAATCATCTTGAGGACTTGTTCTCCTCCGTAGTCTGGCCAAATTAAAGTTCCGGAGTGGCCTTCGGTATCAATCATAGGCCACACACTTTCGACATAAGTCGTGGCGGGTGTGTGTTCAGTGGCAATCCCATCTGCGAGACACTCCATGGCCTTCTCAAAAGGCTTCAGATTGGAGGCAGCACCATTCATCCGGAGCTTGCATTCACCGACTATGAGACGCTTGAGGAGCTGCGCGCCATAATGCGTCTTGCCGACATTTGATTCGCCTATTACGAGGATGGATTGCTGGGTGGCGGACACTGTTATCTCCTGCCGTAGACAAAGAGAGAGTCAGCACCTGAGGCGGCTGCACTGGGGAGTTCAACCACAGAGCGGCGTCTAGCCAAAATCCACTGAAACAATTCTTGAAATCCGATACCAACTGCGCTCGCGCCATCAGTTAAGACGCTTACTGAAAACTCGGCTGCATCCGGCATGATACTCATCACTGCCTGGCGTATCCGGTCCTCCATGTCTGGCGCCACCTCGACATCTGCTTTGGTCCAAACCAATGCGACTGGTCGTCCCCGTCTCTGGGACCCTACTCTCGTTGCAAGCAATTGAAACGCGCTGCGCGCCGAGCCCATTTTTGGCCCAGCGAGAGCCTGTCGATCTGCGACGAGAAGCAACACATCTGCGTGCTGCGACACCCAGCGTGCACCTTCTGCGTCCTCAGCGTGCTCATCAATTGCCCAGCGCTTGAACCACTCACCAGGGGCATCTGCAAAAAGGAAATCTCGCAATTGACGTCCACAATGTCTGAAAGCCAAATGCAGTAACCCAGGAGCACGAGCACGGCGGCTCGAAGTATGAGGCGGGAACCCTGGTGCTTGTCCGGGAGACCAGCGCATGGCTGTAGCTACTGCTTCCCATCCCTCCAATGAAAACGAACCACCGAAATGCCAGGCGTCATCCGTCAGTCGTGTGCGCCCCAGGAGCAGGTACCATGCGGCAAGTAATGTGGTTTTCCCTGCACTCTCTTGGCCAGCGATGCCGACGATCAGTGGCTTGGCTCGCCCTGTCACAAAATTCAGGTCCCCCAGCCCTAGTGCGTTTCCGGTCCACGGAAGTGAAACATGTTGGACCTCTGGATCTGGCGGAGACTCCTCCGGAACAACACCCTTCCATCGCGGGCATCTCGCCAACTCCATGTTACCCATAGCGCAAGAGGTTTCTGGCGCATAGCAGTTCGGACCAGGGCAGATGTTCATATAGCTCAACCTTTGCGTCGAGGGCGTTTGACACACGCTTCTTGAGTGGCACGAGCGGCTTGCAGTTCTCGATACAGCAGAGCCCCCCAAGAGGAAGGAGAAAATACGCTGTTTGCGCCCATGCCCGACACTTCGCGAAGTGTTAATGCATCCAATAACCCAGTATTACTAGCATGACCGAGCAATGACAGGAGCGGACGCCGCCCCTGAACAGGTGGTACGAGCTCCGCCGCGATTAGCCGAAGTGGTTCCAGCTCGCTGACGTCCATAGCTTGTAGGGTCAACGAAAGTAGAGTCTCACCGTCGGATTCCTCATCAAACGGCAGTTGTAAAATTGCCTCGCTCAAAAACGCCGATACACTCGCTGGCGAATAAGTGGGCACTTGTTTGAAAAGGTCGAGCGCCATCAATGAAGCTGCGCTAAAGACTGGGATATTTCGATAGCTTGCTTTAGCACTGCTGGAATAGAGTGCCTCCTTCCACCAGAGCAGATTTGTCCGACGTTGTAACCCAGCTGTTGCACCACTGAAAGCTGCCAGTGCGGTCTCAATGTGGATTCCGACTGCTTTTGCTAGGGCAACAAAAGATGGACCCAAGTCGATTGGCTCTATGGACACCTCCGCAACCGCCTCTTCGACAGTATCTGCCAGCACTGCGGAAAGTCGAGATGCAAACTCAGGCCCCCATTGCTGTGGGTATTGATGTAGCCAATGTGGGTTACAATTACCTCCTACAAAGGGGCCTGTTGCCTCCGCGACTGCGGTCTGTAGCGCTGCTCGATCAGCTGACCATTCTCCCGCGTTGACGACAATGCTGGCAGGAGATTTGAAGTTAAATGGATCTACTTTAATCGTCTCGGGCGTAGACCATTCGGCCTCAGCTCGTAGGTCAACCAGGCCTTCAATTTCGGCAATCGCAGATGCCCAAATCGCTTGGTGTTCGCCGGACTCCACGTGAGGTAAGACGTTACGAGCAGTATTCACGAAAGCTACTGCTATGGCGTCGTCTTGACGTGCCGTCTGTACTAGCGAGTCCAGCAGCATCGCTCGGACCACCGCGACAGGAGTGCCCGAGAAAGTATTGGCAACCGTAGTCCAATGCTTTTTCAGCAAGGCCATTACAACCTCAACTGTCGGGTCCGCTGGCGGGACGTCTGGATCGGCGGCAACAATCGTAAAGCTTGCAGTTCTGGTGGGGGTCTCTTTGAGGACTGATACCAGATCACTCACAGCTGCGCGCAGCTTTTCTAGCTTGTTGTCATCGCCGTTGACGTCAATCACGCCGATCGCTAGAAATTCCAGAAGAACTTCACCATCCATAGCAGCTCAAGCCTCGTTTTTGATACTTTTATAAGTGTCTAAAAGATATCAGAACGAGATCATTTTGGCATCGTTGCTTGGCACGACTATTTCGGCTCAAGCTGGCGCCAAAGGAAGATGGTCAGCGGGCTGCATTACACATCATTAGGGGCAGGGATGGAAAATTACATCGTTCTACGGAAATCGCAGGCAACAGAGAAGTCCATAGTTGGCTTAGCCATGAATGATTATGCAGTTGGAGGCACCATCACCACAGAGCGAATACCTGAGCATGCTTTGTCTGACCTTCAGCGAGACCCTGAGGTTTTGGTTGTCACTCCACCAATGGCTACAGCGCTGATCCAACCAGAACAAAGCACAGCAAGCTTGATCGGTGATGCGTGGGGCGTAGCGTCCGTTCGGGCTGATACTTCACCTTACACGGGTGAAGGTGTGACAGTTTCTATATTGGACACTGGTATCGATAAGTCTCATCCAGCATTTGCGGGGGTAGATATTGTCGAGCAGGATTTCACTGGCGAAGGTAACGGTGACTTAAAGGGTCATGGTACCCATTGCGCTGGTACGATTTTCGGGCGGAACGTCAATGGTTGCAGGATTGGCATTGCCAGGGGAGTGAGCCGAGCCTTGATTGGCAAAGTCTTGGCCAGCAATGGAGGTAACACCTCGATGCTCTTTGAGGGGCTTCAATGGGCTCTCAGAGAGCAGGCGAACGTCATTTCTATGTCTCTGGGCTTCAACTTCGCTGGGGAGGTTGAACGTAAGGTCAAGAGTGGATGGCCGGTAGATCTGGCAACGTCCCAAGCATTGGAAACATATCGAGGTAATCTTCGCCTACTGGATGCACTAATGGGACTGTTTAAAGCCCAGTCGGCCTTTAACGGTGCGCCACTGGTTATAGCGGCTACCGGCAATGATAGCCGTAGGTCGGTAAACAAAAACTACAGAATTGCAGCCTCTCTGCCAGCCGCGGCGGAAGGAGTGCTATCAGTCGCAGCGGTGTCAGAGTCTGGAACCCTGTTCGACGTTGCTGATTTCTCCAACAGCATGGCCCAGGTTGCCGCACCAGGCGTGGGTGTGCTCTCGGCTTGGCCTGGCGGAACGTTGCACGCTCTAAATGGCACGAGCATGGCATGCCCTCACGTTGCAGGTGTCGCTGCACTGTGGTGGCAAAAGTTGAAAGTGCAACAGGCTCCGAATCTTGCGCAGGCCGTAGCGTCCAACCTGATTTCTCACGCACGAGCGGACTGTTTTCTACCTGGCCTCGACTCCGTCGATTTTGGACATGGATTGGTGATCGCGCCGCAGTAAAAAACGAGGGAAGCTTTAGCCACTACGATCTATCTATCGGCTAAAGTCCCTCAACGATCTGACACCGACCTCGACAGTCAGTGTTCTCTTTCCTTTACAGGCAGCGAGCTCCGTTCCCAGCAAAGGACCCCGCCTCGATCTATTGCTTGAGAGTAATAAGACTGACGCTACCGAGCAATACCCCCGCTGCTGCCCGACAAGCATTAGGACAAGCCTTCCAGGTGGCAGTTATACGGTAGCGGTATGCAGAGCGAACAGCTACCGCTGAGCTAGGTCCGCGCACTGGTGCTTCGCATCTAAATAAGTCTCAACTCTCCCTGTTGTCGATCCTCATTCAGCTGAAAGGGTGGGACCATGTAAATGTGCATCGATGATGCGGAGTGACTTACGAGCCGCCGTCACAGCACCACTATAAATGCTGTCCGCGACTATCTTCGCTAAGAAGGCACGATCATTCGGTTCAACTGCCGCTTCTGCAATTAATCGATACCAATGGCCTAGAACTGCATCCCGATGGAGCTGTGAAATAGTTTCTTTTTGTTCTACAAAAGACTGCCATAAATCAATCGCACCGATTAGCCCTATTGAAAACGCTTCGACCATGGTACATAGAAACTCGGGCAGTTCGCGTACGGCACCTTGAAGGAGTAGTATCACGCCGTATGGCTTCTATTCCCGCCAGTGCTTCGCTGATTCTTTGTTCGAAGGAAGGGCGGCGCGCAGCTAGTACCGCCTGCCTTAAATATCCCGACAAGTGTTGAAGCTGTTCTTCTGCCACCAAACGGACAATACACCAACATGGCCGCGTGGTACCTCCGCTTACACTGAAAGCTGACGCAACAAATGGCCAAGCCGTTTGCCCCGTTAACTCTCTATGACCTAACTCCGTCACAAGCTGCTCCTGGGCGGAGAATTGCATTCCACTTGACCACCCGCTTGCATTGCAACTGACCAGCATTTGCATTCAACCTGACCAGTTGTTTGCATCGGATCTGACCAGCGCACTGGGTGCGCCTTGACCGGCAGGAATCGGCCGGGAGCAGTCATTCGAAGGCAAATCCACACTTTTTAAGGTGTCTGATTGCTACTACCTATTGAAATAATAGGTTCAAGGTGTATAGGGAAATTAACGGAGCGGGCAATAAAGCACTTCTCATGAGCAACGTAATGTAACTCCTCTGCCCTTTTGACATCAGATCCCATAGCCAAGATCACCTTCGGCTTCAATACAACCAACCTAAACTGACCCGCTCCATCTGCGTACTCGACCATCTCACCCACCGCCTCGTCTTCGTAACCTATGACCGCTACCCCAGCCTCGGAAGACAGACCGAGATACCAAAGCTGATGACACGCAGACAACGATGCCAACAGCAACTCTTCAGGATTCCAACAATTCGAATCGCCTCGAAAGCTTGGATCCGATGAACCATAAATTATAGGTTTTCCTCTACCTTGAATGATGTAGGATCTACTATAACCAGAATACGTTGCTGTACCTGCACCTTTATTTCCTTTCCATATTACCCGGGTACTGTAACAATGAACTCTATGTTCCATTTTCTAAGCTCCTGCAATGTGCACTACCAATAATCAATTAGGTATGATTGACCCAAAGCATCATAAGATTTTTTTGGATGATCAAAAATAACGTTAAGTTATAAAGAACGAATACGCGATTATTGATACCAAAAGCTTTGAATTGGCGGTGCAGGTAATGCCCCGTGTTGATGGCTAGGCTTCCGCGCTCACAGTTTCGTATCGCGAGCGAAATCGATGATCATTGCCAATTTAGAAGCACGCTTGCAAAACGCAAGAGGTCTACTAATCTCCACAAAACATAAATTCCTTCGTTCCTAACACTTCGATTGTAGGGAGGAACGTTAGATATACATGATATTGCTAGCTGATAGATTTTGACTTTCGACTGGAAGGGCCAGGCCGTGAAAGGAATTCTCTACTTAATCGTTCCTCTTTTCCTGCTTGTCGTCGGTTGTGCGACCAGACAGGCACCCACTGTGTATGAAATAAAAAAGCTGGATTCACTTTTAGAGAAGCCGGTGAAAGTCTGTGCCCCCTTACCCACACCAAATCACCGTTGCGATGTATATCCAGCGGGCGAATCACAAGACTTTATAATTGCCGGGGATATTATGACGCCTACCGGCATAATAAAAAATGGCGAGATATATATTTCGGCCGGAAAGATAACGTCAGTCGGGTGTGGTTCAGATAATAAGGCTGTCACAATGATAAATTGTAGCGGCGAATTAGTAACGCCTGGCTTAGTAAATGCTCATGACCACTTAACCTTTAATAGCATTCCACCCGGAGGCAATAACGTAAAAACCTCAAAATATGAATACTGTAATGATGCAAACAATGCCTACTCCGATGTGGATTGTAGTGCGTACCGATACGATCGCAGAAATGAATGGCGCAAGGGTCTGAACAACAAAGTTAAAATTGAAGCTAACCCTCAGCAAAATGATCCGAAAGCTGCTCTCGTCTGGAACGAACTTCGGCATGTAATGGCAGCAACGACTACAGTGGCTGGCTCAGGAGGGATAGAAGGCCTAGTGCGCAATCCAGACAACTTAAAACAAATGGAAGGAATGACAGAGAAATCCAATGTAAAATATGTAACTTTTCCACTCGGAGATACAAATGATGTGAGCGGCCTTACTGACTCTTGCAGCTATCCAAAAGTTGTGGGTACTGAAGTGCTTAACAATTTAGTATTTTTACCTCATGTAGCCGAGGGCATCGATAAATATGCTCGAAATGAAATTCTTTGCCTAACTGGTCGAGGAATCAACTCTAACTCAAGTGGTGTTAATCTCCTAAGTTCAAACACGACACTCATTCACGCCCTTGCTGTAACAACTGAGGATGCACAGCTTTTGGCAGCCGCACAGACAAGCGTGGTTTGGTCTCCCCGCTCAAATATCTCACTTTACGGCAATACAGCCCCCGTTACACTGTTTAAAAACACCGGAGTCAACATCGCTTTAGGCTCTGACTGGACCCCTTCAGGTTCAATAAATATGATTCGAGAATTGCAATGCGCAGCATCTTACAACGACAAGTATTTAGGCAATTTTTTTTCTTCAAAGGAGCTTTGGGAAATGGCAACCCTAAACTCTGCAAAAGCACTGGGCATAGGGGATCAGATTGGCAAAATTGCTGATGGATATTTAGCCGACCTTGCGGTAATTCATCCTCCTAAACCTGATGATCCATACGCGAGCGCGATAGCTTCTGATAGCAATGATGTGGTGCTAACTGTACGAGGAGGAAGCTTTTTATTTGGAGATGCCGCCACAATAAATTCTCTTTTGCCAGGGAGGTGCGACGCTATGGGAGAAGTTTGTGGTGTGCCGAAATCTGTTTGCCTAGAAGGGACTGGATACTCTTTTAAAGAATTAAATTCAAAAAATGAAGCTAACTTTATGTTGACCATGTGTGGTAGTGAAAACTTTCAACCAACCTGTACGCCCTCAAGATATGCACAATATAACGGAGAGCGGAGCGAACAAGATTGGGATGGAGACGGAGTGAAAAATGCCTTGGACAATTGTCCGCATATATTCAATCCGCCGCGGCCGATGGATGACGGCCGTCAAATGGATGTTTGTAATTCAGCAGTGACGCTGTAGAAAGTGAATGAAGGACTATTTTAAATAAATCCAATGCTAGAGGATGTCACCATGTCGAATAAAGAGGAAGGGAAAAAAATTGATTTTGAGCTGACGGCGGATGACTTGAAGGCTATTGCTTCAGGGCAAAGTGTCAAAATACCTAGTTCAAAATTTTTTGGAAAGACCGTTTTTACCATTGAGAACGCGCCAATACCTAAGAGCATTGATGACAATGTAACCATCCAGATAGTTTTAGAGAAGGATGTAAAAAAATAGAGGAAACTACCAATGAGCGATATAGCGAAATACTTCATAAGTAACCTGACAATCGCGGCGCTCAAAGGTGTTGATGGAAAAGAGCGCCCGCTTTATGAGCAAGCATTGCGAAATGCTTGCTCATCTGTTCCTCCACCATATGGTATGAAGTGGTTTGGGGAAGAGTTTCGCATAAAAGGACGGGATGCTTCGTGGTTTGGCG
Source organism: Pseudomonas glycinis (assembly GCF_054871425.1). Classification (NCBI taxonomy): domain Bacteria; kingdom Pseudomonadati; phylum Pseudomonadota; class Gammaproteobacteria; order Pseudomonadales; family Pseudomonadaceae; genus Pseudomonas; species Pseudomonas glycinis. Next base: position 304,353 of record NZ_JBTYHF010000004.1, on the reverse strand, counting down.
GACTCTTAATTTCTGATGCTCATATGGAGGGGTATAGTGCTGGACGCTTATGGCAATACGGCGAAAGAATATCAGATAAAGCATTGTCGGAAGGTATGCTTAGGCACGCAAGGGACGAAGCCAAACACTCTAAGCTTTTCGGAAAAATATTGGTTGAGGTTTTTCCTCAAGTTCAGTCTGCAGAATTATCAGAAAAATTAAGATCATTTGTTCCTCTGTTCCCTGTCCCCAATGGGGCATTGATTGAACCTCCAGGTTTTGAGGAGCTTCTAAACTCTTTAATTTTAATAAATCTATATGAAATCAAAGCTCTAGTTTTAGGGCGATTACTTTCACCGCTAGCATTGGCTCATGCACCAGAGATGAATAGGTTAAAAATCTCCAAAATGTTGGGCTGCATCCTCAATGACGAAGCGCATCATGTTAAATACAGTGCGGATTTTATTGAGGCTGCTTGTGCTGCGGGCTATCACGATTATGTTTGTTCCGCCTTTGAGGAATTCCAAAAAACGTTAAACATAATAACTGAGTCTGAGTTGCTTGCAGCTTCAGAATTCAACGAGATTGATGCCTAGGTGATATAAATGTCTAATCGATTTTACAGCATAAGCAAAGATGTCATGACTTCAAGAGATTTGCAAAAAATTATTGACGGGGTTTGCGAATGTAAATATTTAGGAAAAAGTCCTTTGGGACAGGAATTCGTTCGCACCTTGGGTTTTTCAATCGTATTTAGGAGGGAGGCTCTAGAAGATGTCGTAAGACATTTCCCGTTTTTAGAGGTTTTTCTAAAAACGGTAGTTTTTTGTGAGTGCAACGCCTTTTACGTTAATCCCCTGGTACTGCATGCCTCATCAAAAGTTAAAGCACACATTGATTGCAGATTGTTACCTGGGGATATAAGGATAATACCTAATTTAGTTAGCATTTTTTATGCGGAAATTTCTAAGGATATGCAGGGTGGTCGCTTAATACTCAATGTCGGGGCAAGCAACCAAGTTGCTTTGACGCCGGAAACAAATAGCGTGGTTCATTTTTTAGGTTCAACTGTTCATTGTGTAAGTACAATTAAAAACCCCATGAGAAGAATTAGCTTAGTGTGCGAACAGTATAATCTTGATGAGGAAACTCTTAAGGGTTTTCCCTACTGCAAGGTGATTACAGATATCGATAGCGCACCCAGGGTTAGCGTTTACTAAGTCACACCTAGATCTAATAATTTAAGCACCAAGCTGAGATCACCAAATCACTACCCAGATAGGTTAGCCGAGCTAAATGACTGCTTTGGGTCGGAAGGCACCCATTCACGTGCCTATTCCAGCTATTTTTTGCGCGCATTTCCAGCACAGTCGACGAGTGCTGAGCGCAGCCACTTGGGCATTTTGCATTCCATGAACTTGTTGAGCTCTCCATCGCTGAGCGAGTTGGTAATCTTCCTCACGACCTGCTCATTCACCCCCTTTTTCCCGAGATACAGAAAAGCAGTCAAGGCCGTCCCAATTAGCGTTCCAGCTTGTTGGAGTCGTTGCTGTGACGCATGGCGCAGCCGAACAACCGCGTTACCAATTCTGATTTCTCGTGTCGATCCGCTAGTGTAGAAAGTGGGCAAAACCTGCACTTGAACACTTAGACCCAGTCGGCGAATAGCTTCTACACCATGGATCTGGATAGTCTCGCTTCTCGCTCTTGCAACCGCTTCCAACACAGAAATCGGGTTGGCTCGAACCCGTTTACCCGTGTATTGGCTGAACTTGGGACGCATGTAAACGCCGCGGACAACGCGCTCCAAAGTGCCCTTGAGCACCATCCGAGAGAGAGCTTTGTTAACAGCGGAGCGGGAGCCCGCTTGCTCAAATACCGTCTGAACAAAGGGTCTTCCCTTGGGCATTCGCTTGATACGTTTCGAGATAGACTCTGTGACCGACACAGCTAATCCTATGACTAACAAGTAGTGGACAGGCCCTATGGCATAGAACCTAACGGTGTTAAACGTAGACACCGTGTTCAATTCGTCCTAGAAGTGTAACTACTTGCTGGTAACCCGCTCGAGTTATCAAGATGTTGCAAGGCACTTGATATCTTAGCCCGATCGCCGGTTTGCATAGCCATTGCCCGGCAAGCGCTCGACTGCCAAGCACTCGCGTTGCCAGATGCAAGATGTGCTCACACCGCCCCTCTAGGCATCGGTGGGCGATGCTCCAGCACCCCAGCGGCGAGTTGGGGCAAAGCGCTAGTATCTTTGTATCGTTCATTTGCACACCTCAAAGGTGAAAGCGTATCTCTCGACCGGCCAGTCGGCCAACGGGTTCCATCCTTTCGTCGGGTTGTGCTGCTATGTCGAGGAGCCTTCCTTGCGCATTCGCAGCCCTCGCAAAAGCTCTCGAGCTTCCGTCTTTACATGTCACTTACTGGTCTTTACCTCCCGGCGGCCCTTCATTGCCTCCTCTTTTCCTCGAAAATAGGGCCGAGGATCAACTCATCCACGCAGTCTTTGGTTGTATCCAACCGCAGGTATCAGCCCGTGTGCGGGGTGCAGGCGCCCGTCCGCATCAGTCCAATGGGGTCACGCTGAGTTCCTCGCGAATACGCTCAATGATCGAGTCCAGCGTGGCCTCCTTGTCCATAAGAAGGTAGCACTGGGTCAAGATCGTCAAAGGATGAACGTTCATGACCGAGGCGAGCCCATGCACCATTTCGAGGGTAGGGCCCTTTCCACCGGCTTCCAGCTGACTAAGGTAGGTTTGGCTACTTCGGCCGCCGAAATCTTCCTGGCTAAGGCTACGAGATTTTCTCAGCAGCCTCATTGCTTTACCAAATGCCTGTTTCAGCTCCATTTTTTCATTCCTACAAAAGGAATGATGAAGCCGTCTTGAACGTCAGACATCCATTAACTATTGTTAATATTTTGAGGGTTTTTCGATGTTCAAGACCTACAGACATGCCGAACTGAGCCCTGCCGCCATTTTCGGAGAGCCTTACATTCGTCATTGGCAATTTATTGAGCTGGAGCTGCACCACCCATGGTTTTACGTGGAGCTAGTACGCGATCATGGTGATGACATTGTCGGTAGCATGCTGATGATCCCTACGGTACCGATCTTTCAACAAATGCTCTCGGAGCTGGATGACCACTCATGGTTCGCGCAGGCACATCTAATGTCTCCTGGATACATGAGAGGAAGGGGCAATTGGGTGATGGAGCCGCTTATTGAGGTAAGTGTTGCGGAAGGCGGTGCGGGGGCGTTGGAAGGCTACTTGTACAAGGTGGAAGGTGGCGCATGTTACAGCACTCATCACTCGGCTCAGATCGATAGCCTCAAAGTCACAGAAATTATTTTTTCGGCTGAGCGCGATTTGCGCGTGCGAGGGTGAGCTGTTTTTTGAAAAAATTAGGCATTGCAGCTTTTCCTTGCTTGCTCTTGATGGTTTGACCAGAGTTCTCCCCTGCCATCTGTACGGTCAATGTCGTGCATCTAGATTGGCGTGGGACGGCTTTGCTGCTGTCAATCCTACTTGTACACAGAGGGTTATGTGTCAACCTTTGCCAAAATCATTGACAGTCAACTCACTTTCGTATGCTTTGTGTAAAAACCTTATTTTCATTGGAGTTCGATATGTAAAGGATGAACCAAGGCAGGTGATACAAGTTGATAGGGGAAGCCAAACTGAGCGTCTCCGAGGTTTGCGACCCATGCTTCAGGCGTTGTGATTAAAAAAGACAACGTCACTATTGGCGTAAGGATTATGAGGACAGCTCCTGCGAGACCAAGCTTCGGGGAGACGAGATAAGCTAGCACCAGCAAGCCAATGCTCAGCTCTACTATGCCCAGCCCGCTGGAAAACGTGTAGGTATGGTTTGCCACTTGCCATGCTCGTTTTGCGAGATCGAGCTGGCCTTCGTGGGTAAAGTGCTCGCGATAGGCCTCTGGATTTGCGTATATGAGGGAGAAGAATGGGCTGTTAGCGACAAACGGAGTAATGCTGTCAGCTTCATATGGAACGAACTTCAGCGCACCAATCCATAAAAAAACGACTGCTACGGCAAACCGGACCAAATGGATGCCCAGCCTGTCCAAGCGGCTTGCAGCAACCAGCAGTTAATTGGGTCTCATGTGTTAATTTCCCTTGGGTTGAAGAAGAGCCCATCGTAAAAAAATACCGCTTCGCTCTATAGTTGGTGAGCATCGTTTTTTTGCGGATCGTCTCAAACCATCGAACTTAGTAACCGCGCTTTGTATTGAGTTGCTTAAAGCGTGATCTGCTGGCCACCTTGCCATGAGATATCTATGACGACGTTGGACAAACTCATAACGCTGGCTGGAGTGCGCGGCAGCATGGATTCACCAGGTCGGCTACTCCTTCTTGTTCATGCGCGGCAGTGGCGAGCAACTGTCAACGCTAGGTGAACTAATCGATAGCGGCGTGATACGCCCAGTCATCGACAAAGTCTTTCCATTCGAGGAAACAGATAGTGCCCTGGCGTATGTCGAAGCAGGACGTGCCAGGGGCAAAGTCGTAGTGCAGGTTGTTGCTCCCGACAATCAGGTCTGAAGGCGCAAAATCAGGAGCATCGAGCGGTAGACGAATTTCTAGGTTGCAGATTTGGCTGATACGCACGAACGAATGACCAACCGACCATTTGTTCTCATCACAGGTTCAGCTTCCGGGAACCGACACGGCCGCTTTCAGGAACAGGTAATTCGCGCTTCCGCCCACTGATTCCATAGGCAACCCCCGCGACTCTCAGTTGTCGAGGTGTCGCCTCTTTATCAACCGATGAATGAGAACGCTCCTGAGTTGAGTGGAAGCGAAAATCAAAAATAGGGATAGTGGTAAGGGCGACCTGTTAGATCCGTCAGCAACCGCTGTGGTAAGCGTATAAAGATAATTAAGTTTGAATGTCATGCCATCGGCGATTCCGTAAAGCATGACCCTCATCGACTAACCTTCACCTCTGACGAACGCTCGATGAGGCTTGCCGTGGAGCTGCAATGAGGCAGATGGCGATCGCTCATTAGCTACACGCGCTTGAAATAAGTGAAAAAAGTTAATTTAGGTAAGTGACTGATTTATGGAAGATAAAACACATATAACTGTTAGCAAGGCTCCAGAACAAATGAGTACAGCCATTTGCCCTTGCGGCAGCGGCAATCTGCTGGATGCCTGCTGCGGCCCTTATCACGACGGCCACCCGGCACCGTGTGCCGAAGCCTTGATGCGTTCGCGCTACAGCGCTTATGTGCTGGGGCTGGTCGATTATCTGGTGGCGACCACCCTGCCCGCGCAACAGGCGGGACTGAATCGACAATCGATCAGCGACTGGAGTGCGCAAAGCACTTGGCTCGGCCTTGAGGTTGAAAGCTCGGAAGTGTTCGGCGGCCAGCCGGAACACGCCTTTGTCACCTTCACCGCGCGCTGGCATGACAGCCAAGGCGAGCACAGCCATCGCGAGCGCTCCTCGTTTGTGCAGAACGGCGGGCGCTGGTACTTCATCGATCCGACGGTGCAGATGAAGCTGGGGCGCAATGACGGCTGCCCGTGTGGCAGCGGGCAGAAGTTCAAGAAGTGTTGTTCGGGTTATTTCGGCGCTTGAGCTGAAGATCAAAAGATCGTCCGATCGCGGCCCGAGCCTTCGGCCGCTCCTACACGGGATTAGCCGAAGGCTGAAATCTTTTAAGGTCTAGACTGGGCACAAAGGGAGTCAATTTCATGCTCGGTCATCGGCGCACATTACATTTTCTGCTGTTGATGCTGATCGTAAACCTCGGCGGCTGTGCCTCGTGGTTCAGCGACGACAGCGTCGAGCCTGCCGTACATCTGGTGAAAGTCGAGGTGGTGCGGGCCAAGCTGCTTGAGCAGAAATTCATCCTGCACTTTCGCGTCGACAATCCCAACGACAGCGATCTGACCGTGCGCGGCCTCGAATACCGGATTCACCTGGCCGACATGCTGCTCACCGAGGGCGAGCACGAACACTGGTTTACCGTGGGGCCAAAGCGCAGCGCTTACTTCAAAGTGCCGATCCGCACCAACCTGTGGCCGAAGGTCAAACACGTGGTGAAACTGCTGAAAAATCCGAACCAGCAGATTCCCTATCGATTGCAGGGGGAAATGGAAACCGGTTTATTCATCGCCCACTACGTGCACCTTGAGCGCAATGGCGTGATAATCCCCGCCGATCTAACTCCGGAGTGACCTCGATGACCCAGCAACCCCATGTCCATGGCCCTGACTGCAACCACGATCATGACCACCATCATGATCACGACCATGGCCATGTCCACGGCCCGAACTGCGGCCACGCCCACCAGGAACCGGTGCGCAACGCCCTGAAAGACGTCGGCCGCAACGACCCTTGTCCATGCGGCAACGGCAAGAAATTCAAGAAGTGCCACGGCGCTTGATGTCACTGGCGAAGGTCTTCTTCGCCTGACCTGCCGCCTTCGCGAGCAGGCTCGCTCCCACAGTTGATCTGCACTCAACACATTTTTGTGAACCTGCGCAGCCCCTGTGGGAGCTGGCTTGCCAGCGATAGGGCGGCACATCCCTGCATTGATGTCGCCTGATTCACCGCAATCGCTGGCAAGCCAGCTCCCACAGGTCTATCAGTTGGCTGTCAGAATCAGGGCAGCACTGACCACCGTCGCATACTCCCCATGCAGATTGCCCAGCGACATCCCGTGCACCTCTTCAGCGGTACGCGGTGTGCCGAAATAATCGGCCTTGTCGAAGGTAAAACATGCATCCTCTGCCACCCATGTGTCGAACCCCAGGTTGCCCGCAGTGCGCGCCGTCGACTCAACCGAGTTATTGGTCGCCACACCAACGATGATCAATTGCCCGATCCCAGCCTCACGCAACTGCGCCTCCAGCCCATTGACACAAAACGCATCCGGCACCTGTTTCTGCACCAGCCATTCCCCGTCCCGAGGAACAAATCGCTCTTGAAACTCCACTCCGTCCTGCTCGGGCCAGAACACCGAGTCAGGTGAGCGCGACAAATGCTGCACGTGAATCACCGGGCGCCCGCACCGCCGCCACAGCGCCAATAACTCAAGCATTCGCTCTTCGGCCTGAGGATTATTCCGCCGCCCCAGACGCGGATGCAGAATGCCTTTCTGCTGGTCGATGATGATCAGCGCAGCGTTGCTCTGAAGCTCCATAGCGATCTTTCTCCTGACAGGGCACGGGACTTGTTCCGTAGTTCAACATCAGCGCTTTCCCACAAGCAACTGTCACACCTCTGACCGATCAGCCGACAACTGCATAAATAACCACTCGCCCCGCTTGCGCGGCCCTCGCGCCGTCACTAACGTAGCGGCTTTATTGCGCCCCCAGCCTTATACCCCCGCAGGAGCTTCGCCATGGCCTCGCCAGCCCTTTCACATTTTCTTCCCCGGTTCGGCGTTGCCGCAGCAGTGGCCGGTGTCCTCGGCCTGTCCGGTTGCCAGACCTGGAACGCCCAGGACAGCCTGCCACCGACCTCCGGCGTGCAACCGCTCAAGGGCCTGGCGCAGAACGTTTCGGTGCGGCGCAATGCGATGGGCATGCCGCTGATCGAAAGCAACAGCTTCCATGACGCGCTGTTCAGTCTCGGTTACGTCCACGCCAGCGACCGCATCAACCAGATGGTCACCCTGCGCCTGTTGGCCCAGGGCCGGTTGGCGGAAATGTCCGGCGCGTCGATGCTCGATGCCGACCGCTACATGCGCGCGGTCAATCTGAAGAAGAGCGCCGGCGAGCTGTACAAGGCCTCGTCGCCACGGCTCAAGCGCTTCTTCGAGGTGTATGCACGGGGCGTCAACGCCTACCTGTTCCGCTACGCCGACAAATTGCCGGGCGACCTCGCCGCCAGCGGTTACAAGCCCGAATACTGGAAACCGGAAGATTCGGCGCTGATTTTTGCCCTGCTGAATTTCAGCCAGTCGGCCAACCTGCCGGAGGAAATCCAGTCGCTGGTGCTCGCGCAAACCGTGACCACTGACAAACTCGCCTGGCTGAGCCCGTCGGCGCCTGATGAAAACCTGCCAGTGGCTGAAGCCGACAAACTGCAAGGCCTCAAGCTCAACGGGCAGATTCCGGGGCTGACGGAACTGAGCAGCGCCAGCCAGCAACTGTCGGCGCTGAACCTGCTCGCCACGCCGACTGCGAACAATTGGGCGATTGCCCCGCAACGCAGCCGCAGCGGCAAAAGCCTGCTGGCCAGCGATGCGCACGGGCCACTGGCCGCGCCGTCGTTGTGGAGTTTCGTGCAGATACGTGCGCCGAAATATCAGGCGGCCGGCGTCACGGTTGCCGGTCTGCCGATGGTGCTCGGCGGCTTCAACGGCAAAGTGGCGTGGAGCATGACCAGCGTGCTCGGCGATAACCAGGATCTGTTCCTCGAAAAAATCCGCCGTCAGGGCAGCAGCCTCACTTATGAAGTCAACGGCAAATGGCAGCCGCTGGGTGTGCGCAACGAAACCTACTTCGTCAAAGGCCAGCGACCGATTCGCGAAGCCGTTTACGAAACCCGCCACGGCGCGCTGCTCAACAGTGCCCAGGCAGCGGCGCAGGGCAGCGGTTTCGGCCTCGCCCTGCAGACGCCAAGCTTCACTGACGACAAAACTCTGGATGCCTTCTTCGACCTGACCCGCGCGCAGAACGTCGAGCGCGCCTCGGACGCCAGCCGCGAAATCCGCGCCATCACCCTGAATCTGGTCTTTGCCGATGCGAGCAATATCGGCTGGCAAGTCACCGGGCGCTTCCCCAACCGTCGCGAAGGCGAAGGTCTGCTGCCCTCGCCGGGCTGGGACGGTCGCTACGACTGGGACGGTTACGCCGACCCGATGCTGCACCCCTACGATCAGGACCCGGCACAAGGCTGGCTCGGCACCGCCAACCAGCGCGTCATCCCCGACGGCTACGGCATGCAGTTGTCGAAATCCTGGGCGGCACCGGAGCGCGGCGAACGCTTGGCGGAAATGGCTGGCAGCGGCAAGCACGACAGCCGCAGCGTGATCGCCATGCAGTACGACCAGACCACCACCTTCGCCGCCAAGCTGAAAAAAGTCTTTGAAGCGCCGGGCATGAAGCAACCGCTGAAACAGGCGATCGACGCCCTGCCGGAAGCCGAACGCAGCAAGGCGCGCGAAGCCTTCACGCGCTTGATGGCGTTCGACGGCAAGCTCAGCCCGACCTCGGCGGATGCGGCGATTTATGAACTGTTTCTGCAGGAAAGCATGAAGCAGATCTTCCTCGATGAACTGGGTCCTGAATCGAGCCCGGCGTGGAAGGCCTTTGTCGCCAATGGCGATCTGTCCTACGCGGCGCAGGCCGATCATCTCTTGGGACGTGAGGACAGTCCGTTCTGGGATGACCTGCGCACGCCGCAGAAGGAAGACAAAGCGGTGATTCTCGCCCGCAGTCTCGCTGCAGCGATTACAGCGGGAGACAGCCAGCTGGGCGGCGATCATCGCGCCTGGCAGTGGGGCAAATTGCATAGCTATGCGTGGAAAAACAGCAACGGTCAGACTGTGCGCGGGCCGCTGGCGGCTGGAGGCGATCACACCACGCTGAACAGCTCGGCGTTTGCCTGGGGCCAGGACTTCGTCACCACGCGCGCGCCGTCGATGCGCTTTATCGTCGACTTCGGCCAGAGCGAGCCACTGATGGCGCAGAACGGTACGGGGCAGTCGGGCAATCCACTGAGTCCGAACTACCTGAACGGGATCGATGCGTGGCTGAAAGGTCAGTACATCGGCCTGCCGATGCAGCCGCAGAACTTTGATCGGGTGTATGGCAAGACCCGTTTGACCCTGACGCCCGGGAAATAGAGCAAAGATCAACAGCCCCTCACCCTAGCCCTCTCCCGGAGGGAGAGGGGACTGATTGGGGGATGCTTGGGTCTTGCGCCGACCTGAAAGAGAGACAGTGAATCCAACATTGGATCAGGCTCAAGGCTGTGCCGGATCCATATTCAACTCGGTCCCCCAGGTCGATGTACCTCACCAGATACCTCGGTCGGCCCCCTCTCCCTCTGGGAGAGGGCTGGGGTGAGGGTAGCGCTTTAAAGCCGATCGAACTTCCAGCCTTACGCCCGCCTCATAGCTAACAAGCCCCCCATTCCGGTCACGACATGGATCTTGTTATTGCCCGACCTGAAGGTCTCTACTGCCCCGCCGGGGATTTCTATATCGATCCGTGGCGGCCGGTCGAGCGTTCGGTGATCACCCATGCCCATGGCGATCACGCGCGCACCGGTAATCAGCACTACCTGTCGAGCAGCGCCAGCGCCGGGATTCTGCGCGCGCGTCTGGGTCAGGACATCCAGTTGCAAACACTCGACTACGGCCAGCGCCTGACCCACCACGGCGTGACCTTGAGTTTTCACCCCGCCGGGCATGTCCTCGGTTCAGCGCAAGTGCGCCTTGAATACGGCGGCGAAGTCTGGGTCGCATCGGGGGATTACAAGGTCGAGCCGGATGGCACCTGCACCCCATTCGAACCGGTGCGCTGCCACACCTTCATCACCGAATCGACCTTCGGCCTGCCGATCTATCGCTGGCAGCCGCAGGCGCAGATCTTCGCCGAGATCAATCAGTGGTGGGCGGCCAATATCGCCGCCGGCAAGGCCAGCGTGCTGTTCTGCTACTCCTTCGGCAAGGCGCAGCGGATTCTCCACGGCATCGACGAAACCCTCGGGCCGATCCTCAGCCATGGCGCGGTCGAACCGCTGAACCGCGTCTACCGCGATGCCGGCGTGTACCTGCCGCCGACGGTCTATGCGGGCGACGTGAAAAAAAGCGATCCGATCATGCGCCAGGCGCTGGTCATTGCTCCGCCGTCAGCAGGCGGCAGTACCTGGATGCGTCGTTTTGGCGAGTTCAGCGATGCCTTTGCCAGCGGCTGGATGCGCCTGCGCGGGACCCGGCGGCGGCGCGGCGTCGATCGCGGTTTCGTCCTTTCCGATCACGCCGACTGGCCCGGCCTGCTGTGGGCGATCAACCAGACCGGCGCGGAACGGGTGATGGTCACCCACGGCTCGATCGGCGTGCTCGTGCGCCATCTGCGGGAACAGGGCCTCGATGCACAAGGCTTCACCACCGAATACGGCGATGACGAAGACGACAACATCGCCACCGAACCCACCGTTGCCGAGACATCGCCATGAAAGCCTTCGCCGAGTTATATGCCGAACTCGACGCCACCACGTCGAGCAACGCCAAGCTGGCGGCGATGCAGGCGTACTTCGCGCAGGCCGCGCCGGAAGATGCCGCATGGGCGGTGTATTTCCTCTCCGGCGGGCGGCCGCGACAACTGGTACCGGTGCGCATCCTCCGTGAGCTGGCGGTCGCAGTGTCGGGACTGGAGCCATGGCTGTTCGAAGAAAGCTACCAAGCCGTCGGCGATCTGGCCGAGACCATTTCTCTGGTGCTGCCAGAAAATTCCCACAGCTCCGAGGCCGGTCTTGCCGAATGGATCGAAGACAAGCTGTTGCCACTGCGCGGAGAAACGCCGGAGTACCTGGCGCGCCAATTGCCAATGTTGTGGGCACAACTGGACCGGCCGAGCCTGATGCTGTGCATCAAGTTGATCACCGGCAGTTTCCGCGTTGGCGTGTCGAAGTTGCTGGTCACCCGCGCCCTCGCCTCAATGGCCGGGCTCGACAGCAAACGCGTGGCACAGCGCCTGGTCGGGTACACCGATCTGTCGAACCGGCCCAACGCCGCGAGTTATTTGAAACTCATCGCCCCGGAGTCCGCCGACGAACATGCCCAGCGCGGCGGCCAGCCCTACCCGTTCTTTCTTGCCCACGCGTTGTCGCAACCGGTCGAGGAATTCGAAGCCCTCCTCGGCCCCGCCAGCGACTGGCAGGTGGAATGGAAGTGGGACGGTATCCGCGCGCAAGTGGTCAAGCGCGACGGCAAGCTGTGGGTGTGGTCGCGCGGCGAGGAACTGGTGACCGAGCGCTTCCCTGAATTCGATGTGCTGGTCCACGGCTTGCCTGACGGCACGGTGATCGACGGCGAAATCGTCGTGTGGAAGAGCACCCATCCGACTACTGAAGATGCCTTCGATCCGCAATCCGATGAGCCGCCGGCCGTGCAACCGTTCGCGCTGCTGCAACAACGCATCGGTCGCAAGACCCTCGACAAGAAGATTCTCGAAGAAGTGCCGGTGGTGGTGCTGGCCTACGACCTGCTGGAGTGGCAGGGCGAAGACTGGCGCAACCAGCCGCAGGTCAAGCGGCGGGCGCAACTCGAGGAAGTCATCGCGCGCTGCAACAGCCCGGTGTTGCTGCCCTCCCCGGTACTGACCGGCGAAGACTGGCTCGACCTCGGCCGCCAGCGCGAAGCGTCGCGCAAACTCGGCGTCGAAGGCATGATGCTCAAGGCGCGCGATTCGTTGTATGGCGTCGGCCGGACCAAGGACATGGGCGTGTGGTGGAAGTGGAAGGTCGACCCGTTCAGCGTCGATGCCGTGTTGATTTATGCCCAGCGCGGGCATGGCCGCCGCGCCAGTCTGTACAGCGATTACACCTTCGCCGTGTGGGACGGCCCGCCGGAATCCAGCCAACGCTCGCTGGTGCCGTTCGCCAAGGCGTATTCGGGGCTGACCGATGAAGAGATGCGCCAGGTCGACAGCATCGTGCGCAAGACTACGGTGGAAAAATTCGGCCCGGTCAGCAGCGTGAAACCGAGCCTGGTGTTCGAGCTCGGCTTCGAAGGCATCGCCCTGTCGCGCCGACACAAGAGCGGCATCGCCGTGCGTTTCCCGCGCATGCTGCGCTGGCGCAAGGACAAGACCGTCGAAGAAGCCGACAGCCTCGCTACCCTTCAGGATCTGTTGGCCTAACCCCTTTTCACTGATCGTTCCCACGCTCTGCGTGGGAATGCAGCCCGGGACGCTCTGCGTCCCCCCAGAGCCGAACGCGGAGCGTCCGTTGATGCATTCCCACGCAGGAGCGTGGGAACGATCAGTCATCAGGGACAAATCCCTTGCCACAGTTTTACCTGCTCTCAGCCACGCGCTTGAACCGAAACAGTGCATGCAAACAGCTATGCCCGTTTCCGGGCATTCAACTACCCTTGCCTCTCTGCACTCGACCTTTTAAAACACCTGTTCGGCACTCTGGTTCGGAAATTGCTACTTTCTACAGGTCGTAAGCGTTGCAGTAACAATAATTCTGCGCCACAAGCGCTCATATTGGTTCTTAGGGATTGAATAATGAAAAAAGCATTGCTGACCCTTTCTGCACTGGCGTTGTGCATGGCCGCCGGCTCCGCGCTGGCCAAGGAATACAAAGAGCTGCGCTTTGGCGTTGACCCTTCGTACGCACCGTTCGAGTCGAAAGCGGCCGATGGCAGCCTGGTCGGGTTCGATATCGATCTGGGCAACGCGATCTGCGCCGAACTGAAGGTCAAGTGCAAATGGGTCGAAAGCGATTTCGACGGCATGATTCCGGGCCTCAAGGCCAACAAGTTCGACGGCGTGATCTCGTCGATGACCGTGACTCCGGCGCGCGAGAAGGTCATCGACTTCTCCAGCGAACTGTTTTCCGGCCCGACCGCTTACGTGTTCAAGAAAGGCTCCGGCATCACCGCCGATGTCGCTTCGCTCAAAGGCAAAACCGTTGGCTATGAGCAAGGCACCATTCAGGAAGCCTATGCCAAAGCCGTGCTGGACAAAGCCGGTGTGAAAACCCAGGCCTATCAGAACCAGGATCAGGTGTACTCCGACCTGACCTCCGGCCGTCTCGACGCCGGTATCCAGGACATGCTGCAAGCCGAACTGGGCTTTCTGAAGTCGCCAAAAGGCGCTGATTATGAAATCAGCCAACCGGTCGACAGCGAATTGCTGCCAGCCAAAACCGCTGTCGGTATCAAGAAAGGTAACACTGAGCTGAAAGCACTTTTGGATAAAGGTATCAAAGCGTTACACGACGACGGCAAATACGCCGAGATTCAAAAGAAACACTTTGGCGACCTGAATCTGTACAGCGGCAAATAATGCCCCGGCGCCCATCCCCGATGGGCGCCTTTTCCATCCGCTCAGGTTGCTGATTTATGTTTGAAACCCTCCTGCAAAATCTGGGGCTGGCCTCGTTCAGTCTGCAGGGCTTCGGCCCGTTGCTGCTGCAAGGCACCTGGATGACCATCAAATTATCGGCGATGTCGCTGCTGGTGGCCGTGTTGCTCGGCCTGCTCGGCGCCAGTGCCAAACTGTCGAAAGTCAAACTGGTGCGCCTGCCCGCGCAGCTCTACACCACGCTGATTCGCGGCGTGCCGGACCTGGTGCTGATGCTGTTGATCTTCTACAGCCTGCAAACCTGGCTGACGTCACTGACCGACTACATGGAATGGGAATACATCGAAATCGACCCGTTCAGCGCCGGCGTGCTGACGCTGGGCTTCATTTATGGCGCGTATTTCACCGAGACCTTCCGTGGCGCCATCCTCGCGGTGCCGCGTGGTCAGGTCGAAGCCGCCACCGCGTACGGCCTCAAACGTGGCCAGCGCTTTCGCTTCGTGGTGTTTCCGCAAATGATGCGTTTTGCCCTTCCAGGCATCGGCAACAACTGGATGGTCATGCTCAAGGCCACCGCGCTGGTGTCGATCATCGGTCTGGCCGATCTGGTCAAGGCAGCGCAGGACGCCGGTAAAAGCACCTATCAACTGTTCTACTTTCTGGTCCTTGCCGCCTTGATCTATCTGCTGATCACCAGTGCTTCGAACTTCATCCTGCGCTGGCTCGAACGCCGCTACGCCGCCGGTGCCCGGGAGGCCGTACGATGATCGAACTCCTGCAGGAATACTGGAAAGCCTTCCTTTATACCGACGGCCAGAACATCACCGGGCTGGCGATGACGATGTGGCTGCTGACCGCCTCGATCTGCATCGGCTTCATCGTCTCGATCCCATTGTCGATCGCCCGCGTCTCGCCGCACTTCTACGTTCGCTGGCCGGTGCAGTTCTACACCTACCTGTTCCGTGGCACGCCGCTGTATATCCAGTTGCTGATCTGCTACACCGGCATCTACAGCCTCGCCGCCGTGCGCGAACAGCCGATCCTCGACAGTTTCTTTCGCGACGCGATGAACTGCACGATCCTCGCTTTCGCGCTCAATACCTGCGCGTACACCACGGAGATTTTTGCCGGGGCGATTCGCAGCATGAACCACGGCGAAGTCGAAGCGGCCAAGGCTTATGGCCTGACCGGCTGGAAGCTGTACGCCTACGTGATCATGCCGTCGGCCTTACGCCGTTCGTTGCCTTACTACAGCAACGAAGTGATCCTGATGCTCCATTCGACCACCGTGGCGTTCACCGCGACCATTCCCGATATCCTGAAAGTCGCGCGGGATGCCAACTCGGCGACCTTCCTGACCTTCCAGTCGTTCGGCATCGCCGCGCTGATCTACCTGACCATTACTTTTGGGCTGGTCGGTCTGTTCCGCCTTGCCGAACGCCGCTGGCTGGCCTTCCTCGGGCCGACTCACTAGCATCGGTTTGACAATAAAGAGATAACAATGCGCCACCAGATTCATGACTTGCTGGCCCCGCTGCCGGGGACCGCACGGCAGATTCACAGTTTCCACTTCGGCCCACAGCAGGCCAAGGGCAAGGTGTACATTCAGGCCTCGCTGCATGCCGACGAACTGCCCGGCATGCTGGTCGCCTGGCACCTGAAACAGCGTCTGGCCGAGCTGGAAGCCGCCGGCCGCCTGCGCAGCGAAATCGTCCTCGTGCCGGTGGCCAACCCGGTCGGCCTCGAACAAGTGCTGATGGACGTGCCGCTGGGCCGTTACGACCTGGAGAGTGGGCAGAACTTCAATCGCTGGTTCGTCGACCTCAGCGAAGAAATCGGCAACGCCATCGAAGGCCAGTTGGACGACGATGCGCAGCACAACCTCGAACTGATCCGTGCCAGCCTGCGCGACGCCCTCGCCCGCCAGACGCCGGCCACACAACTGCAATCCCAGCGTCTGACCCTGCAACGCCTGGCCTGCGATGCCGACATGGTGCTGGACTTGCATTGCGACTTCGAATCGGTGGTGCACCTGTACACCACGCCCGAGGCGTGGCCACAGGTCGAGCCCTTGGCGCGCTACATGGAAGCGCAGGCTAGCCTGCTTGCTACCGATTCCGGCGGGCAGTCATTCGACGAGTGCTTCACCCTGCTCTGGTGGCAACTGCGCGAGCGCTTCGGCGAGCACTTCGAGATTCCGCTGGGCAGCTTCTCGGTGACCGTCGAATTGCGCGGCCAGGGCGACGTCAACCACCCGCTGGCCAGCCGCGATTGTCAGGCGCTGATCGATTATCTGATCCAGTTCGATGCCATCGTCGGCGAGACCAAGCCGCAACCGCCACTGCCGTACCCTCCCACGCCGCTGGCCGGGGTCGAACCGGTGACCACGCCAGTCGGCGGCCTGCTGGTGTACTGCGCCACACCCGGCCAATACCTGGAAGCCGGCCAGCAGATCGCCGAAATCATCGACCCGGTCCACGACAAGGTCACCCCCATTCATTGCACCGCCGCCGGCCTGCTGTATGCGCGCTCGCTGCGGCGCATGGCCACTGCCGGCATGGTCATCGCCCACGTCGCGGGCGCCGAAGCCTATCGCAGCGGCTACCTACTTTCGCCTTGAGGATGCTCGTCCATGTACAAACTGACCGTTGAAGGCCTGCACAAAAGCTATGGCGATCATCAGGTGCTCAAAGGCGTTTCGCTCAAGGCCAAAACCGGCGACGTGATCAGCCTGATCGGCGCCAGCGGCTCGGGCAAAAGCACCTTTTTGCGCTGCATCAATTTCCTCGAGCAACCGAATGACGGCGCCATGAGCCTCGATGGCCAGGCGATCCGCATGGTCACCGACCGGCACGGCATGCACGTCGCCGACGCCGATGAACTGCAACGCCTGCGCACGCGGCTGGCGATGGTGTTCCAGCATTTCAACCTGTGGAGCCACATGACCGTGCTGGAAAACATCACCATGGCCCCGCGCCGGGTGCTCGGTTGCAGCAAACAGGAAGCCGAGGATCGCGCCCGGCGGTATCTGGACAAGGTCGGCCTGCCAGCGCGGGTCGCCGATCAATACCCGGCGTTTCTGTCCGGCGGCCAGCAACAGCGCGTGGCGATCGCCCGGGCACTGGCGATGGAACCGGAAGTGATGCTGTTCGACGAACCGACCTCGGCACTCGACCCGGAACTGGTCGGCGAAGTGCTGAAAGTAATTCAGGGCCTGGCCGAGGAAGGCCGGACGATGATCATGGTCACCCATGAAATGAGTTTTGCGCGGAAGGTGTCGAATCAGGTGCTGTTTCTGCATCAGGGTCTGGTGGAAGAAGAAGGCGCGCCGGAAGACGTGCTGGGCAATCCCAAAAGCGAACGGCTGAAGCAGTTCCTCAGCGGCAATCTTAAGTAAGGTTGGCCCCCGCCCTGTGTGGGAGCGAGCCTGCTCGCGAAAGCGGTTTATCAATCAACATCAATGTTGAATGAGACATCGCATTCGCGAGCAGGCTCGCTCCCACAGGGGGAATCCACCGACCGACAAAGTTAAACTTGTCCCCCCGCTTCGCTGTCTCTGAAACAACACCTCCAGAGCGCACGCAGCCGGCATGGCGAAATCCCCCGACTTTGCAAAAACCTGGTTCAGCGCCCGCGACTGGAAGCCGTTCGCCTTTCAGAAACAGGTGTGGGCGGCGGTGAAAAACGGCGAGTCCGGATTGCTCCACGCCAGCACCGGCGCCGGCAAAACTTATGCGGTATGGTTTGCTGCGCTCAACCGCTTCGCCCGCCTGCAACCGCCCGTGGCTACACCGCGCAAACGCAAACCGCCGGCCGAGCCGTTGACGGTGCTGTGGATCACGCCGATGCGCGCCCTCGCCGCCGATACCGCCCGCGCGCTGCAAATCCCGGTGGATGAATTGCAGATTCCGTGGAGCATCGGCCTGCGCACCGGCGACACCAGCAGCAGCGAACGCGCTCGTCAGGGCCGGCGCTTGCCGACGACGCTGATTACCACCCCGGAAAGCCTGACTCTGTTGCTCGCCCGCGCCGATGCGCGCACGGCGTTGTCGACCCTGCGCATGATCGTCGTCGATGAATGGCACGAGTTGCTCGGCAACAAACGCGGCGTGCAACTGCAACTGGCCCTCGCTCGCCTGCGGCATTGGCAGCCGGAACTGATCGTTTGGGGCGTGTCCGCCACCCTCGGTAATCAATCCCACGCGGAGCAAGTGCTGATCCCACAGGGCGGCGGCGTCAGTGTTCAAGGCAAAAGCGAAAAAACCCTGCAAGTCGACACCCTGCTGCCACCGGCCATCGAGCGTTTTCCCTGGGCCGGCCACATTGGTCTGAAGATGCTGCCGCAGGTGGTGGCCGAACTCGACGCCTGCGCCAGCAGCCTGGTGTTCACCAACACCCGCGCACAATCGGAGATCTGGTATCAGGCGCTGCTGGAAGCGCGGCCGGACTGGGCCGGGTTGATCGCGCTGCACCACAGCTCACTGTCCCGCGATACCCGCGATTGGGTCGAGCAGGCATTAAAGAATGGCCAGTTGAAAGCGGTGGTCTGCACTTCGAGCCTGGACTTGGGTGTGGATTTCCTCCCGGTCGAGCGTGTATTGCAGATCGGCTCGGCCAAAGGCGTTGCGCGGTTGATGCAACGTGCCGGACGTTCCGGTCACGCACCGGGGCGCACCTCGCGGGTGACGCTGGTGCCGACCCACAGCCTGGAGTTGATCGAAGCGGTCGCCGCACGCGATGCCGTCGAACAGCGGCGCATCGAGCCGCGTCTGTCACCGCACAAGCCGCTGGATGTGCTGGTCCAGCATTTGGTCAGCATGGCCCTTGGCGGTGGCTTTATTCCTGAAGACTTGTACGCAGAAGTCCGTGGTGCCTGGGCTTATCGTGACCTGACAGCGGCAGACTGGGCCTGGGCGCTGGCGTTCGTACGCCATGGCGGGATGTCTCTTACAGCGTATCCGGATTACCGCCGGGTCGAGCCGGACGAACACGGCGTCTGGCGCGTGCCGGATGCGCGCCTGGCGCGGCGCCATCGCATGAGCATCGGCACCATCGTCAGCGACGCGAGCATCAACCTGAAATTCTGGAGCAAGGGCGGCGGCGGCAAACAGCTGGGCAGCGTCGAGGAAGGCTTTATCGCCCGGCTGAAACCCGGCGATGGTTTCCTCTTCGCCGGGCGCCTGCTGGAACTGGTGCGGGTGGAAAACATGACCGCCTACGTCAAACGCAGCACCGCAAAAAAAGCCGCCGTGCCGCGCTGGAATGGCGGGCGCATGCCGTTATCCAACGAACTGGCCGAAGCAGTGGTGACGCGCTTCAGCGCCGCTGCTCAAGGTCAGTTCAACGGCCCGGAAATGCACGCGCTGCGGCCGCTGCTGGAGACGCAGATACGCTGGTCCGGCTTGCCCACCACGGAAAATCTGCTGGCCGAGGTACTGAAATCCCGCGAAGGCTGGCATCTTTTCCTCTATCCGTTCGCCGGGCGCCAAGTGCATCTGGGACTGGCGAGCCTGCTGGCGTGGCGCGTCAGTCAGCGGCAACCGCTGACCTTCTCGATTGCCGTGAATGATTACGGCCTGGAACTGCTCAGCGCCACGCCGGTGGATTGGGCCACGCATCTCGACGCGCGACTGTTCAATGCCGATGACCTGTTGCTGGACGTGCTGGCCAGCCTCAATGCCGGTGAACTGGCGTTGCGCCGCTTCCGCGAAATCGCGCGAATCGCCGGGCTGGTGTTCGCCGGGTATCCGGGCGCACCGAAAAGCACCCGCCAGGTGCAGGCGTCGAGTGGGTTGTTTTTCCAGGTTTTCAAACAATACGACGCCGACAATCTGCTCTTGGCCCAGGCAGGGGAAGAAGTCCTACGCGAGGAACTGGATATTCGTCGTTTAGAGCAGACATTGGAGCGCATCAATCGGATGAAACTCGACATGCATCAAGTTAAACGTCCTACACCGCTGGGCTTTCCGCTGCTGGTGGAGCGGATGCGCGAGAGCATGAGTTCGGAAAAGCTGGCTGACAGGATCAGAAGAATGGTCGGTGACCTGGAAAAAACCGCTGATAACGGAAAATCGTCGTGAGTGCGTACCCGGTGCGTTTGGCCGGTGAGGAGTTGTGGTTGCTGCCGGAGAAAGCGCTGTATTGGCCAGCGCAGGAAGCATTGCTGATCGCCGATGTGCATTTCGGTAAAGCGGCGGCCTATCGCAGCCTCGGCCAGCCGGTGCCGCATGGCACGACGGCGAGCAACATCGAGGTAATCGACGCGTTGCTGGCGCGGTTGCCGTGTCGCCAGTTGATTTTTCTCGGTGATTTCCTGCATGGGCCTGGCTCACATGTCCCGACCACATTGAATGCGCTGGCAGAGTGGCGAGCGCGCCACGCTGACCTGCCGATGACGCTGATTCGCGGCAACCACGACAAACGCGCGGGCGACCCGCCGGCCTCGCTGAATATCCGCGTAGTGCCAGAGCCGCTGTTACTCGGGCCGTTTGCCTTGCAGCATGAGCCCGATGCGCATCCGGAACGGCACGTGCTCGCCGGCCACGTGCACCCGGTCTATCGGCTGCATGGCAAAGGTCGGCAGAGTCTGCGTCTGGCTTGTTTCAGACTCGGTGAGCGCATCAGCCTGATGCCGGCATTCGGTGCGTTTACTGGCGGCTATCAGGTCGAGCGCGACGACAGTTGCAAGGTCTTCGTGATCGGCGACAACGAAATATGGCCCGTCAGCTAGATCGCAAATCGATCAGACTGACGGGCCATATTCATGACAGTGGATCAGGCAACAGGCGCCGGAGGCGGCTCGTCCGGCAGCGTCGGTTCGCCTGGTTCGGTCGGTTGTTCGTTGGGAGTATCGGGATCGGGCTGGCCGGGTACGCCGCCGGACAGGCTCAAAGACGGATTCGCCAGTAACGACCAGGCCAGAACGCCTATCTGATTGGGCTCAAGCCTTGCCAGTTCAGCGCTGATTCGCGGGTCGATCTTCATAGGGCACTCCTCAGTGAAGGCCCGAATCTGTGTGTAACAAAAACGGGCAGTACACCCCATAGAGTGTCTGCCCGCCAAAGAATTCCCGACATCCGTCGGATGGTCGATCAGGTACGCGGCAAGGTTACGCCACGCTGGCCCTGATATTTGCCGCCACGATCCTTGTAGGAAACTTCACATTCTTCATCGGATTCGAGGAAGAGCATCTGCGCCACACCTTCGTTGGCGTAGATTTTCGCCGGCAGATTGGTGGTGTTCGAGAACTCCAGCGTCACATGACCTTCCCACTCAGGCTCGAGCGGAGTGACGTTGACGATGATGCCGCAGCGCGCGTAGGTGCTTTTACCCAGGCAGATGGTCAGCACGTTGCGCGGAATGCGGAAGTACTCGACGGTGCTGGCCAGGGCGAAGGAGTTCGGCGGAATGATGCAGACGTCGCTGTGGATGTCGACGAAGCTGCCGGCGTCGAAGTTCTTCGGGTCGACAATGGCCGAGTTGATGTTGGTGAACACCTTGAAGTGGTTGGTGCAACGCACGTCGTAGCCGTAGCTCGACACGCCGTAGGAAATCACCCGGCTGTCGTCGCTGCCGCGCATCTGGCGCTCGACGAACGGTTCGATCATGCCGTGTTCCTGCGCCATGCGGCGAATCCACTTGTCCGATTTGATGCTCATGGCGGGTTTGTCCTGAATAGCGAGGTGGAAAAATTCTGTCCGGCATCTTACCGGGCGCGTCGCCGCGATCAAAGTGCGCAACGCAATTCTCGGCGAACACCCCGTATTTACGCGATGTGGCGACGAACCGTCGCACCGCCGATCCCTAAAACACAGAATCCTTTGCAAGAAACATTGGCACGTTCCGGAAAAAGGGTTAAGGTGGCGTCACTGTGTTGCTTGTGTCACTGAGAATCTCTACACGATATGTTGAATTTCGATCCAACCATCTACAAGAATTTTTCCTGCTCTTTGCACTCAGTCTCGGCCAGGGTTCTTCCTGAGTCGCAGTTATCTTTGTTCAAGGAGTTACACCATGTCTAATCGCCAAACCGGTACCGTTAAGTGGTTCAACGATGAAAAAGGCTTCGGCTTCATCACTCCACAATCCGGTGACGACCTGTTCGTTCACTTCAAAGCTATCCAATCCGACGGCTTCAAAAGCCTGAAAGAAGGCCAACAGGTTTCTTTCATCGCTACCCGCGGTCAGAAAGGCATGCAAGCTGAAGAAGTACAAGTTATCTAACTTGTAGCTTCTTTAGAAAAGAGCCCCGCCCTTAAAAGCGGGGCTTTTTTGTGGGCGCCTGTTTTGTTCAGGCAAAAAAATCGCAGCCCAAAGGCTGCGATTTTTTGTGTGTGTCTTTACCAGGCCACGCCAAACCCTGCGGTATAACGGGTCTTGTTCAGATCCGCATCGTTGGTGCCGCTGATGATGTCGCGCTCGGCCTTGAGGTTGAGCGAAGCCCAGTCGGTAACCTTGTAGCGCAGGCCCAGCTCGGCATCCAGTGCATAATCGGCAACGCCCGACAGCGGCTTGCCGACTTCGCCATTGGTGAAGAACTCGACCTTCTTGCCGATCAGGTAGCGGTTGTAGTCCCACTTCATCGCGACGGAATAGAAGTTGTCCTTGCTGCCATCGCGATACTCGTAATCGGTGCGGTTGAGCAACGAGCCCAGCGAGAACGCGCCGAGTTCGTCGTCCCAGAACTGGTAGCCCGGACCGGTACCGACCACGCGCTGACGCGCCAGCTCTTCGATGTGATCACGCTTGTAGTTGATGCGTCCCTGCCAGAACCACTGATCAGTGAGGAAGCGGTCGAGGGAGTATTCGGCGCGCCAGTTGTTGGTGGTGGTTTCCGCATCCTGGACTTCGCGGTTGTACTCGCCCTCGCCGGTATGCCGCCAGCGGCCATGGCGAGCCGAAGTCTTGAAGGCAACGTCGTAATCGTCGGTGTCCTTTTCGGCGCGCTGATAGTCCAGCGCCAGATCGACGTTGCCCTTCCACACCAGGTCGGTGACGATCGGCTTGGGCTTGAGGATCTGCTGAATGCTCGCCAGCTCGACCGTTTTCGGCGCCTCGCCGTTGGCCAGGGTGACCTTGCCATCGTCGGCCGCGGTGAGCGACTTCGACACTTCGCCGGCATAGGCGTCCTGCTTGACCAGCAGATGCTGATCGCTGTCGAGGGTCTTGACCTCTTTCCAGTCAATCGCCACTGCGCCGGCGTATTTGGTCTGGATCAACAGCTTGCCGCCGTCGAAAACCGTGATAGTGCCACTCAGCTTGTCGCCGTTTTTCAACCAGACGGTGTCGGCAAGCAGGGGCGTGGACGCGCTGAAAACAGCAAGGCACAACAGGGTTCTGGGGAACATAAGCAGATCGGGGGCTCAGAGTTGGCGAAAAGGGTCGGCATTATCCGTAGGATTTTGCCCATGACAAGGACTGACCGGACTATTTCAATTGAGTTCATTTCTCAATTGCGCCACGAGCGATTACCCTTGTCGCCATCATCACGCCAATGCTCAGGAGCCGCGTACGTGAAAGACCCGCTCGACAGCGTCGAAAATGATGCGCAAATCCGACGCACGGCACTCTACTCGACGCTCGCGCAAGTGCCTGAAGGCAAAGTCGTCAGTTATGGCCAGTTGGCCGAACTTGCCGGGCTGGGCCGCGCCGCGCGCTGGGTCGGGCGGACTTTGAGCCAGTTGCCTGGCGACACCAGGCTGCCCTGGCACCGCGTACTCGGCGCCGGCGGGCGCATCAGTCTGCCGGTCGGCAGCCCCTCCGGTGATGAACAACGTGCGCGATTGCGTATGGAAGGCATCACCGTCCAGAACAATCGTGTGGATATTCGGCGCCATGGCTGGCGTCCGGTAGAGCACAGCGGTTAGAGTGCGCGCTTTGTTTTCGCAATTTTGAGGCAGACTTCAGCCCATGCCCCGTAAAACCTGGCGCGCCGCGCTCGCCGCCTATGCCAGTCCTTCGACGCTCGTGCTGTTGTTGCTCGGTTTTGCCGCCGGCCTGCCGTACATGCTGGTGTTCTCGACGCTCTCCGTATGGCTGCGTGAAGCAGGCGTGGCCCGTGAAACCATTGGCTATGCCAGCCTGATCGGCCTGGCGTATGCGTTCAAATGGGTCTGGTCGCCCCTGCTTGACCAATGGCGCCTGCCCTTGCTGGGCAAGCTCGGCCGCCGCCGTTCCTGGCTGGTGCTCTCCCAGGCACTGGTGATTCTCGGGCTGATCGGCATGGGCTTCTGTGATCCGCAGAAGCATTTGTCCTGGCTGATCGCCATTGCCGTCGTCGTCGCCTTCGCCTCGGCCACGCAGGATATCGCGGTCGACGCCTATCGCCTGGAAATCGCCGATGACAGCCGCCAGGCCGCGCTCGCCGCCAGCTATATGTCCGGCTACCGCGTTGCCGCCCTGCTCGCCACCGCCGGCGCGCTGTTCTTCGCCGAAGGTTTCGGCTCAACCGGCTTCAACTATAAGCACGCGGCATGGACCGGCACCTATGTACTGTTTGGCGCATTGATGGTGCCCGCGCTGCTGACCACGCTGTTCATGCGCGAACCACCCGTACCGCTGCGCACGCAGTTACAGGCCGGGCGCTATACGTTCATGCATCAACTGATGTCGGTTTTCGTGCTGATCGTTTTGCTGGTCTCCGTGCCGGCGATGTTCACCCAGCTGTACAACACCGATTTCGCTGGCGTGCTGTTCGGTGACATGAGCCCGCTCGATTTGCTGCTCGAAGACCGCGCCTTTCTGCGCGCCATCCTCTACATATTGCTGACGGGGATGTGCCTGTCGGCCATGGGCCGGCGCGGACTGGCGCCGGTACTGACGCCGATCAATGACTTCATCCTGCGTTATCGCTGGCAGGCGCTGTTGCTGCTGGGCCTGATCGCGACCTATCGCATGTCGGACACGGTAATGGGCGTGATGGCCAACGTGTTCTACATCGATCAGGGTTTCACGAAGGATCAGATCGCCAGTGTCAGCAAGATTTTCGGCCTGATCATGACCCTCGTCGGTGCCGGCATGGGTGGCCTGTTGATCGTGCGTTTCGGCATTCTGCCGATCCTGTTTATCGGTGGTGTGTCTTCGGCAGCGACCAACCTGCTGTTCGTCATGCTCGCGGACATGGGCCCGAACCTGCAGATGCTGGTGGTGACCATTTCCCTAGACAACTTCAGCTCGGGCCTGGCGACGTCGGCGTTCGTCGCTTACCTGTCAAGCCTGACCAACCTGAAGTTTTCCGCAACGCAATATGCCCTGCTCAGCTCGATCATGTTGCTGCTGCCGCGCCTGATGGGCGGCTATTCCGGCGTGCTGGTCGAGAAGTTCGGCTATCACAGCTTCTTCCTCATCACCGCCCTGCTCGGCGTGCCGACGCTGCTACTGATCGCGCTGCACTGGTTCCAGGAACGCCGCCGCGAAGGGCAGACACCGACGCCCGAGCCTGCACCGACGCCCGTCACCGAAGAATCGTAGGACGCTTCGCCAATGGCGGGAGGAATCCCGCCGCTGGCGCCTTCCGCCGGCCACACTTCTGTACGTCAGCAAAACTCGCCGGTACACTGCTCCGTCATTTCCAGTCATAGCAACCGACAACGGCCAACCATGCGCACCAGTCAATTTTTGCTCGCCACACAGAAAGAAACGCCTTCCGACGCGGTCGTGATCAGCCACCAGCTGATGCTGCGCGCCGGCATGATCCGCAAGCTTGCCTCGGGCCTGTACACCTGGCTGCCGATGGGCCTGCGAGTCATGCGCAAGGTCGAAGCCATCGTTCGCGAAGAAATGAACGCTGCCGGTTCTCTGGAAGTGTTGATGCCGAGCACCCAACCGGCCGAGCTGTGGCAGGAATCGGGGCGCTGGGAAGAATACGGCCCTGAGCTGCTGCGCATCAAAGACCGCCACGGTCGTGATTTCTGCGCGGGCCCGACCCACGAAGAAGTGATCACCGATCTGATGCGCAACGAGTTGAGCAGCTACAAACAGCTGCCAATCAACCTGTACCAGATCCAGACCAAATTCCGCGATGAAATCCGCCCACGCTTCGGTTTGATGCGCGGCCGCGAATTCATCATGAAGGACGCCTACTCCTTCCACGCTGATCAGGCGTCGCTGCAGATCACTTATGACCGCATGCATGAAGCCTACTGCAACATCTTCACGCGTCTGGGTCTGAAATTCCGTCCGGTAGAAGCCGACAACGGCTCGATCGGCGGCGCCGGCTCCCACGAATTCCACGTGCTAGCCGAGTCCGGCGAAGACGATATCGTCTTCAGCAACGGTTCCGACTACGCGGCGAACATCGAAAAAGCCGAAGCGGTGCCACGGGAAACCTCGCGCCCTGCGCCAACCGAAGAACTGCGTCTGGTCGACACGCCGGACACCAAGACCATCGCGGCGCTGGTGGAAAAATTCAATCTGCCGATTGAAAAGACCATCAAGACCCTGATCGTCCATGCCGAAGAAGAAGGCAAGCTGATCGCGCTGGTGATTCGTGGCGACCACGAACTGAACGAAATCAAGGCTGCCAACCAGCCTGGCGTGGCCAGCCCGCTGGTGATGGCCTCCGATGCCGAACTGCGTGACGCGATCGGCGCCGGCGCTGGTTCGCTCGGCCCGCTGAACCTGCCGCTGCCGATCATCATCGACCGCTCGGTGGCGATGATGAGCGACTTCGGTATTGGCGCGAACATCGACGACAAGCACTACTTCGGCGTGAACTGGGAGCGCGATCTGCCGGTTCCGACCGTTGCCGACCTGCGCAACGTCGTCGCTGGCGACCCAAGCCCGGACGGCAAAGGCACGCTGGAAATCAAGCGCGGCATCGAAGTCGGACACATCTTCCAGCTGGGCAACAAGTACAGCAAGGCGATGAAGTGCGAAGTGCTGGGCGAAAACGGCAAGCCGGTGACCCTGGAAATGGGTTGCTACGGCATTGGCGTATCGCGCGTGGTGGCTGCTGCCATCGAGCAGAACAACGACGCCAACGGCATCATCTGGAGCGACACCCTGGCGCCGTTCCAGATCGCGCTGGTACCGCTGCGCTATGAAACCGAGCAGGTGCGCGAAGCCACCGACAAGCTCTATGCCGAACTGACGGCGGCCGGCTTCGAAGTGCTGCTGGACGATCGCGACAAGAAAACCAGCCCGGGCATCAAGTTCGCGGACATGGAGCTGATCGGCATTCCACACCGGATCGTGGTCAGCGACCGCGGCCTCGCCGAAGGCAACCTGGAATACAAGAGTCGTTCCGAAGCAGAGGCGCAAGCACTGCCGGTGGCCGATGTTGTGTCCTTCCTTCAGGCCCGTATCCGCCGCTGAAACCAGATAGAGACGTCATGTTCAAGCGAAACACCTTAGGCCTCGGTGGCGCCGCCCTGTGCGGCGCCCTGCTGGTCAGCGGCTGCGCCAATCACATGTCGCAACGCAGCGAGCACGAAGAGCGGGTCGAGCGAAAACTGCTCGATCACAGCCTGCAGATCGATGTCGGCGAGCCCAAGGTGCTCGAGCTGCCGCAGCGACGCGTGAAGATCAACGAGCAGAAGACTTTCGAAGTCACCGAGTTCGAGGTCACCCGCCGTTACGACCGCTACACGCCTTATCAACCCTGGCGCGAAGTCTACGAGATTCCGCTGGGGGCGGTGGCCGTGGTCGGTGGTGTCGGTGCGAACGTGGTAAACGTGTTTGCCCTCGGTAACCTGCCGGACAGCGTCACCAAGGATTGGCTGAGCTACGGTTTTGCCGGGCTCAACCCGTTCATGAACGTGCAGTCCAATGGTCGCGCGCAGCAGAACCTCGCGGGCATCGACGAAGTCCAGCGCGACAAGCGCACGGAGTATTCGAGCCTGCCGTGGAGCGAACGACCGGTGCAGGTCAAGGCCGGCAAGCAGACGTTCGACATGACCACTGATCGCAACGGCGTGCTGCGCTTGAACCTGCTCGACAGTCCGTTCGCCGAACATGACCTCAACCATGTTGGCCGCTTGCAGATCAGTGTCGAAGACGCCAAGGACGACGTGCATACCGACTCGACCCTGATGCTCAGCGGCCACCTGCGCGGCAAGTTGATCGAGGCGCACGGGCTGATTTATGACGATCTGGAAGATGACGAAGTGAGCCAGTGGGTACACCGGGTCAAACGCCTGTCGGAGCTGGGCCTGGAAGAAGAAGCCAGCGAATTGGAACAAAGCCTGATCGAACTGACCCGCAATGATCCTGAGTTGCAGACTGAGTTTCTCAAGTCTCTGGCCAAGGATGCCGGGCGTTTAGTGGCTGATCCGGGACCGAATTAAAAGCTAAAGGCATCGCGGGCAAGCCCGCTCCCACAGGGTTTATGGGTGTTCACACAATATGTGTTTCACCATCGATCAATGTGGGAGCGGGCTTGCCCGCGATGACTATCTGAATACGCCGCGAATCTACCGCTCAAACAATTCCATCTGCTCAAACCCGCCCCGCAGATCCTCCAGCCTCACCCCCACCCCCAACAACCGCACCGGTTTGCCGCCGCGATTGAACGCCTGCGTCAGCATCAACTGATAACTGCCCAGGTCACGCCCTGCCCCGGCCTGTTCCAGCGTGGTCTGGGTGAAATCATGAAATTTGACTTTGACGAACGGCTTGCCCGGTCGATAACTGCTGTCGATCCGCGCCATGCGGGTTTTCAGGGTATCGAGCAACTCGGGCAATTTGTCCAGGCAGCTGCGCAAGTCCGGCAGATCGACGTCGTAGGTGTTTTCCACGCTGATCGACTGACGCCGGCTGTCGTTGTGCACCAGCCGGTCATCGATTCCACGGGCGAGATTCCACAAGCGCTCGCCGAAACTGCCGAATTCGCGCACCAGCGCCAGCCTGCCCCACTCGCGCAGATGCTGGCAGTCAACGATGCCAAGCTTGCCGAGCTTGTCGGCGGTGACCTTGCCGACGCCGTGCAGCTTGCTTACCGGCAGACCACTGACGAACTCCTCGACCTGATCCGGGGTGATCACGAACAAACCGTTGGGTTTTTTCCAGTCGCTGGCGATCTTCGCCAGAAACTTGTTCGGCGCAACGCCTGCGGAAACGGTGATGTGCAATTGGTTGGAGACCCGGCGGCGAATGTCCTGGGCGATGCGCGTGGCGCTGCCGCCGAAATGCGCGCTGTCCGACACATCGAGGTAGGCCTCGTCCAGCGACAGGGGCTCGATCAGGTCGGTGTAATCGGCGAAGATCGTATGAATTTCTTTCGAAGCTTCGCGATAAGCCTCCATCCGCGGCTTGACGATGGTCAGGTCCGGGCACAATTTCAACGCGTGACCGGAAGCCATGGCCGAGCGCACACCATAGGCGCGCGCTTCGTAATTGCAGGTGGCGATCACCCCGCGCCGATCCGCCGAACCACCCACCGCCAACGGCTTGCCGGCCAGACGCGGATCATCGCGCATCTCGATGGCGGCGTAGAAACAGTCACAGTCGATGTGGATGATTTTTCGCTGGGTCATGTCGGAAAAAGACAACGTGGCAAGCCGGAGCGGCAGTATCTCATTGGCACCTGTATATAGCACCAGTGGTTGAATGTTCTTTTCCGACCGTAGGAGATTTCCGATGAATTTATTTTTTCAATCACAGATCAACGGGCAATAGAGCTGAAAGCCTTGCACCACCTGCCCTGCGCGCCGGCCAACCGCCGCGAAAAGACGCTAAGCGCTTGAACCTGAACAGATTTATCCAGATCGACGGTTGACACACTCGCGAACCTCTGTAGAATGCCGCCACACAGACGCGGGATGGAGCAGTCTGGTAGCTCGTCGGGCTCATAACCCGAAGGTCGTCGGTTCAAATCCGGCTCCCGCAACCAAACATCAGAAAAGGCTACTCGAAAGAGTGGCCTTTTTTGTGCGCGTCTGTTTTGCAAACGGGCGCCCTGCTCAATCGCTAGCGAAACGGCAATTCGTTGCATTTCCGAAACTTACGCACCACCTGCGACCGTTTGCCGCGATTTCGCAGTTATTTGGCCCATTCCGGGATTAGCGGTTGACACTTCGTCGTTCGCCTGTAGAATGCCGCCACACAGACGCGGGATGGAGCAGTCTGGTAGCTCGTCGGGCTCATAACCCGAAGGTCGTCGGTTCAAATCCGGCTCCCGCAACCAAACATCAAAAAAGGCTACTCGAAAGAGTGGCCTTTTTTGTATCTGTTGAAAAAGTCCTTTCGCAACAATGATCTGTCACTGTGCAGTGAACCGCTGGGGATCATCAGAACCACTGACTTGCGACTATGCTTGAGTCGCAGACAGGGCTTCTGCAATCCAGGAACTGCCCTCGCCGATGCCCGACGAGAGGCGTAGTATTTTGTGATTATTTTTTTCTACAGGGATTGGTAACTTGGCTGGATACCTCCATCCTGTCGCGCACAATCCAAGAGGTGATTGATGCGCGCCAACTCGTCTGATCCACAAGACACCGTTACAGCAGAACAACCGATCAAACCCGAGCGTTTGCGCTGGCTGGATCGATTAAGCAAATACCGTCAGCCGATCGGTCTGGCCGTCACGTTGCTGCTGTTTGCCATTGCCCTGATTGCCTGCCGCCATCTGCTCGCCGAGCTTGATCTCGACGCGCTGCATGACTCGATTCTCGACGTGCCGAAGCCCGCCCTGCTTGGCGCCATCGGTGCGACCGTGGTCGGTTTCATCATTCTGCTCGGCTATGAATGGTCGGCCAGCCGCTACGCTGGCGTGAAACTGCCGCCGCGCACCCTCGCGCTCGGCGGCTTCACTGCATTTGCGATTGGCAATGCCATTGGTCTGTCGCTGCTGTCCGGCGGCTCGGTTCGTTATCGTTTATATGCGCGACTGGGCGTCGGTGCGTCGGAAGTTGCGCACATGACGCTATTTGCCAGCCTCTCGCTGGGCTGCGCCTTGCCGCCACTGGCAGCGCTGGCCACGCTGAGCAACCTGCCCGCCGCCTCGCAAGCGCTGGGACTGTCCGAAGTCTTGCTCGGCTCGGTCGCCGCTGCCGTACTGATCCTCGGTGCAGTGCTGGCGATCGGCATCTATCGCCGTCGTCTGCCGGAACAACCCTACCCCGACAATCTGCTGGTTCGTGCCGGGCGGCGCACCCTGCGTCTGCCGGGTCGGCGCCTGACGTTCCTGCAACTGGTGATCACCGCTCTCGATGTCGCGGCTGCCGCCACCGTTCTCTATTTATTGCTACCGGAAGCGCCGCCGTTTGCGCCGTTCCTGCTGGTGTATCTGCTGGCACTCGCCGCCGGTGTCCTCAGTCATGTACCTGGCGGCGTCGGTGTGTTCGAGGCGATTCTGCTCGCCGCGTTTGCCGACAAGCTCGGCGCCGCGCCGCTGGCAGCCGCACTGCTGCTGTATCGCCTGATCTACGTGGTGCTGCCGCTGCTGGTCGCTTGCGTACTACTGCTGATCAATGAAGGCCAGCGCCTGTTTCAATCCCAGACCATGCGCGCGGCGTCCGGTCTGGCCGCGCCGGTGCTGGCGGTGTTGGTGTTCCTGTCTGGCGTGGTGCTGCTGTTTTCCGGCGCCACCCCGGAGATCGACACGCGCCTGGAGCACATCGGTTTTCTGATCCCGCATCGTCTGGTCGATGCGTCGCACTTTGGCGCCAGCCTGATCGGCGTCCTCTGTCTGTTACTCGCGCAGGGCCTGCGCCGACGCCTGTCGGCGGCGTGGATGCTGACCACCATTCTGCTGCTGGTCGGCGCCCTGCTCTCGCTGCTCAAAGGCTTCGACTGGGAAGAAGCCACGCTGATGACGTTGACGGCCGCCCTGCTCGGCGTGTTCCGCCGCTCCTTCTATCGCCCGAGCCGTTTGACCGAACTGCCGTTTTCGCCGCTGTATCTGGTCGCCAGTCTCTGCGTGCTGGGCGCTTCGGCCTGGTTGCTGCTGTTCGCCTATCAGGACGTGCCCTACAGCCATCAATTGTGGTGGCAGTTCACCCTCGATGCTGACGCGCCGCGTGGTCTGCGCTCGCTGCTCGGCGCGGCGGTGTTGCTGGTGATCATCTCGCTGACCTGGCTGCTGCGCACCGCGCGCCCGGTGATTCATTTGCCGACGCCGGACGAACTGGATCGCGCGGCAAAAATCCTCATGGCCTCGTCACAACCCGACGGCGGCCTCGCGCTGACCGGTGACAAGGCGTTGCTGTTTCATCCCAACGATGAGGCGTTCCTGATGTACGCCCGTCGTGGCCGCAGTCTGGTGGCGCTGTACGACCCGATCGGGCCGAGCCAGCAACGTGCGGAAATGATCTGGCAGTTCCGCGATCTCTGCGATATCCATCACACGCGCCCCGTGTTCTATCAAGTGCGCGCGGAGAACCTGCCGTACTACATGGACATCGGCCTGACTGCGATCAAGCTCGGCGAAGAAGCCCGGGTCGATCTGCTGCGCTTCGATCTGGAAGCCAAGGGCAAGGAGATGAAGGACCTGCGCTACACCTGGAACCGTGGAACCCGCGATGGACTGTCGCTGGAAATCCATGAGCCGGGCCAGGCGCCGATGGACGAGCTGAAGGTGATTTCCGATGCCTGGCTGACCGGCAAGAACGTACGCGAGAAAGGCTTCTCCCTCGGCCGCTTCAGCGACGATTACCTGAAGCATTTCCGCATTGCGGTGATTCGCTTCGAAGGCCGCCCGGTGGCGTTCGCCAATCTGCTCGAGACCTACAGCCACGATCTGGCCAGTCTCGACCTGATGCGCGCGCACCCGGAAGCGCCGAAGCTGACCATGGAATTCATGATGGTCGGCCTGATTCAACACTATAAGAGTCACGGATACGCGCGCTTCAGCCTGGGCATGGTGCCGTTGTCGGGACTGCAACCCCGGCGCGGCGCACCGCTGACCCAGCGCCTGGGCTCGATGGTTTTCCGCCGTGGTGAGCAGCTGTACAACTTCCAAGGCTTGCGCCGCTTCAAAGACAAGTTCCAGCCTGACTGGGAACCCCGTTATATGGCCGTGCCCGCCGGACTCGATCCGCTCGTGGCGCTGGCCGACACTGCTGCCCTGATCGCGGGCGGCTTGACTGGATTGGTGAAACGCTGATGATTCAACGCTCCCTGAAGTACATCCTGGCCGCCCTGCTGGTGCTGGCCGTGATTGCCGGCGGCGGTTACTGGTACCTCAAACGTCCGGCACCGGAACCGACCGTCGAACAACTGAAACCCGCCGATGGCACAGCCATGATCCGCGTGATCCCCGGCAGCAAGCCGAAGGCTCAGGTGCTGGTGGCCGTCACCGACGAACAGAAGCTTTCCGAGAAACAACTGACCACCCTCAGCCGCAGCGCCTCGGCGCAGATCGTTCAGGTGATCCTGCCCAAGGACTGCCTGCTGCAAAGCCGCGCCCTGCAATCAGGCCTGCGCGAACTGAATGGCCCGGCCACCCTGGTCAGCGGCATCGGCCCAGGCGCTGTGCTGGCATGGCGCTGGCTGGCGGAACAGAAAGACGATAAGGCCCAGGCCATCTCCGTCGACTTGGCTCTGGAAAAACCCGGCTGCACCCACCTGTTGCCGAAATCCGCCGCCCACGGCCACTGGCTGGTGGCGTGGAACGACAACCCGGACGATGCCAGCGCAGGCTTCGTGCGCGATCAGCCGAACGCCGAAACCAGCATCAGCGACTACGACATCAACCTGCCGCAAGTGCTGAACAACGAACTGCGCAAAATCCTCGTCGGCGGCGACAAGGCCAACGGCGGCCTGGCGATCCCGGTAGTTGAAGTGCCGGCCGGTCAGGCCAACGACACCGTGACCCTGTTCCTCTCCGGCGACGGCGGCTGGCGCGACCTCGACCGCGACGTGGCCGGGGAAATGGCCAAGATCGGCTACCCGGTGGTCGGCATCGATACCCTGCGCTACTACTGGCAGCACAAAAGCCCGGAGCAAAGCGCACTGGACCTGACCGAACTGATGCAGCACTACCGGCAGAAATGGGGCACCAAGCGCTTCATCCTCACCGGTTACTCGTTCGGTGCTGACGTTCTGCCAGCGATCTACAACCGCTTGCCGGACACCGAGCAGCAACGCGTAGACGCGATCATCCTGCTGGCCTTCGCCCGCACCGGCAGCTTCGAAATCGAAGTCGAAGGCTGGCTGGGTAACGCCGGCAAAGAAGCCGCCACCGGCCCGGAAATGGCCAAGCTGCCAGCGGCCAAGGTTGTGTGCATCTACGGTGAAGAAGAGACCGATGAAAGTGGCTGCACGGACAAGACTGCAGTCGGTGAAGCAGTGAAACTGCCTGGTGGCCACCACTTCGACGAGAACTACCCGGCGCTGGCCAAGCGTCTGGTGGACTTGATCGAGAAGCGCCAGAGCAAGGACTCGGTCGCCGAAGAGTGATCTGAGCCGCATCCACAAAAGGCCCCCACAACTTCGCAGTTACGGGGGCTTTTTACATTCCAGCCGCCACCAAAATCCCCTGTGGGAAATCCCTGTGGGAGCGAGCCTGCTCGCGAAAGCGGTGGGTCAGTTTACAGATTCGTCGACTGACACTACGTCTTCGCGCTCCCACAGGGTATTGTGCCGGACTCAGACAACTCGTCAGTCCCGCCGGCCAAGCTGAACATCTATCCACGTGACATCATCGTCGCCAACGCTAAAGTCGCTATCCGGCGCCGCCAACAAACTGCTTTGCTGGACTTGCGTCAAGTCCGCCCAAAAGCCATCAGTGACAAATACCAAGCGCTCAACAGCCTCCAGTTCACACCAAACAAAGTCAGGGTTCGGAACCCGATTGATCTTCAAGCATCGCGTTACTGAATTTCGAGCTGGATCTTGCGCCAACTCACAGTGCGAACGGTCGCGCCGCCAATTGGCCTTGCAGTGAGGAGGCGTAATCCACTCGATGGCTCCCAACAGCGTCACAATCCCGCATGAACAGTCACCTTCGTATGCAACGGTGAGTCGGCCATGAGCGACCAAGCCAATCAGGTAACAGATGGCTCCCGTCTGATCAGCAGGCAACGACGCATGAAAATCCGACAGTATTGAACCCAATAGACGCTCGATAGCTCCGGGTTCTGCAGGATAGCCCCCCTGCTCCAACTGTGTGGAATGAGCCGCCAACATGCCGCTTACGAAGCATTCAGCCAGCTGTCCACTGCCGCGCCTTGAAGTGCCATCCGCGACAACAAAAAAACCACGGTCACCCTCACAGGTAGCTCCGGCATAGTCATTATTTGCTCTGCTGGCTTGCCCAGTGATTGATCGGGAGAGGTATCTCATGCGCTGGCCAGCGCTTTCATACGCCTGTGAATAATCTGCCCTCTGCCTGGATTCGCCTGCACCGAGCCTGAACTTTCGATCACGTAGCCAACCCCATCGAGCGCCATCAGCTTCTGGACTCCCTCTGTAATGAATGCCTTGAGGTCCTTGTCAGCCTGGACCACCTCCTCCAACAGCTCAGGCCGACCATCGATCAAGATGATCATGTCCTCGACATCCTTGTGATAAGGATCACCATTTCCCCGACCGGCGAAAGCTTCCAGTTTCGTCGCGAGAAAATACGTGGGCTGGAATATCTGGATGACAGTGCCGCTGGGCAAGGTGAATTTATCCGCACTCGCCAGCCCCTCGACGAACCAGCGGTTGGCATAGCCGAGTACTGCAGGGTCGGAAGGCATGACATCCACGACAACGTCATTGAAGCGAAAACGACAATTCACCTCGTCCTCACCCGTGATCTTGAATCCCTTGGCCGCCAGCCGTTCGGTGAGTTGGTTCCAGGCGCTGATACCGGCCAACTCGATCACTAGATCAACGTCATCAGTGAAACGAATGTCGTCCAGCACGGCTGTATCTGTAACCAGCATGGCGGTTGTGCAACCGCCAACAAAAGCAACTTCGGCGAGAAACGCCTCGCCCAAGCCTCCAGCCACGAACTCAATGAGTTCGTAGTTGTGATCCGCGTTTGACGACATGTTATTTCAGCCCCATCCCTGCCTTCAGAATACTGATTGCCACACCACACTCACGCGGACCACCCAGACGGATTGCATCAGCGAGCGCCAGATAGTGGTAAAGAATCCGGTCTTTTTTCACCGCTTCCGGCACTGTTTTGTAAAGCGGCTCGATCGCTTGGCCTCGCTCGGTTCCCTGCGCATCCGGCCAGACCGGAATCAAACCACCCGCACTCTTGATGCTTTTGGACAGCGCAGGCGCTGCAAAACCTGTGGGTATGCCACGAACCATCGCGCCAGGCTTGACCGGGAAGAAGTACTTCAGCGCGTGCTCGGTAATTTTCAGCAGTTCCCGGCGGTGCACTTTGGCAAGCCCGGTGTCGTAATCATGAATGAGCAATCCAGATTCCCGGCACCGGGCGAGAGCATTTGAGACTTCGCTTTTGCTCAGTCCGAGAGAGGCAGACAGCGCACGTAAGGAGTACCGATCACTCCAACTTGTCAGCGGTGGATCAGATGCCGGTTCCGCCCATCCCTCCCAACCTGGCCCATCAGCGAAAGGCGAGTCGAATTCGCGGCGCAGGAAGAGAGTGTCTTCCCCATCAGTGGAATAGGTGACCAATGGCTTCCCCACACTTTGCCCTGCGGTCATTCGGCTGACGACATAAGGCCTGAGCAGCTCTTCGACCCTGTCCGAATTCGATTCGGCCTCCATCTCCCCCATGAGGTTCTCTTCCTGAGCGTGGAGACTGGCCATTTTGAACAATAGTAAAATGTCTTGACTCTTCATTTAGATCAAAACCTCAAGTGTCCACATTCCATAAAACGTGGACACTTGTCTCACTACCGAGGCCGGGTCGTCAAGCCCTTGGGTAAATCACTAATCGCTGCATACCTTGCCCGCATATCGTCATGGCTGTGTTCGTGTCAGACGTTTAGTATCGTTTACTTCCAGTTTCGCAATATCAGATGACGCCCACAGACCTTGTAGGCAAACTCCGAAACTCGTGTTCGGGCGCTTTGCCGCTCTATTGCGCTGTTTTTCGACGGGATACTCTCCGGACGTCGCTGACCCATTCAGCGATCGGGTGTGGTAACCCGGAGAAACCATCGCAACAGCGCGCTCCTCAAGTTATGGCGGCTGTGCGTGGGACGCTTTCGGGCGTGCCGGTTTCCTTGGTTCCCGGTTTACCACCCTGCGTACAGTTGCCTCCCTTTCGCGTGGTAACGAAAGTCGCGGCACTTCGAACCAAGGAGTAACACGATGACCGAAACTGATCTGCACGGACTTGCAAACGCTAAAACCATCGGCTTCACCCCTTTCCTCTACAACTCGGATCGAGCGTTCTTCAACGTCCGCGCCGGCATCCCGATCATCGATGCCTTGTCCCAATCCTCCGACCTGCTGTCCCTCGCCAAATCCTTCGCCGAGGACGCTGCCTTCATCAGAGACACCGACCGCCATGCCTGGGCGGCGCATTATCTGACGGTGATGGGCAAAGCCTTGATTGATGATGTGATTCAAGCGCTGATGCCGCGACCTGCTCGCACAAAGACCGAATCTGAAGAAGAATCGCCTGAAAGCCACTAACACCACAGAACCCTTGTGGGAGCGAGCTTGCTCGCGAATGCGGAGGGTCAGTTAAACAGATTGTCGACTGACACTACGCCTTCGCGAGCAAGCTCGCTCCCACAGGGGATTTGCGTGGGTTCGAGGTTTATGTGCGGGCACAAAAAAGCCCCCGCCAGCCTTGAAGCTGACGGGGGCTTTTCAGTTGAAGCGAGGCTTACATCTCCACCTGCGTCCCCAACTCGATCACTCGGTTCAACGGCAGATTGAAGAACCGCAAATTGCCATTGGCATTCTTCAACATGAACGCAAACAGCGCCTCTCGCCAACGCGCCATCCCCTCAAGTTTCGAGGCAATCACCGTTTCCCGGCTAAGGAAGTAGGTGGTGCGCATCGGGCTGAAGTCCAGATCATCCAGATGACACAGCTTCAACGCTTGCGGCACGTCCGGCTCGTCGGTGAAGCCGAAGTGCAGGATCACCCGGAAGAAACCCTCTCCGTGCGCTTCGACCTCGAAGCGCCGCGATGGCGGCACACGGGGGATATCTTCGTAGACCACCGTCAGCAACACCACTTGCTCATGCAGCACCTGGTTGTGCAGCAGGTTGTGCAACAAGGCATGGGGCACGGCGTCGGAGCGGGCGGTGAGGAACACGGCGGTGCCCTGCACGCGATGCGGCGGTTGCACGCGGATGCTGCTGATGAAGATCGGCAGCGGCAGCGCGCCTTCGTCGAGGCGTTCGACCAGCAGTTGTTTGCCGCGCTTCCAGGTGGTCATCAGCACGAACAGCGCGATACCGGCGATCACCGGGAAGGCGCCGCCCTGGACGATTTTCGGCACGTTGGCGGCGAAGTACAGACCGTCCACCAGCAGGAAGCCAAGCAACACCGGCACCGCGAGGATCGGTGGCCACTTCCACAGCAGCAGCATCACGGCGGACACCAGAATGGTAGTCATCAGCATGGTGCCGGTCACCGCCACGCCGTAAGCCGAGGCCAGTGCACCGGAGGATTCGAAGCCCAGCACCAACAGGACCACGCCGACCATCAGCGCCCAGTTCACCGCGCCGATGTAGATCTGGCCTTGCTCATCGCTGGAGGTGTGCTGGATGTACATGCGCGGTATGTAACCGAGCTGGATCGCCTGACGGGTCAGGGAGAACGCACCGGAAATCACCGCTTGCGAAGCGATCACCGTGGCCAGGGTCGAAAGGCCGACCAGCGGAATCAGCGCCCAGCTCGGTGCCAGCAGGTAGAACGGGTTACGCGCTGCGTCAGGGTTTTCCAGCAGCAATGCGCCCTGGCCGAAGTAGTTGAGCACCAGCGCCGGCAGCACCAGCAGGAACCAGGCGCGAGCGATCGGCTTGCGGCCGAAGTGGCCCATGTCGGCGTACAGCGCTTCGGCGCCGGTCAGCGCCAGCACTACCGCGCCGAGGATCGCTACGCCCATGCCCGGGTGCACGACGAAAAAATTCACCGCCCACATCGGGTTCAGCGCGTGCAGCACTTCCGGGGTGTGGCTGATGCCGTACACACCGAGGGCGCCGAGGACGAGGAACCAGGTGACCATGATCGGCCCGAACAGAATGCCGATCCGCGCAGTACCGTGGCGCTGGATCAGAAACAGCGCGACCAGCACGACCAGCGACAGCGGCACCACCCAGTGATCGATGCCTTCAAACGCCAGGCCGAGGCCTTCGATCGCCGACAGCACCGAAATGGCCGGGGTGATCATGCTGTCGCCATAGAACAGCGCCGCGCCGATCAGCCCGCACACCACCAACAGCGTGCGCAGACGCTTGCGCCCCGCCGCTGCCCGCCGTGCCAGTGCCGTCAGGGCCATGATGCCGCCCTCGCCCTGGTTGTCGGCGCGCAGGACGAACATCATGTATTTGATCGAGACCACCCAGATCAGCGACCAGAAGATCAACGACAGAATGCCGAGCACGCCGTCGTGATTGACCGGCACACCATAACCGCCGGAAAACACTTCCTTGAGGGTGTACAACGGGCTCGTGCCGATGTCGCCATAAACCACCCCGACCGCCGCGACCAGCATGCTCAGCGGTCTGCTTGCCGAACCCTCGGCGCCCGCCGCATGACTACTTGCCTGACCCATCCAACACTCCTGATCTCGATACCGGCTTCTTTGAAGGAAGCACTATGCTTTGAGTTGCAGCATGCGCTGTTTTACCTGTTGTTACAGACCAATGATTGACTGCACGAAATCGGTAAAGCTCAACGGCGCGAAGCATAGCGCAGCACTCGTCGTATTTCCCCGTATAAAGCTGGTCAAGTGCGTTGCCCGCCGCTAGAATTGCGCACTTTTTGATCAGAGGCGCATCTCAAGCGCCCATCCGTCAGCTGCCGCGCGTGGCCAGCGACGTCACAAAACACCGAGGTTAGACATGTCCACCACTCCTGCGCCGGCCAATCCAAAGGTTGGCTTTGTATCTCTGGGTTGCCCGAAAGCACTGGTCGACTCCGAGCGCATCCTGACCCAGCTGCGCATGGAAGGCTATGACGTGGTGTCCACCTATCAGGACGCCGACGTCGTGGTGGTCAACACCTGCGGCTTCATCGATTCGGCCAAGGCTGAATCTTTGGAAGTGATCGGTGAAGCGATCAAGGAAAACGGCAAGGTCATCGTCACCGGCTGCATGGGCGTGGAAGAAGGCAACATCCGCGACGTACACCCGAGCGTGCTGGCCGTGACCGGTCCGCAGCAGTACGAGCAAGTGGTCAACGCCGTGCACGAAGTGGTGCCGCCGCGTCAGGATCACAACCCGCTGATCGACCTGGTGCCGCCGCAAGGCATCAAGCTGACCCCGCGCCACTACGCGTATTTGAAGATTTCCGAAGGCTGCAACCACAGCTGCTCGTTCTGCATCATCCCGTCGATGCGCGGCAAACTGGTCAGCCGTCCGGTTGGCGATGTGCTCGACGAAGCCCAGCGCCTGGTCAAATCCGGCGTTAAAGAGCTGTTGGTGATCTCGCAAGACACTAGCGCTTACGGCGTTGATGTGAAATACCGCACCGGTTTCTGGAACGGCGCGCCAGTGAAAACCCGCATGACCGAGCTTTGCGAGGCGCTGAGCACCCTGGGCGTCTGGGTCCGCCTGCACTACGTTTATCCGTACCCGCACGTCGACGAGCTGATTCCACTGATGGCCGCCGGCAAGATCCTGCCGTACCTGGATATCCCGTTCCAGCACGCCAGCCCGAAAGTCCTGAAGTCGATGAAACGCCCGGCGTTCGAAGACAAGACTCTGGCGCGCATCAAGAACTGGCGCGAAATCTGCCCGGACCTGATCATTCGTTCGACCTTCATCGTCGGCTTCCCGGGCGAAACCGAAGAAGACTTCCAGTACCTGCTCAACTGGCTGACCGAAGCCCAGCTCGACCGCGTCGGCTGCTTCCAGTACTCGCCGGTTGACGGCGCGCCAGCGAATGATCTGGATCTGGAAGTGGTGCCGGACGACGTCAAGCAGGATCGCTGGGAGCGCTTCATGGCGCACCAGCAGGCGATCAGCTCGGCACGCCTGCAAATGCGCATCGGTCGTGAGATCGAAGTGCTGGTGGATGAAGTTGACGAACAAGGCGCGGTTGGCCGCTGCTTCTTCGACGCCCCGGAAATCGATGGCAACGTGTTTATCGACAATGGCAGCAACCTGAAGCCGGGCGACAAGGTCTGGTGCAAGGTGACTGACGCCGACGAATACGACCTGTGGGCTGAGCAGATCTAAGCACCGCAAAATACCTGTGGGAGCGAGCCTGCTCGCGAATGCGCTGGGTCAGTCGCTGTAAATATTGCCTGACACAATGCCTTCGCGAGCAGGCTCGCTCCCCACAGGGGGATAGCGCTGTATCCAGAAGCCCCGCTCTTTTCCGAGATACGGGGCTTTTTTGCGGCTATCGTTTAGCGGGGGACGGACTCCCTTGAACCGCACAAGAGGCACACGCACATGCGTCAGCATTCGGTCATTCACACACCGAAAATCAGCGATTACGAAGAACTGACCCGGGTCTGGGAGGCCTCGGTCCGTGCAACTCATCGGTTCCTGCCGGACAGCTATATCGAGCTGCTGCGCAATCTGGTGCTCACCCGCTATCTCGACGCGGTCATGCTGATCTGCACCAAGGACCGCCAGCAGCGCATCACCGGGTTTGCCGGTGTGGCGGCGGGCAAGATTGAAATGTTGTTCATCGATCCTGATCATCGTGGTCAAGGCTTGGGCAAGCAATTGCTGCGCTATGCGATCGAACGGCTCAACGCCGATGAACTCGACGTCAATGAGCAGAACCCGCAAGCCTTGGGTTTTTATGAAAAGCAGGGATTTGAAGTGATCGGCCGCTCCGAGGTCGATGGCATGGGCCAGCCGTATCCGCTGCTGCATATGCGCTTGCGGCAGTCCCAACAGCGCTCAGGCAACGGCTGACACACCATGAACCCCCTGTGGGAGCGAGCCTGCTCGCGAATGCGGTGTACCAGTCACTGCACACATAGACTGGCTGGACGCCTTCGCGAGCAGGCTCGCTCCCACATTGAATACAGCGCCTGCAAATGGAACCGGGCTTAACCGCTTCCACACAGGTACAATGCCCACCCCTTTTTTGTTACGGCCCCGTCATGACTGACCCGATTCGCCTCTCCAAACGCCTCATCGAACTGGTCGGTTGCTCCCGCCGGGAG
The DNA here is from genome assembly GCF_054871425.1 of Pseudomonas glycinis. Classification (NCBI taxonomy): domain Bacteria; kingdom Pseudomonadati; phylum Pseudomonadota; class Gammaproteobacteria; order Pseudomonadales; family Pseudomonadaceae; genus Pseudomonas; species Pseudomonas glycinis. The sequence goes on along the minus strand of NZ_JBTYHF010000004.1, from coordinate 262,184 downwards.
GCCGAGCTGTTCATCGAGGGCGGCTGGGTCACCGTGGACGGCGAAGTCATCGATGAGCCGCAATTCAAGGTCGGCGAGCAAAAGGTCGAGCTCGACAAGGACGCCAAGGCCACCGCGCCGGAGCCGGTGACCATCCTGCTCAACGCGCCCGCCGGCATGGATGTCGACAGCGCCATGCAAACGCTCAGCGCCGAAACCCTCAGCGAAGAGCATCGCTACGGCAAGCGCCCGTTGCGCGGGCATTTCCTGCGCCTGACCGCCAGCGCCGACCTGCAGCCCAAGGCCAGCGGCCTGCTGGTGTTCACCCAGGACTGGAAAATCCTGCGCAAGCTCACCGCCGACGCTGCGAAGATCGAGCAGGAATACATCGTCGAAGTCGAAGGTGAGATGGCTGCCCACGGCCTCAACCGTTTGCAGCATGGCCTGACCCACAAGGGCAAAGAGCTGCCGCCGGTCAAGGCCAGTTGGCAGAACGAAAACCGCCTGCGCTTCGCCATGAAAAACCCGCAGCCGGGAATCATCGCGCAGTTCTGCGAAGCGGTCGGCCTGAAGGTCATCGGCATCCGCCGCATCCGCATCGGCGGCGTGTCGATCGGCAAGGTCCCGCTCGGCCAGTGGCGCTACCTGTCCGGCAAAGAGAAGTTCTAGAACTTTCACTGCCGCCACACATTTCGGCAGTGCTTACGAGCGCTGCCCACAACGCATCAGGAATACCGACATGGTTCATAACGACGTACTGCGCAGCGTGCGCTACATGCTCGACATCAGCGACAAGAAAGTTGTCGAGATCATCAAACTGGGCGGCATGGACGTCACGCTCGCCGATGTCATCACCTGGCTCGACAAGAAAGAAGAAGACGAAGAAGGCTTCGTGCGCTGCCCGGACGAAGTCATCGCGCACTTCCTCGACGGCCTGGTGATCTTCAAGCGCGGCAAGGACGAAAGCCGTCCGCCACAGCCGATCGAAGTGCCGGTGACCAACAACATCATCCTGAAAAAACTGCGTGTGGCCTTCGAACTGAAAGAAGACGACATGCACGCTATCCTCAAAGCCGCCGAGTTTCCGGTATCCAAGCCTGAACTGAGCGCGCTGTTCCGCAAGGTCGGCCACACCAACTATCGCCCGTGTGGCGACCAGTTGCTGCGTAACTTCCTCAAAGGGCTCACGCTGCGCGTGAGAGCGTAAAGCAGCTACAAGCTGCAAGCTGCAAGTTAGCCCCTGCTTTAACTTGCCGCTTGTGGCTTGCAACTCGAAGCAGGCCGCATGGCCCCTCATTCCCTCCAAAAATAATGGCTCCGCTTTTCGCGGCTGACGACTAGGGTGTACTGATCCCTAATCTTCAGGATTCGCCATGCATCCCTACTTTTCCCTGCAAGGCCGCACCGCTCTGGTGACTGGCGGTACTCGTGGTATCGGCAAAATGATCGCCAAGGCATTCGTCGAGGCCGGCGCCCATGTCTACGTGTGCTCGCGCGACGTCGAAGCCTGCCATCAAACCGCCGAAGAACTTGGCGCCATGGGCACTTGCCACGGCGTGGCGGCAAATCTGGCGACCGAAGAAGGCGTGCGGGAATTGGCCGCGCGTCTGGGTGAGCAGATCACTCATCTGGACATTCTGGTGAACAATGCCGGCACCACGTGGGGCGCGCCGCTGGAGAGTTATCCGGTCAAGGGCTGGGAGAAAGTCATGCAGCTCAACGTGACGTCGGTGTTCAGTTGCATCCAGCAGTTTCTGCCGTTGCTGCGCAAGGCTGGCTCGGCGGCGAATCCGGCGCGGATCATCAATATCGGTTCGGTGGCGGGGATTTCATCGTTTGGCGAGCAGGCGTATGCCTATGGGCCGAGCAAAGCGGCACTGCATCAGTTATCGCGCATTCTGGCGCGGGAACTGGTGAGCCAGCACATCAACGTCAACGTGATTGCGCCGGGACGATTTCCGAGCAAGATGACCCAGCATATTGGTAATGATCAGCAGGCGTTGGCTGAGGATACGGCGCTGATTCCGATGAAGCGCTGGGGGCGTGAGGAAGAGATGGCGGCGCTGGCGATCAGCCTGGCGACTACGGCGGGTGCTTATATGACCGGGAATATCATTCCGCTGGATGGTGGCTTCAGCCTCTGACATCGGCGGTGTGACTATCGCTGGCAAGCCAGCTCCCACAGGGTTCTTTGGTGTTTGAACAATCCAGGTTCACTCAAAAACCTGTGGGAGCTGGCTTGCCAGCGATGGCGTCCGCCCTGTCACCACCAGACTTGAAGCGAGCCGGGTTATCATGCCCGCCCTACCCGCTTCGATCCCAGACCATGACTTACAGCGTCTCCCCCATCGGCTTCGTGCGCTCCTGCTTCAAGGAGAAGTTCGCCATCCCCCGCCAGCCGCAACTGGCTCCGGCCGCCCGTGGCGTGCTGGAACTGGTCGCGCCGTTCGATCAGGGTGACGCCGTGCAGGGGCTGGAGCAGGTCAGTCATGTCTGGCTGTTGTTTCTGTTCCACCAAGCCCTGGAAGACAAGCCACGCCTGAAGGTGCGCCCGCCTCGCCTGGGCGGCAACAAGTCGATGGGCGTATTCGCCACCCGCGCCACGCACCGGCCAAACGGCATCGGCCAATCGGTGGTGAAGCTGGACAGCGTCGAAGGTAATCGGCTGTTTATCTCCGGGATCGATCTGCTCGACGGCACACCGGTGCTGGATATCAAACCCTATGTGCCGTATGCCGACATCATCCCTGGGGCGACCAATGACATCGCCAGCGCGGCGCCGCAGTTGATCGACGTGCAGTGGGCGGATTCGGCTTTGAAACAGGCGCACGCCCACGCTCAGCGCCTCGATGAGCCGTTGGTTGAGCTGATCGAGCAGTGCCTGGCGCAGGATCCGCGTCCGGCGTATCAGACGCCGGCGCCGGAACGTGAATATGGTGCACAGTTCTGGGATCTGGACGTGCGCTGGCATTACCCGACGCCCGAACAGATCCGCGTGCTGGAAGTCATCCCGGCCGGGGCATAAAACTCGCAAACGAAAAAGCCCGCGCTGCCTTCTCAGGCAGCGCGGGCTTTTACTGTCACACCGAAAAACCAACTGTGGGAGCGAGCCTGCTCGCGAAGGCGTCGTGTCATGCAACATCAACGTTGATGACAGACCGCATTCGCGAGCGGACTCGCTCCCAAAGGTCTCGCAGGTTATTTTTCGACGAAAGCACGCTCGATCAGGTAATCACCCGGCTCGCGCATCCGCGCCGAGATTTTCAGGCCGAAGCTGTCGAGCACTTCGCTGGTCTCGTCGAGCATGCTCGGGCTGCCGCAGATCATCGCGCGGTCGTCCTGCGGGTTGATCGGTGGCAGGCCGATGTCGCTGAACAGCTTGCCGCTGCGCATCAGGTCAGTCAGGCGGCCCTGATTCTCGAACGGCTCGCGGGTCACGGTCGGGTAGTAGATCAACTTGTCACGCAGCGCTTCGCCGAAGAACTCGTTCTGCGGCAGGTGCTCGGTGATGAATTCGCGGTAAGCGACTTCGTTGACGTAACGCACACCGTGAACCAGGATCACTTTCTCAAAGCGCTCGTAGGTTTCCGGGTCCTGAATCACGCTCATGAACGGCGCCAGACCGGTGCCGGTGCTCAGCAGGTACAGGTGCTTGCCCGGGTTCAGGTCATCAAGAACCAGCGTGCCGGTAGGCTTCTTCGAGATGATGATCTCGTCGCCTTCCTTCAAGTGCTGCAGCTGGGAGGTCAGCGGACCGTCCTGCACTTTGATGCTGAAGAATTCGAGATGCTCTTCCCAGTTCGGGCTGGCGATCGAGTAAGCGCGCATAAGCGGGCGGCCGTTGGGCTGTTGCAGGCCGATCATCACGAACTGACCGTTCTCGAAGCGCAGGCCCGGATCGCGGGTGCACTTGAAGCTGAACAGAGTGTCGTTCCAGTGATGAACACTGAGGACACGCTCGTGGTTCATGTTGCTCATGTACGTTTGACTCCTGGAGATTGGTCTGCGCGGCTCAATGAGGCTCAACGTGCGCAATTGCATCGCATTCTAATAGCGACGACAATATCTGTTAACTGGATTATTAAGATAAGGGTTATCGGTTATATCGATATGCGATTTACTCTCCGTCAACTGCAAGTCTTCGTCGCCGTCGCCCAGCAGGAAAGCGTATCCCGTGCTGCGGGTCTGCTCAACCTCTCGCAATCGGCGGCCAGCACTTCGATCACCGAGCTCGAGCGCCAGTCCAGCTGCCAGCTGTTCGACCGCGCCGGCAAACGCCTGAGCCTCAACGCCCTGGGCAAACAACTGTTGCCGCAAGCGGTCGCCCTGCTCGACCAGGCCAAGGAAATCGAAGACCTGCTCAATGGCAAATCCGGTTTCGGCTCTCTATCAGTGGGGGCGACGCTGACCATAGGCAACTATCTGGCCACCCTGCTGATCGGCAGCTTCATGCAGCGCCACCCCGAAAGTCAGGTCAAGCTGCACGTGCAGAACACTGCCAATATCGTGCAGCAGGTCGCCCACTACGAAATTGATCTGGGTCTAATCGAAGGTGATTGCAGCCACCCGGACATCGAAGTGCAGAGTTGGGTCGAGGATGAGCTGGTGGTGTTTTGTGCGCCGCAGCATCCGTTGGCCAAACGCGGCAGTGCGACAATGGAAGAGCTGACCCATGAGGCATGGATTCTGCGCGAGCAGGGTTCCGGCACGCGGCTGACCTTCGACCAGGCCATGCGTCACCATCGCAGCGCGCTGAATATTCGCCTGGAGCTGGAACACACCGAAGCGATCAAGCGCGCAGTGGAATCAGGGCTGGGGATTGGCTGCATTTCGCGGCTGGCGCTGCGCGATGCCTTCCGGCGCGGCAGTCTGGTGCCGGTGGAGACGCCGGATCTGGACCTGGCCCGGCAGTTCTATTTCATCTGGCACAAACAGAAATACCAGACCTCGGCGATGCGCGAGTTTCTCGAGCTGTGTCGCGCTTTCACCGCCGGGGTGCAGCGCAGCGACGAGATCGTCTTGCCGACCATCGCTTAAAGCAGAATCACCGCCCACACCAGTCCGATCATGCTCAGCGCCACGAACTGCGCGGCGCTGCCCATGTCCTTGGCGTTCTTCGACAGCGGATGCAATTCCAGCGAGATGCGGTCAATGGCCGCTTCCACCGCCGAATTGAGCAGCTCGACAATCAGCGCCAGCAAGCAAACCGCGATCAACACCGCCTGCTCGACCCGGCTGACATTAAGGAAGAATGTCAGCGGAATCAGCACCACGTTGAGCAGCACCAATTGGCGGAATGCCGCTTCGCCAGTGAAGGCGGCGCGCAGGCCGTCGAGCGAATAGCCGGACGCGTTGAGGATGCGTTTCAGGCCGGTCTGGCCCTTGAAAGGTGACATAAGAAAGAAACCAGCCAAAAAGGTGTGGGGAAGCTAGATCAACGAAAGTCAAAAAAGCGTGAAACCGCCAGCCATCACTGGCTGGGAATTGACTCAAGTTGTTGCAGCAGTAAAGCCGCTTGCGTGCGAGTGCGCACGTTCAATTTGCGAAAGATCGCCGTGACGTGGGCCTTGATGGTCGCTTCCGACACGCTCAGCTCATAAGCGATCTGCTTGTTCAGCAAACCTTCGCAGACCATGGTCAGCACGCGGAACTGTTGCGGCGTCAGGCTCGCAAGGCCATCGCTGGCGGCTTTCGCTTCATCCGACACACTCACTGCTTCGAACGCTTGCGGCGGCCAGAACACGTCGCCATCGAGCACCTTGCGCACCGCTTCCTGAATCACGCTCAGATCGCTGGATTTGGGAATGAAGCCACTGGCGCCGAACTCGCGGGACTTGACCATCACCGAAGCTTCTTCCTGGGCCGAGACCATCACCACCGGAATCTGCGGATACTGCCCGCGCAGCAGCACCAGCCCGGAAAAACCATAGGCGCCGGGCATGTTCAGATCCAGCAGGACCAGATCCCAGTCAGCCTTTTCGGTCAGGCGCGCTTCCAGTTCGGCGATGCTCGCCACCTCCACCAGCCGCACGTCCGGGCCAAGGCCCAGCGTCACCGCTTGGTGCAGGGCGCTGCGAAACAGGGGGTGATCATCGGCAATCAGGATGTCGTATGTGGCCATTTTTCAAATGATCCTGTTTTTGATGGCAGACGCGGTAGATTCCGGTCTGGCCAAAGCAACTCGAGACAACGCTTGGCAGCGATATCCACAGGGGCACGTTCGACGCCAATCAACAGCAAACACGGCGTCTCAAACCTTGGCCGCACCCTAATCGGCGCCAAGCATGCCCAGCGCAGCCGGGGTGGTCAAGCAAGATGGCCAGCGCTGTCGACAGTATGGGCCACTATCGGGCCAACTCCGGCTGCGGCTTTCGTATATAGGGCAGCAGCTCGGCGTGAGCGGGCGTTGATTCATTCATGTCCAGTTGCTGCTTGGCACCGAGGTAATGCTGGCTGAACACATCGAAATAGGCGTCCAGCGCCGAAGCGGCAGCGCTGTCACCGGCCAGTTCCAGGCACAACGCTGCGACTTCGGCGGTGCACAGGTGCTCGCTGCGGGTCGAACGGCGCAAGCGATAGCGCGAGAGTTTGTCGGGCAGCAGGCTGAGGATCGGCAAGCGGTCGAAATACGGACTCTTGCGAAAGATCTTGCGCGCCTCGGTCCAGGTCGCATCCAGCAGTATGAACAGCGGGCGCTTGCTGCTATCGACTGTCACCGTGTTGGTCACCCGCGACGGTTCGACATACTCACCCGGAAACACCAGATACGGCTGCCACTGCGGATCGTTGAGCAATGCAAGCATCCGCGGGTCGGGCTCGGTGCGTGACCAGATGAACGCATGGTTGTCGCGCACCACATCGGCAATCAGCCAGCCGGTGTTGCTTGGCTTGAACACTTCCTTGCCGGTCATGATCAGGCACACGCCGGAACGGGTGTCGACGCTTGGCCGCCACGCGCACAGGCAATGACTGATGATGACCCTGCAATCGCGGCAACGCTCGGAGCGAAAGCCGCGCGCCTGAATCGGCTTGATGCCTTCGTCCTCGCGCTGATCGCGCAGGCGGGCCACGGCGTTGGGGGCATGGATCATCGCAGGCAACACCGGCAGACAGGAAAACTCGACACGAACGACACTCGGCAGGGCAATAAAGGCCGGCAGTTTACCAGAGCGACGGCCGCAAGCCTGTACCGTCCAGACCGGCTCCCCTATAATTCGCCGCCACTGAACGCACCGCCCCGTGACGGGTCGAACCACCAGTCACCGAATCAGGAGAGTTTCATGCTGCGCCTTATCGTTCCCACCGCTGCCATTCTGCTGGCGTCGTCCTTTACCGCTCAGGCTGCGTCCCTGAGTGAGCAGAATCTGAACCGAGAGCTGCGCAACGTCGCCGCCCAAAGCAGCGTCGGCACGCCACGGGCGATCAATGAAGACATTCTTGATCAAGGCTACACCGTCGAAGGCACACAGCTGATCAACCATCTGAGCGTGCAAAAGAGCCACGCCGACAAGATGCGCGCCGATCCCAAGGCTGTGTATTTCCAGTTGGGCGCGTCGGTCTGCAACAACCCGTCGTATCGCAAGCTGATGGCCAAAGGCGCGATCATGCGTTACGACTTCACCGAAGTGAAAACCAACAAAGCGATCGGTTCGGCCAGCTATCAGGAATCCGATTGCCCGAAAGCCGCGCCAGCAAAGAAGAAGTAATCAGCGCGAAGCCTTGGCGCGCCGCTGTTCATCCTCGGCGCGCAGTTCCGCCACTAGCGCCTGCAGATAGCGCGAGCGGCGTTCGCCGCCGGCCAATCGTCGGCAGCACTCTTCTTCGAGACTCAATTGATGCGTCTCGGCCGACTCCTGCAACATTCGATACAGCTGAGTATCGATCTCCAGAACCACTCTGACCATGCATCCCGCCTCCTTGCCACCCACGAATCCTTGAATTGCCTGGCCTTGCGCAAGCGCAAGGTTGTCTTGCGACGTCTGTATTTGAGTAAATCAGAGTGATGGCCCTTTGCGACACGTTCAGACGAGCGGCGACGCTTTGGCGCAAACCAGTAAGCGGTTGCCAGGCAAAACGTTACAGCGCACTGTTCAAGTCAGCGCGAATGCGTGCGAGGGTCTAGATTGAGAGTATCCCCGATCATTCATTAACGGCAGAAATGGAACTGCCGGCCCTGTGTGTTTTTGCAGTGCGGCCCGGACGCTGGTTGTCCGGGCTACCCGCTCTGTACAGAAGGAGACGTTGAATGCCTTATCAACCGAATGACCTCTTGAGCCGTCATTTTCAAGAAAGCGGCGACCTCATCAGCCAGGTCGAAGCCCAACTCAACCGTGTTTCCACCGACAGCCCGAACATCCCCATCTACCGCGACATGATCCTGACCGTGCTGCGCATGGCTCAGGAAGACCACAACCGCTGGAACGCCAAGATCACCCTGCAAGCCCTGCGTGAACTGGAGCAGGCGTTTCGCGTGCTTGAGCAATTCAAGGGCCGGCGCAAAGTCACCGTGTTCGGCTCGGCACGTACGCCAGTGGAACATCCGCTATACGCGATGGCCCGCGAACTCGGCGCAGCGCTGACGCGTGCAGAGATGATGGTCATCACTGGCGCCGGCGGCGGCATCATGGCCGCCGCCCACGAAGGAGCCGGTCGAGATCACAGCTTGGGTTTCAACATCACCCTGCCCTTCGAACAACATGCCAACCCCACCGTCGACGGCACCGATAATCTGTTGCCATTCCACTTTTTCTTCACCCGCAAACTGTTCTTCGTCAAAGAGGCAGACGCGCTGGTACTGTGCCCGGGCGGGTTTGGCACCCTTGATGAAGCGCTGGAAGTGCTGACGCTGATTCAGACCGGCAAAAGCCCATTGGTGCCGGTGGTGTTGCTGGATGTTCCGGGCGGTACCTTCTGGCAAGGTGCGCTGGACTTCATCCGCAATCAGCTGGAAGGAAACCGCTATATCCTGCCGACCGATATGAAGTTGATGCGACTGGTTTACAGCGTTGAAGACGCGGTGGACGAGATCAATCAGTTCTATAGCAACTTCCACTCCAGCCGCTGGCTCAAGCGGCAGTTTGTGATTCGCATGAACCACAAGCTCAGCGACCAGGCACTGGCGCGGATGCAGGAGGAGTTTGCTGATCTGTGCCTGAGCGACCAGTTCCACCAACATGCCTACAGCGGCGAAGAACACGACGATGCGCAGTTCAGCCACCTGACGCGGCTGGCGTTTGCCTTCAATGGCCGTACCCATGGTCGTCTGAGGGAGTTGGTGGACTTTATCAATCTGCCGGAAAACTGGGCCGATTCGAAACCGCCCACTGCACAACGCTCACGCGAGCCTTTCAACGTAATTTGAAGGCAAAAAAAGGCCCGCTATTTTCTAAAAAATAGCGGGCCTTTTTTGTTGAATCGGTCTAATCGTCCATCCCTCGACCGCTGAACAAGCGGTTGATCATCTCCATCGAGAACCCCCGATACGCCAGAAACCGGCCTTGCTTGGCCCGTTCTTTCGCATCGATCGGTAAATGTCCGGAAAACTTGCGTTGCCAAGTATCCTGAAGCTGCGCCTGCCAGTTGATACCGCTTTCGCGCAGGGCGATTTCGATATCGGTACGTTGCAAACCCCGCTGGCTGAGCTCCTCACGAATTCGCAGAGGGCCATAGCCGGAACGGGCTCGGTAGGAGACAAAGCTTTCAAGGTAACGGGCTTCGGAAAGCAGCCCCTCTTCCGTCAAACGGTCGAGGGCTGTTTCGATCAGCTCCGCCTCGGCGCCGCGCTGACGCAGCTTACGCGTCAACTCGACTCGACCATGCTCGCGACGTGCGAGCAGGTCCATGGCGGTTCGCCGCACCGCGACGAGGGTATCCAGTACGGCGGTGGTCATCGCTGGTATCAGAGATCAGCGTCGGCCAGGTCGTCTTCGGTCTCTTTGACCGCCGAGGCCTTGGAGTCCGCGATCACCGCTGGCGACAGCAGCTTGTCACGCAGCTGCTTCTCGAGCTTCGCGGCGATTTCCGGGTTGTCCGCCAGGAACTTGGCCGAGTTGGCCTTGCCCTGACCGATCTTGGTGCCTTCGTAGGCGTACCAGGCGCCGGACTTCTCGACGAAACCGTGCAGCACACCCAGGTCGATCATCTCGCCGTTGAGGTAGATGCCTTTGCCGTAAAGAATCTGGAATTCGGCCTGACGGAACGGCGAAGCCACCTTGTTCTTCACAACCTTGACGCGGGTTTCGCTGCCGACCACTTCGTCGCCTTCCTTCACCGCGCCGGTACGGCGGATGTCGAGACGAACCGAGGCGTAGAACTTCAGCGCGTTACCACCGGTGGTGGTTTCCGGGCTGCCGAACATCACGCCGATCTTCATACGGATCTGGTTGATGAAGATGACCAGGCAGTTGGCGTTCTTGATGTTACCGGTGATTTTACGCAGCGCCTGAGACATCAGACGTGCTTGCAGGCCGACGTGCATGTCGCCCATTTCACCTTCGATTTCAGCTTTCGGTACCAGTGCCGCCACGGAGTCGACGATGATCACGTCAACGGCGTTGGAGCGCACCAGCATGTCGGTGATTTCCAAGGCCTGTTCGCCGGTGTCCGGCTGGGAAACCAGCAGATCATCGACGTTGACGCCCAGCTTGCCGGCGTACTCTGGATCGAGTGCGTGTTCGGCGTCGACGAATGCGCAGGTCGCGCCGGCTTTCTGCGCCTGGGCGATCACGGACAAGGTCAGTGTGGTTTTACCGGAGGATTCAGGACCGTAGATTTCAACAATACGGCCTTTTGGCAGACCGCCGATGCCGAGTGCGATATCCAGACCCAGAGAGCCAGTAGAGATGGCCGGGATCGCCTGACGGTCCTGATCGCCCATACGCATTACGGCACCCTTGCCGAATTGACGTTCGATCTGACCCAGGGCCGCAGCCAAGGCTTTCTTCTTGTTGTCGTCCATTAAAGTCCTCACGTAATCAATAAGGCCTGACGGCCAACACCTGTATAAGTAGCCAGTATTATTCCACAGCGTTCGAAGATCGCCTACCCCTGATTTTCGATTTCTCGTGCCGCTAGTCGCACAAGCCCCTCTAGCGCGGCCTTCACCGTTTGTCGGCGGACCTCATCACGGTTGCCGGGGAAGTGCTGAACCTCACTGTAAACCTCATCGCCAACACCCCAGGCCAGCCATACCGTGCCCACTGGCTTGTTCGGCGTGCCGCCGTCGGGGCCGGCAACACCGCTGACCGCCACGGCAAAATGCGCCAGGCTGTGCTGCTGCGCACCGCGCACCATGGCCTCGACCACTTCGCGACTGACCGCCCCTACCGTCTCGAACAAATCGCCCGGCACATCCAGCTGCCGGGTCTTCTGCCGATTGGAATACGTCACGTACCCCGCTTCAAACCAGGCCGAACTGCCCGGAATCCGCGTAATCGCTTCGGCAATCCCGCCACCTGTGCAGGACTCGGCGGTAGTGACATGGGCATTGAGCACTTGCAGACGTCGGCCCAGTTCTGCGGCCAGTTGGGTGGTCTCTTTCACGGCGAGCTCCGGATCGTGTGGAATGCCTTCACCGTACACGAGCCGGCCATGCTTTCAATACACAGAATCATTCAAGATGTTCGGGCGCCAGCGCTCTGACATAGGCCTGACAGGCCTGCAAGGCAATCAATCCACGGTCGCCGGTGTCGGTGATGGCGATAATTCGTTGAGCATGCGCCGGGTCAAGTCGGGCGCGTACGGCTGCAGAATCCACGCCGCCGGTGCCGGCGGTGGCTGGCACCGCACAGCCGTGGGCAACGTCGCCGGCGTCGAGAAGGACCGACAGCCGAACATCGGCAGTAGCAAGGCGATCGCGCAGGCGATCCTGATCACGTTGGGCATCGCTCAGCGCTCGGTAATGGGTTTGTTCACTCGCCGCGAGCCGTTGCTCCAGCGCCAGGCGTTTATCCTGCTCGGCCTGTTGCGCGGTGGCGGCGGTCAGAGTGAGTTGATTTTGCGTTTCGGCGTTTAACCGCGCTTGGTCGGCCAATTGCCGCCCGTAACGCCAGCCCTGAAACTGCCACGCCGCGGCGAAAGCCCCCGCCACCAGCAACAACAGGCCAATCACCCGCCAGGAGCCGGACATAGCACCGCCCTCGCCCGTGCCCAAATTTCCAGGCGATCCTGCAAGCCGTTCAACCCGCCGTTGATCCGCCGGGTGATGGTGTTGAACTGGTCCGCGTCGGCCAGTTCGTTCAAGCCCTTCTGCGCCCAGAACCACGCCGCCGATTCGGCGGCCCACTGCGGTTGTTCGAGCAGTTCGGGCAACGACAACAGACGCTCATCGCCAAACAAGCCGAGGCTGCATTGTCGATAGTTGTCACGACCGGTGATCTGGATCAGCCCGCGCCCTCTGTATTTTTGCCCATCGCCATCCGCCTCGGGCGTATTGCCCAGACGCAGCGCCAGGGTGCCGGTGTCGTATTTGCTCAGGTATTGGTTGTTGCCCAGTTCGCGCACGTAACGCAATTGGCCCGACTCGTGACCGACCTGAGCCAGAAAAGCCGCGATACGTTTTGGCGTATCGATGCGATGCCTGGCCATCGCGGTGTTGAGCGGCGAAAAAAAAACGCCCGCTTGAGAGCGGGCGTTGGGCATGATGTCGATAAGGTGTTTTTCATTTAATTGCATGATGCTTGATCCTCCCTGGATGTTGTCCCGATTGAATCACGGCTGGCGGCTTATGCTTGCCAGCCATTTATTTGCCAGAGTTTTCCGCGAAAGTATTTGTGAGTGACGCTGGGTCAGGGCGTCGCTACCAACCAGCGCGGTGCCAGCGGGCGATGCTCGCTGAAGGGAAAGGAAGACCCTTGCGGCCAATCGCGCAATTCACGTCGATAGGCTTGCAGTTCGGCATATTGTCCGGTGGTCAGCGTCGTGCCACCGCCATCCTCCAATTCATCGCGATCGCGTGCAACCATGCCATCGGTGGCTGCCAATTGCGCATTGCGCCATAGACGTTCAATGTCCTCGACTTCTTCTGCCGAGGGTGGCGGTGGATCTACCAGAATCGGGTAGCCATCGTCCGCACGCACCCCGATCATTTTCGCACTCACCGCCAGTTGCTGCAGCAGCGAGATCCAGTAGCCCTGAGGAATTTCGATGACGTCGTCGGGGATGTCCGTCGAGTTGATGCCGGGTACGTAAACACCTCGGGTGGTGGCGCTGAATAAAACGTTGAAGGTGTTCATTCAATAGCCCTTTACAAAATAGTTGACGGTGCAATTGGCAGCCAACTGCGCATTCGCATCGCGAATTTTCAAGGTGCAGCCCTGCTGGTTGGCGGCATTCAGCACGATCATTGCGGTATCGCCTCCCGCATGTGTGGCCACGAGCGAGAAATAGGCCCTCGGAAACGAGATTGGAAATGTCACGTAGACCAGTCCAGCAGCATTCGACAGACCTGAGCCCCATTGATCGATATTGCCGCTGGCGTGTTTTTGATATCCCTGGGCACTCGTCAATCCGGAAAAAAGCGAGGCATATTTCAGACTCGCCGTCCCGTGTACCGCCCAGGCTCCACTTTCCCTGACGATGGTGGCGCTCTCGCCACTGTTGATCACTATCGAATTCAACAAGACGCCCTGCGGGCTTATCTTGGCGGCGCCCGGGTGAGCAATCGTGACCGGAGCATTGCTGCGGCAGTGAAATGCAATGGCGGCGCCCATTGGAACCTTGTCGATGTCCGGCAGGGTCACGGTGTAAGGCGAGTTACCACCCAGACCTAACGACCAGCCCAGGTCAGCGAGAGTTAGTTGCGTAGTGGCAAGGATGTCACGCGCCCCCGCGTAGTTGCCAAGAGCCCGCTGAACATACTCGCAAGTCGCCGCCGAACGGCTGATATCGAAAGGTGCGGCGGTCCTAAAAAGCTGGGCGCTGCGCAGTGCGCCCAGCATTTGCGTGTTGGACGCTTCACTCGGCGTCAGCCCGCCGGCTTGAACGACACTCAGGATTTCCTGGGTGACACCATTGCCCCAACTCGCCGGAATCAGCGATCCCGGTCTGCCGTTCAGCGGGTCTTCATCAACAAAGCTACCATCCACCAACCCTGCGCTGGGGACGCTTTTTGGGTAATCCATTACTGTTCTCCTGTTTTGATAGCGAGCCATGCGGGTGCCAGAGGGCGGGCATTCAACGCCGGGAAAAGCGCTGAGTCAGGCCAGTCGCGCAATGCCTGTCGGTACTCAAGCAGTTCCAGATACTGCGTGGGCTTGAGCGATGTGCCGCGTCCCAGATCCTGTTCATCGCGATGCCGCGTGACTAACCATTCGGTCGTGGCCAGAGAGGCTTGGCGCCAGACAAGTGCGGCCGCAGGTTCCTCTTCCGCAACAATGGGAGCCTGAGCTACCCCACGGCTCTGCTGTGCAGGCAGTTCTTCGACGACTGCCGGAAGCCTGCTGATCGGCGCACCGATCTCGACCTCTTGACCCTCCAGCACGCGAACCATCGTATCGACGAAAGATGGAGCAAACAGTTGGCTGATCGCGTACTCACCGGTATCTATCCGTTCAACGACCACGCCGTTCTCGACCCGTGCATAAATAGCCATTATTCGTACTCCCAGATTTCACAGAAGGCGTTGCCGCCGACGCCGCTGACCACTGAGGCCGTGGGCAGAACCGAACATGAGCCGCTGCCCCCGGAACCACGGGTGCCGGCGCTGCCTGGGGTGTCCGACCCCGTGAACGGGCCGCCTCCGTCGAACGCACTCGCGGCTCCGCAACCGGATAGCAAGCCCCAGTTAGCGTTGCTCATGCCGAATCCACCCGAAATGCCCCGAGCATTGCAAAGATTTCCGCCCGTCACGGTCCCGCCAACACCGCCCTGAATGAATCCAGAGGATGTAGCCGACGTCACGATCGCCAGTTTTTGCCCACCACCACCGCCCGAAACACTCATGTAGGCGCCAAAAGAAGCTCCACCGCCCGCCAGGCCTGTGGAGTTGCTGACCGCACCACCCGCGCCCAGCGAAACCGGGACACCGGCGAGCATTTGCGTGGTAACGTCATACAAGCTTTCCGCGTAACCACCTGAACCGCCACCTCCCCCCAGAATCTGGGTGCCCGCCGGCACCGGCCCACACCCGCCACCGGAACCACCCGCACCCACCAACCGCACTCGGATCCGCTTTGCTTTGGGATTTGGCTTGTAAACCGTAATACCGACCGTCTCGATCTGTCTGACCGCCAGCAGCCGCCCCACCGCATCGGTGATGCCGTAACCGGCCAATGTGGTCGGGGTATTTTTCAGTTTGGTGAAATCGACCAGTGCACCGATCGCACTGGCGAGTTGATCCGTTTTGGCCTCATCGGGTGTCAACCCGGCCGCCTTGATCACGTTGAGAATCTCTTGTGTAACGCTGTTGCCCCACACCGCCGGAATCAACGAACCCGGTGTCCCCGCCACCGGGTTTTCATCGACGAAGCGGCCATCGACCAGTCCGACGCTGGGTACGCTTTTTGGATAATCCATAAGATGTTCGCTCCTTTGAAATGACAAATGACCGGCATCGGCAAAACGTTCTTCGCCTACCTGTTCACGGTCTGTTTTCAGAAATAAAAAGCCCACATCTAAGTGGGCTTGGGTGACGCAGAACTGAGGTTTTTGATTTAGCTGGATGGACCGTTGACCAGTTCGCGAATGGCGACCGATGCTTCCTCAGCAGAGCTGCGCGCCCGATCCATGTTGCCCTTGGCAGCTTGGGCGCGAATCTGCGCTTTGGCCTTCAGGCGCAGGGTACGCAGCGCCAACAGATGGTCGGTCAGTTGATCGGCCATGCTCAGAATCTGCTCGGTGGCCTGTTTGGCGCTGCGGCCTTTGACAACCCACGCGGCGACCGACAGCGGCACTTCTTTTTTTGGGTAACCGGCGTCCTGATAAGCCTGCGCGTCGGCGGCGGCCTGGGCGTATTCCATGGCTTTGAGCGGGTCGCCGGCCAGCACCGTGCGGACGTTATCAGCAGCGGCGTCGATCATGCCGCAGAGGCGTTCGGCTTCCAGCAGTTCCAGTTCGGCGACCCTGCCCGCATTAAGCTGCCATGCTTCACCGACCCACTCATGGGCAGGAGAAGGCTGTGCAGCACGCAAACCGTCCTCGAACTGATGCATTTCTTGAATGATGATCATCGGATCAACTCCCAGGAAAGATTGATATTCACCGCTGCTGTAAAATTGATCGCAATACCGTTGGAGTAGTCGCTTGGAAGGATATTTTTAATACCCATGCTCAACAGCAATTCGTCACTTGTTCCGTTATCAGCACCGAAGGCGTGTTCGGCTTGATAGGTCTGCCACAGGGAACGCAACATGCTGTGGTCGAAGCTGGCGGTCAATGTCGAAACGGTTGTGTCATTCACCTCGTTGTTGGTAATAACCCGCACCGTCTCACCCGCATTGGCCCAGCCGTCCCAGTTGCTCGACGTGGCAACCTTCGGGTTGAGAAAACAGTAGTTGGCGCCCAGCCATCCGGGTGTAGCAAAATTCACAGCTGTGACTTGCGTCGGATGCGGCGTCGCGTTGCCCACCACCAGACGAGCGGCACGAGCATGCGGGTCAAGTGGCAGGTACACCACACCATTACCGCTGATTGTTTGCGTCCACGACAAGCGACTGCGGTTATAAATCGGCCGGACAATTGGTACCGAGCCGGGACCAGCCGTCACCACCCATGCCAGACAAAGATCCAGCGTCGTCGATTGGAAACCGCCTCCCGCCGCTCCATTGTTCGTGCCCTTCAAACCCTCCGGTGTAGCGTCATAAATCGTGCCGCGCTGCATGTAGAAGGTCAGCACGCCCGCAACCACTTGCGCACGCAGAAAGTAACCAGAGTTGGGCAAAAGATCGGCACTGCTCCAGGCTTGTGTCGTAAATGTGCGCGGACGACCCAACTGACCTGCCAGCACTTCTTGGCCCAGGCTGATCAGTACGCCGGGCAGAATAGATAACCGACCGCCACTGGTAGCAAACGCGGTCGGTGTGATTGGCAATCGCCCGTCCGCCGTAGCGACGGTGGCGGTTGGCAAGGCGCCAATCGGCAACGCCGAATCCAAATTCCAGCCCTTGGCCGAAACGCTCTGAATCGCTTGCAACAACTGATCGTATTTCTTCTCATCCGGTGTCAGGTCCGCCGCCTTGATCACGTTAAGAATTTCCTGCGTAACCCCGTTCCCCCAATCCGCCGGGATCAACGATCCCGGCGTCCCCGTCATGGGGTTTTCATCAACAAACTTGCCGTTCACCAGCCCGGCACTGGGCACACTCTTCGGATAATCCATCCCTCATCCCTCCCTAGTCATAATTGATATGCACCTTGGTATGCGCCGGCGCGCTGCGGTGGATCAGGCATTCCAGCGCCGAGCCCGGGTTTACGCCGAAGCGCTCCCCCCAATAGCTCGCGCCGTAACGCCGGCCGAGCAGCAAGCGCCCGCCGGTATTGAGCGTCCACATGAACTGTGCTTCCCAGGTGCCCCAATGCGCCGAGCCGAAACGAGCGCGGCCCATGCGTGGGGCTTCGTGTTCGGTGATGCTGGCGTTGGGGTAACCCTGGCTTTTGGCGATGTCGAGGTAATAGCCGACAGCCTGGCTGCCGACCGCGAGCAGGCGGCGGCGTACGGCGAGGCGGCGGTCGTCGAACAGTGGCGTGGTGCCCAGGCACGGGTCGGGCAACTGCATGACGCGTTCCCAGTCCGGCACCAGTTCGCTGACGCCGGCCGGGTCCATTTCGTTGAGCAGGTCGGCGGCGCGCGCATCCAGACGAGCCAGTTCGACGGCGACGCCTTGCAACACTTCTTCGAGTTCCGGCACGCGTTCCGGATCCCATGCCGGGCCACTGGGCAGCAAGGCGCGCAACTGCGCCTGGTATTGCGCGGCGGTTCTTATGCCCCCCATACGCAGCCTCCGAAAGTCAGCAGTTCGCTTTGCCCGGCCGGCACGTCAGCGGCTGGAGCAGTGAGCGTGTGATCGTATTCGCCGCCGGCGCTGCTGATCGCTTCGCGGATATGGCTGATCAGCAACGGCACGCCGAGGTCAGCCTCGCGGTTGTGCAGATCGCGCAACTGCGCTTCGACGGCGGCGCGCACCGCGGTGGTGTCCGGATTAACGCTCTTGAAGCGATACACCACCGGCACCTGAACCGGTCGCTGCATGTGCACTTCCGCGGTCACCGGACGCAGCGGTTCGATGTACTCCTGAACCTCCGCCAACTGTTCATCGTTCGGCACCGGTTGCGGATCATCGTCGCGCATGATGAACACGGTTACGGTGCCCGGGCCGAGCAAGCCACCACGGCACCACGCCCGCGTCACGCCCGGCACTTCCAATGCCCAGGTTTCGTAGTCGCTGGCCGCGCCACCGTGGGGAATCACGCGGTAGGAACGGATGACCCGCGAGCGCAGCGATTCGAGGCTTTCCCGCGCCACACCGCCGCTGAGGCCCGGCGCCAGCACCACGAAGCTGTTGCCGACAATCCCGGCAATCGGCTGCACCGGGGTCAGCGTCAGACCGGCGTCAGCGTTGCCGAGACTGCCGGCCTCCAACGCGGCAATTGTGGTGTTGTTGCTGCCATTGACCGTGGTGCGCGCGGCGGTGACTTTGTAGGTGCGGCCATCGTTCGCTTGCAGCAGCGTGTCAACGTCGAGCACCGCGCCGGGAGTGGCGGTAAAACTGACGCTGCCGGTGGCCACTTGCGCGGCTTTGCGCGGCTGATTCAGGCGCAGCGCTGCGATGCGTTCCAAGGTTGACTCATCGGCTTTGTCGGGCAGGATCTGCTCGGCAATCCAGTCGAGATAACCGTACAGACCATAAGCGGCGCCGCCGAGGGTGCGGGCGAGCACTTGCGCATCGGACTGGCGCAGCGAATCGCCGGCCAGGTCGCTTTGGGTGCGCTTGATCAGCACCGGCAGCGAAGGGGTTTCAAACGGCATAGATCACCTGCCAACTGTTATCGGGGTTGATGTCCAGACGTTCGCCGTCGGCCAGGGTCAGGACCGTGCGCAGGTTCAGGCGCTGGGCGTCGAGGCGTTCGCTGATGATGTCGATGGCGCTGCAGTGGCCGTCGTCGAGTAGCCATTGCAGGGCTTCGCGGGCATAGAACTCCGCGTCCATCTGCGTCTGCCGGGTCAGCTTGACCCGGCGCAACAGCCACAGCCGCGAGCCGACGCGATCGTCGGCAACCGTGGGAAAACTGTCGCCCCACCAGCCGAAGCGTTCTTCGTCATCGAGGGCATCGTCATCGGCGGCGCGACGCCAGGTGAACAGGCTGATCAGCACCGCGCGGGTCAGTGCGGCGTGGAGGTTCTGGCTGATGAACATCACTGGCCTCCTGCCGGCGCGCCGGTCTGACCGTTGCCGGCCTGCACGCCAACATGCACGTGTTTGATCTGGCTGATGCCGCCGGCCAGTTGATCACCGGTGGAAACGATCTTGCCGGTCTGGTTGATCACCGGCGTGTCGAAGTTCACCGCGCTGCTGGCGCGGATGTTCAGCGTGGCGGTTTCGATGTCGATGATCCGTCCGCGCTTGAAATGAATTTTGTCGCCCTCGTCGGTGTAGATCGCCACTTCACCGGCAGCGAGTGCTTGCAGGCGATAGCGGCGGTCGGCGATGACCAGGGCGATGGCATGGGAACGGTCGCCGCCGATGAAGGTGACGACCCCTTCGGCTCCCGCCAGCGGATGGCTGGTGAAACCGTAGGGTTCGAAGTGTTCGAGGTCGTCGTTGATTTCACCGGCGGTGAGGCGCATTTGCAGCGATTGCAGCTTGGTTGCCGAATTGGCGAGCACGACAGTGCCGCGCGCCAGCAGGCGTGTCAGTAGGCTCATGGGGTGTCCTTGAAAAGAGTCGCCCGAATGGGATCAGTGTGGGAGCGAGCCTGCTCGCGAACGCGGCGGGTCAGGCGCTGTGATGTTGAGGCTGGCGACGCTTTCGCGAGCAGGCTCGCTCCCACAGGGTTCGGGGTCAGGCTCAGGTTTTTTTCGGGGGAGTCGGATCAGGATCAAAGGTATGCGGCGGCGCCACTTGCAAGGTGGTCACCGATCCCTGCGCCGACAGCGAATAAGTGACCTTGGAAATCAGCATGTCACCATCGAAATCGAGCACCGGATCCTTGACCTTGACCAGCGTGTTATGGCGCCACAAATCGCCATTGCTTTGCCGCCAGCCCTGCACCTGATAGGTGGTGGTCTGCGCGCGGCCCATGCGGGTCGCGCTTTCCCATAGAGCACGCTGCTGCGCCAACTCAAAGGTCAGTTGCGTGCCTTCATTGATCACCGTGGTGCGTCGACGTTTGAAACTCAGGTCAGCCGCGGTCGACTCGACTTCGCTGACCGCCGCGCCGCTTTTTGCGTCCGAGCCTTTTTGCTGGCCGATCACCCGGTACTCGGAGAACACCTGGCTGAAATCCATTGGCGCACTGGCCGACAGGATATTCTTGCCCAGCTCCAGCGCATCGCTGGCGCGGCCACCGCTGCCGGGTTTGGCCAGCACCAACTGGCCCAGCTCGTTGTCGGTGGAAAACACCCGCAGCAGCGAGAGCAATCGGTCGATCGACTGGAATGCCGTTTCACCCGGCACGATGGTGTGTTTGGTCAGGCGTGTGGTTTCGCTGATCTCGTTGACCACTGACAGCCCATATTCGCTCGCCAGATCGCGGACGATAGTCAGCAAGGGTTGTTGCTGCCATTGGCTGGGCAGGTTGCGAGCGGCGCAATCGACCAGATCCTGGGTCTTGGAACTGCCTTCGATGGTCAGGCTGATCTGCCGTCCGTCATAGCGGATCGGTGCTTTGAACACGTAACCGGTGAGCACCAGGTCCTTGCCGATTTTTACCTCGCAGGGGTCGCCGGGTTTGATCCTTTGGTCTACGGCCTCCCCTGGCCATTGCCAGGTGATGTCGAGTTTGAAAGTGCGGAACTGACGCTCCAGATCAGCGGTGATTTCGACGCTTTTCCAGCCGCCGTATTCCATATTGTTGACCGTCAGCGTGACGTGGTTATCCAACTCGTCCATGGTTCACTCCCTGGAGACTTTCACATCGCTTTGCGGGAGGTACAACGGATTGGTCACGCCGTTGCGCTGCACGACTTCGGTGACTCGCGTGGCGTCGCCAAACTGTTTGTACGCTATGACCAGTGCCGGAAGGCTTTCCTGAAAGGTTTTGCTGACCAGTCGCACGCCCGAGGATGCCACGGCCTTGAGGTGCGCAACCAAGGCATCCTGCACGTCACTGATGGCTTGATAGTGCTCAGGATCGGCCTTGTTTTTCGCCCCTTGCAGCGCCTCGACCAAATCCTTTTGCAGCGCCTGCAAATCATCCGTGGCCGGGACTTCCGGGCGGGTGACTTGCTGATGAGCTTGCTGAGCAACGGTGGGCGTCGACGGCAGTTGCATCGCTCGGGTGGCCACTGGCATCGACGCGACCCACTGCGCCACTTTGACGATCAGCGTGTCCTGCACCAGATCGGCCATCGCCTGCGCGGCGGCATTGGTGTCCTTGCCCGTGGTGATCTTCGGCGCATCGGCCTTGCGAATCGCTTCGAGTTGCTGCGACACGTCAGCAATCACGCCACGGTAGCCTTCCTTGGCGAACGCTTTCAGCTCCTTGATATCGCCGAGCAAACCCTTGAATTCCGCCGCCACTTCCTTGGGCAGTTCCTTCACGGCTTTGACCAGTTCAGTGATCTGGCGGTACTGCTCGATCAAAGGTTTCAGTTGCTCTTTGATCACGTCATAGACGCCGGTAAGGCTGTTGCGCAGGTTGGTGATGCCGATCCGCGCAGCCTTGATCAGCGTCATCGCTTGTTCGAAACGCGCCACCGCCGAACCCAGCAGAGTGTCGGCTTTGGCCAGCAGCACTTTCTGCGTGCTGACCGTGGCGGTCGGAAACGGCAGGGGTTGGTCGGGATAGAACTTCAAGGCGAACGTCACCAACCCACCGTCCTGGCGGGTGTGGGTCATGTCGCATTCGCCGACCTTGACTTGCAGGCGTCCGAGCCACGGATGCACCAGTTCGCCACGGCCCTGCTCCAGCGCCTTGAGCAACTTGTCGCGCTGCTCGAGGCAATCGGGGCCGATGATGAACGCGGTCAGATCGTGGGTCTTGGCCTGCTGGCCGAGGTCCTCGAAATACGGCAGGTCGCGTTGCGGGTATTCATGCAACTGCCCTTTGCGCCCGACCGGGGTTTTCGCCTGGTCGATCCAGAAACCGACACCGCGAAAGGATGCCGGCAATAAACGATCACGCCAGTTCATTGGGAACCTCCCATCGACAGTGAGCGATAGCCGATGCGTGAAGACACGGCCAGGCCAGGTTGATTGGTTTGCGGTTGTTCGGTGCGCAGGCCTGCCGGCGCATTTTCGAAGCGCACGGTCAGCCCGCCTTGGAGCTGCGTACGGTTGTTGGCGGCGCTCTGCTGGATCAGCGCGCTGGAGGTTTGTGGCAACGAACCGCTTTGCAGTGTGCCGTTGCCAGCAGGCGCCGGACTGGCAGCGAAGAACGCCGGCGCCAGTTCGCCTTTGCCTTCGGCATTGGTTTGGCGTTGTGCTTCAGTGAGAGTTTCAACCTTGCCGGTGACCTTGGCGATCAGTCCGGCGAAGCCACCGTCGAACAACTCCTTGATCGGCGCGATGACGGTTTGCAGCTTTTGCCACAACTCGCCGAACCACTCGGTGATCGGCCCCCAACTCTCGATGATCTGATCCAGCGGTTTCCATTCGAACAGGCTGTGCAGAAAGTCCACGACCGGCGCGGACAGCGCCAACACAACGCCCCAGAGCGCCGAAAAGACCTCACTGATCGGCTGCCAATACTGGGCAATCTGCTCCAGCGGTGACCACTCGAACAGACTGGTGAAAAAGCCCCTGACTCGCTGCACAGACGTTTGCAGCGCCATCCAGATCGGTTCGAAGAACCCGACAACTCCACCCCAGGCGCTGGTGAGCATTTCCATCGGGAAAAAATCGAACAGCGTGCGCAGGATATCCCGGGTGCTTTGAACGGCCGATTGCAGCGTGGTGAACATCGGTTCGAAGAACGTCACGACACCACCCCACGCATCGGTAATCATCTGCATCGGCGAGAAATCGAACAGGTTTCTGAGAAACGCCATCACCGGCACACTCAAGGCCTCGAGCAATTCCCAGATCGCCGAGAACAAACCGGTCAGCGGCCCCCAGTTTTCGATGATCATCCCCGCAGGCGACCACGCGAAAACCGACTTGAAGAAGTCGATCACTGGCGCCGTCACGACCGTGACCTTGTCCCAGATAGCCGAGAAAAATCCCGTGACCGGTTCCCACAGCGCAGCCAGTGCCGCCAGCGGTCGCCAGTCTAGTACCGAGCGCAACGTCGCCATCGCACTCGCCCCGGCGTTTTTCACGCCCTCCCACATCCCGGTGAAGAACGCGCTGATCGGCGTCCAGTTGGCCACGATCAAACCGGCCGCCACGGCAATGCCCATGGCGATCAGCATGATCGGGTTGGTCTTGAGCACCATGCTCATGACGTCCATCACCTGGGTCATACCGGTGACCGCGGTTTGCATGGCGGAGAAGGCAATCGCCCCCGCCGCCAGGCCCTCGACCAGTTTCGGATTGTCGGCGAGCAGGCTGCCGACCTGCGTCAGCATCGGCTCCAGTCCGACCACCAACGCCCCCACCGCCGGCACCAGCGCAGCGTCCACCGCCGCCGAAACCTTCTGCATCGACGCACTGAACACGTTCATGTTCTGCGTGGCAGCAGTCGGCGCGGCGGGCAGATCGACGGTTTTCGCCGTGTCGCTGACTTCGCTCAATTTGCCCTGGAACGCTGCGGCCGATTTGATGCCGTCTACAAACGGCGTGATCACGCTGCCGCCGTTGAACAGACCACTGATGTCCAGTTTGCCGAGGCCGGTCTGCTCGAGATTGTTTTTAAAACTCTCAACCTTCATGCGCAGGGCGCCCAGTTTGGGCGAGAGTTCATCGATGCCGGTGATCAGCACCGGTTTCGGGGTTTTCTTCTCTTCGTCTGCCATCACTGCACCTGCTGCATCGCATTGATCCGTTGCGCGTGCTCCAGCGATTCGCGAAGCACATCCAGTGGCCTGGCCATCATCTGTTCGGGGTCAACCTTCCAGAACCAGGCCAGGTCATAGGCGACGGCGATCAGGTCGGTGATGGCGCCGACGCCGCACTCATGAAAAAACTCGCGACGGCCCAGCTCAGCGCATTGAGGTCAGCCAGATCGAGCTGGTTGACCGACGACGGCGGGATGCCGGCGCACACGGCGATGTATTTGGCCGCCACGTCCATGTCGAGGCTGACTTCTTCGCTCTTGTCGATCTTGTACGGCAGCGCCTTGATCGCTCGCACTTCCTGCACCGTCGGACGGCGCAGAACGAGTTCGGTCAGAGGCTCGCCGTGGGCTTCGATTGCTACTTGAAGCTTCACGGCGGCGCTCATTGCCAGGTCCCCTTGATGCCTTCGAATTTCAGTTCGATGGTGGCGTCGTCGCCCTTGGAGACTGGCTCCTCGACCAGATAGGCGCCGGCCAGCACGTAGACTTTGCCGTTGCTGAACTCGCAGGTGACCGTGATATCGGTGCCTTCGATCAGCTTCTTCAGCGGGAAGTCGGCGGTGTGCAGCGCGGTCACTTTGAACGACGGTGCGATGTCGGTTTCCTTGTAGAAACCGGGCACGACGGTTTCACGTTTGACGGCCATCAGCGGGGCTTCGCAGCCGCCATTGATGGTCAGTTGTGCGCCGTCGACCTTGACGTAGCAGGTGCCTGCAATCAGTTGACCCATGGTGTTTCTCCCTTCAAAAAAAAAGCCCACGCGAGGTGGGCTGAATGCTTAGCGCCGACTGCGCGGATCAGGCCGCGTCGTCGTACTGCAGACGGAACTGGTTGAGCAGTGCGAACACGCGCAGACCGTTGATGTAATCCGGCGGGAACAGCACGTTCACGCGGCTCGGGTCCTGCACGTCGCGCTCGACAATCAGGTGCTCGGCGAACAGCTCGGCGTTCTCCACATGGCCTTCGAGTTCGAGCTTGGCGTACTGCGCGATCAGCTCGCCGCGAATGGTCGCAGGCGTGACGATCGGCTGACCGGCGCCGAAACGGGTACCGTCGGAGGCCAGTTTGTGGCGGCCGTATTTGCTGGTGATCACGCTTTGCAGACGACGCACGATGAACGCCGACTGGTGCATGGTTTCGCTGTCCAGATAGGAGTTGTCGGCCTGGCCGTAGGCGTTCTTCTGGTAGGTGGTGATCGAGCGCTGGATGCGCACGTAACCGCCTTCGTAGTAAGCGGTGGCGATGCCGTAGTTGAGCAGCGACTGACGCTCGGTCAGGGTGAAACGCTCGCTCGCCGGCGCCGGATCGACGCCCGGCAGGCTGCCGCTTTGCGTCGGACGGCTGGCATCGGCGGAGATGAACACCGCCGTGCGCGCAGCCAGCGCGGCGGCCTGCACCCAGAACGGTTGCGGTACGCCCGGCTCCAGCGCCTGAATGGTCATGTGCTGATCGTTGCGGGCCTGGCCTGCGGCGACCAGAGTGCCAACGGTGCCGCGCTTGGCGCTGTAGACGTGACCGAACAGTTGCTTGGCCCACGACCAGCGACCGGTGCTGTCATCCATGACCGCTTGCCAGGTATTGAGGGTCGCCAGATCGGACCACGGCAAGGCGATGAATTCGAATGGCTCATCGCCTAGAGCCGCGACGGCGGCGATCTGATCCGGCACACCGGCGCCGCCGGTCATGGCGGTGATTGCGCTGGTCAGGCCAGCCGGGGTTTCTTCGCCGTTGCTCTTGCCCAGGCGATTGAATTGCAGGCTGATGTCGTTACCGCTGTCGCCGGTCCATTTGGCGTTCAGGGTGACCACACCTTCAGCAGCCGCAGCGCTGACCGGCAGGTCGGCAGTGGCGTTGATTTTCTGCGCCAGTGCAGTGGCCGCTTGCGCGGCGGTGGCGCCATTGACCACGGTGGCCTGCACACGCACGCCGCCGACGTATAGATTGAGCATGCCCGCCTGAGTTGCGGTGCCGGTCAGTGTCAGCACACCTTTGGCGATAGCGCCTTCGGTGTTGTGCAGCGGCAGGCACCAGATCTCGCCGATCGGGTCAGCCTTGCGGAAAGTCTCGTACATCGAGGCGAGCATCGAGCCCTGGCCGCCGATGCTTTTCGCCAGCGCCACGCTGGAAACCAGCACCAGCTTGCCGACTTCAGTCGGGGCAATATTGTCGTTGACCTGGGCGACGATCAAACGGCGCATGGCCGAAGTCGCGCTGTTGGCGGCCGAGTTGTCCATTTCGGCATAGAACAGCGGCACACGAATGTCCGCCGGTATGTTGCTGAATCCGATCGCCATCATTTGGCTCCCTGTGGTTTAGCCGCTTTTGCGGTTTTGAGTGTGATATCGCCGTCGGCCAGACGCCGGCGCCACCAGGCGCTGTCCAGCACGTCACGGCCTGCGGCCGGCAACAGGTCGCCCGCCTCCGGGTCAGGTACGACACGGCCAGCGGCCGGCACTACGGTGATGCGGTTGCTCATGGGGTTACGTCTCCAGAGAAAGTCATTTCCACCCGGCCATCCGGACCCGGGCGTTGCAGATTGGGATCGGCCGGATCGATCGCATCGACCCGCACCGTCATCCCGGTAAAAGACGACAAAGCGTCCAGTTCGCGCTCGTGCCAACTCTCCGCAGGCTGACTCGGCAGATTGCGGCCGAGCTGGAACTCGGCATAAAAACGCAGCCGATAGAAGGCACGGCTGCTGTTGATCGAGACCATCTCGCCGCCGTCGTAGGCGATGGCGCTGTAGGTGGCATCAGGTTTGAAACCGACCAGCGCGCGCCACAGTTCGGCGCGCAGGTCGTGCAACAGATCCAGCGCTTTTGTAGCGTCGGTGGCGTCAAGGGCCAGGACGATTTCGAAGCGATCGCGGATTGGTTGGGTGGTGAGGTTTTGGGCGGTGCTGTTGCTGGCCAGATCGGCGATTGGCAGCACGTGGGCCGAAGGTGTTGGCAGATCCGGGTTGCCTTGCAGCAACGCCAGATCGACACCCACCGAAATGTGATTGGCAAGCCCAGGGCATTGCCCACGCAGTTGCGTGAGGATCGGGGTGATCTTCATGGGGGTGTTCCGGAATAAGAGAAATTACAGAGGACGCCGCAATCCCTGTGGGAGCGAGCCTGCTCGCGAAAGCGGTCGATCAGTCACATCGATGCTGAAGCTGACTTCCCTTTCGCGAGCAGGCACGCTCGCATAGGGCTATGCGTGGAGAATTAAGGATGGTCGCGCGGCGGCACTTCACAGACGCCAATGCGCTTAGCTGCCCAGCGCTCGTAAAGGCCGATGGCGACGTCGGCGCCGGCCATGGCGGTCAGGCAGCCAAACGCACCAGCGGCCCAGATCGACATGCCGGCGGCATACAGCAGCATGATCGCCGACACGCCGCAGATCATGCAGGCGCCGGAACGCAGAGCCAGACGCCGCACCAGCGACCAGCCGCGGGCGCCTTCCTTGTCGGCGCGCCACATTTCGCCGGACACCCCGCCGACGACAGCGAGGAGGATGACCAGCCAGATCGGCATGTCAGCCAATGCTTGTTGCTCGTTTGTCATGTCACGCCTCCATGGGTGATTAATGAGTGATGGGTTGGGTTCAAACGGTTTCTCTTGAGGCAGGCATTCCAAAAAGCCCGGCGCTTGCACGCCGGGATTTTCAGTAATGCGCTCTCGCTTCCTTCCACTATCGGAAAGAGATCAGAATGGCACGACTGGCCAAACGATCGTGTAAGGGTAATCGGCTTGTTTTCTCACGTCGGCGACTGCTACGTAATACTGTTGGTACGCAAGCCACTGGGTTTCTTCTTCGGGTGTGGCGATTTCCAAATTCACCTTGTACTGCAAGGGATTGAGATTCAACCAACCCTGCGCAACGCCGAGACGTTGTTGTATGCGCTGCGAAACAAGATCAGCGTGATCTTGATAAGTCAGCTCAGAATAAATCCATCCGCTGGCCGAATAGGTCGCCTTCCAGCCCACTTGCACGACCGTCTCAGCTGCCAACGCGTACCAGGCCCCGGGAATCCCAACCGGGCCTGTAAGTGGCGTGTCCTCAGACTCGACGATCTCAGCGACGCGCGAAAACGGATATTGATTACTCATTTCAATGAAAGCGTAACGATTCATTTTTTTCCCCTTATCGATATTCAGTATTGTTTTGCACTAATGCTTTCCTTCAGCCACGTCTTCACGGGGCAACTATTCCAGGCAGGCATTCCAAAAAGCCCGGCGCTTGCACGCCGGGCTTTTCAGTAATGCGCTCCTTCGCCTTCCAATCCTGTGTTCGAGAAGGAAGCTGACTTTTCGGCGCTACTGGCGCGGTACGAGTCCATTCAGATTGTTTTTCCGACCGCGGTCCCTGCCCGCCGGATAACTGCTTCTGGTGCTTTACGCTGCACACCCGGGTCAGTTGCCAACCCTCTGAACCGTTGAGGCCGGTTCATCGCTGCCTGTTCTTGTGGAAC
Organism: Pseudomonas glycinis; assembly: GCF_054871425.1. Classification (NCBI taxonomy): domain Bacteria; kingdom Pseudomonadati; phylum Pseudomonadota; class Gammaproteobacteria; order Pseudomonadales; family Pseudomonadaceae; genus Pseudomonas; species Pseudomonas glycinis. The sequence goes on along the minus strand of NZ_JBTYHF010000004.1, from coordinate 233,659 downwards.
TAAAGAGCTTGTCTTGCCAGCCGCTTTGTCGAGCGGCTTGGTGGCAAGAATATGCATGGATGCATATACAGTCAATGCGCAAATGCATTTATTTATGCATTAAATTTGCGCGTATGCATGAAACCCATGCGGGCCAAGGGGTGGGGAGATTTCTGCAGGCGAAAAAAAACCTGCCGAAGGGGCAGGTTTCAGTTGGATGAACGAGTGTTAGCGGGCGTACATGCCCCACCAGAAGACGTGACCGAGGATGACGATCTGCTCTTCCTGGATTTCCTGGAAGCTATAGTCCTCGTCCGGATGCTCGTCGCGATTGAAGCTGCGCAGACGGATGCCGGTGGGCAGGCGATAGAGTTGTTTCACGCGCAGCTGGCCGTTGTGATTGATCGCATACAGATCGCCATCGATGATGTCGCCGATGCCGCACTTGCCGGCGTTGACGCCGACGGTGGCGCCATCGCGAAGAACAGGCAACATGCTGTTGCCGCGCACCGTCACGCATTTGGCCTGGTCGAATTGCACGCCGTTGTGGCGCAGGCTGCGCTTGCCGAAGCGCAGGCTAGAGCGCTCGCTCTCTTCGATGACGAATCTTCCTGATCCAGCAGCCAATTCAACCTCGCGTAGAAAGGGCACCGACACCTCGTCGTCATCGACGGGCGTGTCGTCGTCCCACAGGCTTATGTCCTTGAGTTCCGCATGCACGTCAGCGCGAGTGCCGCCGGTCGTTGGCGCGACGTCCGCGCGCCCGCGCAGCTGATCGGTGCTGACGTTGAAATATTCAGCGATCTTCGAGATGTGTTTATCCGAAGGATCGACAATCTTCCCGCTGAGAATCCGCGAGAGCGTTGATTGAGGCACGCCGGTGCGACGGTGGAGCTCCGTGGGGGAGATCCCGTGCTGGTCGAGCAGTGCTCTTAAGACGGAGGAAACGTTGCGTTTTTGCATAACGCGCATAGTGCTTGAAGTTTTTCCCGATGACAAATGCTGATTTGCATAAATCATGCATAGATCAACTTTTCTCTGCAAGTAAACGCTCTCCCGACCGCAGTGCCTGCGTCGGGCAGACTGCCCATGGTAACCTTGCGCCCATCGCGGAAAAGCCCGGCCACTGCCCGCGCTTTGCCCTACATCTTTTAACGAGTTGCCCGACAATCCGATGAATAAAGCCGTCTCCGACCTGTCCTCCCACACTCCGATGATGCAGCAATACTGGCGCCTGAAGAATCAGCACCCGGACCAGCTGATGTTCTATCGCATGGGCGATTTCTACGAGATCTTCTATGAAGATGCAAAGAAAGCCGCCAAGTTGCTGGACATCACCCTGACCGCGCGCGGGCAGTCGGCGGGACAGGCGATTCCGATGTGTGGGATTCCTTACCACGCGGCGGAAGGTTACCTGGCGAAACTGGTCAAGCTCGGCGAGTCGGTGGTGATTTGCGAGCAGGTCGGCGACCCGGCCACCAGCAAAGGCCCGGTGGAGCGTCAAGTCGTACGGATTATCACGCCGGGAACGGTCAGCGACGAAGCGTTACTCGATGAACGCCGCGATAACCTGATCGCAGCGGTATTGGGTGACGAGCGTCTGTTCGGTCTGGCAGTACTGGATATCACCAGCGGCAACTTCACCGTGCTTGAGATCAAAGGCTGGGAAAACCTGCTGGCGGAACTGGAGCGGGTCAACCCGGTGGAACTGTTGATTCCAGATGACTGGCCAAAAGACCTGCCGGCGGAGAAACGCCGTGGCGTACGTCGTCGTGCGCCGTGGGACTTTGAGCGTGACTCGGCGTTGAAAAGTCTCTGCCAGCAGTTTTCCACCCAAGACCTGAAAGGCTTCGGCTGCGAAAACCTGACCCTGGCCATCGGCGCTGCCGGCTGCCTGCTGGCCTACGCCAAAGAGACCCAGCGCACCGCCCTGCCCCACTTGCGCAGCCTGCGTCACGAACGTCTCGATGACACCGTGGTGCTCGACGGCGCCAGCCGGCGCAATCTGGAACTCGACACCAATCTGGCCGGTGGCCGCGACAACACGCTGCAATCGGTGGTCGATCGTTGCCAGACCGCCATGGGCAGCCGTTTGCTGACTCGTTGGCTGAACCGGCCGTTGCGCGACCTCACAGTGCTGCTGGCACGCCAGACGTCGATTCGCTGCCTGCTCGACGGCTACCGTTTTGAAAAGCTGCAACCGCAGCTCAAGGAAATCGGCGACATCGAGCGGATCCTGGCGCGAATCGGCCTGCGCAATGCGCGACCACGTGACCTTGCGCGTCTGCGTGACGCTCTCGGCGCACTGCCCGAACTGCAAGTGGCGATGACCGATCTGGAAGCGCCGCACCTGCAGCATCTGGCGGCCACCACCAGCACCTATCCAGAACTGGCGGCGCTGCTGGCCAAAGCCATTATCGATAACCCGCCTGCGGTGATCCGTGACGGCGGCGTGCTGAAAACCGGTTACGACAGTGAACTCGACGAACTGCAATCGCTGAGCGAAAACGCCGGCCAGTTCCTCATCGATCTCGAAGCCCGGGAGAAAGCCCGCACCGGTCTGGCCAATCTGAAAGTTGGCTACAACCGCATCCACGGCTACTTCATCGAATTGCCGAGCAAGCAGGCTGAATCGGCGCCCGCTGACTACATCCGCCGGCAGACGCTCAAAGGCGCCGAGCGTTTCATCACGCCCGAGCTGAAAGAATTCGAAGACAAGGCGCTGTCGGCCAAGAGTCGCGCGCTGGCTCGGGAAAAAATGCTTTACGAAGCGCTGCTCGAAGACTTGATCAGCCAGTTGCCGCCGTTGCAGGACACCGCCGGCGCCTTGGCCGAGCTGGATGTGCTGAGCAACCTCGCCGAGCGTGCGCTGAATCTTGACCTGAACTGCCCGCGTTTCGTCAGCGAGCCGTGCATGCGCATCACCCAGGGTCGTCACCCGGTAGTCGAGCAGGTGCTGACCACGCCGTTCGTGGCCAACGATCTGAGCCTCGATGACAACACGCGCATGCTGGTCATCACCGGCCCGAACATGGGCGGTAAATCCACTTACATGCGGCAAACCGCTTTGATCGTGTTACTGGCGCATATTGGCAGTTTCGTGCCGGCCGCCAGTTGCGAGTTGTCGCTGGTCGACCGCATCTTCACCCGTATCGGTTCGAGCGATGATCTGGCCGGCGGTCGCTCGACCTTCATGGTCGAGATGAGCGAAACCGCCAACATCCTGCATAACGCCACCGAGCGCAGTCTGGTCCTGATGGACGAAGTCGGGCGCGGTACCAGCACCTTTGACGGTCTGTCGCTGGCATGGGCGGCGGCCGAGCGCTTGGCCCATCTGCGCGCCTACACCCTGTTTGCTACGCACTATTTTGAACTGACCGTGCTGCCGGAAGCCGAACCTCTTGTAGCCAACGTGCACCTCAACGCTACCGAGCACAACGAACGGATCGTGTTCCTGCACCACGTTCTGCCCGGGCCTGCCAGCCAGAGCTATGGCTTGGCGGTGGCGCAGCTGGCCGGCGTGCCGAGCGAAGTGATTCTGCGAGCGCGGGAGCATCTGAGTCGCCTGGAAGATACCGCCTTGCCCCACGAGGCGCCGAAACCGGCAGCCAAGGGCAAGCCGTCGACACCGCAGCAAAGCGACATGTTCGCCTCGCTGCCACATCCGGTGCTCGATGAATTGGCCAAGGTCGATCTGGACGACATGACGCCACGTCGAGCGCTGGAAATGCTCTATGCACTGAAGAACCGGATATAAGCACTGAAGAAGCGGATATAACGCAATTCGCTTCAAGCTGTTAGAATCTCGCGCGGTTCGGGATGCTGCTGGCTCATAGCCTGGTCAGCAGGTATCGCTCCCGAACCTGGCGACCCCAACCGTGAAGGGGCAACGCTGCCGCCGCCTGAGGAGAAAATTAGAAATGACCTTCGTCGTCACCGACAACTGCATCAAGTGCAAGTACACCGACTGCGTAGAAGTCTGTCCGGTGGACTGCTTTTACGAAGGCCCGAACTTCCTGGTGATTCACCCGGACGAGTGCATCGACTGCGCGCTGTGTGAACCAGAATGCCCGGCTGTGGCGATCTTCTCGGAAGACGAGATCCCAAGCGGCATGGAAAACTTCATCGAGCTCAATGCCGAGCTGGCGGATATCTGGCCGAACATCACCGAAAAGAAAGAATCGCTGCCTGATGCTGAAGAGTGGGATGGCAAGCCAAACAAGATCGAACAACTCGAACGCTGATCTACCCCGCGCTCGACTGAAAGGCCCCTTGTGGGCCTTTTTGCTTTTGCAGGTTTTACTTTTCTTCAGACGAAAAAAGGGGCGGTATGACCCGCCCACATTTTTTCCCTATTCCCTGTAGTCCTTTTCATCGTCCTGATGAATCGCCTCCTGCGATGTCCGTTCCCCTCTTCCGTGAAGGGCGTGTCTGTCCGTCGACACAGCCTTGATATTAGAGAGTTTCCGCAGCGGAGCAATCAGGCTCAGGCGCAGGTCTACGCTGACATAAAGACATAACAATTTAAAAATATTCATATAAATCAGCAAATTACCGCTTAGCATTGGTCGCAATCGCCTTCTGCCGAAGTGTAAAAATAACGAACACTTACGACACAGTAAGCAAAGGCTTACAGCGCGAGACTACAAACTCAGAAAATGCTGACCGCTCGTCTGGCACCTCGCCCGACAAACGCGATGCACGAGACAGGCATAAACAAAAAGCCCCGACTGATTGGTTCAGCCGGGGCTTTTTTTGCGCGCGGTCGATCAGGCGCTTATTGGAACAGCGACTCGCTCGACAGGCCATTCTTCTCCAGGATCTCGCGAAGGCGCTTGAGGCCTTCCACCTGAATCTGCCGTACCCGCTCGCGGGTCAGGCCGATCTCCAGGCCGACATCTTCCAGCGTGCTGCTTTCGTGACCGCGCAGGCCGAAGCGGCGAATCACCACCTCGCGCTGCTTGTCGGTCAGCTCCGACAGCCATTGATCGATGCTCTGCGACAGGTCATCGTCCTGCAGCAGTTCGCACGGATCGGTGGGACGATCGTCAGTGAGTGTGTCCAGCAGGGTTTTATCCGAATCCGGACCCAGCGAGACGTCGACCGAAGAAACCCGTTCGTTCAGGCCCAGCATGCGCTTGACCTCGCCCACCGGTTTCTCCAGCAGGTTGGCGATTTCTTCGGGTGAAGGTTCGTGGTCGAGTTTTTGCGTCAGCTCCCGTGCGGCCCGCAGGTACACGTTGAGCTCCTTGACCACGTGAATCGGCAACCGGATGGTCCGGGTCTGATTCATGATCGCGCGTTCGATGGTCTGACGGATCCACCACGTGGCGTAGGTCGAGAAGCGGAAGCCGCGCTCGGGATCGAACTTTTCCACCGCGCGGATCAGGCCGAGGTTGCCCTCTTCGATCAGATCCAGCAGCGACAGCCCCCGATTGACGTAACGCCGGGCGATCTTGACCACCAGCCGCAGGTTGCTTTCGATCATGCGCTTGCGCCCGGCCGGATCGCCACTTTGCGACAAGCGCGCAAAATGAACTTCTTCTTCCGGGGAGAGCAGAGGGGAAAAGCCGATTTCGTTGAGATACAGCTGCGTGGCATCAAGTGCCCGAGTGTAGTCGATGTATTTATGTTGTTTGAGTGTGGCGGAGTGTCTGGATTTGGAACGAACGGAAGGTGGAGCAGCCCCTTCATCATTCAACATCGAATCCGAATCGATGCCGGTCTCCATAAGGAGAACCTCATCGTCGATGTCAAACTCCGGCACTTCTTTACTGAGAGCCATTGTTATAGTCCTTTGGTGAGTTCGACCCCAAGCTCAAGCGACGCCTTTATCCTTGGCAACGCTGGAGCCTGTCCCCTCTACGCGACGGAACAGGCTGGCCTACAAATCAACGTCTTGGCAGGAACTGCAGCGGATCCACAGGTTTACCTTGGCGGCGAATCTCAAAATGCAGTTTCACCCGGTCTGTACCCGTTGACCCCATTTCGGCAATTGTCTGTCCGACCTTGACCTGCTGCCCCTCCCGAACCAACAGCCTGCGGTTATGTCCGTAAGCACTGACGTAGGTTTCGCTGTGTTTGATGATGACCAATTCGCCGTAGCCCCTTAAGCCACTCCCGGCGTATACGACCGTCCCATCAGACGCAGCTAAAACAGGCTGTCCCAAATCTCCGGCGATATCAATTCCTTTATTCAAACTACCGTTTGAAGAGAATTTTCCAATCAGAACGCCATTAGATGGCCATCCCCAGCCGGTCGGGGCCGGGCCTGCCGGAGGCAGTGGAGCGGGTGCAGGTTTGCTCGCGACGGACGGTACAACCCCTTTGGAACCGGTGGTTGTAGTGGTTGTGGTGCCATTCGCCTGGCGCCGGATTACCGTGGTTTTACTCGACGAAGAAGGTGAAGAACTGGAGTTGCTCACCACCGCTGTCGGCGTTGAACCGCTGCGCCCGTCGAAGCGAATTGTCTGACCCGGATGGATCGTATACGGCGTAGGAATATTGTTCCGGGCGGCGAGGGTTTTGTAGTCCCAGCCGTAGCGAAAGGCGATCGAAAACAAGGTATCGCCGGGGCGGACTACATATTGCCCGGTAGTAACGGTCGGACGTTGCGCGACCGAATTATTGCGATCGACAACCCGTACGTTGCTCGATTTGGTGCTGGAGCAACCGACCAGCAAGGTGCTCAAGACAAGGCCAGTCACCAGGCGCTGAAAGCTCGTGTTACCCATACGCTGCGCAATGACTGTGAGACTCACCCGCCGCTCCCTTTGTGGTGGCTGAAAATTCTGAATGCCGCACTGCGGCATGAAGTGTCGCAAGTATAACGGGCCGAAACGGCTTTACCTTTAATGAAGCGAAATCACTGGACGCACACGTTTGCCAGGGGCAAGTACGCTGCGTTTAAACTCTGGCTGTCGGTGTAAGACCGGCGCCGTTGAAAGGAATTCAGCGCCTGCTCGCAAATGCTCAGGCCAGTGGCCCATTGAGCAAAGGCACGAAACGCACAGCGCCCAAAACGTGTCGGGAAAAGCCATGTTCTTCGCGCACGATCAGCATCAGTTGTTGCACTTCACCGGAGCCGACCGGAATCACCATGCGCCCACCGGGGGCCAGCTGATCGAGCAAAGCTTGCGGTACATCGGTGGCAACGGCGGTGACGATGATGCCGTTGTAGGGCGCCAGCGCCGGCCAGCCTTCCCAGCCATCGCCCCAGCGAAACACCACGTTACGCAGGTTCAACTCGACCAGACGCTCCTTGGCGCGATCCTGCAACACCTTGATGCGCTCGACGGAAAACACCCGTTCAACCAGTTGCGACAACACCGCTGTCTGGTAGCCGGAACCGGTGCCGATCTCCAACACTTTATCCAGTGGACCTGCCTCCAGCAGCAGCTCGCTCATGCGCGCCACCATGTAAGGCTGGGAGATGGTCTGGTTGTTGCCGATCGGCAGCGCGGTGTCTTCGTAAGCGCGGTGCGCCAGCGCCTCGTCGACAAACAGATGACGCGGCGTGCGGCGGATCACTTCCAGGACTTTGGCGTTCGATACGCCTTCTTCATACAGCCGCTGGATCAGTCGCTCGCGCGTACGCTGGGAGGTCATGCCAATGCCGCTGCGCAGGCGGTCGTCATGTTCACGCATCAGCTCAGCCCCCCCAGCCAGCCATCAAGACTTCTGAAGGCATCATTGAAAGTGCGATCGAGCTGCAACGGTGTGATGGACACATAGCCCTGCATCACGGCATGAAAATCGGTGCCCGGGCCGCCGTCTTCAGCGTCGCCGGCAGCGGCGATCCAGTAACCGGCCTTGCCGCGCGGATCGACCACTTTCATCGGCGCCGCCGCGCGGGCGCGATGGCCGAGACGGGTCAACTGAATGCCACGGATGTGATCGATGGGCAGATTGGGAATGTTCACGTTGAGCACCGTGCGCGGCGGCAGATCGAGCCCGGCGTGGGCCTCGACCAGTTTGCGCGCAAAGTAGGCCGCAGTCGGCAGGTTATCCACTTGGCGCGAGACCAGTGAAAAGGCAAACGATGGGCGCTCGAGAAATCGTCCTTCAAGGGCTGCCGCCACGGTTCCGGAATACAGCACGTCGTCACCGAGGTTGGCGCCGAGGTTGATGCCGGAAACCACCATGTCCGCTTCGCGCTCAAGCAAGCCGTTAAGGCCCAGGTGAATGCAATCGGTCGGTGTGCCGTTGAGGCTGATGAAGCCGTTGGCCAGGTATTGCGGGTGCAGCGGACGGTCGAGCGTCAGCGAACTGCTGGCGCCGCTTTTGTCCTGCTCCGGGGCGATAACCACGCATTCGGTGTAATCCGCCAGCGCAGCATAAAGCGCGGCGAGACCGGGCGCGGTTACCCCATCGTCGTTAGAAATCAGAATACGCATGGGCTGTCCGTCTGCCCCACCGGCACCAGATCAACGAGCTCGCGCACCAATACGGTGGCAAAGCATCCGGCCGGGAGGACGAATTCCAGTTGCAGAATGTCAGGTTGGGGATAATGCCACGTCAACCCGCCAATGGGCAGCCGCAGGATGCGACGTTCATGGCTCATGCCGGCGTGGATCAACCAGTCACGCAGATCCGCTTCGCGGGCGGCGATCTCCTGCTCCAGTTCATGGACTGCGCCAGCGGTTGGCGAGTCACCTTCGCCCCACTGCGGACCGGTCGCGTGCAGGTCGAGAATCGACAGACGCGGGTCGCTGCATTCGGCTTCGCCGGCCGGGAAAAAGCTGCGGCTGTCAGTAAAGGCCAACAGATCGCCCACCAGTGCGGTGTTCCAGGTGCCATCGGCGACGCGCGCCGCCAGCACCTGGTTGAACAGAAAGCTGCGCGCCGTCGACAGTAACCGCGATCGCACATTACGCTGTTCCGGCAAAGCCTTGCGCGCCGCCCACGCCCGCGCATCGACAACGTTGCCGCCATCATGGCCGAAGCGCTGAGCGCCGAAATAATTAGGGATGCCTTGTTTGGCGATCAGTTGCAGCCGCTGCTCAATCGCGTCTTTGTCGCCATTGAATTGAGTCAGGCGCAGGGTGAAGCCATTAGCCGAATGCGCACCACGTTGCAGCTTGCGCTTGTGGCGCGTGGTCTTGAGGATCTTCAGCGTGTCGTTTTCCGCCGCCGACAGATCCGGATCGGCCTTGCCCGGCAATTGCACGCTGAACCACTGTCGGGTCAGGGCCTGACGATCTTTGAGGCCGGCATAGCTGACGGTGCGCAACGGCACGCCGGCTGCCTTGGCGATCCGCCGTGCCGCTTCTTCGGTATTGAGGCCGCGCTTTTCCACCCAGATCCACAGATGTTCGCCGTCACCGCTGAACGGGATATCCAGCACTTCATCGACCTGAAAATCTTCGGCGATGGCTTTCAGTACCGCTGTGCCGAGGGGTTCGCCATAGGCCCGTGGGCCGAGTAATTGCAGTTCATTCATGCGCGCAGCAACAAGGCAACGGAGTGCACGGCGATGCCTTCTTCGCGACCGACAAAGCCAAGCTTTTCGGTGGTGGTAGCTTTGACGTTCACTTGATCCAACTCAACTTGAAGATCCGCCGCGATCAGCGCGCGCATCGATTCGATATGCGGCGCCATTTTTGGCGCCTGGGCAACGATGGTGTTGTCGACGTTGCCGACTTTCCAACCCTTGGCGTGGATCAGACTGACCACATGACGCAACAGCACACGGCTGTCGGCGCCCTTGAATTGCGGGTCGGTATCCGGGAAATGTTTGCCGATATCACCCAGCGCCGCCGCGCCGAGCAAGGCGTCGCTCAAGGCGTGCAGCAGGACGTCACCGTCGGAATGAGCGAGCAGCCCGAAGCCGTGTGCAATCTGCACGCCGCCCAGAGTAATGAAATCGCCTTCAGCGAAACGGTGCACATCGTAGCCGTGGCCAATACGCATAAAAAAACGCCCCGATTTTTGTCAGGGCGTGATTCTACCTGCATTAACCGCGCAGAGCGCGTGCGTGATGCTGCAAGTGGTCGTCAATGAAGCTTGAGATGAAGAAATAGCTGTGGTCGTAGCCCGGTTGCAGGCGCAGCTCCAGCGGATGCCCCGCTTGTTTTGCTGCGTGTTGCAAGGCCTCGGGTTTCAATTGCGTGGCGAGGAAATCGTCACGATCACCTTGATCGACCAGCAACGGCAACTTCTCCGTCGCCTCGGCGATCAGCACACAGGCGTCCCACTCTTTCCACTTCGAACGGTCTTCGCCCAAATAGTTGGAAAAGGCCTTCTGACCCCACGGGCAATCGATCGGATGGGTGATCGGCGAAAAGGCCGAAACCGATTTATACCGCCCAGGATTGCGCAAGGCACAGACCAAAGCACCGTGGCCGCCCATCGAGTGGCCGCTGATGCTGCGCTTGTCGGAAGCGGGGAAATGCGCTTCGACCAGAGCGGGCAATTCCTGCACGACATAGTCATGCATCTGATAGTGCCGCGCCCACGGTTCCTGCGTGGCGTTCAGATAAAACCCGGCGCCGAGACCGAAATCCCAAGCCTTGTCTGCATCGTCCGGAACATCCGGGCCACGTGGGCTGGTATCCGGGGCGACGATAATCAGACCAAGCTCGGCGGCCATGCGCATCGCACTGGCCTTCTGCATGAAATTCTCATCGGTGCAGGTCAGCCCCGACAACCAGTACAGCACTGGCAGCTTGCCGCCCTGCTCCGCTTGCGGCGGCAGGTACACGGCAAAGACCATGTCGCAATCAAGCACTTCGGAGCGATGGCGATAGCGCTTGTGCCAGCCACCGAAACTCTTCTGACAGGAAATGTTTTCCAGATTCAAGGGATTCTCCCTAGCTGTAAGCTGCAAGCCGCAAGCTTCAAGAAAAAGCACGAACGCCTTTACTTGCAGCTTGAAGCTTGCAGCTCGGGGCTGCTGTTAGAAATGAATGACGGTGCGGATGCTCTTGCCTTCGTGCATCAGGTCGAACGCCTTGTTGATATCTTCCAGACCCATGGTGTGGGTGATGAAGGTATCCAGCGGGATCTCGCCGCTCTGGGCCATGTCGACGTAGCTCGGCAATTCAGTACGGCCACGCACGCCGCCGAACGCCGAACCGCGCCAGACGCGACCGGTAACCAATTGGAATGGACGGGTAGCGATTTCCTGGCCGGCACCGGCGACACCGATGATGACCGACTCGCCCCAGCCTTTGTGGCAGCACTCAAGCGCGGCGCGCATCAGTTGCACATTGCCGATGCACTCGAAGGAGAAGTCGACGCCGCCATCGGTCATGTCGACGATTATTTCCTGGATCGGACGATCAAAGTCTTTCGGGTTCACGCAGTCGGTTGCACCGAGTTGTTTGGCGATTTCGAACTTGGCTGGATTGATGTCGATGGCGATGATCCGCGCAGCCTTGGCTTTCACCGCGCCGATCACGGCCGACAAGCCGATACCGCCGAGACCGAAGATTGCCACGGTGTCACCCGGTTTGACCTTGGCGGTGTTGAGCACGGCGCCGATACCGGTGGTTACGCCGCAACCGAGCAGGCAAACCTTCTCCAGCGGCGCGTCTTTGGAGATCTTGGCCACGGAGATTTCCGGGAGCACGGTGTATTCCGAAAACGTCGACGTCCCCATGTAGTGGAAAATCGTTTCGCCCTTGTAGGAAAAGCGCGAAGTGCCGTCCGGCATCAGGCCCTTGCCTTGGGTGGCGCGAATCGCCTGGCAGAGGTTGGTCTTGCCCGACTTGCAGAATTTGCACTGGCCGCATTCCGGGGTGTAGAGCGGGATGACGTGGTCGCCGACGGCAACCGAGGTCACGCCCTCGCCGATCGCTTCAACGATGGCGCCACCTTCGTGGCCGAGGATCGACGGGAAGATGCCTTCCGGGTCTGCGCCGGACAAGGTGTAGGCATCGGTGTGGCACACCCCGGAAGCGACAACGCGCAGCAACACTTCACCAGCCTTCGGCATGGCGACATCGACTTCTACGATTTCCAGCGGCTTCTTGGCCTCGAAGGCAACGGCGGCGCGCGACTTGATCATGCTGACTCTCCAGTGAATCCAATAAATAAAAAAGCAGACAGACAGTGTAGTTCAGCGCGTCCCGAGGAATAATCCGGACGAAAGCAAAACATTATTGCCATACAGGGATAATCCAAGTGTCGGAAAACCGCTGGGAAGGCATCGACGAGTTCGTTGCCGTCGCCGAATGCAACCAATTCACCGCCGCTGCCGAGCGTCTTGGGGTTTCTTCCTCGCACATCAGTCGACAAATCGTACGGCTCGAAGAGCGTTTGCAGACGCGCCTGCTCTACCGCAGCACCCGGCGAGTTACGTTGACCGAAGCCGGGCAGACTTTCCTGCAACATTGCCAGCGCCTGCAGGACGGTCGCGAAGAAGCCTTGCGCGCGGTAGGCGATCTGACCAGCGAACCGAAAGGCATGCTGCGCATGACCTGCGCGGTGGCCTATGGCGAACGCTTTATCGTGCCGCTGGTGACTCGCTTCATGGGGCTGTACCCGCAGCTGCGTATCGATATCGAGCTGAGCAATCGCCAGCTGGATCTGGTGCATGAAGGGCTGGATCTGGCAATTCGTCTGGGTCGGCTACAGGATTCGCGCTTGGTCGCGACACGTCTGGCGCCACGGAGAATGTACCTGTGCGCATCGCCGTCCTACCTGGAACGGTACGGACGCCCACACAGTTTGTCGGAATTGAGTCGACACAATTGCCTGATCGGCAGTTCGGATATCTGGCAACTGGAACAGAACGGGCGGGAATTTTCCCAGCGGGTGCAGGGCAACTGGCGTTGCAACAGTGGGCAGGCGGTGCTGGATGCGGCGCTTCAGGGTGTCGGGTTGTGTCAGTTGCCGGACTATTACGTGCTCGAGCACCTGCACAGCGGCGCGCTGATTTCCTTGCTCGAAGCGCATCAGCCGCCGAATACGGCGGTGTGGGCGCTGTATCCGCAGCAGCGGCATTTGTCGCCGAAGGTGCGCAAGTTGGTGGATTTTCTTAAAGAAGGGTTGGCTGAGCGGGCGGAGTATCGAAGCTGAGTGATGGGTTGTTAGTGCGGCCGCCTTCGCGAGCAAGCTCGCTCCCACAGTGGACGTGCGGTGACTGCAAATCTGGTGTCAGGCGCAAATCAAATGTGGGAGCGAGCTTGCTCGCGAAGGCGGCGCAATGGACGTCACAGCAATCAGCGGCGGTTAGCCCATCGCTGGCGCAACCACTCCAGGTCTTCCGGCCGGGTCACCTTGAGGTTATCCGCCCGCCCTTCGATCAGACGCGGTGCCAGACCGGCCCATTCCATCGCCGAAGCTTCATCGGTGATCACGGCATCCGCAACCAGGCTGTCGGCCAACGCTCGATGCAACGCGCCGAGGCGAAACATCTGCGGCGTATACGCCTGCCAGATCACACTGCGGTCCACCGTTTCAACCACACGACCGTTGTTATCAACGCGTTTGAGCGTGTCGCGAGCGGGCACTGCCAATAGACCGCCAACCGGGTCATCCGCGAGTTCGGCAAGCAACTTGTCGAGATCATCGCGACTCAGATTCGGCCGGGCCGCATCATGCACCAGCACCCAATCGTCATCGTCGGCACCTTGCGCATGCAGATGCAGCAAGGCATTGAGCACCGACGCGGAACGCTCCGCCCCGCCATCAACCCGCTGAATGCGCGGATCGCTGACGCATGCCAGATTCGGCCAGTAAGGATCGTCTACAGCAAGACTGACCACCAGGCCCTTGAGGCTCGGGTGATCGAGGAAACAGCCGAGGCTGTGTTCGAGAATTGTGCACCCGCCCAGTTGCAGATATTGCTTGGGACGGTCCGCGGCCATTCGGGCACCGACGCCCGCGGCAGGAATCACGGCCCAGAAGGCCGGCAGGGAATTGATCATTGGGCCAACTGGTAAAGGGTTTCGCCGTCCTTGACCATGCCCAGTTCGTGGCGAGCCCGCTCTTCGACGGTCTCCATGCCTTTCTTCAGCTCGCTGACTTCAGCGTCCATCACCCGGTTGCGCTCCAGCAGGCCTTCGTTCTCGGCGTGTTGCTCGGCGATCTGCTGTTTCAGCTCGGCGACTTGCGCCAGACTGCCATTGCCCACCCACAGGCGGTACTGCAGACCGGCCAGGAGCAAGAGCAAAACAAGAAACAACCAGTAAGGACTGCGCATCGAATATCAGGTATCCAGTGAAAAAAGACAGCCACGCATAATGTTGCAGCATCTGATAGCACGAAGCCTGGAAAGATCCAGGCTTGTGCTTAAGGCATCAGATTAGTGGCAAATCCATCGCTGTCACGACTTTTCCGACACAATCCGGTGTCCTTTGATCAGGTTGCGCTTAACCGCGGAACTCGGCACGGCCGTTGTACTTGGCCTTGCCGTTCAACTGCTCTTCGATACGCAGCAGTTGGTTGTACTTGGAAACGCGGTCGGAGCGGCACAGCGAACCGGTCTTGATCTGGCCAGCCGAGGTGCCCACAGCCAGGTCGGCAATGGTCGAATCTTCGGTTTCGCCGGAACGGTGCGAGATCACGGCGGTGTAGCCGGCAGCCTTGGCCATCTGGATGGCTTCCAGGGTTTCGGTCAGGGTGCCGATCTGGTTGAACTTGATCAGGATCGAGTTGGCGATCTTTTTATCGATGCCCTCTTTGAGGATCTTGGTGTTGGTCACAAACAGGTCGTCGCCCACCAGCTGGGTCTTCTCGCCGATCTTGTCGGTGAGGATTTTCCAGCCAGCCCAGTCGGATTCGTCCAGACCGTCTTCGATGGAGATGATCGGGTAACGCTCGGTCAGACCTTTGAGGTAGTCGGCGAAACCTTCAGCAGTGAACACCTGGCCTTCGCCGGACAGGTTGTATTTGCCGTCTTCGTAGAACTCGCTCGCGGCGCAGTCCAGCGCCAGGGTCACGTCGGTGCCCAGCCTGTAACCGGCGTTGGCCACGGCTTCGGAGATCACTTTCAGCGCGTCTTCGTTGGAAGCCAGGTTCGGTGCGAAACCGCCTTCGTCGCCAACGGCAGTGCTCAGACCACGAGCCTTCAGCACAGCTTTCAGGTGATGGAAAATCTCGGTGCCCATGCGCAGACCTTCCGAGAAAGACTTGGCGCCAACTGGCTGGACCATGAATTCCTGGATGTCGACGTTGTTATCGGCGTGCTCGCCACCGTTGATGATGTTCATCATTGGTACCGGCATCGAGTACACACCCGGGGTGCCGTTGAGGTTGGCGATGTGTGCGTACAGCGGCAGATCCTGATCCTGCGCAGCTGCCTTGGCCGCAGCCAGGGACACG
The DNA here is from genome assembly GCF_054871425.1 of Pseudomonas glycinis. Classification (NCBI taxonomy): domain Bacteria; kingdom Pseudomonadati; phylum Pseudomonadota; class Gammaproteobacteria; order Pseudomonadales; family Pseudomonadaceae; genus Pseudomonas; species Pseudomonas glycinis. The sequence goes on along the minus strand of NZ_JBTYHF010000004.1, from coordinate 218,410 downwards.
GCGAGGATGGCGTTGGCGCCCAGGGTCGCTTTGTTTTCGGTACCGTCGAGCTTGATCATCGCCTGATCCAGCGCTTTCTGGTCGCTCGGGTCGGTGCCCAGCAGCAGATCGCGGATCGGACCGTTGATGTTGGCTACCGCCTTGAGCACGCCCTTGCCCAGGTAACGGCTCTTGTCGCCATCACGCAGCTCGAGCGCTTCACGCGAGCCAGTGGATGCACCGGACGGCGCGCAGGCGCTGCCGATGATGCCGTTGTCGAGAAGCACGTCCGCTTCCACGGTGGGATTGCCACGGGAGTCGAGAACTTCACGACCTTTGATGTCGACGATTTTTGCCATTGTTGTAAACACTCCAAAGTTGACGAAAACGACGCAGCTAGAGGAAATCTTTATCGTCGGCAAGCGAAGTACAGCGGGCAGACTTGCAGACGACAACGCTCACGCCCGAGGGCATGAGCGACAAATCGTGCGGTACTTTACCGGAGAATCGAGCGTTACGCGGTTTCTACCGTCGGAAAACTCTTCACCAGTTCGTCCAGAGCTTTGAGCTGGGCCAGGAATGGCTCCAGTTTGTCCAGACGCAAGGCGCAAGGGCCGTCGCATTTGGCGTTGTCCGGATCCGGATGCGCTTCGAGAAACAGACCCGCCAGCGACTGGCTCATGCCGGCCTTGGCCAGATCGGTGACCTGCGCACGGCGACCGCCAGCGGAGTCGGAACGACCGCCAGGCATTTGCAGCGAGTGGGTCACGTCGAAGAACACCGGGTATTCGAACTGCTTCATGATGCCGAAGCCGAGCATGTCGACCACGAGGTTGTTGTAGCCGAAGCTCGAACCACGCTCGCAGAGGATCAACTGATCGTTACCGGCTTCCACGCACTTGTTCAGGATGTGTTTCATTTCCTGAGGCGCGAGGAACTGGGCTTTCTTGATATTGATCACGGCATTGGTCTTTGCCATCGCCACGACCAGATCGGTCTGGCGCGACAGGAAGGCCGGCAACTGAATGATGTCACAGACTTCAGCGACGACCGCAGCCTGGTCCGGCTCGTGGACGTCGGTGATGATCGGCACGCCGAACGCTTGCTTGATGTCCTGGAAGATGCGCATGCCCTCTTCCAGGCCAGGACCGCGATACGAAGTCACAGAAGAACGGTTGGCCTTGTCGAAGCTGGCCTTGAACACGTAAGGGATACCGAGTTTTTCGGTGACCTTTACGTACTCTTCGCAAACCTGCATGGCCATGTCACGGCTTTCCAGCACGTTCATGCCGCCGAACAGCACCATGGGTTTGTCGTTGGCAATCTCGATGTCGCCGACGCGGATGATCTTCTGTGCCATCGGGTTACGCCTTCTTCTGGTGTTGAGCCAACGCGGCTTTGACGAAACCGCTGAACAGCGGATGACCGTCGCGTGGGGTCGAGGTGAACTCAGGGTGGAACTGGCAGGCGACGAACCATGGATGATCCGGCGCTTCAACCACTTCGACCAGCGCAGCATCGGCGGAACGACCGGAGATTTTCAGGCCGGCTTCGATGATCTGCGGCAGCAGGTTGTTATTCACTTCGTAACGGTGACGGTGACGCTCGACGATCACGTCCTTGCCGTAGCAATCATGGACTTTGGAGCCCGGTTCAAGCAGGCAATCCTGGGCGCCGAGGCGCATGGTGCCGCCCAGATCGGACGCTTCGGTACGTACTTCGACAGCACCGGTGGCGTCTTCCCATTCGGTAATCAGACCGACCACCGGATGGCCGCTGGCACGATCGAACTCGGTGGAGTTGGCGTCTTTCCAGCCCAGTACGTTACGGGCGAACTCGATGACCGCCACTTGCATGCCCAGGCAGATGCCGAGGTACGGAACCTTGTTTTCGCGAGCGTACTGAACGGCAGTGATCTTGCCTTCCACGCCACGCAGACCGAAGCCGCCCGGCACCAGAATCGCGTCGACACCTTCGAGCAGCGCAGTGCCCTGGTTCTCGATGTCTTCGGAATCGATGTAGCGCAGGTTGACCTTGGTGCGGTTGCTGATACCGGCATGGCTCATCGCTTCGATCAGCGACTTGTACGCGTCGAGCAGTTCCATGTACTTGCCGACCATGGCGATGGTCACTTCGTGTTCCGGGTTCAGCTTGGCATCGACCACTGCGTCCCACTCGGACAGATCGGCGCTGCCGCACTGCAAGCCGAAACGCTCAACGACGAAATCGTCCAGACCCTGCGAATGCAGGATGCCCGGGATCTTGTAGATGGTATCGGCGTCTTCCAGCGCGATTACCGCACGCTCTTCAACGTTGGTGAACTGGGCGATCTTGCGACGCGAGGACACATCGATCGGGTGATCGGAACGGCACACCAGCACGTCTGGCTGCAGACCGATCGAACGCAGTTCCTTGACGGAGTGCTGGGTCGGTTTGGTCTTGGTTTCGCCAGCGGTGGCGATGTACGGCACCAGCGTCAGATGCATCAGCATCGCGCGCTTGGCGCCGACTTCGAATCGCAGCTGGCGGATGGCTTCGAGGAACGGTTGCGACTCGATGTCACCGACGGTGCCACCGATCTCGACCATCGCTACGTCAGCGTCACCGGCACCCTTGATGATGCGGCGCTTGATTTCGTCGGTGATGTGCGGGATCACCTGGATGGTTGCACCCAGGTAGTCGCCACGGCGCTCTTTGCGCAGCACGTGCTCGTAGACACGGCCGGTGGTGAAGTTGTTGTTCTGGGTCATGGTCGTGCGGATGAACCGCTCGTAGTGCCCCAGATCCAGGTCGGTCTCGGCGCCGTCATGGGTGACGAACACTTCACCGTGCTGGAACGGACTCATGGTGCCTGGATCGACGTTGATGTACGGATCCAGCTTCAGCATGGTGACCTTAAGCCCCCGCGCCTCCAGGATAGCCGCCAATGAAGCCGAGGCAATGCCTTTCCCCAATGAAGAAACAACACCGCCCGTGACGAATATGTAGCGCGTCATGAAAAACCCTAGAAGTCTGCGTTAAAGCGGAACGAGCCGCCGGGGAAAGCGAAGGAAGGCCGAAGCCCCCGATCACCTGCATTAATCACAGTGCACCTTTCGAAAAAACCGCCGCGTTGTGACAGACCGGCAGATGAAACACCGGTACGTTGCTCGCTACACATTTTTTGGAATCGCCCAGCAAAGACTGCTTGGTAATCGGCAACTCCTGCAATTCAGGCGAATCCACAGAAGTTGTATCAAGAAGGGAGCGTAGTCTACCGGAATGCTCCTTTCAGCTCAAACCTTGATCTTCGTCTGTTGGCTGCCAGTGCAATGTCCAGCCTTCGTCCATCTGACCAGCAAGACCCGGCAGGTTCGCCACGGCGAGCAATTCTTCGCCACGAAACAGCAGCGGCAATCTGCCACGCACGAAGGCCGGCACCGCGCGCTCGTTGAGCAGACGCTTGAGATCCCGGCTACCGCGCTCGGCCAGTTGCATGACCTCACCGCCCTGCCGATAGGCAATACGCAAAGGCCCGGATGGAGCATGCCCGTGGAGCATGACGCGTCCGTTATCCGGCAAGCGTAGCGCTGAAGTCGGGGTCTGCCAGTCGGCGCCGATCACTGGCGTGCGCAACCAATTGCCGCTCAGCCACCAGATGCGCCCGGCGCTGCGGTGCAGCTCGCCGTCGGCCAGACGCCAGATCGGAGAAGCGTCGGCGCCGGCATTGCACAGCGTTGTCCAACCCGACCAATGGTCAGCATCCGGCAGCCGGGTCAACGGTTCGAGCCAGTGGCTGAGGGCATTTCGCTGGCGCGCGTCAGATAACGCCGTCAATGGTGTCAGCTCCAGCGATGGCACACCCAGCCAAGCGAATTCATGGGGCGTTTCGGCTTGTGCGAGATCAATCTGCGCCAGCTCATCGAGCAAGCCCTGCGCCTCACGCAGATGCGCAGCTGTTCGCGCCATGCTGGCCTGCGCTTGCGGCCAGCGCTCGGCCAGCAGCGGCATGACTTGATGGCGCAGGTAATTGCGCGAAAACTGGTGATCCTGATTCGACGGGTCTTCGATCCAGCGCAACTGATGCGCCTGTGCATAACCTTCCAGCTCAGCGCGGCTGACATCCAGCAACGGTCGAACCAGCGCGCCCTGCCCCACTGGACGCTGCCGCGGCATCGCGCCGAGCCCGCGGACACCGGCACCGCGCAACAGCCGAAACAGCAGCGTTTCCGCTTGGTCATCGCGGTGCTGGCCAGTCAACAGCACGTCATTGGTCTGCGTCAGCGAACTGAACACCGCGTAACGCGCGTCCCGCGCCGCCCGCTCCAGGCTCGCCCCGCCCTTCACGGTGACCCGCTCCACTTGCAACGGCACGCCCAGCGCATCGCAAACGTCTTGGCAATGTTGCGGCCACGCATCGGCCGCAGCCTGAAGGCCGTGGTGGATGTGGATGGCGCTTAACGCAGGGAGGGATTGGCTTTTCGCGAGAGTGGCGAGAAGGTGCAGGAGGACGGTGGAATCGAGGCCGCCGGAGAAGGCGATGCGCCAGTGAGCGACGTGGCGCCAGGGCTCAAGGTTCAGCAGAAGACGGGATGGCAAATCAATCATGGACTGACCCATAGCTCTCTCTTTGCCCCAAACAAATGTGGGAGCGAGCCTGCTCGCGAAGGCGGTTTAACATTCAACACATTCGTCGAGTGCTATACCGCTTTCGCGAGCAGGCTCGCTCCCACATGGGTATCGCGCTTCGACTTAGAGACCGTAGCTCATCAGGCGATCGTAACGGCGCTTGAGCAGCGCTTCGTTATCGAACTGCTTGAGCATCGCCAGTTGCGAGCTCAGTTCGGCGCGGATCGAAGCGGCGGCAGCAGCCGGGTCACGATGGGCGCCGCCCAGTGGCTCGCTGATCACTTTGTCGACGATACCCAGGCCTTTCAGACGCTCAGCGGTGATGCCCATTGCTTCAGCGGCATCCGGTGCTTTCTCGGCGGTCTTCCACAGGATCGACGCGCAACCTTCCGGCGAGATCACCGCGTAGGTCGAATATTGCAGCATGTTCAGTTGGTCGCAGACGCCGATGGCCAGTGCGCCGCCGGAACCACCCTCACCAATTACGGTGGCGATGATCGGGGTCTTCAACCGCGCCATCACACGCAGGTTCCAGGCAATCGCTTCGCTCTGGTTGCGCTCTTCAGCGTCGATTCCAGGGTAGGCACCCGGGGTGTCGATGAACGTCAGGATCGGCATCTTGAAGCGCTCGGCCATCTCCATCAGACGGCAGGCCTTGCGATAGCCTTCAGGACGCGGCATGCCGAAGTTGCGGCGGACTTTCTCGCGCACTTCACGGCCTTTCTGATGACCGATGATCATCACCGGCTGGTCTTCCAGACGGGCGATACCGCCAACAATGGCTGCGTCGTCGGAGAAGTGACGGTCGCCGTGCAGTTCGTCGAACTCGGTGAAGATGTGCTCGATGTAATCGAGGGTGTAAGGGCGTTTCGGGTGACGCGCCAGGCGTGCGATCTGCCAGCTGGTCAGCTTGCCGAAGATGTCTTCGGTCAGCGTCTTGCTCTTGTCCTGCAGGCGGGAGATCTCATCGCCGATATTCAGCGAATTGTCATTACCGACCAAGCGCAACTCTTCGATCTTGGCTTGCAGGTCGGCGATCGGCTGTTCGAAATCTAGAAAATTCGGGTTCATAGGCGTCCGTCTTGGGTCGTGTCCCAAGTGAGCTTGGGCCGGCCGGTTGTCTATTCGCGCCCTACCTTAAGGGAGAGGCGCGCTGAGGTCGAGATTAAAAATTCAGGTTGCGGGCAAGCGCAATGATGGCACTTGCCGGTCAACGGTATTGGAGGAAGACGTTGTCTCGCCCGAACTGGTCACGCAGGGCTTGAATCAAGGTATCCGCCGGGTCGATCCGCCAGGTCTCGCCGAACTGCAGCAAGGTCTTCGCATCCGGGCTGGTGTACTCCATGGTCACCGGGCACGCGCCGCGATGACGCTTGAGCAGTTCGCCCAACCAGCGTAGCTGATCGCCTTTGAGATCCTGGGTGTGCAGCTTCAAGCGCAGGCTTTCGGCCAGATTGGTCCGCGCATCCTCCATGCTCATCACCCGCTTGACCCGCAGGCGCAGGCCGCCGGAGAAGTCGTCATTGCTGACCTCGCCTTCAACCACCACCATCGCGTCGGTCTGCAACAGTGATTGCGCCGAATGGAACGCATCGGCAAACAGCGACGCTTCGATCCGCCCGGAGCGGTCGTCGAGGGTGATGAAGCCCATCTTGTCGCCCTTCTTGTTCTTCATCACCCGCAGGGCAATGATCATCCCCGCTACGGTTTGCGTGTCACGCGCCGGCTTCAGGTCGATGATGCGCTGGCGGGCGAAACGGCGGATCTCGCCTTCGTATTCGTCGATCGGGTGACCGGTCAGGTACAGGCCCAGGGTGTCTTTTTCACCCTTGAGGCGTTCCTTGAGGGTCAGTTCCTTGGCTTTGCGATGAGACGCGTAAACGTCGGCGTCTTCTTCGACGAACAAGCCGCCAAACAGGTCGGCGTGGCCACTGTCGTGGGTTCGCGCGGTCTGCTCGGCCGCCTTGATCGCCTCTTCCATCGCCGCCAGCAGTACCGCGCGGTTACGGTCGATGTTGGCTTGATAGGCCTTTTGTTCGTCGTGGAAGTACGGGCCGAGGCGATCCAGCGCGCCGCTGCGAATCAAGCCATCAAGAGTTCGTTTGTTGATGCGCTTGAGGTCGACCCGCGCGCAGAAATCGAACAGATCCTTGAACGGACCGGCCTGACGCGCTTCGGTGATCGCTTCAACCGGACCTTCACCGACGCCTTTGATCGCGCCGAGGCCGTAAACGATGCGGCCGTCGTCGTTCACCGTGAACTTGAACTCCGAAGTGTTCACGTCCGGCGCGTCGAGGCGCAGCTTCATCGTCCGCACTTCTTCGATCAAGGTCACGACCTTGTCGGTGTTGTGCATATCCGCCGAGAGTACCGCAGCCATGAACGGCGCCGGGTAGTGAGCTTTCAGCCAAGCGGTCTGGTAGGACACCAGGCCGTAAGCGGCGGAGTGGGATTTGTTGAAGCCGTAACCGGCGAACTTTTCCACCAGGTCGAAAATGTTACCGGCAAGATCCGCGTCGATCCCGTTGGTCGCGCAACCCTCAATGAAACCGCCGCGCTGCTTGGCCATTTCTTCAGGCTTTTTCTTACCCATCGCTCGACGCAGCATGTCCGCACCGCCGAGGGTGTAACCGGCCATGACCTGAGCAATCTGCATCACCTGTTCCTGATACAGGATGATGCCGTAAGTCGGCGCCAATACCGGCTTGAGCCCGTCGTACTGGTAGTCCGAGTGCGGATACGCCAGTTCGGCGCGACCGTGCTTACGGTTGATGAAGTCGTCCACCATGCCCGATTGCAGCGGGCCCGGACGGAACAGTGCCACCAGTGCGATCAAGTCTTCCAGGCAGTCAGGCTTGAGCTTTTTGATCAGCTCTTTCATGCCCCGGGATTCAAGCTGGAACACCGCCGTGGTTTCGGCTTTTTGCAGCAACTGGTAGGTCGGCTTGTCGTCGAGCGGGATAAAGGCGATATCCAGCGGCGGCTCGTTGACCTTGGCGCGGTCGCGGTTGATGGTTTTCAGCGCCCAGTCGATGATCGTCAGGGTACGCAGGCCGAGGAAGTCGAACTTCACCAGACCGGCGGCCTCAACGTCGTCCTTGTCGAACTGGGTTACCAGACCGTCACCGGCCTCGTCGCAATAGATCGGCGAGAAGTCAGTCAATTTGGTCGGTGCGATCACCACACCACCGGCGTGCTTACCGACGTTACGCACCACGCCCTCGAGTTTGCGCGCCATCTCCCAGATTTCCGCCGCTTCTTCATCGACCTTGATGAAGTCGCGCAGGATCTCTTCCTGCTCGTAGGCTTTTTCCAGGGTCATGCCGACTTCGAACGGAATCATCTTCGACAGACGATCCGCCAGGCCATAGGACTTGCCCTGCACCCGCGCCACGTCACGGACCACAGCCTTGGCGGCCATGGAACCGAAGGTGATGATCTGGCTCACCGCGTTGCGGCCGTATTTCTCGGCCACGTAATCGATCACCCGGTCACGGCCGTCCATGCAGAAGTCGACGTCGAAGTCGGGCATGGAAACCCGTTCCGGGTTGAGGAAACGTTCGAACAGCAGGTCATATTCCAGCGGGTCGAGGTCGGTGATCTTCTGTACGTAAGCCACCAGCGAACCGGCACCCGACCCACGGCCCGGACCTACCGGGACGCCGTTGTTCTTGGCCCACTGGATAAAGTCCATCACGATCAGGAAGTAACCGGGGAAGCCCATCTGGATGATGATATCCAGCTCGAAATTCAAGCGGTCGACGTAGACCTGACGCTTGGCTTCGTAGTCTTCGGTGGTGTCTTTGGGCAGTAGCACCGCCAGGCGTTCTTCGAGACCTTCGAAGGAGACCTTGCGGAAATATTCGTCGATGGTCATGCCATCGGGGATCGGGAAGTTGGGCAGGAAGTGTGTGCCCAGCTTCACATCGATGTTGCAGCGCTTGGCGATCTCGACGGTGTTTTCGATGGCGTCGGGAATATCGCTGAACAGCTCGAGCATTTCCTCGGCGCTTTTCAGGTATTGCTGATCACTGTAATTCTTCGAACGACGCGGGTCATCGAGGGCGCGGCCTTCACCGATGCATACACGGGTTTCGTGGGCGGCGAAGTCTTCCTGCTTGATGAAGCGCACATCGTTGGTCGCCACCAGCGGCGCGCCAAGCTTGTCGGCCAGCGCCACGGCGCCGTGCAGTTGCTCTTCATCGTTGGGGCGGTTGGTGCGCTGGATTTCCAGATAGAAACGATCCGGGAACACCGCCATCCACTCGCGTGCCAGCGCTTCGGCTTCCGCCGGGTTGCCGCCGATCATGGCCATGCCGATCTCGCCTTCTTTGGCGGCGGACAGCATGATCAGGCCTTCGCTGGCCTCAGCCACCCACTCGCGCTCGACGATGACCATGCCGTTGCGCTGGCCTTCGATGAAGCCACGCGAGATCAGCTCGGTGAGATTGCGATAACCCTGAGCGTTCATCACCAGCAGGCTGAGACGGCTCAGCGGCGCATCCGGGTCCTTGTTCGCCAGCCACAGGTCGGCGCCGCAGATCGGCTTGATGCCAGCGCCCATGGCGTTTTTATAGAACTTGACCAGGGAACACATGTTGTTCTGGTCGGTGACCGCGACCGCCGGCATGTTCATGGCGGTCAGCGCCTTGACCAGCGGCTTGATCCGCACCAGCCCGTCGACCAGGGAGTATTCAGTGTGCAGGCGTAGATGAACGAATGAAGCCGGCATAGTGATCCTGTCCAGTTACATAGAGACAACGAGGCCCGGATTGTACCGGGCCTTGGTTAAAACATCAGCCTTGGGCCTAAACCTGCGTCAGGCTTTCCCGCGCCTCGTAAGCCAGGCGTACCGGGGCGAACGAGCGGCGGTGAATCGGCGTCGGGCCGAGCCGCGCCAGTGCTTCCAGATGAACGGGCGTCGGGTAGCCTTTATGGCCGCCGATGCCGTAGCCCGGGTAGATCAATTCGAACGCCGCCATTTCGCGATCACGACTGACCTTGGCCAGAATCGACGCCGCCGCGATCGCCGGCACCTTGCCGTCGCCCTGAATCACCGCCTCGGCACGCATCGGCAAATGCGGGCAGCGGTTACCGTCGATCATCGCCAGCTTCGGCTGAATATGCAGACCGGCAACCGCGCGCTGCATGGCCAGCATGGTGGCGTGGAGAATATTCAGATCGTCGATTTCTTCAACTTCGGCACGGGCGATGCACCAGCTCAGCGCCTTTTCACAGATCTCGTCATAGAGCTTTTCGCGCTTGGCTTCGGTGAGCTTTTTCGAATCGTCGAGGCCGAGGATAGGCCGGTTCGGATCGAGAATCACTGCTGCCGTTACCACCGCACCGCACAACGGACCACGACCGACTTCATCAACACCGGCGACCAGTTCTTCGACTTCGGCTACCAGAGTGAAATCCAGGCCCATTTGCATGCTTGTCTTGCTCATTGTGGTTTGCCGATCAGGTCAAGGACGGCTTGCGCCGCCTGATTGGAAGCATCGCGCCGCAGCGTGCGGTGGATCTCGTCGAAGCCGCGGGTCTGTTCCTCGCCGCCATCGATCAAGGGCGACAACGTCTGCGCCAACGCCTCGACAGTCGCATCATCCTGCAACAACTCCGGCACCAGCAAGCGCTGGGCGAGCAAGTTGGGCAGCGACACGTACGGGCTCTTGACCATGCGCTTGAGAATCCAGAACGTCAGCGGCGCCAACCGATACGCCACCACCATCGGCCGCTTGTACAGCAGCGCTTCAAGGGTAGCAGTGCCGGAGGCGATCAACACCGCGTTGCACGCGGCCAGGGCCAGATGGGATTTACCGTCGAGCAATGTCACCGGCAAATCCCGGCCAGCCAGCAAGGCCTCGAGTTGCACCCGGCGGTCCGGGTTTGCACAAGGCATGACAAAGCGCACGCCCGGACGCATGGCGCGCAGACGTTCGGCGGTGTCGAGGAACAGCGCGCCGAGGCGACTGACTTCACCGCCACGGCTGCCCGGCATCAACGCCACCAATGGTCCGTCAGGCAAACCCAGCTCGACACGCGCGGCAGCTCGGTCAGCCTCGAGCGGAATGGTATCGGCCAAGGTGTGACCGACGAAACGCACCGGCACGCCTTTCTCTTCGTAGAATTTCGCTTCGAACGGCAACAGGGTCAGCATCAGATCGCAGCCTTCGCGGATCTTCAGCACCCGTTTCTGCCGCCACGCCCACACCGACGGGCTGACGTAATGCACGGTCTTGATCCCGGCCTGACGCAGCTTGAGTTCGATATTGAGGTTGAAATCCGGCGCATCGATGCCGATGAACACGTCCGGCTTGGCGGCGATCAGTGTGGCAATCAGCTCTTTGCGGCGCTTGAGCAATTCACGCAGCCGACCGAGGACCTCAACCAGCCCCATGACCGACAAGCGCTCCATGGGAAAGTACGAGGTCAGGCCTTCGGCCTGCATCAGCGGACCGCCGACACCGATGAATTCGACTGTCGGGTGCTGAGCCTTGAGCGCACGCATGAGGCCGGCGCCGAGAATGTCACCGGAAGCCTCACCCGCCACCAGCGCAATACGCAGATTGGCCATGATCAGCGGGTGATGCCGCGAGTCGATGCCTGGATCGAATCACGGAACACGGCGACTTCGGGGAACTGCGCAGACGGTTCTGCCAGCTCGGCCAGCGCCTGTTCGACCGTCAGGCCCTGCCGATAGACCGTCTTGTAGGCACGGCGCAGCGCATGAATCGCGTCTTCGCTGAAACCGCGACGGCGCATGCCTTCGAAGTTCATGCTGCGCGCTTCGGCCGGGTTGCCGAACACGGTGACGAACGCCGGAACGTCCTTGCCGATCGCCGTGCCCATGCCGGAAAAGCTGTGGGCGCCGATGTGGCAGTACTGATGCACCAGGGTGAAACCGGAGAGGATCGCCCAGTCGTCAACGTGTACATGCCCGGCCAACGCAGTGTTGTTGACCAGAATGCAGTGGTTGCCGATGACGCTGTCATGGCCGATGTGGGCATAGGCCATGATCAGGTTGTGATCACCCAGGGTGGTTTCCGAACGGTCCTGCACGGTGCCACGGTGAATGGTCACGCCTTCACGAATGACGTTGTGGTCGCCGATCACCAGGCGGGTTTCCTCGCCTTTGTACTTCAGATCCGGGGTGTCTTCGCCTACCGAAGAAAACTGGTAGATGCGATTGTGCTTGCCAATGCGGGTCGGCCCCTTGAGGATCACGTGCGGCCCGATCACGGTACCCTCGCCGATTTCCACACCTGCGCCGATGATCGACCACGGGCCGACCTCGACGCCGTCAGCCAGAACGGCGGACGGATCGATGATTGCGCGAGGGTCAATCAAACTCATACTTTCTGTTCCGCGCAGATGATTTCTGCCGAGCAGACCGGCTTGCCGTCCACCGAAGCCTGGCATTCGAACTTCCAGATCTTGCGCTTGCAGCTGATGAAGGTCGCTTCAAGGATCAACTGATCGCCCGGCTTGACTGGCTGACGGAAGCGCAGCTTGTCGGAACCGACGAAGTAATACAGGGTGCCGTCGGCCGGTTTGACGTCGAGCATCTTGAAACCGAGGATCCCGGCAGCCTGAGCCATCGCTTCGATGATCAGCACGCCCGGCATGATTGGATGCGCAGGGAAGTGACCATTGAAGAACGGTTCATTGATGCTGACATTCTTGTAGGCGCGAATTCGCTTGCCTTCAGTATCCAGTTCCACCACCCGGTCCACCAGCAGGAACGGGTAACGGTGAGGCAGGTATTCGCGAATCTCGTTGATGTCCATCATTTCAGGGGAAAGCCTATGTAAAGATTGGGAGCGCGACTGACGCGCACTCCTCTAGCAAATCAAGGAGGCAGTCCAGAGGCTGTGCACACTTGATATGGAAATGGTATCAGCCATCAGATGAAGCATTACCGTCAGGGGTCACTTCCCCAACGCGCTTTTCCAGCTGTTTCAACCGTCGCGCGATGTCATCGAGCTGACGGATGCGGGCCGCGCTTTTGCGCCATTCGGCCGCCGGTTGCATGGCTGTGCCGGAAGAATAGGCGCCCGGCTCGGTAATCGAGTGAGTCACCATGGTCATCCCGGTCAGGAAAACGTTGTCGCAAATGTCAATGTGGCCGACCAGACCAACACCGCCGGCGAGCATGCAGTGCTTGCCGATCTTGGTGCTGCCGGAAATGCCAACGCACGCAGCCATGGCGGTGTGATCACCGACCTGGACGTTGTGCGCGATCTGAATCTGGTTGTCGAGCTTCACACCGTTGCCGATCACAGTATCGGCCAGAGCGCCGCGGTCGATGGCGGTGTTCACGCCGATCTCGACATCGTCGCCGATGGTCACGCCACCGATCTGGGCGATTTTTTGCCAGACACCTTTTTCGTTGGCGAAGCCGAAGCCCTCACCGCCGATCACTGCGCCGGACTGAATAACCACACGCTTGCCGATGCGCACATCGTGATACAGCGTAACGCGCGGAGCGAGCCAGCCGCCTTCACCGATTTCGCTGCGCGCGCCGACTACGCAATGCGCGCCCAGCGTTACCTGTGCAGCGATGCGTGCACCGGCTTCGATCACCACGAACGGACCGATGCTGGCACTTGGGTCAACCACCGCGTCCGCCGCGATCACCGCTGTCGGATGAATCCCGCCAGCCGCTTTTGGCTTTGGATCGAACAGATGCGAAATACGTGCATAGGCCAGGTAAGGATCAGGCACCACCAGGGCATTACCGGCAAAACCCTCAGCGTCGGCTTCCTTGAGCAGCAGTGCAGCTGCTTGAGAACCGGCCAGGTATTTGCGGTATTGGGGATTTGCCAGAAAGCTCAACTGAGCTGGGCCAGCCTCTTGCAAAGTGGCTAGCCCAGTAATTTGCCTCTCGGGGTCGCCACGCAGGGTGGCGCCGAGGTGCTCGGCCAACTGGCCGAGCCTGATAGTCACGGTCATGGGTTACTTCAGCTGATTCATGCGCTCGATAACCTGGCGCGTGATGTCGTACTGAGGTTTGACATCAATGACTGCGCCACGCTCGAACACCAGGTCAAAACCACCCTTCTTGATGACTTCTTCCACAGCGCTGTCCAGTTTCGGCTTCAGCTGCTTGAGCATTTCACGGTCGGCAACGGCTTTGGCTTCGTTCAGCTCTTTGGACTGGAACTGGAAGTCGCGGGCCTTTTGCTTGAATTCCAGCTCCAGACGCTCACGCTCGCCCTGCTGCATTTTGTCGCCACCGGCCATCAGACGGTCCTGAATGCCTTTGGCGCTGCTTTCCAGGGTTTTGAGCTTGGTCAGTTGCGGACCGAACTTCTTCTCGGCATCCACGGCGTACTTCTTCGCCGCGTCGGATTCCAGCAGTGCCATCTGATAGTTCAGCACGGCAATTTTCATGTCGGCGAACGCCGGGCCTGCCACCAGTACGGAGGCCAGGAGAACCAATTGAGTCAACTTACGCACGATGCACTCCTACAAAATCCATTGTCGTTATCTTGGGTCAGACGCTTAGAACGTCTGGCCGAGGGAGAATTGGAACACTTGAGTTTCAGCGTCATCCGGTTTCTTGATCGGCATCGCCAGGGCGAAGCTCAACGGACCCAGTGCGGTGACCCAGGTCACGCCGACACCGACGGAACTGGCCATGTTGCTCAGGCTGATGTCGTTGCACTTGGTGTTGGACGAGGAACCGTTCGCGTTCGTAGTGTCCTTGCACTGCGAGTCAAACACGTTACCGACATCCCAGAAAACCGAAGTCCGCAGGGAACGCTGATCCTTGACGAATGGCAGCGGGAACAGAACTTCTACACCGCCCTGGATCAGGACGTTACCACCGAACGGCAGCGGATCCTGGTCCGGATCAAGCGACGTGCCCGGGTTGGTGCCACGGCTCGGCGTACTGCGCGGACCGAGGGTGCTGTCCTTGAAGCCACGAACCGAGTTGAAACCACCGGCATAGTAGTTTTCATAGAACGGCAGACCATCGGTCGAACCGTAACCGTCGCCATAACCGAGTTCGGAGTGCAGGCGCAGTGTGTAGTTTTCGGTGATCGGCTGGAACAGCTGACCACGGTAGTCAAGTTTGAAGAACGACAGGTCGCTGCCCGGAATGGTGGTTTCCAGGGTCAGGCTCTGGGAACGACCACGGGTCGGCAACACGCCTTTGTTCAGGGTCGACTCGGACCAACCGGCCGAGGCCTTGAAGTTCAGGTAGTTGTCGCCTTCCTTGTCGACGAAATCGAAAATCTCGTCAACGGTGTAGCGACCGGTGTTGATCTTGTCCTGCTGGGCAGACAGACCAAACGTCAGACGCGAGGTCTCACTGATCGGGTAGCCAACGTTGACGCCAGCGCCCAGGCTGTCGACGGCGTAGCTCGAGATATCGGCATCGAGCTCATCGTAGTCAGTGGTGCGATAGAACGCGTTGTAACCCAGGCTCACGCCATCAGCGGTCCAGTACGGGTCCACATAGCCAAAGTTGTAGCGGCTCTGGTATTCGCTGCGGGTCAGACCGATGCTGACGCGGTTACCGGTACCGAGGAAGTTGTTCTGGGTGATCGAGCCACCGAGGATCAGACCGGCGCTCTGGGCGAAACCGACGCTGGCGGTGATCGAACCGGAAGCCTGTTCTTCAACGGCGTAGTTCACATCAACCTGGTCGTCGACACCTGGCACGGCCGGGGTTTCAACGTTGACTTCCTTGAAGAAGCCCAGACGCTCCAGACGGGTCTTGGACTGGTCGATCAGGTAGGTCGAAGCCCAGCCGCCTTCCATCTGACGCATTTCACGACGCAGCACCTCGTCTTCGGACTTGGTGTTGCCACGGAAGTTGATGCGGTTGACGTAGGCACGCTTGCCCGGATCGACAGCGAAGAGGATGTCCACAGTGTGGTCGTCGTCATGGGGCTGAGGCACGCCGTTGACGTTGGCGAAGGTGTAACCCTCGTTACCCAGACGACGGGTGATCAGCTCGGAGGTGGTGGTCATCAGCTTGCGCGAGAACACCTGGCCCTTCTGCACCAGCAACAGCGATTTGATCTGCTCTTCAGGGACTTTCAGGTCGCCACTGAGCTTGACGTCACGAACGGTGTACTTCTCGCCTTCGGTGACGTTGACGGTGATGTAGACGTGCTTCTTGTCCGGGGTAATCGATACCTGGGTCGAAGCGATGTCCATGTTGATGTAGCCGCGGTCCAGATAGTAGGAACGCAGACGCTCCAGGTCACCGGAGAGTTTTTCACGGGCATATTTGTCATCGTTCTTGAAGAACGACAGCCAGTTGGTGGTTTTCAGTTCGAACAGGTCAGTCAGGTCTTCCTCAGGGAAAACCGTATTGCCTACCACGTTGATGTGCTGGATGGCGGCAACGGTACCTTCGTTGATCTTCACCTTCAGACCCACGCGGTTACGCGGCTGCGAAACCACTTCGGTGTCGACGGTAGCGGAGTAACGACCCTGGGCAACGTACTGACGCTGCAGTTCGTTACGCACACCCTCGAGGGTGGCGCGCTGGAAGATTTCGCCTTCGGCCAGACCGGATTGCTTGAGGCCCTTCATCAGGTCTTCAGTGGAAATCGCCTTGTTGCCTTCGATTTCAATACTGGCGACCGAAGGACGCTCGACGACGGTGATGACCAGAACGTTGCCTTCGCGGCCCAGCTGGATATCTTGAAAGAAACCGGTTTTGAACAACGCACGAGTGGATTCCACCAGGCGACGATCATCCGCCTGCTCGCCGACGTTCAACGGCAAGGCACCAAAGACGCTACCCGCGGAGACCCGCTGGAGGCCATTGACGCGAATATCAGAGATAGTGAAGGACTCGGCGTGAACTTCGGCGATCATCAATACGGTGAGAACCGCAGTTAGCAGCAGACGTTTCATGAAGTCCTTTCTTATTCCAACTGGCAATAAACAAACTGCCGCAAAATGCGGCAGATTCGCAATTCAGCGAAGCGTTACAGTCGACCCAGATCGTTGACCAGAGCAAGCAACATCACCCCGACCACCAAACTGATACCGATCTGTATCCCCCAACCTTGCACCCGATCCGACAAGGGGCGACCACGCACCCACTCGATCAGATAAAACAACAAATGCCCCCCATCCAGTACAGGAATGGGCAGCAAATTCAGAACGCCCAGGCTAATACTCAGATAAGCAAGGAAATTCAGGAAATCAGCGACGCCCGACTGGGCAGAAGCGCCCGCCACTTTAGCAATGGTTATCGGTCCACTCAAGTTTTTTACCGAGAGCTCGCCGAACAGCATTTTCTTCAGTGAATCCAGCGTCAGAATGCTCATGGTCCAAGTGCGACGGGCACCCTCGCCAATCGCGGCCAGCGGGCCATAACTGACCTCGCGGATCATTTCCGGCGGCCAGTCGATGGCTTTGACGCCAGCGCCCAGATAACCGCTTGGCGCTTTGCTTTCACCGCGCGCCGCCAGGGTCACAGGGACGTCGATTTGAGCATTGTCGCGCTCGATGCGCAGCATGATTTTGGTATCAGGACGCGTACGAACGGTATCGACCACTTGCTGCCAGTCATCGAGCGGCTGGCCATCAAGCGCCAGCAATCGATCGCCGGTTTTCAGCCCCGCCGCCTGAGCCGGACCTTTCGGGTCCAGCTCGGCAAGCACCGGCGGCAAGGCCGGACGCCAAGGACGAATGCCCAGCGAGCGGATCGGATCCGGCTCGTCGGCGCCTTTTAGCCAGTTATCCAGGGCCAGCGTGCGCGGCGATTCTGCCGTCGAACCCTGCTCGCGCACCAGCAATTGAATGGCGCCGCTCTCACCGAGACGGCGCACCAGTTGCAGATTGACCGCAGCCCAACCTGACGTTGGCTCGCCATCGATCGATACAATCTCCTGGCCAGCGTTCAGACCAGCCTTGGCGGCAATGCTGCCAGACTCGACCGCGCCAATGACCGGACGCACCTGCTCGCTGCCGAGCATCGCCAAGACCCAAAAGAAGACTAACGCCAGCAGGAAGTTAGCAATCGGGCCAGCGGCAACAATGGCGATACGCTGACGTACCGATTTGCGATTGAACGACTGATCGAGTTGATCGACCGGCACTTCGCCTTCGCGCTCGTCGAGCATCTTGACATAGCCGCCCAAGGGAATCGCGGCGACCACGAATTCAGTGCCTTGCTTGTCATGCCAGCGCAGCAACGGCATGCCAAAGCCCACGGAAAACCGCAGAACCTTGACGCCACAGCGGCGCGCGACCCAGAAGTGGCCGAATTCGTGGAAGGTGACCAGCACACCCAAGGCGATCAGGGTGCCGGCAATCATATAGAGCGCGCTCATCTACTTTCTCCGCAATCCTGTTCAGTGTCGCGTGTCGCCGTTGCATTACAAAAAACTATCGGCCGTGCCGACTCAACCATTGCTCGGCCAGCAATCGCGCTTTCGCGTCCGCCGTAAACACGGCGTCGAGGTCGTGCAGAGCCACCACCGGCTCCAGATTCAAGACTTCCTCGATGATACTCGCGATTTCCAGGTAGCGAACCCGTCCGTCGAGAAACGCTGCCACGGCCACTTCATTGGCCGCGTTGAGCATCGCCGGCGCGCTGTCGCCAGCTTCGGCCGCCTGACGGGCCAAACGCAGACAGGGGAAACGACTTTCATCGGGTGCTTCGAAATCCAGTCGCGCAATGGCAAACAGATCCAGTGGCGGTACGCCGGAATCGATACGCTCAGGCCAGGCCAGGGCGTTGGCGATCGGCGTGCGCATGTCCGGATTACCCAACTGCGCCAGGACCGAGCCATCGACGTAATCCACCAGAGAATGGATCACGCTCTGCGGATGAATCACAACTTCGACCTGAGACGGTTTGGCGTCGAACAACCAGCAGGCTTCGATCAGTTCCAGGCCCTTGTTCATCATGCTTGCCGAATCCACGGAGATCTTGCGCCCCATGGACCAGTTCGGATGTGCACACGCCTGCTCAGGCGAAACATTCGCCAGCTCGGACATCGGCGTCTGCCGGAAAGGCCCGCCAGAGGCGGTCAGCAAGATCCGCCGCACCCCCACCGAGCTCAAGCCGCGCGCGAAATCCGCGGGCATGCACTGAAAAATCGCGTTGTGCTCACTGTCGATCGGCAGCAGCACCGAGCCACTTTTGCGCACGGCCTGCATGAACAGCGCGCCGGACATCACCAGCGCTTCTTTGTTGGCCAGCAGAATTTTCTTGCCCGCCTCCACCGCAGCCAGTGTCGGACGCAAACCCGCCGCACCGACAATGGCCGCCATGACCGCGTCGACTTCAGGCGCGGAGGCAACCTGACACAGGCCCTCCTCACCTACCAGCACACGAGTCGGCAAACCGGCTGCACGCAAGTCATCCTGCAACCCACGCGCCGCAGCACCTTCAGGCACCACGGCAAATTGCGGTACATGACGAACGCACAGCGCGAGCAATTCGCTAAGACGGGTGAAACCACTCAATGCAAAAACCTGATAACGCTCAGGATGACGCGCAATCACATCCAGGGTGCTCAGACCGATCGAACCGGTCGCACCCAACACGGTAATCTGCTGGGGACGACTCACGGGGCGGCCATCCAGAGCAATACGGCGAACACCGGAATGGCTGCGGTCAGGCTGTCGATGCGATCCAGCACGCCACCATGCCCGGGCAGCAGATTACTGCTGTCCTTGATGCCGGACTGGCGCTTGAACATGCTTTCGGTAAGGTCACCGACCACGGAAATGAAGACGATCACTGCCGCGCCAACCAGGCCTTTGAGCAGTTCGGCCACGGTCCAGTCGCGCACCAGCCCGACGATCGCGGTAATCACCAGACTCAGCGCCAGACCACCGTAAACACCTTCCCAGCTCTTGCCCGGACTGACCTGCGGCGCCAGCTTGCGCTTGCCGAACTTGCGTCCGGAGAAATAAGCGCCGATGTCCGCGCCCCAGACCAGCACCATCACGGCCATGATCAACCAGTTACCCAGCGGGTACTGCTTGATCTGCACTAGACCCTGCCACGCAGGCAGCAGGATAAGCAAGCCGATCAGCAGCTTGGTTGCCGCTGTGGACCAGTGCGCGCTGGAGCGTGGATACGTCAGCACCAGATAAGTCGCAATCGCCCACCAGATCACCGATGCACCGAGCACCCAAGGCGCAAGGCCCGGCAGCACATACATGACGAACAGCATCAGGGCGACCACAGCGGCAAAGCCGATGCGGAACGATTGTGCGGTGAAGCCGGCCAGACGCGCCCATTCCCAGGCACCGAGGCTCACCACCAGGCCAATGAACAGCGCGAAGCCGGCACCTTTGAGCAGGAAAAACCCGCACAAGGCGATCGGCAGCAGGATCAGTGCAGTGATGATTCGTTGTTTAAGCATTAAACCCGGGCTCCAGCTTCGACCTGCTCGCTCGTTTTACCGAAGCGACGCTGGCGTGAAGCGAAATCGGCCAGCGCGGTGCGCATGGCGTCGTGTTTGAAGTCCGGCCAGAACAGGTCGGAGAAGTACAGCTCGGCGTAGGCCAGCTGCCACAGCAGGAAGTTGCTGATGCGATGCTCGCCACCGGTGCGAATGCACAGGTCAGGCAACGGCAGATCGCCGGTGGCCAGACACGTTTGCAGCAGATCCGGGGTGATGTCCTCCGGACGCAAATGCCCGGCCTGAACCTCACGCGCCAGACGTTGCGCAGCCTGAGCGATATCCCACTGGCCGCCATAATTGGCTGCGATCTGCAGGACAAAGCGGTTGGCACCGACGGTCATGGCCTCGGCCTCGCGCATCGCCGCCTGAAGCTCAGGGTGGAAGCGCGAGCGATCGCCAATGATGCGCAGGCTGATGTTGTTGTCGTTGAGACGCTTGGCCTCACGACGCAGCGCCTTGAAGAACAAATCCATCAAGGCACTGACCTCATCGGCCGGGCGCTGCCAGTTTTCACTGGAGAAGGCGAACAGGGTCAGGACTTCGACCTTGGCCTCGGCGCACACCTCGATCACCGCCCGCACAGCATCCACGCCCGCTTTATGCCCGGCGACACCCGGCATAAAGCGTTTTTTCGCCCAGCGATTATTGCCATCCATGATGATCGCGACATGGCGCGGCACCGCGGACGGCGCAGTCTGCTTGGTCTTGTCCATTTAAAGCTCGACCCTTATACGGCCATCAGGTCTTTTTCTTTCTCGTCCGTGGCCTTGGTGATCTGGGCCTCGGATTCTTTGGTCAGCTTATCGATATCGGCGATGGCACGACGCTCTTCGTCTTCGCTGATTTCCTTGTCCTTGACCAGTTTTTTCAGCTCACCCAAAGCATCGCGACGGATGTTGCGCACGGCTACGCGCGCGTCTTCGGCTGCACTGCGGGCCTGCTTGGTGAAGCCTTTGCGCGTTTCTTCGGTAAGGGCAGGCATCGGGATCAACAGCAACTCGCCCAGATTGGTCGGGTTGAGGTTCAGACCGGCGCTCTGGATTGCCTTGTCGACGGCAGCGAGCATGTTGCGCTCGAAGGCCACGACCTGCAGGGTGCGCGAATCCTTCACGGTGACGTTGGCAACGCCGCTCAGCGGAGTGTCAGTGCCGTAGTAAGGCACCATGACGCTGCCAAGGATGCTCGGGTGAGCCTTGCCGGTACGAATCTGGCCGAACGCGTGGTTCAGAGATTCCAGGGATTTCTGCATACGCGCTTGGGCGTCTTTCTTGATTTCGTTGATCATTGTTGGCCTTCCTCGATCAAAGTCCCTTCAGCGCCGCCGTGCACGATGTTCAGCAGGGCGCCGGGCTTGTTCATGTTGAATACGCGCAGCGGCATCTTGTGATCGCGGCACAGGCAGATAGCAGTCAGATCCATTACACCCAGCTTGCGATCCAGTACTTCATCATAAGTCAGATGATCGAACTTCTCGGCATGCGGGTCCTTGAACGGGTCTGCGGTGTACACGCCATCAACCTTGGTGGCCTTGAGCACAACGTCGGCGTCGATTTCGATTGCACGCAGGCAGGCTGCCGAATCCGTGGTGAAGAACGGATTGCCGGTACCGGCCGCGAAGATCACGACGTCCTTGGAGTTCAGGTGGCGCATGGCTTTGCGGCGATCGTAATGATCGGTCACACCGACCATGGAAATGGCCGACATGACGATGGCCGAGATATTGGCACGTTCCAGCGCATCGCGCATGGCCAAGGCGTTCATCACAGTGGCCAGCATGCCCATGTGGTCGCCCGTGACCCGATCCATACCGGCTTTGCTCAGGGCTTCGCCACGGAAAAGGTTGCCACCGCCGATGACCAGACCGACCTGCACGCCGATGCCGACCAGCTGGCCGACTTCCAGCGCCATGCGATCCAGTACCTTCGGATCGATCCCGAACTCTTCCGAGCCCATCAGGGCCTCGCCGCTAAGCTTGAGTAGAATGCGTTTATAGCGAGCCTGATAACCACTGCCCTGCTGAGCCATTGCGAATCTCTCCTGCGGCGTATTTAAAATTCTTTGCGAGCTGTTTACAGCTGGCGTTCACTCTAGCTTGGCGCTGCTGCAGCGCCATCGGAACATGGCTTTGTAAGTCAGTTCCGGGTGGAAACCAAATAAAAAATTGGTACCCCATCTGAAAAGAGGCTGCGCGCGTTAGCGGGCAGCCTCTTTCGGGCGACAGTTGAAAAACCGTCTTATTGCTTGGCGGCAGCCAGCTGGGCAGCAACTTCTTCAGCGAAGTTGTCGACCGGCTTCTCGATGCCTTCGCCTACTTTGAAGTAAGTGAAGGAAACGATTTCAGCACCGGCTTTCTTGGCCAGCTCGCCAACCTTGACTTCAGGGTTCTTGACGAACGCCTGCTCGACCAGGCTCGCTTCTGCCAGGAACTTGCTGATACGGCCTTTGACCATGTTCTCAACAATGTTTTCTGGCTTGCCTTTGATCTTTTCTTCGTTCAGTTGCAGGAACACAGCTTTCTCACGCTCGATCGCTTCGGCGGAGACTTGCGAAGGCAGCAGGAACTCAGGGTTGCTTGCAGCAACGTGCATAGCGATGTCTTTGGCCAGCTCGACGTCACCGCCTTTCAGGACAACAGCAACACCGATCTTGTTACCGTGCAGGTAGGTGCCGACAACGTCACCTTCTACGCGTACCAGACGACGGATGTTGACGTTCTCGCCGACTTTGGCAACCAGCGCTTCACGAGCCGATTCCTGAGCGGCGATCAGCGGAGCTGCGTCGGTCAGTTTTTCGTCGAAAGCTTTTTCTACGCTGGCAGCAACGAAGTTCTTGAAGTCGTCCTGCAGGGCCAGGAAGTCGGTCTGCGAGTTGACTTCCAGCAGCACGGCTGCCTTGTCATTCGATTTGATGGCGATTGCGCCTTCAGCGGCAACGTTGCCAGCTTTTTTCGCAGCCTTGATGGCGCCCGAAGCACGCATGTCATCAATGGCTTTTTCGATGTCGCCGTCAGCCTTTTCCAGGGCTTTCTTGCAATCCATCATGCCTTCGCCGGTACGCTCGCGCAGTTCTTTGACCAACGCTGCAGTAATTGCTGCCATTTTCAAATTCCTCTTGGATAGGTTTTCAACCATTCCACCCGATCGAACGGGCGTTCAATTCTTCCCGAACCACCCATGTTGGCTGCCGCACATGACAAATACAGACGTGGGCGCCGACAAATGGTTTTCGAGGTGGCAAAAAGGGGGCCAAGCCCCCTTTTTGCTTACTGAGTCAACGCCAGGGGCGTCGATTACTCAGCTGCAGCCTGAGTTTCTTCAGCTGCGAATTCTACAGTACCGCCAGCAACGTTGTTGCGGCCGCGGATAACTGCGTCAGCCATCGAACCCATGTACAGCTGGATAGCGCGGATGGCGTCATCGTTGCCTGGAATGATGTAGTCAACGCCTTCCGGGCTGCTGTTGGTATCGACAACGCCGATGACCGGAATGCCCAGCTTGTTGGCTTCGGTGATCGCGATGCGCTCGTGGTCAACGTCGATCACGAACAGTGCGTCTGGCAGACCGCCCATGTCCTTGATGCCGCCCAGCGAACGATCCAGCTTCTCAAGATCACGGGAGCGCATCAGCGCTTCTTTCTTGGTCAGCTTGGCGAAAGTACCGTCTTCGGCTTGAACTTCAAGGTCACGCAGACGCTTGATGGAAGCACGAATGGTCTTGAAGTTGGTCAGCATGCCGCCCAACCAGCGGTGATCGACGTACGGCGAACCGCAACGTGCTGCTTCTTCAGCAACGATCTTGCCAGCGGAACGCTTGGTGCCGACGAACAGAATCTTGTTTTTGCCCTGGGCCAGACGCTCTACGAAAGTCAGAGCTTCGTTGAACATTGGCAGGGTTTTTTCAAGGTTGATGATGTGAATCTTGTTACGCGCGCCGAAAATGTACTTGCCCATTTTCGGATTCCAGTAACGGGTTTGGTGACCGAAGTGCACACCGGCCTTCAGCATATCGCGCATGTTGACTTGGGACATGATAGTTCCTTGATAAGTCGGGTTTGGCCTCCACGTATCCCAATGACCAACCAGAGGCATAAAGCCCAAGGCACCCAGGTCATCGTGTCGACACGTGTGTGGATTTAAGCTTTTCGGGGCATCCCCGGAAAGCGGCGCATTTTATACCACAGGGTGCGCAGAAACGGAACCCGGAATCTGTATTCGCACCAAGGACATGGGCGCAGCCCCCTTGGAATCGGCTCGATGGGCACCATTGTATAGATAGAAGCTGGACATGCAGGCGCGGATTTGCGCCTCCCGTCTGGTAGAATCGCGTTTTTCAGGGTCGCAAAATGTACGCTTGCCACCCAATTCGTATCCGTAAGCGCCGCCGAGCGCAGAGAGAGCCTGTATGACCGTCAACCTCAAAACCCCCGAGGACATCGCTGGCATGCGTGTCGCCGGCAAACTGGCCGCCGATGTGCTGGAAATGATTGCCGAACATGTCAAACCGGGCGTGACCACCGATCAGCTCAACCAGATCTGCCACGACTACATCGTCAATGTGCAGCAGGCCATCCCTGCCCCGCTCAACTACAAGGGCTACCCGAAGTCGATCTGCACTTCGATCAACCATGTGGTCTGCCACGGCATCCCTAACGACAAGCCGCTGAAAAACGGCGACACCCTGAACATCGACGTCACGGTGATTAAAGACGGCTACCACGGTGATACCAGCCGCATGTTCCACGTCGGCGAAGTGCCGGTCTGGGCCGAGCGTCTGTCGCAGGTCACCCAGGAATGCATGTACAAGGCCATCGAGATCGTCAAACCTGGCTGCCGCCTCGGCGATATCGGCGAAGTCATCCAGAAGCACGCGGAAAAGAACGGTTTCTCGGTGGTGCGCGAGTTCTGCGGTCACGGCATCGGCAAGGTCTTCCACGAAGAACCGCAGATCCTGCACTACGGTCGCGCCGGCACCGGCATGGAACTGAAGGCTGGCATGACCTTCACCATCGAGCCGATGATCAACCAGGGCAAGGCCGACACCAAGGTTCTGGGCGACGGCTGGACCGCGATCACCAAGGACCGCAAGCTCTCGGCACAGTGGGAACACACCCTGCTGGTCACCGACACCGGCTACGAGATTTTCACTTTGCGCAGCGATGACACCATCCCGCGTATCTCGGCCTGACACCCAGAACGCTCCCAGCCTATAGAAGGAAAGCCAATCGATGCCGCAGGTGGATCCCGAACTCTTCGACCGCGGCCAGTTCCAGGCTGAACTGGCCCTCAAAGCGAGTCCTATCGCGGCGTTCAAGAAGGCGATCCGCCAGGCCCGCGAGGTCCTCGACACGCGTTTTCGCAATGGCCGCGACATCCGCCGCCTGATCGAGGACCGCGCCTGGTTTGTCGACAACATCCTGCAAAAGGCCTGGGAGCAGTTCAACTGGAGCGAAGACGCCGACATCGCTCTGGTGGCGGTGGGCGGCTACGGTCGCGGCGAACTGCACCCCTACTCCGATATCGATCTGCTGATTCTGCTCGACAGTGCCGACCACGAAGTTTTCCGCGATTCCATCGAGCGTTTTCTGACGCTGCTGTGGGACATCGGTCTGGAGGTCGGCCAGAGCGTGCGCTCGGTCGACGAATGCGCAGAAGAGGCTCGCGCCGACCTGACTGTGGTCACCAACCTGATGGAAAGCCGCACCATCTGCGGCCCCGAGCGTCTGCGCCAGCGCATGCTCGACGTCACCAGCACCGCGCACATGTGGCCGGCCAAGGAGTTCTTCCTGGCCAAGCGTGCCGAGCAGAAGGCCCGTCACCACAAATACAACGACACCGAGTACAACCTCGAACCGAACGTCAAAGGCTCGCCCGGTGGCCTGCGCGATATCCAGACGATCCTCTGGGTCGCCCGCCGTCAGTACGGCACCCTGAACCTGCGCGCCCTCGCTGGCGAAGGCTTTCTGGTCGAAAGCGAAAACGCCCTGCTCGCCTCCTCCCAGGAATTCCTCTGGAAAGTGCGCTACGCCCTGCACATGCTCGCCGGCCGCTCGGAAGACCGCTTGCTGTTCGATCATCAACGCACCATTGCCGGCCTGCTCGGCTTTGAAGGAGACGACGCCAAACAGGCGGTCGAAAACTTCATGCAGCAGTACTTCCGCACGGTGATGAGCATCGCCCAACTGAGCGATCTGATCATCCAGCACTTCGAGGAAGTCATCCTCGCTCCGGAAGACGAAGCGCCGCCGCAACCGATCAATTCACGCTTCCAGCTGCATGACGGCTACATCGAAGCGCGCAATGACAACGTGTTCCGCCGCACGCCGTTCGCCATGCTGGAGATTTTCGTGCTGATGGCCCAGCAGCCGGAAATCAAAGGGGTGCGCGCCGACACCATTCGTCTGCTGCGCGAACATCGTCATCTGATCGATGACAACTTCCGTAACGATATCCGCAACACCAGCCTGTTCATCGAGCTGTTCAAGTGCAAGATCGGCATCCACCGCAATCTGCGGCGGATGAACCGTTACGGCATTCTCGGGCGCTATCTACCGGAGTTCGGTTTTATCGTCGGGCAGATGCAGCACGACCTGTTCCACATCTATACGGTCGATGCGCACACGCTGAATCTGATCAAACACCTGCGCAAACTGCAGTACACCCAGGTTTCGGAGAAATTTCCGCTGGCCGCCAAGCTCATGGCCAAGCTGCCCAAACCTGAGCTGATCTACATGGCCGGTCTGTATCACGATATCGGCAAGGGCCGGCATGGTGATCACTCGGAGATCGGCGCGGTCGATGCCGAGGCGTTCTGCCAGCGTCACCAGTTGCCGGTGTGGGACAGCCGCCTGATCGTCTGGCTGGTACAGAACCATTTGGTGATGTCCACCACCGCGCAGCGCAAGGATCTGTCCGACCCGCAGGTGATCCACGATTTCGCTCAAGCTGTTGGCGACGAAACGCGCCTCGACTACCTCTACGTGCTGACCGTGGCCGATATCAATGCGACCAACCCGACGCTGTGGAATTCATGGCGCGCCAGCCTGCTGCGCCAGCTTTATACCGAGACCAAGCGCGCCCTGCGCCGCGGCCTGGAAAACCCGGTGGATCGCGAAGAACAGATTCGCCAGACACAAAGCGCGGCGCTGGACATTCTGGTGCGCGGCGGCACCGATCCGGACGACGTCGAGCAGCTGTGGGCGCAATTGGGCGATGACTATTTCCTGCGTCACACCGCCGGCGATGTAGCCTGGCACAGCGACGCGATCCTGCAGCAACCGGTGGATGGCGGGCCGCTGGTGCTGATCAAGGAAACCACCCAGCGCGAGTTCGAGGGCGGCACGCAGATCTTCATTTATGCACCGGACCAGCACGACTTCTTCGCCGTGACCGTGGCGGCGATGGACCAGCTCAACCTGAACATTCACGACGCCCGGGTCATCACCTCGAGCAGCCAGTTCACTCTCGACACCTACATCGTGCTCGACAACGAAGGCGAATCGATCGGCGACAACCCCGCGCGGATCAAGCAGATCCGCGAAGGCCTGACCGAAGCGCTGCGCAACCCGGACGACTACCCGACGATCATCCAGCGCCGTGTGCCGCGTCAGCTCAAACACTTCGCCTTCGCCCCGCAAGTAACGATCCACAACGACGCCCAGCGTCCAGTGACCGTGCTGGAGCTGACCGCGCCCGACCGGCCGGGCCTGCTGGCGCGGGTCGGAGGGATTTTCCTCGAGTTCGACCTGTCGCTGCAGAACGCCAAGATTGCGACCCTGGGCGAGCGCGTGGAAGACGTGTTCTTCATCACCGACGCGCATAACCAGCCGCTGTCCGATCCGCTGCTGTGCAGCCGTTTGCAGGATGCGATCGTCGAACAGTTGAGCGTCAATCAGGAACCGGATATCAAACTTTCGCGGATCAGTATCTGAATCACCCGTTTATCCCTGTGAATGCAGCCCATGCTTTCCTCCGGTACATACAATCCCCTGTGGCAAGGGGATTTATCCCCGTTGGGCTGCGAAGCAGTCGTAAAACCTGTGTATGCGGACATTCAGTTGAACCGCAGTGATGGTTTTGGGGCCGCTGCGCAGCCCAACGGGGATAAAGCCCCTCGCCACAGAAAGCTCTTGAGCATTTAAAAGAGGCCCCCATGAACAACGCTCTGAACCAGCTCCAGCCGTACCCGTTCGAAAAGCTCCGCGCCCTGCTCGGCAGCGTTACGCCGAACCCGGACAAACGCCCGATCGCCCTGTCGATCGGCGAGCCGAAACACCGTTCGCCGAGTTTTGTCGCCGAAGCGCTGGCGAACAATCTGGATCAGATGGCGGTGTACCCGACCACCCTCGGCATCCCGGCCCTGCGCGAAGCCATCGCCGGCTGGTGCGAGCGTCGTTTTGGCGTGCCGAACGGCTGGATCGATCCGGCGCGCAATGTGCTACCGGTCAACGGCACCCGTGAAGCGCTGTTCGCCTTCACCCAGACCGTGGTCAACCGTGGCGACGATGCGCTGGTGGTCAGCCCGAACCCGTTCTATCAGATCTACGAAGGCGCGGCGTTTCTCGCCGGGGCCAAGCCGCATTACCTGCCATGCCTGGATGAAAACGGCTTCAACCCGGACTTCGACGCAGTAGCGCCGCAGATCTGGCAGCGCTGCCAGATTCTGTTCCTGTGCTCGCCGGGCAATCCGACCGGCGCGCTGATTCCGGTCGAGACCCTGAAGAAACTGATCGCCCTGGCTGATCAGTACGACTTCGTCATTGCCGCCGACGAGTGCTACAGCGAACTGTACTTCGACGAGCAAACTCCACCGCCGGGCCTGCTCAGCGCCTGCGTCGAACTGGGCCGCAATGACTTCAAGCGCTGCGTGGTCTTTCACAGCCTGTCCAAGCGCTCCAACCTTCCGGGCTTGCGCTCAGGCTTTGTTGCCGGCGATGCCGACATCCTCAAGGGCTTCCTGCTCTATCGCACTTACCATGGCTGCGCGATGCCGGTACAGACTCAACTGGCCAGCGTTGCCGCGTGGAATGACGAAGTGCATGTGCGCGCCAACCGTGCGCTGTATCGCGAGAAGTTCGATGCGGTGCTGAACATCCTCAGCCCGGTCATGGACGTACAGCGCCCGGACGGCAGCTTCTATCTGTGGCCGAATGTGCAGGGCGATGATGCGGCGTTCTGCCGCGATCTGTTCGAGCAGGAGCATGTGACCGTGGTGCCGGGCTCGTACCTGTCTCGCGATGTCGATGGCGTCAATCCGGGGGCGGGCCGCGTGCGCATGGCGCTGGTTGCGCCGTTGGCTGAATGTGTCGAGGCCGCCGAAAGAATACGCGCATTCGTAACTCGCCAACAGTAACTTTCAGGAGTCCGCATCAGGCCACCTGATGCGGACTAAAAAAAGAAACGCTACCTTACAACCCCCTCCTTTACTCCTCAATACACTAACTAATAACCTACCCCCCGCAATAACCAACTTACAAACTACAAGTTTTTAACCACTAACTTGCATTCAACCTTGGATAAAAACCTCAAAGGAATTGACCATGTACAAAACCAGACCCTGTCTGAATCTTGAAATAGAAGATCCAGTTGCCAGCTTTCGAGCGGCCATCAATGAAAACTCGAAAAATATTTCGTACACCAACAACTCAGGCCTGACCTCCCGGACCATGGCACTCAATGCAAAGTGTTGGCACCCGAGCCGCCATCTGACCATTTCGTTTATGGACAACCCACCCGCCTCGCTGAAAGAAGCGATAAAGAGCCATATATGGGAATGGGCGGACTATGTCAGCCTCACCTTTAGCTTCATCGATAGTAAAGACGGCGTAATCCGAATTACAACCGACACTACTCAAAACGCTTCGCAAATTGGCACCGACGCACTAACAGTCGCGGCAGGAAAACCCACGATGTTCATATACGCGCGACCGGGAGATGCGGATTTTCGCACGGTAGTAATACACGAGTTCGGTCATGCGCTCGGTTTTCATCATGAGCATCTGCACCCTGATGCTAACATTCCCTGGAATAGACCGAAGGTCTATCAGGAATATGCGGAAAAATGGGGAATGGATAAGCAAAGCGTGGACCTGAACATTTTTACACCGATAGACGAGGCGATCACCGTCACCCCATACGACCCGACTTCAATCATGCATTATCCTGTCGAGAAGGAACTAACCGATGGGAAGTTTGAGATACCGATGAACACGGAAATAAGTTGGCAGGACAAACGCATCTGCGCACATTTCTATCCGATCGAAATTCCTGACGGCGGCTCTTGCGAATCCCCTTGAATCGCCATCAGGAATCATCTCGTGCTACGACTTGACCTGCCCCAGATTGGCCTCGCTCAAATCCAGTTCCCCGAGCACTTCTCTCAACACGTCATCACCGATCTGGTGCTGACGACTGAGGCTGTAGAGTTCCAGACGCTGGGCGCGCAGTGCTTTCAAGCGCAAACGCCGTTCAAGCAGATCCATCTGGAATGCTAGCGCTTGGGCTTCGGCGGAATCATTGAACACATCAAGTTGATGGCGATATTCGGACATGATCCGCGCCTTGAGCTCCGCTGCCAGCGCCGCTTGAGCGGCATCCTGTGGGACCACTTCTTCGCTTTCCAGCGAGTGAATCGCCGCTTCGGCAGTCTTGCGCCAAGCGTCGCGCACTTCCTGGCGACGCTTGTCGTCAGGACTTTTGTCGATGCCGCGCAGCAGCAAGGGCAGCGCGATACAGGCCGAGACCAGCGACAGCAGAATCACCCCGGCTGCAATGAAGATCAATAAGTCGCGTTCAGGAAAAGCCTCGGCGCCGATCAGCATCGGCACCGACATCACGCCTGCCAGCGTCACCGCCCCGCGCACACCGCCCACCGTCAGCAACCAGCATGAACGCGCCGTCGGCACTTGCGTCAGCTCGCCCTTGCCGCGCACTCGGCGCAGCAACACCGACAAGCGCCAGATGCTTTGCACCCAGATGAACCGCAGCAGCACCAGCGCGACGAAAATCGCCAATACATCGAGGCAGCGATAGAACAACGTCGGCCACAGCGTCGGCTCATGACTGACCACCGCCTTGATGATGTCTGGCAATTGCAGGCCGAGCAGCAGGAAGATCAAGCCATTGAACGCAAATTCGAGCAGCGCCCAAACGCTGCGGTTGAGCAGTCGCGTGCTGGTCTGGCGCGGCAGCAGGTCGAGCCAGCTTTGCATCATCCCCGCCGCCACAGCCGAAAGAATGCCCGAAGCGCCCAGACGTTCAGCCAGTACGTAAGCGGCGAACGGCAGCAGCAACATGAACACCACGTGAGTGGCCGGATCGTCCCAGCCGCGGGCGATCATCCACGCGCGCAGGCGCCCGACCAGCCAGCTCAACGCTACACCCACAGCCAGGCCACCGAGCGCCACCGCGACGAAGGTCAGACTGGCATTGGTCAACGAAAACACGCCCGTGACCGCTGCAGCGAGGGCGAACTTGAAGGTCACCAGGCCTGAGGCGTCATTCATCAGCGCCTCGCCCTGAAGGATGTGCATCAGCGGCGTGGGGAGACGGTTCTGCGAAATCGCTGAAACCGCCACGGCGTCCGTTGGCGATAAAACCGCTGCCAGGGCAAAGGCCACTGGCAGCGGAATCGTTGGCAACAGCCAATGAATGAAATAACCGGCACCGACCACGGTGAACAGAACAAGGCCGACCGCCAGGGTCAGGATCGGTCCACGCAATTGCCAGAAGGCGCGTTTGGGCATGCGCCAGCCATCGGAAAACAACAACGGCGGCAGGAACAGAAACAGGAACAATTCGGGATCGAGGGCGACGTGCAGGCCAAGCGTCGGCCAGGCGAGCAAGGCACCGGCAGCAATTTGCACCAGCGGCAACGGCAGCGGGATGACCCGCCCGACCAGTCGCGAGACGCTGACCAGCATCAGCAGGATCAGGACGGTGTAAGCAGTTTGCATAAAACCAGAATCTCAGGCGATCGACAGCGTTGAACTGCCATATTAGCGCCTTAGGCTGTGGCTGACCGTTGCACCTATGTCGCACGGCCAGACGCCGGACTAAATGTGGGAGCGAGCTTGCTCGCGAATGCGGTGTGTCATTCAGCACAGAAATTGACTGACAGGCCCCCTTCGCGAGCAAGCTCGCTCCCACAGGTTTTACAGCGTTACGACAACCGTGGCCGACGAAACTGTCCGGTCATGGCATAATCCGTCACCATTTTTTTCCAGCACCTGTAAAGGGGGCGATTCCTTGGCCGTTTCAAGTAAAACGTTGCACCTTTTCGGCATCAAAGCCTGCGACACCATGAAAAAGGCGCGCACCTGGCTCGATGAACACGCTGTCAGCTATGACTTTCACGATTACAAGACCGCCGGCATTGACCGTGAGCACCTGACCCAATGGTGCGACGAGCACGGCTGGCAAACCGTGTTGAACCGCGCCGGCACGACCTTTCGCAAACTCGACGACGAACGCAAAGCCGATCTCGACCAAGCGAAAGCCATCGAACTGATGCTCGCACAGCCCTCGATGATCAAGCGCCCGGTGCTCGATCTCGGTGACCGAACCCTGATTGGCTTCAAGCCAGATATCTACGCGGCCGCTCTGAAGTAAGCAGCCCGTCACTCTTTGTAGAGGTATTCACATGTCCAATTCCCTGTTCAGCATCGCCTTTGGTGTCGGCACCCAGAACCGTCAAGGCGCATGGCTGGAAGTGTTCTACGCCCAGCCACTGCTCAACCCTTCGGCCGAACTGGTCGCGGCTGTTGCGCCGATCCTCGGTTACACCGAAGGCAACCAGGCCATCACCTTCACCACCGCCCAGGCTGCGCAACTGGCTGAAGCCGTGAAAGGCATCGACGCCGTGCAAGGCAAGCTGCTGACCCGCCTGGCCGAAAGCCACAAGCCGCTGGTCGCCACGCTGCTGGCCGAAGACGCGCAACTGACCTCCACGCCTGAGGCCTACCTCAAGCTGCATCTGCTCTCGCACCGTCTGGTCAAGCCGCACGGCGTGAGCCTGGCCGGTATCTTCCCGCTGCTGCCGAACGTGGCGTGGACCAGCCAGGGCGCGATCGACCTGAGCGAACTGGCAGAAATGCAACTCGAAGCACGCCTGCGCGGCGAGCTGCTGGAAGTGTTCTCGGTGGACAAGTTCCCGAAAATGACCGACTACGTGGTACCGGCCGGCGTGCGTATCGCTGATGCTGCACGTCTGCGTCTGGGCGCCTATGTCGGCGAAGGCACCACCGTGATGCACGAAGGTTTCATCAACTTCAACGCTGGCACCGAAGGCCCGGGCATGATCGAAGGCCGCGTTTCCGCTGGCGTCTTCGTCGGCAAGGGTTCGGACCTGGGCGGCGGTTGCTCGACCATGGGCACCCTGTCGGGCGGTGGCAACATCGTGATCAAGGTCGGCGAAGGCTGCCTGATCGGCGCCAACGCCGGTATCGGCATTCCGTTGGGCGACCGCAACACTGTGGAATCGGGCCTGTACGTCACCGCCGGCACCAAGGTTGCGCTGCTGGACGAGCACAACAATCTGGTCAAGGTTGTGAAGGCGCGTGAGCTGGCGGGTCAGACTGATCTGCTGTTCCGTCGCAATTCGGAAACCGGTGCTGTGGAGTGCAAGACCCACAAATCGGCGATCGAACTGAACGAAGCGCTGCACGCTCACAACTAAGCGCTGTAGGCCTGTGGGAGCGAGTCTGCTCGCGAAGCTTTTGGCGTCCTCAAGGACGCTTTCGCGTGCAGGCTCGCTCCCGCAAGGTTTGGCATACATCCCGCCCAATTTCACAGGGCTGAACTCATGATGATCCCCTCCCCCTGGCGCGCCGATTTCCCGGCCATCGCCGCGCTGCAACGGCAAGACCAGACCTATCTGGACAGCGCCGCCACCACGCAAAAACCCCAGGCCCTGCTCGACGCACTGACGCATTACTACGCTAACGGCGCGGCCAATGTGCATCGTGCGCAACACCTGCCCGGTGCCCACGCGACGCAAGCGTTCGAAGACAGTCGGCGCAAGGTTGGCCAATGGCTGAATGCCGGTGACAGCGGGCAAATCATCTTCACCCACGGCGCCACCAGCGCGCTGAATCTGCTGGCTTATGGTCTGGAGCCTCTGTTTCAGCCGGGCGATGAGATTGTCATCAGCGCTCTGGAGCATCACGCCAACCTGCTGCCGTGGCAGCAACTGGCGCAACGCCGCCAGCTGAAACTGGTGATCCTGCCGCTGGATGCCGACGGCCTGATCGACCTCGGCGCTGCCGTACACCTGATCGGCCCGCGCACGCGTTTGTTGGCGGTCAGCCAGTTGTCCAATGTGCTCGGCGCCTGGCAGCCACTGACCGCTTTGCTGGGCATGGCCAAGGCGCAGAACGCGCTGACCGTGGTCGATGGTGCGCAAGGTGTGGTGCACGGTCGGCATGACGTTCAGGCGCTGGGTTGCGACTTCTATGTGTTTTCCAGCCACAAGCTCTACGGCCCCGATGGCCTCGGCGTGCTGTTCGGGCGCAACGCTGCGCTGGAGCAATTGCAGCATTGGCAGTTCGGCGGCGAGATGGTGCTCGACGCCAACTATCAGGATTCGCGCTTCCGCCCGGCGCCGTTGGGGTTCGAGGCAGGCACACCGCCGATCGCGAGTGTCATCGGCCTCGGAGCGACCCTCGACTACTTGGCCGGTTTGGATCAGGACGCCGTATCTGCCCATGAAGCGGCACTGCACGACTATCTGCTGCGCGGCCTCGCCGCACGCAACGGCATTCGCCTGCTCGGCAAGCCGCAACTGGCGCTGGCCAGTTTTGTCGTCGAAGGCGTGCACAACGCTGATCTGGCGCATCTGCTTACCGAACAAGGCATCGCCGTGCGTGCGGGGCATCACTGCGCCATGCCGCTGATGAAAAGCTTCGAACTGGCCGGCGCGATCCGCGTGTCGCTGGCGCTGTATAACGACTCGGAAGATCTGGAGCGCTTTTTCGAGGCGCTGGATCAGGCGCTGGAGATGTTGCGATGAGCCTGCCGGTGGAAGCGGCCGAAGCGCTGCAGACGTTTCAGACTGCGGCGGGCTGGGAACAACGGGCGCGGTTGTTGATGCAGTTTGGCGATCGCTTGCCGGCGCTGGATGACGCGCAAAAGTGCGAGGCCAACCGGGTGCATGGCTGTGAGAGTCAGGTGTGGCTGGTCGGGGAGTTGCGCGACGGACACTGGCAGTTCAAGGCGAGCAGCGATGCGCGGATGATTCGCGGGTTGGTGGCGTTGCTGCTGTTGCGGGTCAACGGCTTGTCGGCGGCTGATATAAAGCAAATCGATTTGCCGGATTGGTTTAATCAGCTCGGCCTGTCCCGCCAGCTATCGCCATCGCGCAGCAATGGCCTGAATGCGGTGCTCCAGCGGATGAATGAGTTGGCGCGCTAATCGCCTTCGCGAGCAGGCTCGCTCCCACAATGGAAATGCATTTCCCTGTGGGAGCGAGCCTGCTCGCGAAGAGGCCCTCATTGATACCTTCAGGCTTGAGGCTTGACCCGGTCCGCCGGGCGCCGAACACCAGCGACAATCTTGTCCACAGCCTTGGTCGCCGCGACCATGCCAAATGTCGCGGTAACCATCATCACCGCGCCAAACCCGCCGGCGCAGTCGAGCTTCACGCCGTCGCCGACAAAACTCTTCTGCAGGCAAATGCTGCCGTCCGGTTTCGGGTAGCGCAGCTGTTCGGTGGAAAACACACACGGCACGCTGTAGTGGCGGGTCACGGTGCGGGAAAAGCCGTAGTCACGACGCAAGGTCGAGCGTACTTTCGAAGCCAGCGGATCATTGAAGGTGCGGTTCAGGTCGCAGACCTGAATCAGCGTCGGGTCGATCTGCCCGCCCGCGCCGCCGGTGGTGATGATCTGGATCTTGCGGCGTTTGCACCAGGCGATCAGCGCCGCTTTGGCATTGACCGCATCGATGCAGTCGATCACACAGTCGATGTTCGGCGTGATGTACTCGGCCATGGTGTCGCGGGTAACGAAATCGGCAACGGCGTGCACCGTGCAATCGGGGTTGATTCCGCGCAGACGCTCGGCCATCACCTCGACCTTGGGTTTGCCGACGGTGCTGTCCAAGGCGTGCAACTGGCGGTTGGCATTGCTGACGCAGACGTCGTCGAGGTCAAACAGCGAAATCTCGCCGACCCCGCACCGGGCCATGGCTTCCGCCGCCCAGGAACCGACGCCACCGACGCCGACGATCGCCACATGGGCGGCGCGCAAGCGTTCAAGGCCTTCGATGCCATACAAACGGGCGATGCCTGCAAACCGCGGATCTTCTGTACTCATGACCATTACCCCAAAAACCGGCGCGCATTATAGGGCTACGCAGCGACAAGTTTTAAGCTGCAAGCGACAAGTGTAAGAACTTAAGTCAGAGACGGCTGCCCAACGTCAGGCATTTTCCCGTCAGTTGTACGACTGGTTAACCGCCGGTGTAGGATGCGCGCCCCTCGGGCGTCTATCCGACCGATCCTTCGTTCCACAGCCTTTGGAACCCGAAACAGCTATGTCATCGCGTAAATTTGGACTCAACCTGGTGGTGGTGCTGGCCATCGCTGCCTTGTTCACCGGTTTCTGGGCGCTGGTCAATCGCCCGGTCACTGCACCGAACTGGCCGCAGCAAATCTCCGGCTTCTCGTATTCGCCATTCCAGCAGGGGCAATTTCCACAGAAGGATCAGTATCCGTCTGACGACGAAATGCGCCGTGACCTGGAAATCATGAGCAAGCTGACCGACAACATCCGTATCTATTCGGTCGACGGTTCGCTGGGAGACATCCCGAAACTGGCTGAAGAATTCGGCCTGCGCGTCACCCTCGGCATCTGGATCAGCCCGGACCAGGAACGCAACGAACGGGAAATCACCAAAGCCATCGAACTGGCCAACACCTCCAGAAGCGTCGTGCGCGTGGTGGTCGGCAACGAGGCGCTGTTTCGTGAAGAAATCACCCCGGAAGCGCTGATCGTTCTGCTGGATCGGGTGCGCGCTGCGGTCAAAGTACCGGTGACCACCTCTGAGCAATGGCATATCTGGGAGAAATACCCGCAACTGGCCAAACACGTTGACCTGATCGCCGCCCACGTCCTGCCCTACTGGGAATTCATTCCGGTGGACAAGGCCGGCCAGTTCGTCTTCGACCGCGCCCGCGATCTGAAAAAACTCTTTCCGAAAAAACCGCTGCTGCTCTCCGAGGTCGGCTGGCCGAGCAATGGTCGCATGCGCGGTGGCGCCGATGCCTCGCCGGCAGATCAGGCGATTTACCTGCGCACACTGGTCAACAAGCTCAATCGCCAAGGCTTCAACTACTTCGTGATCGAAGCGTTCGACCAGCCGTGGAAGGCCAGCGATGAAGGTTCGGTCGGCGCCTACTGGGGCGTGTTCAACGCCGCGCGCCAGCAGAAATTCAATTTCGAAGGCCCGGTGGTGGCGATTCCGCAATGGCGCGTGCTGGCCATCGGCTCGGTGGTGCTGGCGCTGCTGTCGCTGACCCTGCTCATGATCGACGGCTCGGCGCTGCGCCAGCGTGGTCGCACGTTCCTGACATTTATCGCGTTCCTCTGCGGTTCGGTGCTGGTGTACATCGGTTACGACTACAGCCAGCAATACAGCACGTGGTTCAGCCTCACGGTCGGATTCCTCTTGGCGCTCGGTGCGCTCGGGGTATTCATCGTCCTGCTCACCGAGGCCCATGAACTGGCCGAAGCGGTGTGGATTCACAAGCGCCGTCGGGAATTCCTGCCGGTGCTGGGCGATTCTGATTACCGGCCGAAAGTGTCGATCCACGTGCCCTGCTACAACGAGCCGCCAGAGATGGTCAAACAGACCCTCGACGCCCTCGCCGCACTTGATTATCCGGACTTCGAAGTCCTGATCATCGACAACAACACCAAGGACCCGGCCGTCTGGGAACCGGTGCGCGATTACTGCGCAACCCTCGGCCCGCGCTTCAAGTTCTTCCACGTTTCACCGCTGGCCGGTTTCAAGGGCGGCGCGCTGAATTACCTGATTCCGCACACCGCCAAGGATGCCGAGGTCATTGCGGTGATCGACTCCGATTACTGCGTGCACCCGAACTGGCTCAAGCACATGGTGCCGCACTTCGCCGACCCGAAAATCGCCGTGGTGCAGTCGCCGCAGGATTATCGCGACCAGAACGAAAGCACCTTCAAGAAGCTCTGCTACGCCGAATACAAGGGCTTCTTCCACATCGGCATGGTCACCCGCAACGACCGTGACGCGATCATTCAGCACGGCACCATGACCATGACCCGCCGTTCCGTGCTGGAGGAATTGGGCTGGGCTGACTGGTGCATCTGTGAAGACGCCGAACTCGGCCTGCGCGTGTTTGAGAAAGGCCTGTCGGCGGCGTATTACCACGACAGCTACGGCAAGGGCCTGATGCCGGATACTTTCATCGACTTCAAGAAACAGCGTTTCCGCTGGGCCTATGGCGCGATTCAGATCATCAAGCGCCACACCCGCAGCCTGCTGCGCGGCAAGGACACCGAACTGACTCGCGGTCAGCGTTA
Organism: Pseudomonas glycinis; assembly: GCF_054871425.1. NCBI lineage: Bacteria > Pseudomonadati > Pseudomonadota > Gammaproteobacteria > Pseudomonadales > Pseudomonadaceae > Pseudomonas > Pseudomonas glycinis. The sequence continues at coordinate 179,873 of NZ_JBTYHF010000004.1, read as the reverse complement.
TCACTTCCTCGCCGGCTGGCTGCCGTGGGTCGCCGATGGCATGAACATCTTCTTCACCGTTGGCGCGCTGTTGTGGTCGGCGGCGATGATCATCGTGCCGCAACGGGTCGATCCGCCGCTGCTGATTTTCGCAATCCCGCCACTGGCGCTGTTCGTGTTCAAGGTCGGCAAGATCATCTTCCTCTACCGCCGCGCCGTCGGTGTGAATCTGAAAGATGCGTTCTGCGCGGCGCTGGCCGGGCTGGCGTTGTCGCACACCATCGCCAAAGCGGTGCTGTACGGTTTCTTCACCAGCAGCATTCCGTTCTTCCGCACGCCGAAAAACGCTGACAACCACGGTTTCTGGGTGGCGATCAGCGAGGCTCGCGAGGAGCTGTTCATCATGCTGTTGCTGTGGGGCGCGGCGCTGGGGATCTTCCTGGTGCAGGGCATTCCGAGCAATGACATGCGCTTCTGGGTGACCATGCTGCTGGTGCAGTCGTTGCCATACCTGGCGGCGCTGATCATGGCCTTCCTGTCGTCGCTGCCCAAACCTGCGGCCAAGGCTGAGCCGGCACCGGTCGTCTAAATCCGCAACGCAGCACTAAACGGCGGCCAATGGTCGCCGTTTTGCTTTAAGATAACCGCCATTTTGCGGGGCTTGGCGTGATAACCGGTCTGACTGACCACCCCTGTCCCTTGTGGGAGCGAGCCTGCTCGCGAAGGCGTTGTAACATTCAACCTTTAAGGTGCCTGGTAGACCGCTTTCGCGAGCAGGCTCGCTCCCACATTAGAAGCCCAAGCTCATACCCCATGATCCCGGAGTTTTCCATGACGGCCCACGCCGACCTATCGCCGACCCTTCAACTGGCCATCGACCTGATCCGCCGTCCTTCCGTGACCCCGGTCGATGCCGACTGCCAGAAGCAGATGATGCAGCGCCTGGGCGATGCCGGTTTCACCCTGGAGCCGATGCGCATCGAAGATGTGGATAACTTCTGGGCCACTCACGGCAACAACGACGGCCCGGTGCTGTGCTTCGCCGGCCACACCGACGTGGTGCCGACCGGTCCGGTTACCGCATGGCAGATCGATCCGTTCAATGCCGTGATCGACGAACATGGCATGCTCTGCGGCCGTGGCGCGGCAGACATGAAAGGCAGCCTGGCATCGATGACAGTCGCCGCTGAACGTTTCGTCGCCGACTATCCGAACCATAAAGGCAAGGTCGCTTTCCTCATCACCAGCGATGAAGAAGGCCCGGCGCATCACGGCACCAAGGCCGTGGTCGAGCGTCTGGTCGCGCGCAACGAGCGCATGGACTGGTGCATCGTTGGCGAACCGTCGAGCACCACCCTGGTCGGCGATGTGGTGAAAAACGGCCGTCGCGGCTCCCTCGGCGCCAAGCTCACGGTCAAAGGCGTGCAGGGCCACGTGGCCTACCCACATCTGGCGAAGAACCCGATCCACCTCGCCGCTCCGGCGCTGGCAGAGCTGGCCGCCGAGCACTGGGACCACGGTAACGACTTCTTCCCGCCGACCAGTTTCCAGATTTCCAACCTCAATTCCGGCACCGGCGCGACCAACGTGATCCCGGGTGATCTGGTGGCGGTGTTCAACTTCCGTTTCTCCACCGAATCGACCGTCGAAGGCCTGCAGAAACGCGTGGCCGATATTCTCGACAAGCACGATCTGGACTGGCACATCGACTGGGCACTGTCCGGCCTGCCGTTCCTCACCGAACCGGGCGCGCTGCTCGACGCGGTATCGTCGAGCATCAAGGACATCACCGGTCGCGAAACCAAGGCGTCGACCAGCGGCGGCACCTCTGATGGCCGCTTCATCGCGACCATGGGCACGCAAGTGGTTGAACTGGGCCCGGTCAACGCGACCATCCACCAAGTCAACGAGCGCGTGCTGGCGGCGGATCTCGATGTGCTGACGGAAATCTATTACCAGACCCTGATCAAGTTGCTCGCCTGATGCTCGCCTGCCCGATCTGCAGTGAGCCGCTCAATGCGGTGGACAACGGCGTGGTCTGCCCCGCCGGGCATCGGTTTGACCGTGCGCGTCAGGGTTATTTGAACCTGTTGCCGGTGCAGCACAAGAACAGCCGCGACCCGGGCGACAATCAAGCGATGGTCGAGGCGCGGCGTGATTTCCTCAACGCCGGGCACTACGCGCCAGTCGCCAGGCGTCTGGCTGAACTGGCGGCGAGTTATGCGCCGGAGCGCTGGGTCGACATCGGTTGTGGCGAGGGTTACTACACCGCGCAAATCGCCGAAGCTTTGCCGAACGCTGATGGCTACGCGCTGGACATCTCCCGCGAAGCGGTCAAACGCGCCTGCAAACGCAACCCGGCAATCACCTGGTTGATCGCCAGCATGGCCCGCGTGCCGTTGGCTTCGGGCAGTTGCCAGTTTCTCGCCAGCGTCTTCAGTCCGTTGGACTGGGAGGAAGCCAAGCGTCTGCTCAGCGTCGGCGGCGGGCTGATGAAAGTCGGCCCGACCCGTGGCCATCTGATGGAATTGCGCGAACGCCTGTACGACGAAGTGCGCGAGTACACCGACGACAAGCACCTGGCCCTGGTGCCGGAAGGCATGGCGCTGGCGCACAGCGAAACCCTGGAATTCAAGCTGACCCTGGACAAGCCCGAGGACCGCGCCAACCTGTTGGCGATGACGCCTCACGGCTGGCGTGCCAGTGCCGAGCGTCGTGCGGCGGTGATCGAACAGGCCGAACCGTTCGAGACCACCGTGTCGATGCGCTACGATTATTTCGTTCTTCAATAACTTTTGGTCTCGGGCACAGACCCGGGGCCGGCTAAATCCGCGAATGGATTTTTCAGACCCGCAGTGAGGACATCCATGCGCCAACCGGACATCGAGATTTACCTGAAAGACGCCGACCACAAGGCCATCGCCGCCTGGCTCGGCCAAGCGCTGGGCCCGTGCAGCGACTGGGTGCAGAAAGGCCAGACGTACAAGTGCAAGGCCGGCAATGTGCCGGTGACCTGGCTGCCGAAAGCCGTGGGCAAGTGGAACAGCCTGTTCCTGGAAAGCGACCAGACCCCCTGGGACGACGACATCGCCTGCGCCCGCGCAGCCTTCGCGGCACTGAACGTCGAGGTGCGCTGCGCACCGGGGACGTGGGTCGAAGAAGAAGGTGAAGAAACCGCCGATCGCTGGATTCGCATCAGCGCAGACGGAGAAGAAGAGATCACCTGGAAAACCGCTTAACCGGGGCAACGTAGAGCCCATGTGGGAGCGAGCCTGCTCGCGAATGCGCAGTGTCAGTCGATATGAATGGTGACTGATACAGCGCATTCGCGAGCAGGCTCGCTCCCACAGTGGTTTTTAGCGCTCTAGAAGTTTGTGTTACAGGCCTACAACGTCCTCCGCCTGCAACCCCTTCTCGCCGGTGATCACCGCGTACTCAACCTGTTGACCTTCGGTCAGCGAGCGGTGCCCTTCGCCGCGTATCGCGCGGTAGTGCACGAACACGTCCACGCCGTCGTCGCGCTGGATAAAGCCATAGCCTTTGGCGTCGTTGAACCACTTCACGTTGCCGGTTTCGCGTGTTGCCATCTGTTCATACTCCTTTTTTATTATTGAACGGGCTTTTCGCAGGAAAGCCTTCGAGGAACGTCAGCCTGCGTCCGACGTCCATAACAGGGCACCGGCAACAGAGCGCCGAGTATATGACAGGTGAAGAAACTCTCAACAGGAGATTACTTCGGCGCTTTTTTGCCGATTTTCAGCGAATCCGTCACACTATCGACCGCCCGAGCGCCTGCTCGGTTTTATTCACTCACGCAGAAGCCGTATGACCCGTTCCCCGTTCCGCCGTCTTGTGTTTGGCACCCTGCGCCGCCTGTTGTATCTCTGGGTTCGCTCCGAGACCATCAATCAGTCGTCGTTCACTCTTAACCTCGACCGCAGTCGTCCGGTGTTCTACGTCCTGCAAAACCCTTCGCTGACCGATCTGGCGGTGGTCGACACCGAGTGCACCAAGGCCGGCCTGCCCCGCCCGGTGCTGGCGGTGTCGGTCGGTACGCTGATCGAACCTGCGGCGTTTTTTTATCTGACACCGGACCCGGACTGGCTCGGCCGCCAGGACAAACGCGGTGCGCCGCCGACTCTCACCCGTCTGGTCAGCGCGCTGACACAGAATGCTGCCGAAGACGCGCAGATCATTCCGGTCAGCGTGTTCTGGGGCCAGTCGCCAGACAGCGAAAACAGCCCGTGGAAACTGTTGTTCGCCGACAGCTGGGCAGTCACCGGCCGTCTGCGCCGGCTGCTGAGCATCATCGTCCTCGGGCGTAAAACCCGCGTGCAGTTCTCCGCGCCGATTCACCTGCGCGAACTGATCGATCACAACAAGGGCCACGAGCGCACCGTGCGCATGGCCCAGCGCATCCTGCGCGTGCACTTCCGCAATCTGAAAGCAGCGGTGATCGGCCCGGACATTTCCCACCGGCGCAATCTGGTCAAAGGCCTGCTCAACCAGCCGCTGGTCAAACAGGCGATCCTCGACGAAGCCGAGCGCGAGAAAATCTCCCCGGAGAAAGCCAAGGCCCAGGCCCTGCGCTACGGCAACGAGATCGCCTCGGACTACACCTACACGGCGATCCGTTTTCTCGAAGTGGTGCTGAGCTGGTTCTGGAACAAGATCTACGACGGCATCAAGGTCAACCACATCGAGGGCGTGCAGAACGTTGCGCAGGGTCACGAAGTGATCTACGTGCCGTGCCATCGCAGCCACATCGATTACCTGCTGCTTTCCTATCTGCTGTTCCGCAACGGCCTGACCCCGCCGCACATTGCTGCCGGGATCAACCTCAACATGCCAGTGATCGGCAGCCTGCTGCGTCGCGGCGGTGCGTTCTTCATGCGCCGCACCTTCAAGGGCAATCCGCTGTATACCTCGGTGTTCAACGAATACCTGCACACGCTGTTCACCAAAGGTTTCCCGGTCGAGTATTTCGTCGAGGGCGGGCGCTCGCGCACCGGGCGCATGCTGCAACCGAAAACCGGCATGCTCGCAATCACCCTGCGCAGCTTCCTGCGTTCGTCGCGGATGCCGATCGTTTTCGTGCCGGTGTACATCGGTTACGAGCGCGTGCTCGAAGGTCGCACCTACCTCGGCGAACTGCGCGGGGCGAGCAAGAAGAAAGAGTCGATCTTCGACATTTTCAAAGTCATCGGCGCGCTCAAGCAGCGCTTCGGTCAGGTCGCGGTCAACTTCGGTGAGCCGATCAAACTGGCCGAATTCCTCGACGCCGAGCAACCGGACTGGCGCCAGCAGGAGCTCGGCCCGCAGTTCAAACCGGCGTGGCTCAACGAAACCACCAACCGCCTCGGCGAGAAAGTCGCCCGGCACCTCAACGAAGCGGCGGCGATCAATCCGGTGAATCTGGTAGCGCTGGCCCTGCTGTCGACCACGCGCCTGGCGCTGGACGATCGGGCCATGGCGCGGGTGCTGGATCTGTATCTGGCGCTTCTGCGCAAAGTCCCGTATTCGCCACACACCACCTTGCCGGAAGGCGATGGCCGGGCGCTGATCGAGCATGTGAAAGACATGGATCTGCTCGCCGAGCAGAACGATGCGCTCGGCAAGATTCTTTATCTGGACGAGCAGAACGCGGTCCTGATGACTTACTACCGCAACAACGTCCTGCACATTTTCGCTCTGCCGTCGTTGCTGGCGAGTTTCTTCCAGAGCACCTCGCGCATGAGCCGCGAGCAGATCCTGCGCTACACCCGCGCGCTGTATCCGTACCTGCAATCGGAGCTGTTCATCCGCTGGAGTCTGGACGAACTAGATGCAGTGATCGACCAGTGGCTGGAAGCCTTCGTCGAGCAGGGCCTGCTGCGTTTCGAGAAGGACGTTTACCTGCGCCCGGCGCCGAGTTCGCGGCATTTCGTGCTGCTGACTCTGCTGTCGAAAAGCATCGCGCAGACCTTGCAGCGCTTCTACATGACCGTGTCCCTGCTGCTCAACAGCGGCCAGAACAGCATCAGCGCCGAAGAGCTGGAAGACCTCTGCACGGTCATGGCCCAGCGTCTGTCGATCCTCCATGGCCTGAACGCCCCAGAGTTTTTCGACAAGAGCCTGTTCCGCCACTTCATCCAGACCCTGCTCGACCTCGACGTCCTGCGCCGCGACGAAGCCGGCAAGCTCAGCTACCACGAACTGCTCGGCGAGCTGGCCGAAGGCGCGGCCAAGCGCGTGTTGCCGGCGGAGATTCGCCTGTCGATCCGCCAGGTCGCGCTGCACCGCAGTGAAGATGCGGCGGATCAGATCACGCCACAGCCTGAGGCTTGAAGCCTTACCCCTGTGGGAGCGAGCCTGCTCGCGAAAACGGAATGTCAGTCGACATTTAGTTTGACTGACCCAGCGCTTTCGCGAGCAGGCTCGCTCCCACATTGAAAGGAGATTCACCCATGAAAAAACTGCTGACCCTCGCCGCCGCCACCCTGCTCAGCGCCTGCCAATCAACCACCCCCGCCGGCAAGGCCAGCCTCGACGGCGAAGTCTTCTACCTGCAACGCATCGCCCTGCCCCCGAGCGCGACCCTGAGCGTCAGCCTGCAGGACGTGTCGCTGGCCGATGCGCCGGCCGTGGTCCTCGCCGAACAGAACGGCCCGATCAAAGGCCAGGTGCCGCTGCCATTCCATTTGAGCTACGATCCGGCGCAGGTCAAATCCGGCCACCGTTACTCGGTCAGCGCGCGCATTGAAGTCAACGGCGAGCTGATGTTCATCACCACCGAAAACCACGCCGTGCAACTCGACGGCAACGACCCGCAGCCGCTGAAAATCCGCGTCGACGCCGTTCGTTAATCCATTTTTCGCCACAAGGAAGCCGCCATGCGCCGCCCTACCCTTCGCTTCGCCGCCGCCTGCGCCGGTCTGCTGATCTCCGCCAACGCCTTGGCCTTGTCGCTCAACGACCTGTCGCAACAAGACGCCACCGGCGGCCTCAAGGACGCCCTGACCCAAGGCGCCCAGATCGCCGTGAAACAGCTCGGCACCCCGGGCGGCTTCAGCAATAACCCCGAAGTGAAAATCGAACTGCCGGGCAAACTCGGCAAAGCCGCGAGCAAGATGAAAGCCTTCGGCATGGGCGCCCAGGTCGAAGAACTGGAAACCGCGATGAACAAAGCCGCCGAATCCGCCGTGACCCAGGCCCAGCCAATCCTCGTCGATGCAGTGAAGAAAATGAGCGTGGCCGACGCCAAAGGCATCCTCAGCGGCGGCAACGATTCGGCGACCCAATACCTGAACAAATCCAGCCGCGAACAGATCCGCGCGAAATTCCTGCCCATCGTCAAGCAAGCCACCGACAAGGTCGGCGTCGCGCAGAAGTACAACGCCTTTGCAGGTCAAGCTGCGGCTTTCGGTGTCGTCGACGCCAAGAGCGCCAACGTTGAAATCTACGTCACCGAACAGGCACTCAATGGTTTGTTCGAGATGATCGGCAAGCAGGAAGAAACAATTCGTCAGAACCCGGCCGCTGCGGCGACGAGTCTGGCGAAGAAGGTGTTTGGTACGTTGTAATTTCCGAACCACAAAAAAAGCCCGCTCAACTTCCTCGGTTCAGCGGTTTTTTTTGCGCATCCGCTTTGTGGATCGACCGGACCGAGGACACGATTCACCGCAGTTCAGCAAGGGAAATCCTCTGCCGATGCGCAGTCATAGCGGGAAGTCGAGCTGATTACCAGAGCAACGTCGGCTTGAGATACCGAGTCAGTATCCGCAAAAGAAACAGATCAAAAGCCCCTCACCCTAGCCCTCTCCCGGAGGGAGAGGGGACTGACCGAGGTGTTCAGGCGAAATACGCCGACTTGCGATACCGAGTCGAATGCAGATTTTGGAACGCCAAAAATCGGCTCCCTCTCCCTCGGGAGAGGGCTGGGGTGAGGGGCAGCAACAACACAAATCAAAAGCCGAACACCCACGCTTTTCACCACTCAATGGCCGAGTGTCAGCTCGCCTGCTCTTGATCTTGATCCACCGGCGACGTCGGAAGGCTGAGTGGAGGGACTGATCCGGGCGTGGGAGCGCAGCGACCGTCTGGCGCAGCCAGACACAGCGGAAGGAGGTGCAGCGAAGCAAACCGGAGCCGCTGCGCCCGGATCAGTCCCGGAGCGAAGGAACCCGAGCCTGCGAGGGCCGAACGCAGGAGCAAGCCTTTTTGGGTACTTTTTCGGCGTCTGGAAAAAGTGCCTCGCCGTAAGGGCGAAACCGCCAGCCGCAACACCCACAGCAACGGATATACACCCAAAACCCCAAGTCATGGTCGGCCCGAAGGCCGCCACGACAAAGAAACTCAACCCTCCCGACGAACCCTGAACCAGGCCGCATACAACGCCGGCAAAAACAACAGCGTCAGCGCCGTAGCCACAATCAGCCCGCCCATGATCGCCACCGCCATCGGCCCGAAAAACACACTGCGCGACAGCGGAATCATCGCCAGCACCGCCGCCAGCGCCGTCAATACAATCGGCCTGAAGCGCCGCACCGTAGCCTCGATAATCGCCTGCCAAGGCTTAAGCCCCGATGCAATATCCTGCTCGATCTGATCGACCAGAATCACCGAATTGCGCATGATCATCCCGGACAACGCGATGGTCCCGAGCATCGCCACAAACCCGAACGGCTGGCGGAACACCATCAGAAACAGGGTCACCCCGATCAAGCCCAACGGCGCCGTCAGAAACACCATCGCCGTGCGCGAGAAACTGCGCAACTGCACCATCAGCAAGGTCAGCACCACGACAATGAACATCGGCACCCCGGCATTCACCGACTTCTGCCCGCGCTCGGAATCCTCCACCGTGCCGCCGACATCCAGCAGATAACCATCGGGCAACTCAGCGCGAATCGGGTCCAGCGTCGGCATGATCTGTTTGACCAGCGTCGCCGGTTGCTCCTTGCCATAAATGTCAGCGCGTACGGTCACGTTCGGCAGGCGGTTGCGGTGCCAGATGATGCCTTCCTCGAAGCCGTATTCCAGCGTGGCAATCTGCGACAACGCCACACTGCGGCCGTTATCGGTCGGCACCGCGAGACTCGGCAATAACGACAACTCAGTGCGCTCATGCACGGTGCCGCGCAGCAGAATCTCGATCAACTCGTTGTCTTCGCGGTACTGGCTAACGGTCGAGCCGACCAGCGAACTCTGCAGGAATTTCGCCAGATTCGCCGTGCTCACACCGAGGGCGCGGGCGCGATCCTGATCAATGTTCAGATAAACAACTTTGCTCGGTTCTTCCCAGTCCAGATGCACGTTGACCACATGCGGATTCTCGCGAACCTTTGCTGCCACCTTGCGCGCCAATGCACGGACTTCTTCGATGTGTTCACCGGTAACGCGGAACTGCACCGGATAGCCAACCGGCGGGCCGTTTTCCAAACGGGTGACCCGCGAACGCAGGGCCGGGAACTGTTCGTTGAGGGTTTCGATCAACCAGCTGCGCAGCGCTTCACGCTCTTCGATGGTTTTTGCCAACACCACGAACTGAGCAAAACTCGCCGCCGGCAGTTGCTGATCCAGCGGCAGATAAAAGCGTGGCGAACCGGTGCCGACATAGGCCACATAATTGTCGATGCCGGCGTGCTCCTTGAGCAGCGCTTCGAGGCGTTTGACTTCACTGGTGGTATTGGCCAGCGAAACACCTTCGGCCAGTTTCAGATCGACCATCAACTCCAGCCGGTTCGAAGCCGGGAAGAACTGCTGCGGGACGAAACGGAACAGCATCACCGAGGCGATAAACAGGCCCACGGTGAGCACGATCACCGTCTTGCGATGGGCCACGCACCACTCCACCAGACGCCGCACGCGCTGATAGAACGGCGTGGCATACGGATCCGGTTGACCATCGCCAGTGCCGTGTTTTGCCGCGTGAATTTTCGCCAGATCCGGCAGGAGTTTTTCCCCCAGATACGGCACGAACATCACCGCCGCGACCCATGAGGCGAGCAAGGCAATGGTCACTACCTGGAAAATCGAACGGGTGTATTCGCCGGTGCCGGACTGGGCAGTGGCAATCGGCAGGAAGCCGGCGGCGGTGATCAGCGTGCCGGTGAGCATCGGGAATGCGGTGCTGGTCCAGGCGTAACTCGCCGCGCGAATGCGGTCGAAGCCCTGTTCCATTTTGATCGCCATCATTTCCACAGCAATGATCGCGTCATCCACCAACAAGCCCAGCGCCAGCACCAGCGCACCGAGGGAAATCTTGTGCAGACCGATGCCGAGGTAATACATGCAGGCGAAGGTCATCGCCAGCACCAGCGGAATGGTCAGCGCGACGACCATGCCGGTGCGCACACCGAGGGAAAAGAAGCTCACCAGCAAGACGATCGCCAGTGCCTCGACCAGTACCTGAACGAACTCGCCGACGCCGGTTTTTACCGCTGCCGGCTGATCGGACACCTTGCGCAGCTGCATGCCGGCCGGGAGGTTTTTCTGGATCCGCGAGAATTCGCCCTCCAGCGCCTTGCCCAGGACCAGAATGTCGCCGCCATCCTTCATCGCCACGGCCAGACCGATCGCGTCGTCGCCCATGAAACGCATGCGCGGCGCCGGTGGGTCGCTGAAACCGCGACGCACATCGGCAATATCGGAGATACGGAACGTACGATCGGCGACGCGGATCGGAAAGTTCTTTATCTCATCGACTGTCTGAAAATTCCCCGAGACGCGTAGCTGCAAGCGCTCGCTGCCGGTTTCGAAGAACCCCGCCGTGGATACCGCGTTCTGTTCCTCCAGCGCCTGCTGCACCGCCGCCAGCGGCAAGCCGAGGGTGGCGAGCTTGACGTTGGACAGCTCGACCCAGATTTTCTCGTCCTGCAGGCCGAGCAGTTCGACCTTGCCGACGTCCTTGACCCGCTGCAGCTGAATCTGGATGCGGTCGGCGTAATCCTTGAGCACGGCGTAGTCAAAACCGTCGCCGGTCAACGCATAGATATTGCCGAAGGTAGTGCCGAACTCATCGTTGAAGAACGGCCCCTGAATTCCCGGCGGCAAAGTCTGGCGAATGTCGCCGACCTTCTTGCGCAACTGGTACCAGAGATCGGGGATCTGCTTGGAGTGCATCGAGTCGCGGGCGATAAAGGTGACCTGGGATTCACCGGGGCGTGAGAACGACATGATGCGTTCGTACTCGCCGGTTTCCATCAGCTTCTTTTCGATACGTTCAGTGACCTGGCGCGAGACCTCCTGCGCGGTCGCACCGGGCCAGCGGGTCTGAATGACCATCGCCTTGAACGTGAACGGCGGGTCTTCACTCTGGCCGAGTTTGGTGTAGGACAACGCGCCGACAACGGCGAGCAAAAGCATCAGGAACAGTACGATCTGGCGATTACGCAACGCCCATTCGGAGAGGTTGAAGCGCATCGGGGCTTACTCCTTGTTCGCCAGATTGACCACACGATTGGAGCGATCCACTGGTCGAACCTGCTGGCCGTCGAGCAATACGTGAACGCCGGCAGCCACCACCCAGTCGCTGGCATTCAGGCCCTCGAGCACCGCCACGCTTTTCTCGCCGAACGGACCGACCCGCACCGGGGTTTTCTTCAACGTGTTGTTGCCGTTGACCACCCAGACGTAAGTGGCGCCGTTTTCAGCGGTGAGCGCGGAAAGCGGTATCGACAACGAGACACTGTCGGCCGCTTGCACGAACACCCGGGCGCTCTGCCCCAGTTCAGCCGGGACTTTGCCGCTGGTGAACGAGATACGCGCAGCAAAAGTGCGCGAGCGCGGATCGGCGGACGGCGACAACTCGCGGATCTGCCCGGCAAACCGCTGATTCTGCTGTGCCCACAATTCCACCGTCACTGGCTGACCGACCTTGAAGCGGCCGAAGCTTTGCTCCGGCAGGCTGATCAACACTTCGCGCTCACCATCGGTGGCGAGGGTGAACACGGTTTGCCCGGCAGCGACCACCTGCCCGACTTCCACCGAACGCTTGGCCACCACGCCATCCTGTGGCGCACGCAGCACCGCGTAACTGGCCTGGTTGGTCGAAACGTTGAATTCAGCTTTGATTTGTTTAAGGCGGGCTTCGCCGGAGCGATATAGATTTTCCGCGTTGTCGTAGGCCGAGCGGCTGACCATTTGCCGATCCATCAGGGTTTTATAGCGATCGCGCTCGGCGCGGACCAGGTTCAGATTGGCCTCGGCGGCGGCGACCTGCGCGCGGGTGGCTTCCAGTTGCAGGCGCACATCCTGCGGATCGAGTTCGGCCAACGGCTGATCGGCTTTGACGCGCTGGCCTTCGTCGACCAGTCGTCGGCTGACTTTGCCGCCAATGCGGAACGCCAGATCAGGCTCATAGCGGGCACGCACCTCGCCCGGATAACTTTCCATCGCCTGCGCCGAAGGCTCGGGCTGTACCACCATGGCCGGGCGTACGGTGACTTTGGTCACCTCTTCCTGACCGCACGCCGATAACAGGAACGCCAGACTGACTGGCACGGCAAAGGACAACGCATGGCGGAACATGGTGACGGACCTTTCGCGAATGAGGCTTGGAATATTTATACTGGCGGGTATGGTATTAATAGCAAACTCACCAGTCCAGTATTAAAAGCGAAGAATGTCGAACAATCTTTCAGCTCCAAACGGCCCGGGCCGCCCCAAGGATCTGGCCAAACGCCAAGCGATCCTGGATGCGGCGAAAACCCTGTTTCTCTGCCATGGCTACGCCAACACCAGCATGGACGCGGTGGCCAGCGAGGCCGGCGTGTCGAAGCTGACGGTCTACAGCCATTTCAATGACAAGGAGACGCTGTTCTCCGCCGCCGTCGTCGCCAAATGCGAGGAACAATTGCCACCGCTGTTCTTCGAATTGCCGGACGGCATCGCGGTGGAAAATGTATTGCTGAACATTGCCCGAGGCTTCCACCAACTGATCAACAGCGATGAATCGGTGAACCTGCACCGTCTGATCATGGCCCTGGGCAGTCAGGACCCGAAGCTGTCGCTGATCTTCTTCGAGGCCGGCCCCGAGCGCGTGGTCAACGGCATGGAAGGTCTGCTGACGAAAATCCATGCAACCGGCGCGCTGAGCATCGACCAGCCACGAAATGCCGCCGAGCATTTCTTCTGCCTGATCAAAGGCGCGGGAAATTTTCGTTTGTTGTACGGCTGCGGCGAGCCGCTGACTGGAGAAGCAGCGGAACGGCATGTGCGGGAGGTGGTGGGGTTGTTTATGAGGGCGTACAAACCCTGACAGTTTTGCGGTGCTTGTGCAGACCGCTTCGCGAGCAGGCTCGCTCCCACACTGGAATGCATTTCAACTGTGGGAGCGAGCCTGCTCGCGAATGGGGCGACGCGCTCTCAGGGTTTGAGCGCTTTCTTCGGATAAATGTCATACCGGCTCGATTTGCCATCCAGCGCATGGCTCGGTTTCGGCCCTTCGATGCACGGTGCCTTGCGCGGGCGCTTCACCACCACCCGGTGCGTGGCCAGTGCCAGTGCGGCTTCAAGCAGGGCCGGGGCATCCGGGTCATCACCGACCAGCGGGCGGAACAGGCGCATTTCCTTTTTCACCAGCGCGGTTTTCTCGCGATGCGGGAACATCGGGTCGAGGTAGATCACCTGCGGCGGTTCCCCTTCCCAACTGCGCATCACTTCGATGGAGTTGCCCTTGAGCAATTTCATCCGCGCCACGATCGGCGCTACATCGAAATCTTCTGCCGCCCGGGCCAAGCCGTCCTCAAGCAGTGCGCCGATCAGCGGCTGGCGCTCGATCAGGCTCATTTCACAACCGAGACTGGCCAACACAAACGCGTCCTTGCCCAGCCCCGCCGTGGCATCGAGGACGCGCGGGCGCACGCCTTGGGCGATGCCGACAGCCTTGGCAATCATCTGCCCGCTGCCGCCGCCATACAAACGACGATGCGCCGCGCCGCCTTCGACGAAATCGACCCGCACCGGTCCCGGGGCGTCCGGGCCAAGCTGCTGCAACTGCAAACCCTGCTCGCCGACCTGCAAGGCGAACTCACCGTCGGCCTCGCCGAGCGGCAGGCCGAGACGTTCGGCCCAGTGTGCGGCTTGCGTTTGAAACGCTGGGGCGAGGGCCTGGACATGGATGCGGCAGGCCGCGGGTGACTCGATCATGAAAAAACGCTCAAAAAAGTTAAGGATCGACAAAAACCGCCGATAAACCATTCAACGCGCATTTTGCCAGAGCTGAGCGTCAACCGAAAAAAATGTCAGGCATTCTTCCCACATCGATTGGCTACGTTTCGCCCCATGGCGACTTCAGCCGTCATAACACTCAAGCACTGAGCGGCGTCAGTCACCTGTGGCAGGATTTCTTTGCCCAGGCCCTGGCCGAACAGACGAGTGAAGTGGTGCCTGCCTGTGGCACGTTTCCTCCGGTTGACCTGAACAGCCCGGAAGAACCAACCGTTGGCAGCGAGTTGCACGCGCACATCGTCAGCCAGCGTGAGTGCGACGTGGTCGAAACCCAGGTTCGCCCGCCGGAGCCACTGTTCCTGCCGATCGCCGAGTTCGAAATGGAGCTGCTGGACAAGCCGTTCCCACCGTTCCCGCCAGAAGAACTCAAAGCCCAGCAAGAGCAACAGGATTTCGACAGCAGCTGGGTGCGCCCGATTGTGATCAACAATGGCCAGCCAGTGCCGGAGCCAGGCCCTGCTCCGCAGAAACGCCCGCTGTACCTGCCGATTGCCGAGTTCGACCTGGACTTGCTGCAGAAGCCTTACCCGCCGTTCCCGCCGGAAGAAATCGTCGAGCAACAGAAAGCCCTGGACTTCGATAACGGCTGGGCTCGCCCGATCGTTCTGCAGAACCTGCGCCTCGCCGCCTGATTCTCAGCGACACACGCTCCAGCGCCCGACATCGACATGAAAGTGATTGCGATGAGCGGCGTTGTAGTCCGGACTCAACACCACACTGAATGACTCACAGGCGCCGTCACGCAGCTGGCGCAGAAACTCTGCGTCCTGACTCTGCTTGGGCCAATCCTTGAGCACGCTGATCGTGCGCCCGTCAGACAGGCGGAAACCGGCGATGTCCAGCGCGTCGGCACTCGCATGTCGGCTGAGAGCGCCGTTCTCACGGTTGTAGACATTGCGACAGGCGAAGCTGCCGAGGTGATCGACCCGCGCGATTTTCTGGCCGTAAACCGATTGCGCCGCCGGTTGCAGGGTGTGGTGTTCAAACGTTGCGTAGGCCACCGCCAGCGGGCAACTGGCGATGAAACTGCTGCTCAGCGCCACTTCACCGCCCTGCACCCGCAGAGCACCGATCAGCGGACACTTGGCGCCCGGGCTGTCGGCCTGGGGACTGACGCGCAGATCCGAGCTGCTCAATGCCTGTGCGCAAAGCTCGGAATCACTGCGCAGGCGCATGAGTTTGTAACCGGTCAGCCAGTTGGGCGCGGTTTTTACGTCCAGGGGCGCCCAGGGATTCCACTGTGGTGGCACGTCCAGCCAACCACGCCAGACACTCACCGCGCCACCAGCGATCGCGAGCAACACCCCCCAGAACAGCCAACGTCCCATGCTCAGTCCTTGAAGAATTGATTGGCCCTGGCATACGGCATCGACTGTGACGTGAAGCCAAAGCTGCCGGATTGCTGGATTTCTTCAGCTGCGCGGAAGAACTCGCCGAACGCCGCCAGCGCCAGTGCCGAGCCGGTGCTGATGCGGCGTACGCCCATTTCCTCGAGCTGTTGCACGGTCATTTTCAAACCGCCAGACATCAACACGTTGATCGGTTTCGGCGCCACGGCTCGCACCACTGCCAGCACTTCTTCGGCGCTGCGCAAACCCGGTGCATAGAGCACGTCGGCACCCGCCGCGGCAAATGCCTGCAAACGGCGAATGGTGTCGTCGAGATCGGGATTACCGTGCAGGTAATTTTCCGCGCGGGCGGTGAGGATGAAGGGAAACGGCAGCGTACGTACCGCCGCGACGGCGGCTTCAATCCGCGCCACGGCGTGTTCGAAGCAATAGATCGGCGCGTCCGGACGTCCCGTAGCGTCCTCGATCGACCCGCCCACCGCGCCCGCTTCGGCGGCGCGCAGAAGGCTCTGCGCAGCCTCGACCGGGTCATCGGCAAAGCCGTTTTCCAGATCCACCGCCACCGGCAGATCCGTCGCTGCGACAATCGCGCGGACATTGGCCAAGGTTTCGTCGAGACTCAGTGCGCCATCAGCCTTGCCCTGGGAAAACGCGTAACCGGCGCTGGTGGTGGCCAAGGCCTGATAACCAAGACTGGCGAGCATCTTCGCCGAGCCGGCATCCCACGAATTGGGGATGACGAAGATCCTCTGGCGATCATGCAGGGCCTTGAAGGCTTGGGCTTTGAGGAGTTGCTGCTGACTGACTTGGACGTTCATCGACGGGCTCCCGGGCAGAAAAAACCCGCCTCAGAGCAAACCAAGCTGCTCGGCGGCGGGTTCTCTGTATAGCTCAGGCAGCGCGGGCAAGCCAGGCAAACGTTGCATCAGTTGTGCGTGAAAACGTTGCGCCAGTTTCGCTGCCAACAGGTTGTCGGCGGTATGCAGAAAGACGTAGGGCGTGCGGCCCTCTTCGATCCATTCAGCGACTTTCGCCACCCACGGCACAAGAAACGCATCGTTGGCCTCAAGCTCGGGATGGCCGATGAAACGCACCTGCGGAAACTGCGTGAACGCCGCCGGACGGGTCGGTACACGCGGCTTTTTCGACTGCGCGTGGATCACCGAGGACTCGGTCGACAAGCAACTGAACAGCGCGCGCGGGTCAAGACAGATGCGCTCGACACCACGATCCAGCAACAGACGATTGAGCAGACGCTCGCTCTCGCCCTTGGCGAAGAACTGTTCATTGCGCACCTCGACCGCAAGCGGGCAATCCAGCGCATCGATAAACGCCGCGAGCTCCGGCAGACGCTGCGGCGTGAAGCTTTTCGACAGTTGCAGCCACAGCGGCGAAACACGTTCGCCTAACGGCTTGAGTAATTGCAGGAAGGTTTCGGCAGCGGTCAGTTGCTCGCGCAGGTCGCCGCTGTGGCTGATGTCGCCGGGGAATTTGGCAGTGAAGCGAAAGTGCGCCGGCATGATCTCGGCCCAGCGCTGCACAGTGGCTGGCGACGGACTGGCGTAGAAGGTGGTGTTGCCTTCGACGGCGTTGAACACCTGGCAGTAGAGAGCGAGAAAGTCGGAGGTTTTTGCGTCTACCGGATACAGATACTCGCGCCAGGCATTTTCGCTCCAGGACGGGCAACCGAGATAGTAAGGCAGATCCATCAGATATACAGATCGAGGCCCAGCACGTCTGCGTCCCAATCGACAAAACCGGCGGTGCTCAGGTAGCTGGCCAGAGCCATGGCTACGCTTTTCTTCATCGCGCGGTGGTAGATCATGTCTTGCTGGCGGGCAGGCAGGTTGCTCAGGCGTTGCGCGGTGGCTTGCGCGGCACGAGCGGCCATCTGCTCTTCGCTCGGGAATTCCAGCTCGCCGTCGATGATGTCGACAGATTCATCCAGCGCCGCATTGCCTTTACGCGGCTTGCGCTTGATGGGGTAGGACTGAGTGGAAACGCCGTCTATACGCATAATGTCATGCTCGGTATCAATGATGGCAATTTAGCGGCACTTGACCGACTTAGCAAACCGCCGAGTGATAACTAGAACACATAAAGCGCAAAAGGTTTAAAACCGGAGCTGGAAACTGACGATTGGCAGGATTTGCAGAATGGCCCATGGGCCCGTGGCGAGGGGATTTATCCCCGTTGGAGTGCGCAGCACTCCCCTGCATTTTCTCAGAGCCGCCGCATTTTCAGGACTTGCGACTGCTGCGCAGCCGAACGGGGCGGTGCGACGCTAAATCCCCTCGCCACCAAATCAGCCCGGAGGTTTCAGCGGGCTTTCGGGGTGGCGACTTTATCGCGCAGGTAGACCGGCTGGGCGTCATCTGCCGGGATCGCCTCACCGCGCTCCCAGGCGAAACGCGCCAGGGTCAACAGGTCTTCGGCGTGGGGCAGCATGCCCGCATCGGAGCCGCTCAGATTGACCGCAATGCGCTCGCCGTAGCCCCAACCGGTACCGGCACCGAACCAATCGCCATTGGCGTCAGCCGGCAGCGCGGCGACTTCCGGTGGTAGAACGGCTTCGGCACCAACCAGACGCATCTCCCCCGCCGTCTCGCGGTAGCAGCCCCAATACACTTCATCCATCCGCGCATCGATGGCGGCTGCCACCTGGCTTACGCCATGTTCACGAAAGGCACGCTGGGCGAGCACGGCAAGGTTGGATACCGGCAATACCGGACGATCCAGAGCAAAGGCCAAACCCTGCACCACACCGATGGCAATGCGCACACCGGTGAACGCACCCGGGCCACGGCCGAAGGCAATCGCGTCGACCGCTTGCAACGTGGTGCCGGCATCGGCAAGCAATTGCTGGATCATCGGCAGCAGCTTCTGCGCATGCAGACGCGGGATCACCTCGTAATGGCTCGTGACCTCGCCGTCATGCAGCAAGGCAACGGAGCAAGCTTCAGTCGCGGTGTCCAGGGCCAGCAAGGTGCTCATCGATGTTTCCAAAACAGGGGTGGGGAAAAAAGTGCGTCAGTATAAACAACTACGGCCCGCAAGCGGGCCGTGGATGATGCAGCCGATCAGACTTTTCAGCTCAGCGCAGCCAGCACCTTGGCGGTGATCGCATCAACCGAACCAACGCCCGGAATGTGGCTGTACTTCGGCTTGCCGGCGTTTTTGGCGGACAGGCTCTGATAGAACTCCACCAAAGGCTTGGTCTGCGAGTGGTAGACCGACAGGCGATGACGCACGGTTTCTTCGGTGTCGTCCTTGCGCTGCACCAGCTCTTCGCCGGTGATGTCGTCCTTGCCAGCCAGTTTCGGCGGGTTGTAGACGATGTGGTAAACGCGGCCGCTGGCTTCGTGAACACGGCGACCGGCGATGCGCTGGACGATTTCTTCGTCTTCAACAGCGATTTCAACCACAGCGTCCAGCTCGACGCCGGCAGTGACCAGCGCTTCAGCCTGCGGAATGGTGCGCGGGAAGCCGTCGAACAGGAAACCTTTGGCGCAATCAGGTTGAGCGATGCGGTCCTTGACCAGCGCGATGATCAGGTCATCCGACACCAGGCCGCCGGCATCCATGATGCTCTTGGCTTGCACGCCCAGTGGAGTGCCAGCCTTGACCGCAGCGCGCAGCATGTCGCCGGTGGAGATTTGCGGAATGCCGAATTTCTCGGTGATGAACTTTGCCTGAGTACCTTTACCGGCCCCGGGAGCTCCCAGCAGAATGACGCGCATCGATGTGCTCCTCAATTTTTTATATAAAAGCTTTACAAAACAAAGGATTCGCTCGTAACAGGCGGATCCTGAAAATACGGGTCGTGGCCGCACAAACGGCCAAAGGCTGATCAAGATACACAGCAGGCTGCGCCCACACAAGACGCCAAAAGTCGGAGAAACCGACGCCCGCCGTGACCTCGCGACGCGGTAACCCAAGTCGCAACCCCATCAATAACTGTCGCTTCGCGGCACTTTCCTACGCCAGGAGAAGCGGCATCCGACCCTTGTCGCGAACGCCGCCAGAGGTGCTCAGCAACCTTAGCCGGTATTGCGCAATCCGGCGGCAATCCCTGCTACAGACACCAGCAGCGCCTGTTCCACCGGGCTGCCCTGCTCGACATCCTGCTGCCGCGAACGCGCCAACAGCTCGGCCTGCAATAGATGCAGCGGGTCGAGGTAGGTGTTGCGCAAGCGGATGAATTCAAGGGTGTCCGGGCTGTGCGCCAGCAGCTGCGACTGCCCGGTCAGACCGAGCACGACGGTGCATGCCTGCGACAATAGGTCGCGTAACTGCGCGCCCAACGGCAGCAGATCGGCTTCGACCAAACGTTCGTCATAGGACTGCGCGATATCCGCGTCGGCCTTGGCCAAGACCATTTCCAGCATGTCGATACGAGTGCGGAAGAACGGCCACTGTTCGCGCATCTGCCCGAGCAACTCGCCCTCGCCGCGCTCCAGCGCCTTGCTCAGCGCCGTCTCCCAGCCCAGCCAGGCCGGCAGCATCAATCGGGTTTGGGTCCAGCCGAAAATCCACGGAATTGCCCGCAGGCTTTCGATACCGCCGGCACGGCGTTTGGCCGGGCGACTGCCGAGCGGCAAACGTCCCAGCTCCTGCTCCGGGGTCGACTGACGGAAGTACTCAACGAATTGCGGATTTTCCCGCACCACCTGGCGGTAAGCGCTGACACCGTCCGCCGCCAATTCGTCCATCAGATGGCGCCATTCCGGAGTCGGCGGCGGCGGTGGCAACAAGGTCGCCTCGAGCACGGCGGCCAGATACAGATTGAGGTTTTGCTCGGCGATGTCCGGCAGGCCGAATTTGAAACGAATCATTTCGCCCTGTTCGGTCGTACGGAATCGCCCGGCCACCGAACCCGGTGGTTGCGACAGAATCGCCGCGTGCGCCGGACCGCCGCCACGGCCAACGGTGCCGCCGCGACCGTGGAACAGCAGCAGTTCGACTTGCTGCTCACGGCAGATTTCCACCAGTCGTTCCTGCGCGCGATATTGCGCCCACGCCGCAGCGGTGGTGCCGGCGTCCTTGGCCGAGTCGGAATAGCCGATCATCACTTCCTGCGGGCCATGCAAACGCGCGCGATAGCCCGGCAATAGCAGCAGACGTTCCATCACCGGTCCGGCGTTGTCGAGGTCGGCGAGGGTTTCGAACAGCGGCACCACGCGCATCGGCCGCAGTACGCCGGATTCCTTGAGCAGCAGTTGCACCGCGAGCACGTCGGAAGCGGCGCCGGCCATGGAGATCACGTAGGAGCCCAGCGACGCAGCGGGCGCGGCGGCGATTTCCTTGCAGGTGTTGAGCACTTCGGCGGTGTCCGCCGATGGTTTGAAATGCGCGGGCAGCAACGGTCGACGGTTGCTCAGCTCCTCGGTGAGGAAGTTGATGCGCTGTTCTTCATCCCAATCTTCGTAGCGGCCGAGGCCGAGGTAATCGGTGATTTCGGTCATTGCCGAGCTGTGCCGGGTCGAATCCTGACGCACATCGAGGCGCACCAGAAACAGGCCGAACGTCACCGCCCGACGCAGGCAATCGAGCAACGGCCCGTCGGCGATGACGCCCATGCCGCATTCGTGCAGCGAGTTGAAACACAACTGCAAAGGCTCGAGCAAATCGCGATTGTCGTGCAGCACATCGGCGGTAGCCGGGGTCGGCGCGGTCAATGCAGCGTGCGCCCAATTGCGTGTGGCGCGCAGGCGTTCGCGCAATTGTTTGAGCACCGCGCGATAAGGTTCGGCGCTGTCGCCGGCCTTGGCCTTCAGCGCATCGCTGGCCTGCTGCATCGACAGTTCGGCAGCCAGATGATCGACGTCGCGCAGGTACAAGTCAGCGGCCATCCAGCGCGCCAGCAGCAAGACTTCACGAGTGACGGCGGCGGTGACATTGGGGTTGCCGTCACGGTCGCCGCCCATCCATGAGGCGAAGCGGATCGGCGCGGCTTCCAGCGGCAAGCGCAGACCCGTGGCGGCGAACAGCGCCTGATCGGCCTTGCGCATATGGTTGGGGATCGCCTGCCACAACGAATGCTCGATCACCGCAAAGCCCCATTTGGCTTCATCGACCGGCGTCGGGCGGGTGCGGCGGATTTCTTCGGTGTGCCAGGCTTCGGCGATCAGCCGTTGCAGTTTGCTCTGGATCTGCTCGCGCTCGGCGCTGGTCAGGTCGCGATGGTCCTGCGCCGCCAGTTGCGCGGCGATCGCGTCGTACTTCTGGATCAACGTGCGTCGCGCCACTTCGGTCGGGTGCGCGGTCAGCACCAGTTCGATTTCCAGCCGCGCCAGCTGCCGGGCCAGAGATTCGGCGCTGTGCCCTTCACTGCGCAGGCGCGCGAGCAGTTCCGGCAATACCCGCGATTCGAACGGCGCCGGTTGCGACTCCTCGCGGCGATGGATCAGCTGATATTGCTCGGCGATGTTGGCCAGGTTGAGAAACTGGTTAAAGGCCCGCGCGACCGGAAGCAATTCGTCTTCACTCAATTGATTGAGGCTGGCGCTCAGTTCAGCGTCCATCGAGCCGCGCCGGTCGGCCTTGGCGCCCTTGCGAATCTGCTCGATCTTGTCGAGGAACGCCTCGCCGTACTGGTCTCGAATGGTGTTGCCCAACAGCTCTCCGAGCAGGTGAACATCTTCGCGCAAGCGTGCATCAATATCGGTCATCAGCAGTTCTCCAGCGGTAATCGGGGACAGCGCAGAAACGAATGCTTTGCCAGAGAGTGCCGCTCTGCGCCGCTTCTTACAAGCAGGCGACGAATTGACTTTAAACCTTGCCGGCGAAAGCTAGTCTCAACAGTAAGCCGTACGACGGCCCGCCGCCGGCGCTGCCGGACACTCACCCAGGCCTGCCATCAGCAGGCGCTAAATGAGGTCATCATGAAAATTCGTGAACTCGCCCAGCATTGGGAAGAAAACGCCAAAGGTCGCCTGACCGACACCGGCTACACGATTCATCTGGACGTCGAGGCCGCCGCGCGCCTGGCGGCAATTGCCGAGATGTATCCCAAACGTCATCCCGAGGAACTGCTCGGCGAACTGATCGGCGCCGCGCTCGAGGAGTTCGAAGCGAGCCTGCCGTATGTGAAGGGTTCGACGGTGGTGGCGACTGATGAGGAAGGTGATCCGTTGTATGAGGATGTCGGCCCGACGCCGCGTTTTCTGGCGTTGTCGCGGCGGCATTTGCATGACTTGTCCTCGGCTGAGAACAAGCAGAAGCACTGATTCGACACACATCAAAACCGTGGGAGCGAGCCTGCTCGCGAATGCGGATTTTCATTCAGCATTTGCGCTGACTGACACATCTCATTCGCGAGCAGGCTCGCTCCCACATAGGCTGTATTCCAGTTCGAAAATTGTTTTATCAACGGACAAATTACACCCGCGCGTACCGCTCCAAACCGCCAAAGTTCCCGTCCCAGAGCCTTGTCCAAACGGTCAATTTAATTTTTGGCGATAGGCCATCTTTTCTGAACTTTTCAAAAATGCCGCCGGTCGGAACAGGTAACCACGCCTGGAACGAGCGTTTCAATTCGCGTCTACAAGCGATGCTTTCGCCTCCTCTGCCAGGATGGATTCAGTTGTATTTTCAGGAGATGCCTAATGGAGTTGAAGACCATGAAAACCCAAACCTCGTTTTCCCACCTGCGCGGTCTGAAACTGGCCGCTCTGGCCATCGGCACCAGCTTCGTACTGGCCGGTTGCGCCGGTAATCCTCCGACCGAGCAGTACGCCGTCACTCAATCGGCCGTCAACAGCGCCGTCAGCGCTGGCGGTACCGAGTTCGCTGCGGTGGAAATGAAGCAGGCTCAGGACAAACTGAAACAAGCTGAAATCGCCATGCACGACAAGAAGTATGACGAGGCCCGTCGCCTGTCGGAACAGGCTGAATGGGACGCTCGCGTCGCTGAACGCAAGGCTCAGGCCGCCAAGGCCGAACAGGCTGTGAAGGATTCCCAGAAAGGTGTTCAGGAACTGCGTCAGGAAAGCCAGCGCACCGTGCAGTAAGCGCGCATCCCGACCGCAAAGCTGAAACTCTTACCGATAGAAAGGACGACAAATTATGCGTAAGCAACTGATGATTCCCGCTCTTCTGGCCGCAAGCGTTGCACTGGCTGCCTGCTCCACCCCGCCTAATCCGAACCTGGAACAGGCGCGCACCAACTACGCCGGCCTGCAGGCCAACCCACAGGCGAGCAAAGTCGCGGCACTGGAAACCAAAGACGCCAGCGATTACCTGGACAAGGCCGACAAAGCTTATCTGGACAAAGAAGATGCAGCCAAGGTTGACCAACTGGCTTACCTGACTAACCAGCGCGTCGAAGTGGCCAAGCAGACCATCGCTCTGCGCACCGCTGAAAACAACCTGAAAAACGCCGCAGCCCAACGTGCCCAGGCCCGTCTGGATGCCCGTGACCAGCAGATCAAACAACTGCAGGACAGCCTGAACGCCAAGCAGACCGATCGCGGCACGCTGGTGACTTTCGGTGACGTGCTGTTCGCCACCAACAAGGCTGATCTGAAATCCAGCGGCCTGGTGAACATCAACAAACTGGCGCAATTCCTTCAGGAAAACCCGGATCGCAAAGTGATCGTCGAGGGTTACACCGACAGCACCGGCACCGCGAGCTACAACCAGTCGCTGTCCGAGCGTCGCGCGACTTCCGTGCAGATGGCTCTGATCAAGATGGGCGTCGACCCTTCGCGCATCGTCGCTCAGGGTTATGGCAAGGAGTACCCGGTAGCGGATAACGGCAGCGTCTCGGGCCGTGCAATGAATCGTCGTGTGGAAGTGACCATCTCCAACGACAACCAGCCAGTAGCACCGCGTTCTTCGGTGAGCTCGAACTAAGCTCCATCCGGTAACGCAAAAGCCCCGCCTGAGCGATCAGGCGGGGCTTTTTTTGTGGAAGTGTGAAAGTCGGTTGACTCAATTCCCATGACCGTTTCGTCTTCCGAAGGCGAAGTCCACTGTCAACTATGACAGTGGACGAGGATCGGTACTTGGAAGAGGCTGTTACCTGTCAGCCTGATCCTCACAAGGATTCCCCGATGAAACGATCAATCATCGCAGTCGGATTTTTGTCGACACTACTCCATGCAGCGATGAGCTGGAGCAACGCGGCAATCCCACCAGAGCCTTTGTATGATCCCGATGACATGGTCATCAGCACCGATCCCGAACTACTGACTCCCTCGATAAAACGCCCCATCACAGGCGTTCAAAAGGTATTGCTGGTGGTCGGGCACTGGTCAGGCGAACCGGGCCTGGACTCCGGAAAAATTGCTGAGCAAACTTTCTCAACGCACTGGAACTCATTGCGCTCCTACATCCTCGCTGCCTCCGGCAATAAACTGAAACTGGAAGGCACACAGATCGAGGCAGATTTCGGTCCAAAACCTGCAACATGCTCCGCTTCAGGCAGTCTCGACGCAGGACGCAAAGCGGCCCGTGCACAAAACATTGATCCCGCAGGTTTTCCATTCCTCTTTGTGGCGGTCCCTTGTGGCGGCGGCGCAATCGCTACAATGCCGGGAAACTGGATTTGGGTTAAAGGTATGCCGGGCTCACCGCATGTATGGAAGCACGAATTCGGCCACAATCTGGGATACCCACATGGCGGCACTTATACCAGATGTCCGGTGAGTAATGACGTTGTTCAGGCTCCTGAAGAGTGCAGCCCGGTCGGGTATGGTGATACTGGAGACTCAGTGTCGGGCGGAGCAACACTCTATCCGGCAATCAACCGTTGGTCTTCCGGCTGGCTTGATGACTCACAGGCCGCCGTGATCAGTAAGACAGGTCTGTACCGCCTGGGGGTATTGGGTAAGGAAGGGCCTCAACTTTACATGATCAATCGGCCCACAGAACCTCAGTTGATAGCGCTTGAGTACCGCCAGCCCACACCATTCGACGAATTTTCTCCCACAGATAATCGCGTGACCGGCGTATGGATCAGGTACTCGTCACTGCACGGGACGGTGCGCAACGTGCAATTGGATGCCTCGCCAGAAACTGCCACAACGAACGATCCTACCCTGCAGCCAGGACGGACGCTGGAAGACGCGACGGCAAAAATCAAAATCAAAGTCTGTGCGACGGATAAGGCTGGTGCATCGCTCGCAATTGCAATAAATGGACAAGGCCTCCCATATTGCACAACGACAGTCGTGCCACCGCTGGTCATGACACCCGAGCAGAACGCTACAACAACGCGGAAACCTTTGATCACTGGAACGGCGCGACCGGGAGCAACGATCAAGGTAGCAGAAGCCGCAACCCCGGAGACTTTCTTCGCAACAGCTATCGCGGATGCACAAGGCAGGTGGTCAATAACCCCTCCTACCGATAGGCCATCAGGCCCCAATGCACTTGTGCTTCGGCAGTACTTTGCCGACAGAGTCTCGGGGCTGTCCGAGCAGCGTTTATTCAACGTTGTTGATATCATGGATGTGTCTCCCCCGGTTATCTCTACGCCAGTGGAAAACGCTGACTCCGGTTACAACCCTTTGCTTTCAGGCACAGCATTGCCTGGCGCCCATATTCGCGTAACCCGAGTTTACGGCCCGTACGAAGTACTGGCGGAAACAGACGCTGATGCCTATGGCAAATGGTCAGTGCGAAGTGTCTGGACATTACCCTCAGGGCCTTTTTCCATGACAGCCTGGCAAAGCATTGATGGTAAGCGCTCGCCGTGGAGTGCCAATAGAACAATCAAGGTAATTGATACGCTCGACGCGCCAGTCATAGAAACCCCACTAGAGGGTAGTGACAGTGGTCAAAACCCTCTGCTCTCCGGCAAAGCTCTTCCGGGCGCACATATCCGTGTGTCCAAGGTCTACGGCCCTTACGAGGTACTGGCGGAAACAGACGCCGATGCCTATGGCAACTGGTCGGTGCAAAGTGTCTGGACTTTACCCGTCGGCCCGTTTTCCATGACTGCATGGCAAAGCACTAATGGTAAGCGCTCGCCGTGGAGTGCCAATAGAACAATCAAGGTAATTGATACGCTCGACGCGCCAGTCATAGAAACCCCACTAGAGGGTAGTGACAGTGGTCAAAACCCTCTGCTCTCCGGCAAAGCTCTTCCGGGCGCACATATCCGTGTTTCCAAGGTCTACGGCCCTTACGAGGTACTGGCGGAAACAGACGCCGATGCCTATGGCACCTGGTCGGTGCAAAGTGTCTGGACTTTACCCGTCGGCCCGTTTTCCATGACTGCATGGCAAAGCATTGACGGTAAGCGCTCGCCGTGGAGTGCCAATCGAAAAATCACGGTGACAGCCAGCCCTTAGCTGTAAAAGCTCCTTCGTTCAAATGGAGGGGCTCTTTGTTAAGTTTCATACTGTAGCCCCTCACCCCACCCCTTCCCCGAGGGAGAGGGAGCCGATTGGGGATGCTCTAGAGATACATCGATCTGAAAGTGCTTTATTGAATCCATAATCGACACGGTCTCTCAGCTCGATGTATGGCGGAATACACCTCGGTAGTCCCCTCTCCCAATGGGAGAGGGGGAAAGTGATCCAGCAGAATCACTGCTCCAGCTTCTGCGGCGTCTCCTCCCCCATGCAGCGCACAGCCTTTTTCTGGCCATTGATCAACACCCCGGTCAGGCCTTTCTGCTCGGTATCAAACAACACCAGCACGCCATCAATGCACTGCGCCACTTGCGGCGCAGGTGTCAGCGAGACTTTGTAGTCCTCGCCCGGCACGGTCTTGAGCATGGTGAATTCGCTGAGCAGCAACGCATCCTCCGGCTTGGCGAAGTGCAGGTAGCCGTAGTACCACAGCGCCCCGACGGTGCCGAGGATGCTGCAGATACCGGTGATGATCAGCGGGATGGCATTACGTTCTTCAGTCATTGCAGGGTCTCATCTTCGGAATTCGGGGGCGGCGGATAGTTGGGGATTTCGCCGAGGCGGCGCAGGCCGTCGAAGTGTTCGGGGTCGTCGAGATAGCGCAGCATGACCTGACGCCACACCGGATCGCCGAAGGTTTGCACATGACCGCCACGGGTCAGCTGCAACACGCGCGGCGGCGGCGCTGCCTGATACAGGCGAATGCCGTTGGCCATCGGCACCAGCGGATCGTCGATGCTATGGAAGATCAGCTTCGGCACGCCGGTCAGCTGCGCCATCGAGTTGATTGCGCTGTCGCCGTCCGGCACCAGCCACGACAGCGGCACTTGCAATGGCCAGGTCAGCCACGAAGTGCTGAGGGCGAATTGGCCGACGCTGCGATAACTGGCCGGCACGCCATCCAGCACCAGGGCCTTGAGTTGTTTTTGCCGCTCCGGGTGCTGCGCCAGCCAATGCACCGACATCGCGCCGCCCAGACTCTGCCCGAGCAGCACCAGCGGTTTGCCTTTGACCTCGGGCGCGTTGTCGAGCCAGGCGAACGCGGCGTCGATGTCCTGATAGATCGCCGGCAGGCTCGGCTTGCCCTCGGACAAACCGTAGCCGCGATAGTCGACCAGCAGCACCTGATAACCATTCTTCGGCAACCACCAGCTGCCGCCCAGATGCATCGGCAAATTGCCGCCGTTGCCGTGCAGATGCAGGACCGTGCCTTTGACCTCGACGCCAGGTTTGGCCGGCAGCCACCAGGCGTTGAGCTTCAAGCCATCGGCGGTGATCAGGGTGACGGTGCGGTATTCGAGTTTGGCTTTGTCCGGGGTGAAGATCTGGCCCGGTTCCGGGTAGAACAGCAGCGAACTGCAACCACCGAGGGTCAAGAGCAGGCAAAGGATGCCGAGGATTCTCATCCGGTGAAACCTCGCAAAGAAGAGAACTGAACACAAATCAAACCTGTGGGAGCGAGCCTGCTCGCGAAAGCGGTGTATCAGCCGACATCAATGTTGAAGGTGAAATCGCATTCGCGAGCAGGCTCGCTCCCACAAGGGGTTCGGTGCTGGGTCTAGAGGATATTGGAGTAATCCGCCTCAATCCGGTCCAGGCTCAAATGGTTGAGGAAGTTGGAGAAACACATCCACGCCGACAACGCATTCAAGTCACGGAACTGATCCGGCAGATATTTCGGCGGCACCACCAGCCCTTCATCCACCAATTGCCGCAAGGTACGCATGTCTTCCAGTGTGGTCTTGCCACAGAACAACAGCGGAATCTGCTCGAGCTTGCCCTTGCGCACGGCCAACTGAATGTAGTTGTAAACCATGATGAAGCCCTTGAGGTAGGACAAGTCTTTGGTGAATGGCAGACCGGTCGGCGTCGAACCACGGAACACCCGGCTGGCATTGCCGTAGCTTTCGGCCATCTCGAAACCCTGCTCGCGGAAGAATTCGTATATCTGCAAAAAGTCGGCGCCCTCTTCCACCATATGAATCGCACGGGTGCGGTTGGTCAGTTTGCGCAGGCGACTCGGGTAAGAAGCGAAGGTGATAATTTCCATCAGGATCGCCAGACCTTCCTGGGTCACCGTCGACGAGGGCGGGCCTTTCGACAGGAAGGTGCAGATCGGCTGGTTCAAACCGTTGAGCGTGGTGCCGACATGCACCAGGCCCTCGTGGACTTCCAGTGCGCGCACGTCGCGGTCGTTGAACAGCGCGTCGGTGCGGATCTTGATGTAGTCAGCGCCCGCCGCAGCGTCGGCGACGATGCCGTCGGACTCGAACACGCGAATCGTCTCTTCGGCCTCACCGAATACCTTGTTCAGTCGGGTTTGCAGCAGGTGCACCGCGTCTTTGGCGGTGAGGATCTTCGGCTCGTCCTTCAGATCGCCGCGCCCGTCGATGTTGTTCAGGTAGTCGGACATCATCAGGCCGAGGTCGGCCAATGTCGGGTCACCGGCGTGAAAGGCATCGGACGCCGCGCCGTACAGCTCTTGCGAGATTAGACCGAAATCCTCGGTGCCGCGCGCTTCGAGCATGCGCACCACCATGCGGTATTCCTTGCACATGCGCCGCATGATCTGCCCGACCGGGTTGAACTGGCCGAGCTGGCGGGTGATGTCGCGCTCGATGTTCTGGAATTCCAGTTTGACCTGGCTCGAATCGAACGACAGCGGGCGGTTGAGGTAGTAGTCGCGATCCACCGCCGGCATTTCCTTGCCCTTGGCCTTGAGGAAGCCCTTGCGCACGTTGTCGTCCCACTTGACCGCATCGAGCACGCGGATCGGCGTCTGCGCCAGCACAATGCGATCGGACAACATGCGTATCGTCTGCTGGTAATCGTCCACCCGAAACTCCTGTAGAAAACGTGACGTGCTGAAACTCAGACTTTTGATCGTTCCCACGCTCTGCGTGGGAATGTCGCCCGGGACGCTCCGCGTCCCTTTTTGCTGCGTGACGCAGAGCGTCACAGGATGCATTCCCACGCGGAGCGAGGGAGCGATCATCAACGGCTCGCTCCCACAGGGTGTAGCGTGAAACGCTAGACCGACGCCAGCACCAGGTGCATATACCGCGTCAGAATCCCGAGCATGTCCTCTTCGGCCAATGGCTCGGCGTCATTGAGCAGGCCCTGATATTCCATCCGCCCGATAATCGCCGTCAACACCTTGGCATCCTGTTGCGGTTCGCGCGAGCCCAGTACCTGGAACAACTGGCAGGTGCCCTGCAACAGAATCTGCTGATGCGAGCGCACCAGAATGGCCAGACGCGGATTGAGCAGCGCTTCCTGACGGAACGCCTGTTCGGCCATCAGATGCTCGCGCCGGTTGATCAATTGCCGGTGCACGTAATCGGCCATCAGCCGCGCAATATCATCGGCCAATTGCGAGCGCGACTCCGGGCTGCCGTCGGCGCTGACCACCATTTCGCGCAACAGACCCTCGTTATTGATCCACAACTTGGCCATGTACGCCGCGCTGCGCTCCACGTATTGGGCGAAGGTATCGGTGAGCAGGTCATCGATGTCCTTGAAGTAATACGTGGTCGCCGACAGCGGCACGCCGGCCTCCGCCGCGACCGCACGATGGCGCACGGCACGCACGCCGTCGCGCACGACAATGCGCATCGCGGCGTCGAGAATGTCCTGGCGACGCTGCTCACTGCCCTGTCGGCTGGCCTTTCGGCCCTGGTACTGAACACTTTCAGCGACCGCAGTGGCGATACCCGCTGCACCTTCTTGAGCTAATGCACCCATCACGACAGCACTTCCTCTACTAATGCCAAATTAACCAATTGATACATTTGTACCAGACAGGCAATAAAAAGCCGCCTGTTTTAGGCGGCTTTTTAACTGAAACGTTTACGCTTGCGGTCGCATGTGCGGGAACAGGATCACATCGCGGATCGACGGCGAGTTGGTCAGCAACATCACCAGACGATCGATGCCGATACCTTCGCCGGCGGTTGGCGGCATGCCGTACTCCAGCGCACGGACGAAGTCGGCGTCGTAGTGCATGGCTTCGTCGTCGCCGGCGTCCTTGTCGGCCACCTGCGCCATGAAACGCTCGGCCTGATCTTCGGCGTCGTTCAACTCGGAGTAGGCATTGGCGATTTCACGACCACCGATGAACAGCTCGAAGCGGTCGGTGACGTTCGGGTTCTCGTCGTTACGACGGGCCAGCGGCGACACTTCAAACGGGTACTGAGTGATGAAGTGCGGCTGCTCGAGCTTGTGCTCGACCAGCTCTTCGAAAATCATCACCTGCAATTTGCCCAGACCTTCGAAGCCCAGCACCTTGGCGCCGGCCTTCTTGGCGATGGCGCGAGCCTTGTCGATGTCGTTCAGATCATCGGCTGTCAGCTCAGGGTTGTACTTGAGGATCGAGTCGAACACCGACAGACGCACGAACGGCTCGCCGAAGTGGAACACCTTGTCGCCGTACGGCACGTCGGTGCTGCCCAGCACCAGCTGCGCCAGCTCGCGGAACAGTTCTTCGGTGAGGTCCATGTTGTCTTCGTAATCGGCGTACGCCTGATAGAACTCCAACATGGTGAATTCAGGGTTGTGACGAGTCGAAACGCCTTCGTTACGGAAGTTGCGGTTGATCTCGAAGACCTTTTCAAAACCGCCAACCACCAGACGCTTCAGATACAGCTCTGGGGCTATACGCAGGAACATTTCCATGTCCAGCGCATTGTGGTGGGTTTCGAACGGCTTGGCTGCGGCGCCGCCGGGAATGGTCTGCAGCATCGGCGTTTCGACTTCGAGGAAGTCGCGCTTCATCAGGAAGCTGCGGATGTGCGCGATCACTTGCGAACGCACGCGGAAGGTCTGGCGCACGTCTTCGTTGACGATCAGGTCGACGTAACGCTGGCGATAGCGCTGTTCGGTGTCGGTCAGGCCGTGGTGCTTGTCCGGCAGCGGGCGCAGCGACTTGGTCAGCAGGCGCACGTTGGTCATTTCCACGTACAGGTCGCCTTTGCCGGAACGCGCCAGGGTACCTTCGGCGGCAATGATGTCGCCCATGTCCCAGGTTTTCACCGCGGCCAGGGTTTCTTCGGACAGTGTCTTGCGGTTGACGTAGACCTGAATGCGCCCGGTCATGTCCTGGATCACCATGAACGAGCCACGGTTGAGCATGATGCGACCGGCAACCTTGACCGGGATTGCAGCCTCTGCCAGCTCTTCCTTGGTCTTGTCCGCGTACTGTTTCTGCAAGGCATCGCAGTAGTTGTCGCGGCGGAAGTCGTTCGGGAAGGCATTGCCCTTGGCGCGCTCGGCAGCAAGCTTTTCCTTGCGCAGGGCGATCAGGGAGTTTTCTTCCTGTTGCAGGGCTTGCGGGTCGAGTTGTAGGTCGCTCATGTCTTTAAGTATTCCATCAGGTTCGTTGCCCCCAGCCTTCGGCTGGGGATCGCGGGCGAGCCCGCTCCCACAGAGGGTGTTACAGGCCGGATTTCAGGCTCGCTTCCAGGTACTCATCGATGTCGCCATCGAGCACCTTGTCGCAATCGCTGCGTTCGATGTTGGTACGCAGATCCTTGATCCGCGAGGCATCGAGCACGTAAGAGCGAATCTGGTGACCCCAGCCGATATCCGACTTGGTGTCTTCCAGCGCCTGCGAAGCGGCGTTGCGCTTCTGCATTTCCTGCTCGTACAACTTGGCCCGCAGCATTTTCATCGCGGTGTCCTTGTTGGCGTGCTGGGAACGCTCGTTCTGGCAGCTGACCACGGTGTTGGTCGGTACGTGGGTGATACGTACGGCCGAGTCGGTGGTGTTTACGTGCTGACCACCGGCACCGGAGGAACGATAGGTGTCGATCCGCAGGTCTGCCGGGTTGATTTCGATTTCCACCTTGTCATCGATCTCTGGCGAGACGAAAACGGCGGAGAACGAGGTGTGACGACGGTTGCCGGAGTCGAACGGGCTCTTGCGCACCAGACGGTGCACGCCGATCTCGGTACGCAGCCAGCCAAAGGCGTATTCGCCCTTGATGTGCACGGTCGCGCCCTTGATCCCGGCGACTTCACCGGCGGACAGTTCCATGATGGTCGCGTCGAAACCGCGTTTGTCGGCCCAGCGCAGGTACATGCGCAACAGGATGTTGGCCCAGTCCTGCGCTTCGGTACCACCGGAACCGGCCTGGATGTCCAGGTAGGCGTTGTTCGGGTCCATTTCATGGCTGAACATGCGGCGGAATTCCAGCTTGGCCAGATTTTCCTCGAGACGGGCCAGCTCGGCGACGACATCGCCCACTGCGCCTTCGTCGTTCTCTTCGACGGCCATGTCCAGCAGGTCGCGGCAATCGGCCAGACCGCCGTTCAGTTCGTCGAGGGTGTCGACGATCTGCGCCAGCGCGGCACGCTCGCGGCCCAGCTCCTGGGCGTATTCAGGTTTGTTCCAGACACTCGGATCTTCAAGCTCGCGATTGACCTCGGTCAGACGCTCATGCTTTTGATCGTAGTCAAAGATACCCCCGAATAGTTTCGGAGCGCTCGGACAGGTCCTTGATGGTGTTCAGGATCGGGTTGATTTCCATGACGGGCAGCACTCGTTGGCGAACTTTTGAAAGCCGGCGAGTATAACGTAAACAGGCTGTCGCGGCAGCCCGTC
Source organism: Pseudomonas glycinis (assembly GCF_054871425.1). Lineage (NCBI taxonomy): Bacteria > Pseudomonadati > Pseudomonadota > Gammaproteobacteria > Pseudomonadales > Pseudomonadaceae > Pseudomonas > Pseudomonas glycinis. The sequence goes on along the minus strand of NZ_JBTYHF010000004.1, from coordinate 146,370 downwards.
TGGCGGTGAATGGGCCGAGATTGCTGCCCTCACCCTAGCCCTCTCCCGGAGGGAGAGGGGACCGATCGGGGGATATTTGAAACATACGCCGAATAGAATGGCTTCACCGAATCCGTGACCGCCAAGCCTGAAGATCCATAATCGCTGCGATCTCACAGGTCGATGTCTGGCCCGAGACACCTCGGTCGGCCCCCTCTCCCTCCGGGAGAGGGCTGGGGTGAGGGCAACGGCCGTTACTCGATCCCGACCTGATTGCGCCCATTGTTCTTGGCCAGATACAAGCCGCGATCCGCCGCCGAAATCAGCAGCCGGCAATCACTGCCCGCCTGCGGCACCATGGTCGCCAGACCGATGCTGATGGTCAGACTGGAACCCTCGGCCGGCGTGTTGTGCGGAATTTTCAGCGCCGCCACAGTCTGGCGCAGTTTTTCGGCCAACAGCCGCGCGCCGCCCGGCGAAGTGTTTGGCAGGACCAGCACAAACTCCTCGCCGCCATAACGCGCCGGCAGATCCGATGGCCGCGAGCTGGCGTCACGGATGGCTGCGGCGACCTTGCGCAACGCTTCATCGCCTTCAACGTGGCCAAAACTGTCGTTATAAGATTTGAAGTAATCGACGTCGATCATCAGTAACGACAGCTGCGTCTGATCACGCAGCGAACGGCGCCACTCCAGTTCCAGGTACTCGTCGAAGTGCCGGCGGTTGGACAGCCCGGTCAGGCCATCGGAATTCATCAGCCGTTGCAGCACCAGATTGGTGTCGAGCAATTGCTGCTGGCTGACCCGCAACGCACGGTACGCGGCGTCGCGCTGGAGCAATGTCATGTAGGAACGCGAGTGGTAGCGGATCCGCGCGACCAGTTCGATGGTATCCGGCAATTTCACCAGGTAATCGTTGGCGCCGGCGGAGAACGCCGCGCTTTTGATCAGCGGGTCTTCCTTGGTCGAAAGAACGATGATCGGGATGTCCTTGGTCGCCGGGTGATTGCGGTATTCGCGCACCAGGCTCAGGCCATCGAGGCCGGGCATCACCAGGTCCTGGAGGATCACCGTCGGCTTGATCCGCACCGCCTGGGCGATGGCCTGCTGCGGGTCGGAGCAGAAGTGGAAGTCGATGTTTTCCTGATTCGACAGCCCACGGCGCACCGCTTCGCCGATCATCGCCTGATCATCCACCAACAACACCATGGCGGCGTTTTCGTCGGTTTTAATGTCGTCGATCTGTAAATCATTCATGAGCGGTCACCTGAGTACTGCGGGGGCCTGGATTGCCGATCAACCTGTTCATTTGGGGAAAATCTCCAGCAATCGTGGCGCTATCTTTTCCAGCGGGCGGATTTCCACCGCGGCATCGATCGCCGCGGCAGCCTTGGGCATGCCGTACACCGCACTGCTGTGCTGATCCTGGGCGATGGTCAAATAACCCTGCTGGCGCATGAGCTTAAGCCCTTGCGCGCCATCGCGCCCCATCCCGGTCAATAAAACCCCGACCGCGTCACCGTTCCAGTAACTGGCGACGCTCTCGAAAAACACGTCGATCGAGGGGCGATAGATCTCGTTGACCGGTTCGGCGGTGTAGGCCAGCGTGCCGTTTTTCAACAGGCGAATATGGTGATTGGTCCCGGCCAGCAGCACCGCGCCACTTTGCGGCGGCTCGCCTTCACGGGCCAGACGCACATCGAGGCCGCTGGCGCTGGCCAGCCATTCGGCCATGCCGGCGGCGAACACCTGATCGACATGCTGCACCAGCACGATCGCGGCGGAAAAATCTCTCGGCAGGCCTTTGAGCAACACTTCCAGCGCCGCCGGCCCACCGGCAGACGAACCGATCGCCACTAGCCGCTGACGTGACGGCGAACTGCGCGGCGTACTCGGCGCCGGGCGCGCACGTGGCGCCTTGTCGCCGATCAGCCAGCCGATGTTGAGGATCTTGCGCAACAACGGCGCCGCCGCTTCCTGGGCATTGCCGGCGCCAATGGCCGGCGTGTCGACCACGTCCAGCGCGCCGTGGCCCATGGCCTCGAACACGCGGTGCACGTTCTGCTGGCGGTCGACGGTGACGATGACAATCGCGCACGGCGTTTCGGCCATGATCCGCCGCGTGGCTTCGACGCCGTCCATGATCGGCATGATCAGGTCCATCAGGATCAGGTCCGGGGTGTATTCGGCGCAGCGTTGCACCGCCTCCGCGCCGTTGCTGGCGACCCAGATCACCTGATGCGCCGGCTCGAACGCCAGCGCTCGGCGCAGGGCCTCCACCGCCAGGGGCATGTCGTTGACGATTGCGATCCTCATGCCCGCGCTCCCCCGATGAGCTCGACCACTGCATCGAGCAGGGCGTCGTCATGAAAACTGGCTTTGGCCAGATAATAGTCGGCGCCGACGTCCAGTCCACGGCGGCGGTCTTCTTCGCGATCCTTGTACGACACGACCATCACCGGCAGCGATTGCAGACGGTTGTCGCGGCGCAGCAGCGTGACCAGCTCGATGCCGTCCATGCGCGGCATGTCGATGTCGGTGATCAGCAGATCGAAGTTCTCCGAACGCAGCGCATTCCAGCCGTCCATGCCGTCCACCGCCACCGCGACGTCGTAGCCACGATTGAGCAGCAGTTTGCGTTGCAGCTCGCGCACGGTCAGCGAATCGTCGACCACCAAGACTCGTTTGCGCGCCGCTTCGGCAGCTTGATTGCCGTGGCGGGCAATGCGCTCCAGGCGCCCGGTGTTGAGCAGTTTGTCCACCGAACGCAGCATGTCTTCGACATCGACGATCAGCACCACCGAGCCATCATCGAGCAAGGCCCCGGCGGAGATGTCCTGAACCTTGCCCAGACGCTCGTCCAGCGGCAACACCACCAGCGTGCGCTCACCCACGAAGCGCTCGACCGCCACCCCATAAATCGCCTCGCGCTCGCGGATCACCACGACTTTCAGGGTAGCGCCATCGTTCTGACTGGCCGGGCGATTGAGCAACTGGCTGGCCGCAACCAGCCCGACATGCTGGCCTTCGTGCCAGAAATGCTGACGCCCCTCGACCTGCACAATGTCTTCCGGCGCCAGATCGCACATGCGTTCGATGTGCGCCAGCGGGAACGCGTAAGCCTCTTCACCGACTTCCACCACCAGACTGCGCACCACCGAAAGCGTCAGCGGCACTTCCAGGTGGAAACGGCTGCCCTCGCCCGCCGTCTGCTCCAGCACCACGGCCCCGCGCAATTGGCGGACCATATGCTGAACAGCGTCCAGGCCGACGCCACGCCCGGACACTTCGGTAACCTTGTCGCGCAGGCTGAATCCCGGCAGAAACAGGAAGGTCAGCAGTTCTTCTTCGCTCAATTGCGCTGCGGTTTCGGCTGGGGATAACTGCCGTTCGACGATGCTGCGGCGGACTTTCTCCAGATCGACGCCACCGCCGTCATCGCTCAATTCCAGCACCAGCAAACCGGCCTGATGGGAAGCGCGCAGGCGAATAAGGCCCTCTTCCGGCTTGCCCTTGAGCAGGCGTTGTTCCGGGGATTCGATGCCGTGATCGACGGCGTTGCGCAGCAGATGAGTCAGCGGTGCTTCAAGCTTTTCCAGCACGTCGCGATCGACCTGGGTTTTCTCGCCTTCGATCTCCAGGCGCACCTGCTTGCCAAGGCTGCGACCGAGGTCGCGAACCATGCGCGCCTGCCCGCTCAACACGTCGGCGAACGGGCGCATGCGACAGGCCAGCGCGGTGTCATAGAGCACTTGCGCGCGCTGACTGGCCTGCCAGGCGAATTCGTCGAGTTCGGCGTTTTTCTCGCTGAGCAGTTGCTGCGACTCGGCGAGCAAACGTCGCGCATCTTCCAGCGACTCGAGCGCTTCCAGGCTCAGCGCATGCTCCTTCAGGTGCACATTGAGATTTTCCAGCGCGCGCAGACCGTTGTTCTGCATGCGTTTGAGGCGCTGCATGGTCGCCAGGTGCGGCTTGAGACGCTGGGTTTCCACCAGCGATTTGCTCGATAGATCGAGCAAGCTGTTCAGGCGTTCGGCAGTGACGCGCAAGACGCGCTCGCCGCCCTCGGTGGTGCGTTTGTTTTTGCGCGGGGTCGGCTCGGCGGGCTCGTCCATGATCGGCGCTGTCGCTGTTGGCGCGGGCTCGATCTGCAACTCGGCCATCGTCGGCGTGGCAACCACAGCGGCTGGCGCCGACGGATCGAGCAGACGCCCCATCAGCGCCACGTAGGCTTCAATGTCCGCAGGTTGCGGCGCATTGGCCGGCGTGGCGATGCGCATCAGCAGATCGGTGCCCTGCAACAACGCGTCGATGTGCTCGGGACGCAGCAACAAACGCCCTTCCTGGGCGCTGACCAGGCAATCTTCCATGACGTGGGCGACGCTGACGCCGCTGTCGATACCAACGATCCGCGCCGCACCTTTGAGCGAGTGCGCCGCGCGCATGCACGATTCCAGTTGATCGGCCTGGGTCGGATTGCGCTCCAGCGCCAGCAGCCCGGCGCTGAGCACTTGGGTCTGGGCTTCGGCTTCGAGGCTGAACAGTTCGAGCAGGGAGGCGTCGCGCATTTGCTCGGGGGTCATGTCAGGCTCCGGGTCACGGCGGACAACAGCTGTTCTTCGTCCAGCCAGCGCAGGCTGCGACCGCGATATTGCAGAACGCCACGGGTGTACTTGGCACTGGCCTGCGCACCGGACTGTGAAGCAGCATCGAGGATGCGTTCGTCGATGGCATGAATGCCGTCGACCTCGTCCACCGGCACCACCACCGGCCCGCCATGGGCAGCGATGATCAGCATGCGCGGCATGACTCGCCCGCCGCTGGCCGGCGCAACGCTGGCGCCGAGGTCGAGCAGTTCCACCAGCGACAGGCACGCGACCAGCGCGCCACGGACATTGGCCACGCCGAGCAAGGCCCGCGAGCGCTGGTGCGGCAGCGAATGTATCGCCTGCAACGGCGCGACTTCGACAAGCGTGCGCGTGGCCAGTCCGAGCCATTCCTCGCCGAGGCGAAACATCAGCAGCGAGCGGGTCTTGACGTCGATTTCGACTTTGCTGACCACTGCTTCGCGCTGGTCCTGCTGCAACGAATAACGGTCGAGCAGGCGCGTGGCGGCGGCGGAATACACCGAGCAGTTGCGGCAATGAATGTGCTCTTCCAGCAACGGGCAGGACTTGTCGCCATGAATGCCGATGCGGTTCCAGCAATCGTCGATGGCGCGGGCGTCTTCGTGGGTAACGTTCAAGGTGTCGGACGCGCTCATCGTTTACGCTCACTGTCGGCGGTGCGCCCGCTGCGGGCGGCGCGCTCCTGCAATCGTCGGGCACCCGCCGTGTCGCCCTGAGCCTGCAGCAACGCGGCCAGGTGCATCAGCGCTTCGGGATGTTGCGGTTCGAGGTACAAGGCCTTGCGATAAAAACCCTGGGCCTCGAGGCTCAGGCCGGCGACATCGCTGAGCAGCCCGAGCCAGTAGAACACCTGCGCCACCGGCTCATGGCTGCGCAGATACTGTTCGCACGCGGCACGGGCCTCGGCGCTTTTGCCTTCGTTGGCCAGTGCAGCGATTTGCGCCAGCAGCGTCGCGGCGTCGGGGTTGGCAGTTTTTTTCGTCACCGGCAAAGCCGTCACGGCAGCGAACGGCCGATTGCGCACTGGCGCTGGCGGCGCGCTGCGCAATGGCTGGCTGACCGGCACGGCGACCGGTTTGGGCGTCGGCAGCGGTTCGGGGTGCGGCTCGTTATGGCGGCTGAAAGCGAACGACTGCGGAATGCCGATCGAGCGCATGCCCAAGCGCCCGAGCAGACTGCCCTCCGCCGGGCCGATAAACAGCACGCCGTCGACGTGGGTCAGGCGCTTGAGCACTTCGAACACCTGTTTCTGCGTCGGCTGGTCGAAATAGATCAGCAGGTTGCGGCAGAACACGAAATCGAAGGCAGGCTCGCTAGCCAACAGCGTCGGATCGAGGACATTGCCGACCTGCCAGCGCACTTGTTCGCGAACGTATTCGTTGACCCGGTGGCCGTCCTGCTCAGGCATGAAATGCCGGTCGCGAAACTGCAGCTCCTGCCCGCGAAACGAGTTCTTGCCGTAAACAGCACGGCGCGCCTTGTCCACTGACAATGGGCTGATGTCCATGCCATCGACCTTGAACTGATGCGGCTTGAGCCCGGCATCAAGCAGGGCCATGGCGATCGAATAGGGTTCTTCGCCGGTCGAGCACGGCAGGCTGAGGATGCGCAACGCGCGCATGTTGTTCAGCTCGGCGAGACGCTGACGGGCCAGTTTGCCCAAGGTGGCGAAGGATTCCGGGTAACGGAAAAACCATGTTTCCGGAACGATCACCGCTTCGATCAGCGCCTGCTGTTCATCCCGCGAGCCTTGCAACAGCTGCCAGTATTCGTCGGCGTGGGCGGCCTGGGACAGCGTGGTGCGCTGGCGCACGGCACGCTCGATGATCGCCGCGCCCACCGACGCGACATCGAGGCCGATGCGTTCCTTGAGGAAATCGAAAAAGCGCTGCTCACTGCTCATGGCTGCGCCTCTAACTGCGCCGGATCACGCGGCGGATCGGGGAACAGCAAACCGCGCACGGCGTCATCGAGCAAGTCATTGACCCGCACCCATTGCAGCAATCCCTGCGCATCTTCGCGCACCGGGCCGAGGTACGGTGCCTCGCGGTTATCGAGGCCGTAGGGCTGGAAATCTTGCGGATGACAGCGCAGCGTGTCGGTGGCCTGCTCAAGAATCAGCCCGAGCCATTGCGCTGCTTGCGCTTGATCCGGCTGATAATTGACCAGCACCAGCCGCGTGCTGGTGCGCGCCTCGGCGGGTCGGCCGAAAGTCAGCGCGCTGAGGTCGATCACCGGCACCACCGCCCCGCGATAGGCGAACACCCCGGCCACCCAATGCGGCGCCCGGGCAATCGGCTTCAACGGCAGGCGCGGCAGCACTTCGGCCACTTCGGTGGCTCGCAAGGCATAGCGCTCGCTGCCGATGCGAAACAGCAGAAACAGCGCCTGCTTCGCCACTGGCGCGGCGCCACGCTTGGCGATGATGTCGCTCATCAGACTTTGAATCGCGAAACGCCGCTGCGCAGGCCGACGGCCACCTGGCTCAGTTCGTCGATGGCGAAACTGGCCTGACGCAGCGATTCGACGGTCTGGCTGCTGGCATCGCCCAGCTGCACCAGCGCATGGTTGATCTGCTCGGCGCCAGTGGCCTGGGCCTGCATGCCTTCGTTGACCATCAGCACGCGCGGCGCAAGAGCCTGCACCTGATGGATGATCTGCGACAGCTGCTCGCCGACCTGCTGCACTTCCGACATGCCGCGGCGTACTTCTTCGGAAAACTTGTCCATGCCCATCACCCCGGCCGACACCGCCGACTGGATCTCGCGAACCATCTGTTCGATGTCGTAGGTGGCCACGGCGGTCTGATCGGCCAGACGCCGGACTTCGGTGGCGACTACGGCAAACCCGCGACCGTACTCGCCGGCCTTCTCGGCTTCGATCGCTGCGTTGAGCGACAGCAGGTTGGTCTGGTCGGCCACCTTGACGATGGTCACCACCACCTGATTGATGTTGCCGGCCTTCTCGTTGAGGATCGCCAGTTTGGCGTTGACCAGATCCGCCGCGCCCATGACCGAGTGCATAGTGTCTTCCATGCGCGCCAGGCCTTGCTGGCCGGAGCCGGCGAGTACCGAGGCCTGATCGGCAGCGGTGGACACTTCGGTCATGGTGCGCACCAGATCCCGCGACGTCGCGGCGATCTCACGGGAGGTTGCGCCGATTTCGGTGGTGGTCGCTGCGGTTTCGGTGGCGGTGGCCTGTTGCTGCTTGGACGTGGCAGCGATTTCGGTCACCGAGGTGGTCACCTGCACCGAGGAGCGCTGGGCCTGGGACACCAGCGACGTCAGCTCGGTCATCATGTCGTTGAAGCCGGTTTCGACCGCGCCGAATTCGTCCTTGCGATCGAGGTTCAGGCGCGAGCTCAGATCACCGGTGCGCATGATGTCGAGGATGGTCACGATGCGGTTCATCGGCGCCATGATCGCGCGCATCAGCAGCAGACCACATAGGCCGGCGGCCAGCACCGCAACCAGCAGGGAAATGACCATGCTGACTTTGGCCGTTGCCACCGCGTCGTCGATGTTGGCCATGGCGTTATCAGCGACGACTTTGTTCTCGCCAATGATGTCGTTGAGTTTCATCCGCCCGGTGTACCACGCCGGGGTCAACTTCTCATTGAACAGCTTGATGGCATCGGTTTCCAGATTGCGCTTGTGCAGGTCCAGCACGGCATCCTGAATCTGCATGTAGGTATCGTGGTACTTCTCGAACAGGGCGAATTCGGAACGGTCTTCATCGGTGGCCATGGTCTTGCGATAGCTGGCCATATGTTCTTGCAGACGCGCCTCGAACGCCTTGTAGTCGGCAGCGTCTTCACTGGAAACGCCCTGGCCTTCCTTGAGGCCGAGCAGTTTTTGGGTCTGCAAATAACTGTCGACCCATGCGCCGCGAATCATCGAGCTGTAATAGACGCCGGGGATGGCATCGTCGCGCACGCTGTTTTCACTGGCCTCGATCTTCAACAACCGCGAGTAGGACAGCACCACCATCAACAGCATGATGGCGATAATCACCGCAAAGCTCGCCAAAATGCGTTGGCGCAACGTCCAGTTCTTCACAGTGAATCCTCGTGCCTGATCGAAATGCGGGGAGTATAGCCGAGGGCGGTGTTTCATTTATAAGACGCTTTCGCTGGCAGCACTGTCCTTGTGGGAGCGAGCCTGCTCGCGAAGGCGACACCGCGGTCCTGGCAAATCCCCTACTGCGCAAGAAGTTGCGCAGTAGGGCGTAATATTTCAGGGGTAAATTGCCCAGCAGCCCAAGCGGCGCAAGCCCTGCAGCCAAGTGCGCAAGAAGTTGCGCAGTACTGCGCAACTTCTTGCGCACTTTCTCCCGGCTTGCCCGCCGAAAAACGCCGCGAATGATCACCGACTACCGTGGCGCCCCCGCCATCCGGGCACCGCGCAAAACCTGGCACGCTCCTTGATAACACTGGGTCACCCACCGGGCGATTTCGCCTCCGGGCACCCTAACTTTATCCGCAAGGAGAGCACCCCATGGCAACACCAGCGTACATGTCGGTTACCGGCGAAAAACAAGGCCTGATCACTGCCGGCGCGTTCACCGCCGACTCCGTTGGCAACACCTACCAGGAAGGCCACGAAGACCAGGTCATGGTTCAGGCTTTCACCCACGACGTGATCATCCCGCGTGACCCGCAATCCGGTCAGCCAACCGGTCAGCGCGTACACAAGCCAGTTGTGATCACCAAGGTCTACGACAAGGCTTCGCCACTGCTGCAAGCAGCTCTGACTTCCGGCGAGCGCATGAGCGAAATCGTTATCCAGTGGTACCGCACCTCGGCTCAAGGCACCCAAGAGCACTACTACACCACCAAACTGGAAGACGCGATCATCGTCGCCATCAACAACAAAATGCACAACTGCCAGGATCCAGGCAACGCGCACTTCACCCACCTGGAAGAAGTGCAGTTCACCTATCGCAAAATCACCTGGACCCACGAAGTATCCGGTACTTCGGGTTCCGATGACTGGCGTGCTCCAGTCGTTTAATTACGGCTGACCGTTACACGCATCGGCCAGCTCTGCTGGTCGATGTTGTTTACGCCCCTCCAGAATTTCGCGTACGTTGAGCCGCTTTTTTGCGGTCGTCGACGAGCGCCGCTGTACAGCACGAGGAACAAGGGATGTTCGCGCCGGCCAATGAAACCCACTTTGCCCTGACCATCGAAGGGCTTTCCGCCGACTTTCAGGTGTTTACCCTCACCGGCCGGGAAGCCATCAGCCAGCCTTTTGTCTTTGAGGTGGAGCTGGTCAGTGAGCAGCCGTCGCTGGACCTCGAAACCCTGCTGCACAAACCGGCCTTCCTGCAGCTGTCGCCTGACGGCAGCGGCATCCATGGGCAGATCTACCGCGCCGCGCAAGGCGATTCCGGCAAGCGCCTGACCCGATATTCGGTGACCCTGCGCCCGCAACTGGCGTACCTCGCGCACCGCATCAACCAGCGCATCTTCCAGAACCTCAGCGTGCCGAAGATCATCGGTCAGGTGCTGGAAGAGCACGGCATTCAAGGCAACGCCTACGAATTCAAGACCGGCTCGATCTATCCCGAGCGCATCTACTGCGTGCAATACGACGAGTCGGATCTGCATTTCATCCAGCGCCTGTGCGAAGAGGAAGGCATTCACTTCCACTTCCAGCACAGCGCCAACGCGCACAAGCTGGTGTTCGGCGACGACCAGACGGTGTTCCCGAAGCTCAAGCCGGTGCCCTATCAGCAAGACTCCGGCATGGTCGCCAGCAACCCGGTGATCAAGCGTTTCGACCTGCGCCTGGAAACCCGCACCAGCCGCACCACGCGCCGCGACTACGACTTCGAAAAACCGCGCCTGACCCTGGAAAGCGAAAACCGTGGCGACGCCCTGCCCGACCTCGAAGACTACGATTACCCGGGCCGTTTCATCGACCGCGAGCGCGGCAAGCACCTGGCCAAACGCGCCCTCGAACGTCATCGCAGCGACTTCCAATTGGCCGAAGGCAAGAGTGATCAGCCTTTGCTGGTCAGCGGTCATTTCCTCGCCCTGACCGAACACCCGAAAGCCAAGTGGAACGACCTCTGGCTGCTCACCGAAGTTCTGCACGAAGGCAAACAGCCGCAAGTGCTCGAAGAGTCGGTGACCAGCGACACCACCGCGCTGAAAGACGATTTCCATCAGGGTTACCGCAACCGCTTCCAGGCCACGCCGTGGGACGTGCCCAATCGCCCGCCGCTACGCCACCCGAAACCGCGCATTCTCGGCAGCCAGAGCGCGGTGGTCACCGGCCCGAAAGGTGAAGAAATCCACTGCGACGAGTACGGCCGGGTCAAAGTCCAGTTCCATTGGGACCGCGAAGGACAGGCCGACGACAAGACCAGTTGCTGGCTGCGCGTCTCCAGCGCCTGGGCCGGCGCCCAGTACGGCGGCATCGCCATCCCGCGCATCGGCATGGAAGTGCTGGTCACCTTCCTTGAGGGCGACCCCGACCAACCACTGATCAGCGGCAGCCTGTACCACAAGGAAAACACCGTCCCCTATGAACTGCCGGCGAACAAGACCCGCAGTACTTTCAAGACCCTGAGTTCGATGGGTGGCGGCGGCTACAACGAACTGCGCATCGAAGACAAAAAAGGCCAGGAACAGATCTACCTGCACGCCCAGCGCGACTGGGACGAAAACATCGAGCACGATCAGAAAATCCGCGTCGGCAACGAACGCCACGACACCGTCGAACAGAACAGCTACACCGAGTTCAAAGCCGAAGAACACCACACCGTCTACGCCGACCGCAAAGTTGAAACCCGCGCCAACGACCACCTCACCGTCGGCGTGAATCAGCACATCAAGATCGGCACCGGCCAGTTCATCGACGCAGGCCAGGAAATCCACCTTAGCAGTGGCATGAAGGTAGTGATGGAGGCTGGTGCGGAGCTGACCTTGGTGGGTGGCGGCAGCTTCATCAAGATCGATGCTGGCGGCGTGACCCTGAGCGGGCCGGTGATCAACATGAACTCCGGGGGTAGCCCGGGCGTTGGTACGGGCGCCGCGCCATTGATGCCCGGCATCCTCAAACAGGCCGACGCCGACAAGGCCGGCCAGGTCCTGACCCCGGCGCAGATCAACACCCTAAAACGTAACGCGCCGTTCTGTGAAGAATGCGAAAAATGCAAGGCAGGTGCCTGTGCCATCTGAACGAATCACCCCCAAGGACTGGCTGGCGCAACAACCGCTGCAAAGTGGCGAGCGGTTGTACCTGATCATCAGCGCGGCCAGCGATGCAGACGCCCTGAAAACCCTGTACCTCACCGAACCCACCGCCCAGCTCATCCCGATCTGGGGCGGCACGCCCTACTCCACCTGGCAACCGGTGATGCCCTACCTCACCGAACTCAAAGCCAACTCCGCTTTCCTGCCCTGGATCGCCGAAACCGACGCCCTCGACTGGGGCTGGCTGGCGGTGTCGCGTTCAGAACCGAACGAAGTGTTCGAACACCTGCGCAGCCTGACGCAGGTGAAAATGCCGGATGGCACCGAGGTGTTTTTCCGGTTTTGGGATGGGCGGCATATTTATCCGATTCTGCGGGGGCTTGGGGAGAAGGCTGGAGAAGTGCTGCCGGTGTTTGAGCGGTATCTGATCAATGGGCAGGCGCTGGAAGTGGGCACGCGAGTGGTGCCGAAGGTCAGGGACTGGCCGTGGTGGGAGGTGCCGAAGGGGTTGTTGGAGGGGTTGAGCAAGGGCAATCCGGCGACGCTGGTCAGCAACCTGATGCAATGGCTGGAAGAAGACCGCCCGGACCTCTACACCGCATGGCCCGAGAACAATCTGAAGCTGAAAATCACCCGCTTCGTGCGCCGCCCGGATGCGCCGCAAAATCTTAAAGAAGCATTGATAAACCACCTGATTCTGGAGCAAGGCTGATGGATCGCGTTGCCTTTGTTGACAACCAACTGAACACCTTCAAGGACAGTCTGAAGCTGTATCAGGAACAAACAAAAACCTGGTACGCACAGGCTCTCGACAAGGGTAGCCGTGCCGCGGACATGCCGTCCTTATTGGGCATGGAGCGTATCATCAAGGCGGGCAACACCAGTAAAACGGTGAGCATGACCGACGGTAACTTCACCTCGAACGTGGCTCAATGTCCGCTCAAGGGTCCGTTGCTGATCGAGAGCAAATTCGAATCGGTTTACGACATTCCCGTCGGCGATATCGAAGTCGAAATCGTGGCCGTGGACGGTGGTGCTGTCAGCAAGGTCAAACTCGACCCCCAAGGCAAAGCCGCATGGACCGGCGGGGTGCCCGGCAAGTTCTACACAATTCGCGTCCATAACGAAGTGACCCCGGCGCAGATCGACGCCCTCTTCAGTTCTTACAGCGGCGTGACTGCGGACCTTGAAGGTTTCCTGCGCAAGGAATGGGCCGGCTTCAAACCGCAATGGTCGAATCTTTCGACCTCCGGCACAGCCATGGCCATCGGCAACGGCATTCTTGAAGGTGGCTGGGAGGCCATCAAGGGTGTGTGGGACGGCATCAGCCTTGTGCTCGATATCCTCCAGGATCCGAAGAAATTCGCCAAGGATCTCGGCGCTGGCGCAGACGAGCTGATCAAAGTCGCCAAAAGCTCGCCGGACATCATGAAAAAAGCCATGTTGCTGGCCAGTGATGAAGCGGCCTTGTTTTTGCTGGTGCGCAGCGCGGTGATCTGGCTGGCGGGCTTGCCGCCGATGAAGATGGCGGGCGATGTAGCGAAGATGACCACGGCAATTGTCGTTGGCATTGCGATCGACATCGTGATCGGCGTGGTATTGACCATCGCGGCAGAAGGTACCGGCGTCATCTACCTTGCGGCCCGACTCAAGAAGTACGGAGAGCTTGTCATCAAGGCTGTGATCGGCTTCGTGAAGTCGGTGTTCAAGATCATCAACGGCTTTATGGAGTATGTCGCCAAGTACACCGCAGTGGCGGCCCGAGGGGTGACCGCGAAGGTCAGGAACGGGATTTCCGAGTTGCGTTTTGATGGGAAGAAAAACGCCAGACTTGCGGAGGGCAAATTAGCTGACGATGTGTCCAAACAGGCAAAAACACCGGCCGATAAAAGTGCAGAGCCTGTTGACAAAACAAGCACCGACAAATGCCCGGTGTCGATGGTCACCGGTGAAGAACTGCTGACACTGACTGATGGTCAACTCAATGGTCTGTTGCCGTTTGAATGGACGCGCCTGTACAGAACCAGCGCAGTGGAAATTGATTGCGGTCTGGGTTATGGCTGGAGCCATGCCTTGGCTCATCGCCTTGAGATCGATGGCGATGAAATCATATGGACCGACCATGAAAATCGCTCGACGCCCTTCCCACTCCCAAGCGAGCAGCGTCCCACCATCACCAACAGCCTGTCGCACGCGGCCATTTTTCTCGGTGACGATCCATCCGAGCTGATTCTCGCGCAGGCTGGCAAGCGACCATCGTTCTATCACTTCCGCTTCGACAGCAAAGGCGCGACCCTGATCGCCATCAGCGATAGCTATGGCAACCGCTTGCACGTTACTCGCGACATCCATGGGCGCATCAAACGTCTCGACAACGGTGCCGGCCGCGCCCTGCTCCTGCGCTACGATCGCAAGCACATCATCGCCGTCGACTATCAACAGTTCCTGCCAGCGGACAATCTTGAGGCCGCATGGAACACGGTGCAGACGCTGGTCACTTACAGCTACGACACGCAGCATCGCCTGATCGAGGCGAAGAACGCCGCCGACGAAGCCGAACGCTATCGCTACAACGACCAGCACGTCATTCTCGAGCGGCAATTGGCAGGCGGCGCGGCGTTCTACTGGGAGTGGGAAAACGAAGGCAAACTGTCTCGGTGTACACGTCACTGGGCCAACTTTTCCCAGATGGAAGCGCAATACGCTTGGGACGACAAAGGCAGCGTTACCGTAACCAACGCTGATGGTAGCGAAGAGGTCTACACCCACGATGATCAGGCGCGACTGATCAGCAAAATTGATCCCGATGGTGCCGAGCATCAAAAAGCCTATAACGACAAAGGTCAATTGATCGCGGAAAAGGACCCATTGGGCGCTGTTACCGAATACCGCTACGACGACAACGGACTGATGACCGCTGTCATCCCCCCAGAAGACGAAGCTACAACTTACGAATATATCAACGGCTTCGTCAGCGACGTTCGTCGCGGCAAAGCCAGTTGGAAGTATCAACGCAACCGACAGGGTGATGTCACTGCGCAGATTGACCCGGACGGCAATGCCACCCATTACAGCTATGACCCGCAGGGTCGTCTGTTGGAAATCCGTCACCCGGACGGCAGCCGTCATCAACTCGGTTGGAATAATCTCGGTCAACTGCTTGAAGAACGCCTTCCCGACGGCGGTCAGCGCAAGTACCGTTACGATGCACTAGGCAGGCAGATCACTCGCCAGGAAGAGTCCGGCGCGATCACTCATTACCAATGGGATGCTGCCAATCGCCTTGCCCAAGTTACGCTGCCCGGCGGCGCCACTCGCGCATTCAGCTACAACGCCTACGGCAATGTCACTGCTGAACGCGACGAACTTGGCCGTATCACCCGCTACGAATACGCCGATAATCTCCACCTCGTCAGCCGCCGCATCAATCCCGACGGCAGCCAACTGCGCTACCGCTACGACAACTCGCGCCTGTTGCTCACTGAAATTGAAAACGAGCGCGGCGAGCACTATCACCTTGATTACTACGCCAACGGCCTGATTCAACAGGAAACCGGCTTCGATGGTCGTCGGACTGCCTACGAGTACGACCTCAACGGCCAACTGCTGAAGAAAACCGAGTTCGGCGACGACGGCAGCGAACTGGTCACCGAATATCAGCGTGACGCCGCAGGTCGTTTGCTCGTAAAAACGCTACCCGACGGCGAAGAGATTCACTACAGCTACGACGCGCTTGGCCGCCTCGTTAACGTTGACGACGGCAATTGGCCGCTCGCCTATAAATACGATCTGCAAGACCGACTTATCGAGGAGCACCAAGGCTGGGGCACTCTGCGCTACCAGTACGATAGCGTTGGCCAACTCAGCCACTGCCGCCTGCCGGACGGTAGCACCCTCGACTACCGACATTTGTCCGGCGGGCGCTTAAGCAGCATCGACCTCAACGGCTCCCGCCTGACAACTCACCAGTTCAGCGCCGGTCGTGAACAGCAGCGTCAGCAAGGCTTGCTGCTCAGCCAATACCAATACGATGAACAGGGCCGCCTCCAAGCGCACAGCGTCAGCCAGCGGGAAAAACACCTGTTCCAGCGTCGCTACAACTACGACGCCAACGGCAACCTCGCCGGAATCGACGACAGCCGCAAAGGCAACCGCAGCTATCACTACGACCCGCTGGATCGCCTGATCAGCGTGCGCGGCGCCATGCCAGAGAGCTTCGCCCACGACCCGGCGGGCAACCTGCTCGGACAAAATGACCTGCCCGTTGCGAATCTCGCCAACGTCAAAGGCAATCGCCTGTTGATGCAAGGCGACCGCCACTATGACTACGACGCCTACGGCAACCTGATCCGTGAAAGTCGCGGCACCGGACAAAAGCTCGTCACCGAATACCGCTACGATTGCCAACACCGCCTGATCGGCGTCAGCCTGCCGGGCGGCAGCACAGCAACCTACAAATACGACGCCTTTGGCCGCCGCATTGAAAAGTCAGTCGACGGTCACACCACCGAGTTTCTGTGGCAAGGCGAACGACTCATCGCTGAAAGCGCCGAGAACCGCTACCGCAGTTACATCTACGAACCGGGCACCTTCCGCCCGTTGGCAATGCTCGACGGCGAAGGCCCGCTAAAAGCGGCCCCGTTCTATTACCAACTCGACCACCTCGGCACGCCGCAGGAACTGACCGATTACAGCGGTGAGATCATGTGGTCGGCGAAGTACCGCGCCTATGGCAACCTCGCGGCACTGGACGTCAGCGAAATCGATAACCCGCTGCGCTTCCAAGGTCAGTATTTCGACGCCGAGACAGGGTTACATTACAACCGCCACCGCTACTACAATCCGGGGACTGGACGGTTTTTGACGCCGGATCCGATCAAGCTTGCGGGTGGGTTGAATAGCTACCAGTACGTGCCTAACCCTACGGGGTGGGTGGACCCGTTAGGCTTAAGCTGTAATGTTGCGCAGTGCCCAAAAGTGCGATCCATTGACCCAAATGAGGTAAGATTTTCCCAAACCTCTGTCTCATACAACAAGGTCGACAGAGCAGGAAACAATTACACCTATGACAATTTAGTCGCGAGCATGAGAGAAAAAGGTTGGCAAGGTGATCCCATTGATGTGGTCCGAATGCCGGACGGCCATCTCACCAGCATGGATAACACCCGGGTCCGTGCCGCACGCGAAGCCGGTATAAAAGTAGAAGCCAGAGAGCGCGGATATAACGATCCAGTAACTGAGCCAGAACAACAACGCTTTGCTGTTAAGGGAAAAAAACCAGATACGTGGGGCCAAGCGATCGAATTAAGAGTTGGAAAGCAGTCGCCAAAACGTTTCGGAAAGGAAACTCCTTACGGATCTCACGAACTACCAAAATTGAGCGGCAAAGAATGAATAACTATTTAGAAATCACAGGCCGAAGTCATTTTTCTTATCCAAGTGACTTCATTGAAACAATCAACCTAACACCTGCCATAGATATTGAACCTTGGTGGTTCATTGTTTTTGAAGAGGGGGATGTAAATTACTGGTACCACACCTTAAAAAAACTTTACCCACAGAGGGAGCTAATCCCCTTTGCGAGGTTCAACGCAAACGATGACATAGCCTGCTTCGATGGCCGTGATGAATCCGGAAACCCGGAAGTCCTCATAATCCACGCCTACGCTTCAGAAGGCTGGGAGCTTCATGGAACTTATGAGAATTTCAAAGAGTGGTTGAGTGAAGCCATTCAAACTCATTCTACATGGGAGGAAGAATGAGCAAACTAGGCATCTGCAAGCGAATAAATAAATTGCGGAGGCACGAAGCTTGTTAACCAAACATCATTTTCAGCTTTAAAAAATTTGAACCCTTTTACAAACATTTCGTGACTATCAATGCGTAAAACCACAGATTTACCGTAACGACGTCCGATATCGCATGCTAACGTTTCACTTTGTGTTAAATGAACATGATGCCTAGCCCCGGGTATTAGACCGTTTTTCAAAATAGAGTCAAGGAAACGTATAGCCGTTCCATGATACAAAAAATCCGGAGGTTGAATTTCAGGGTAGTTGCGGCTCACCGATTCCGACGAATGCCCCTGAATTGCTCGAATATATGCTCCATCGCTGGATATCTCAAAACGCTTTTTATCACTATGAAAGACGATATTACTTATAACTTCATAGCTTAATAACTTCCCGACCCTCTCTGAACCTTTTATTAACTCATCTACATTTGCCCAGCCCTCGACATCCAGCAGCAACCCAATCGACTCGGGTTTGTGACGTAACACATAACTTATAAACTTACTAAAATCTTCAAACGAGTCAGTCATCAAACACCTCAAATACAAAAAAACCTGAAAAAACTACAACAACCTTATCAAAGTCTCAACCGTTCAGGAAAAACGCTCCACTGTTTCCCCACTCCCGAGTGAGCAGCGTCCCGCCATCACCAACAGCCTATCGCGCGCGGCCATCTTTTTCTGACGTTCCATCCGAGCTGGTTCTCGCAGGCTAGCAAGCGACCATCGTTCTATCACTTCAGCTTCGACTCGGTTGGAACAATCTCGGTCAATTGCTTGAGGAACGCCTACCCGACGGCGGTCAGCGCAAGTACCGTTACGATGCACTAGGCAGGCAGATCACTCGCCAGGAAGAGTCAGGCGCGATCACTCATTACCAATGGGATGCTGCCAATCGCCTTGCCCAAGTTACGCTGCCCGGCGGCGCCACTCGCGCATTCAGCTACAACGCCTACGGCAATGTCACTGCTGAACGCGACGAACTTGGCCGTATCACCCGCTACGAATACGCCGACAACCTGCACCTCGTCAGCCGCCGGATTAATCCCGACGGCAGCCAACTGCGCTATCGCTACGACAACTCGCAACTCAACCTCACCGAGATCGAAAACGAGCGCGGCGAACGCTACCAACTCGATTATTACCCGAACGGCCTGATCCAGCAGGAAACCGGCTTCGACGGCCGCCGCACCGCGTACGAGTACGACCTGAACGGCCAACTGCTGAAGAAAACCGAGTTCGGCGACGACGGCAGCGAACTGGTCACCGAATATCAGCGTGACGCCGCAGGTCGTTTGCTCGTAAAAACGCTACCCGACGGCGAAGAGATTCACTACAGCTACGACGCGCTTGGCCGCCTCGTTAACGTTGACGACGGCAATTGGCCGCTCGCCTATAAATACGATCTGCAAGACCGACTTATCGAGGAGCACCAAGGCTGGGGCACTCTGCGCTACCAGTACGATAGCGTTGGCCAACTCAGCCACTGCCGCCTGCCGGATGGCTGCACGCTCGATTACCGTCATTTGTCCGGTGGACGCCTGAGCAGCATCGACCTGAACGGTTCACGCCTGACCAGCCACCAATTCAATGCAGGCCGCGAGCAACAGCGCCAACAAGGCTTGCTGCTTAGCCAATACCAATACGATGAACAGGGACGTCTGCAAGCGCACAGCGTCAGCCAACGGGACAAGCACCTGTTCCAGCGTCGCTACAACTACGACGCCAACGGCAATCTCGCCGGAATCGACGACAGCCGCAAAGGCAACCGCAGCTATCACTACGACCCGCTGGATCGCCTGATCAGCGTGCGCGGCGCCATGCCAGAGAGCTTCGCCCATGACCCGGCAGGCAACCTCCTCGGACAAAATGACCTGCCCGTTGCGAACCTCGCAAACGTCAAAGGCAATCGCCTGCTCATGCAAGGCGACCGCCACTACGACTACGACGCGTACGGAAATTTGATCCGCGAGCGTAGCGGCAACGGCCAAAAGCTCGTCACCGAATACCGCTACGACTGCCAGCATCGCCTGATCGGCGTGAGTCTGCCAGGCGGCAGCACTGCAACCTACAAATACGACGCCTTCGGTCGCCGCTTCGAAAAAACCGTCGACGGCCACACCACTGAATTCCTCTGGCAAGGCGAGCGATTGATCGCCGAAAGCGCAGAAAATCGTTATCGCAGCTACATCTACGAACCGGGCAGCTTCCGCCCATTGGCAATGCTCGACGGCGAAGGCCCACTAAAGGCTGCCCCGTTCTACTATCAACTCGACCACCTTGGCACTCCGCAAGAGCTCACCGACTACAGTGGCGAAATCATGTGGTCCGCGAAGTACCGCGCCTATGGCAACCTCGCGGCGCTGGACGTCAGCGAAATCGATAATCCGCTGCGTTTTCAAGGGCAGTATTTCGACGCCGAGACAGGGTTACATTACAACCGCCACCGCTACTACAATCCGGGAACTGGACGGTTCTTGACGCCGGACCCGATCAAGCTTGCGGGTGGGTTGAACAGCTACCAGTACGTGCCTAACCCTACGGGGTGGGTGGATCCTTTGGGGTTGAGCAACAATTGCCCTGGCAAAGCGAAAAAAGGCTTTCAAAGAAAGGTGGATGATACTAGTAACAATAAGGTTGAAAATGGCGAACCAGAGCTACCTAAAGGCCATGACAGCACAATTACTAGGAAAGCCGCATTCAGACAAGCGAAACGCGTTGGAGGTGTGCCCCTATCACAGCAGCCATCCAGATCCTATAAAGAGGTACTTACCGACCAGCCTGGTCGCGTGATGAGTAGGGTTTATGAGTTCAATTTGAAAGACGGCAGGATTGTGACTATTAGAGAGCATTCATTGGGACATATAAAAGGTAATGAAGGGCCACACTTCAATACTGAAGTTACGGGAACCACAGGTACGAAAGCAGCCTTAAAAGAAGGTGACAACTCACACACTTACTTCAAAAAAGACTAATCATGAGCATATACTACACATGCGAACCGGGTATAAAGTTCCATGAAACGCCCGAGCAGTTTTCCGACCCTGACTTCATGAGCATCGCATTAGTAGCGGGCACTCTTCAAGACTTATGGTCCACGTGGAAAGCCGTCAGTAATTTTCTCGCACCTGAATGGCCGGTAACCATAAAGTGGCGGACCATTGGATACTCTCTGGAACAACAGAAAATCCAAGAGCTACGCCTGCAAAAAGAGATACTCACAAGCCTAAGCCCGAATGGACTTTTGAAAAAAAACGAAAAGACTAAAATATACTCTTATGTAGACTTCACCAACACGAACGACATCACATTCACCCCTAACGAACTAACACAATACCGAAACACTATTCTCATTCTAAAAAAGGAAGAGGAAGACGCATATAAAATCTGGAGCCACCTAAGTGAAAACGACAAATTGAACGTAGCAGCTATAGCAAAGTTCTTGAAGAACAATCGAGATACACTCATTGCTCGCTTTCTAGAAAGTGACACCCACTCAACCGCTCATATTATAACCCCGGAAAAATACTCAGAGAGAATAAAATCAATACTATCCAAGCTGAATATTGAAGAGATAAAATCGACTAAGCTTTATGAAATCATTAATAAATCTTGAATCTATTTTGAACCGCTGCTCCACAAGCGTATAGCTTCTGCATTTTCTTGGGCTCAGTACTATGGAACAACCT
Organism: Pseudomonas glycinis; assembly: GCF_054871425.1. Taxonomy (NCBI): domain Bacteria; kingdom Pseudomonadati; phylum Pseudomonadota; class Gammaproteobacteria; order Pseudomonadales; family Pseudomonadaceae; genus Pseudomonas; species Pseudomonas glycinis. Next base: position 125,080 of record NZ_JBTYHF010000004.1, on the reverse strand, counting down.
AAATTCTCTGTGGGATTTGCTCAGTCCGGACGTGGAGCGTCCGATTGAAATAGTATGGAACAATTCGAAAGAATCTGAACAAAGCATGGGCGAAACTTTTAAAAAAATAATATTTATATTCGAGCGAACAAAAAATCAGGACATATCCCTGGGTTTAGATGAAAATTTCGAATACAAACTAAAGTAAAAAAATTGATACTTGCCAGCGCACTTATTCAACGCTACAGCAAGCACGACTATCGTTTGAATGATCAGAACAAAGTATTCACGAATGCAAAGATTTGAAGAAACCCGATGAGATTAAAACTCGAATACAAGCTCCAACCTATCAGAGTACCAAGCGGCTGGACAATAACAATCAACAATCTATATGAGGTGGAGTTGACACCGGAGACTTGCGGCTGGTTCTCTAGTTCGGTACTGATCGGAGGAGTCCGCCAGAGTACCGGCCATTGCTTTGACACGAGAGTCGAGCCCGAAGGGGATCCCGACGGAGAATTTGTGATCGACATGCTAACGATCGAATACGATAGAAGAGGTGAGCCAATCAAAAACTCCGAAATTTTTCTATCTGAATTCAGGACCAAAAGCAAAATCGAATTTATTGAAAAAATTGAAGAGTTCATGATGGAGGCTTGAGTACCATCGCTGCTCAAGAATGGAACAGATTTAAAACAGCTTTCCAAGCTCAATCTTCATTGAAGCGTCATTAGGCGACTCAGGAAAAATCGCAGCACAACACTGCGATTTCTCACCCCATAGAATCAATCGGCCGCCAACCGCACCTGCCTCTCCAACTCCACCTTCAACCCCGGCTCCAATTTCAACTGCCGTGCCAGTTCATCCAGATAGCTCTTCTCCATAAAATTCTCCTCATCCACCAGCATCACACTGGCGATGTACATCTCCGCCGCCATTTCCGGCGTGCTCGCCGCGCGGGCGACGTCGGTGGGGTCGAGGGGTTTGTTGAGTTCGGCGTGGAGCCAGTGTTGCAGTTCCTGATCGTTGTCGAGCTTTGTGAATTCGCCTTCGATTAGTTCGCGCTCGCGCTCGTCGATGTGGCCGTCGGCTTTGGCGGCGGCGACCAGGGCTTTGAGGATTGCCTGGCTGTGCTGCTCGACTTGAGCGGGTGGCAGGCGGTCGAGGGTTTGCGGTTCGCGTTGGGGTGCGCTGCCTTTTTGGGCGTTGTAGTTGCCGTACGCCTTGTAAGCCAGTACGCCCAGCGCGGCGAGGCCGCCGTAGATCGCGACTTTGCCGCCGACCTTGCGGACCTTTTTATTGCCGAGCAGCAGGCCCATCGCGCCTGCGGCCAATGCGCCGCCACCCGCGCCGGAGAGCAGGCCGCCGAGGCCGCTGGAGCCAGACGAGCCACCGAGCAAGCCGCCAAGTCCGCTCGCAGCCGATTTGCTGGAAGCGCCGCCGGCCTTGTTCTGCAGCATTTCCTGCCCGGACTTGAGCAGTTGATCGAGCAATCCACGGGTGTTCATGTTCCGTCTCCAAACAAGGGTTATCCGGATCTAAGGCCCTCAGCCTAGTTCGAAAGTGCCCGGACCCGCCCCGCGAGTGTGCTTCGAGATGTTGCTCGCCACTCAAAAGGGCTCGTTCCGAGCGCTACCCAATCAAAAGGGGCAGGCCTTTCGACCTGCCCCCTTCTCCCCTCCTCCTTAAAACCGCGAAACACTCCGCATCGCATCCACCAGATAGCGCATGGCGATCCGGTCGCTTTCCGATAGCTCTCGATAACGTTCCACCAGTTTCAATTCCTCGGAATTGAGACGGCGTCTTCTGCGCCCGCCGCCCAAGCAAGGAAAGATGCCCAACATTTCGGTGATGCCCTGTATTTTTGCCATGGACGATGTCCTTCTCTATTGAGTCAAGAAACTGCTGAACCTCACATCGCCCTGCCTCTTCGAGCAGCGTCGTGTGCCCCGCCGGCACGAAGGCTTGTATCCGGTCTTGCTCATAGAATAGGAATTAAATTGGCGTTGAAAAGTGGTTTTTAGAGTAATTAATCGAAAAAAGCAGATATGCCCTCTAAATCAGAGGGCCCTGTCAGAAAAATTACAGACATGTCTTGTTTCATTGCCAGATGGCGCAACGCAAACAAGCCTTTTTGCCCGACAATCGAACCGATTAAGCTAGCGGGCATCTGTTTATAGTCCGTTGCGTTTGGCCGAAGGCATGACCGAACCGTAATTTCCGATCCGATACGTGCCAGGAACGGCGCGGGATTGCACACGACAGGTTGTATTTATGCACCGCAGGAATTTGCTCAAAGCGTCCATGGCCATTGCGGCCTATACCGGTCTTTCCGCGTCGGGCCTGTTGGCTGCTCGCGCCTGGGCGGCCAATGGCGGCGCCGCCGATGGCGAGGCCCAGGCCTTCGATTTCGAAGCGTTGAAGCGTCAGGCCAAGCAGCTCGCCGGCAATGCCTATCAGGATACGAAACAGGTGTTGCCGCCAACCTTGGCGACCATGACTCCGCAGAATTTCAACGCGATCCGCTACGACGGCGAGCATTCCCTGTGGAAGGAAAACAAAGGTCAACTGGACGTGCAGTTCTTCCACGTCGGCATGGGTTTCCGTCAGCCGGTGCGCATGTACAGCGTTGATCCGAAGACGCGCATGGCGCGCGAGGTGCATTTCCGCCCGGCGCTGTTCAATTACGAGAACACTTCGGTCGACACCCAGCAGCTCAAGGGCGACCTGGGTTTTGCCGGCTTCAAACTGTTCAAGGCGCCGGAGCTGGATCGGCATGACGTGGTGTCGTTTCTCGGCGCCAGCTATTTCCGTGCGGTCGATGCTACTGGCCAATATGGCCTCTCCGCGCGCGGCCTGGCCATTGATACCTACGCGAAGAAGCGCGAAGAGTTTCCCGACTTCACCAAGTTCTGGTTCGAGACGCCGGACAAAAACGCCACGCGTTTTGTAGTCTACGCCCTGCTCGACTCGCCGAGCGCCACTGGCGCGTATCGCTTCGACATCGACTGCCAGGCCGAGCGCGTGGTCATGGAAATCGACGCGCACATCAACGCGCGTACCACCATCGAACAACTGGGCGTGGCGCCGATGACCAGCATGTTCAGCTGCGGCACCCACGAACGGCGCATGTGCGACACCATTCACCCGCAAATCCACGACTCCGACCGTCTGGCCATGTGGCGCGGCAATGGCGAGTGGATCTGCCGTCCGTTGAACAACCCGGCGACGCTGCAATTCAACGCATTTGCCGACAAGGACCCGAAGGGTTTCGGCCTGGTGCAGACCGACCACGAATTCGCCAACTATCAGGACACCGTCGACTGGTACAGCAAGCGCCCGAGCCTGTGGGTAGAACCGACAACCGCATGGGGCGAAGGCTCGATCGATCTGCTGGAAATTCCCACGACCGGCGAGACGCTGGATAACATCGTCGCCTTCTGGACGCCGAAGAAACCCGTGGCTGCCGGTGATTCGCTGAACTACGGGTACAAGCTGTACTGGAGCGCGCTGCCACCGGTCGGCACGCCACTGGCGCGAGTGCACGCGACGCGTTCGGGCATGGGCGGCTTCACCGAGGGTTGGGCGCCGGGTGAGCACTACCCGCCAGTCTGGGCGCGCCGTTTTGCCGTCGACTTCACCGGTGGCGGCCTTGAGCGCCTGCCACAGGGCACCGGGATCGAGCCAGTGATTACCTGTTCCAACGGCAAGGTGCAGGACTTCAGCGTGCTGGTGCTGGATGACATCAAGGGTTATCGGATCCTGTTCGATTGGTACCCGACCAATGACAGCGTTGAGCCGGTGGAACTGCGCCTGTTCATTCGCACCAATGACCGCACGTTGAGCGAGACCTGGTTGTACCAGTACTTCCCGCCGGCGCCGGACAAGCGTAAATACCCTTGAGGTTTTGTAGCGCCTGCCAGTGCCTCATCGCTGGCAAGCCAGCTCCCACAGTGGTGAGTTGATCACAAGACCTGTAGTCGACTCGAACCTGTGGGAGCGGGCTTGCCCGCGATGACGGCAGCGCAGACAGCGAGGCCGGATCAGACAAACCAAAGCCCCGACCATCACTGGTTCGGGGCTTTTGCTTTCCAGCCTTCAATCAATCACGCAAATCCGACTCATGAATGGGCTGATCCCGATGGGTCGCGCGCTGATACTGCGCCGGCCACACTGCTTTGCGCCCGCCCAGATCATCGTCGGCATGCAGCGGCCAGTACGGATCGCGCAGCAGCTCTCGGGCGAGGAAAATGATATCAGCCTGACAGGTACGCAGAATGTGCTCGGCCTGGGCAGGCTCGGTAATCATGCCGACAGTGCCGGTGGCAATGCCTGACTCTTTGCGTACCCGCTCGGCAAAGCGCGTCTGATAACCGGGTCCGACCGGAATTTCCGCGTTTGCAGCTGTCCCTCCTGAAGACACGTCAATGAGATCGGCGCCCAGCGTGTGAAGGCGACGCGCCAGTTCCACGGTTTCGTCCGGATTCCAGCCGTCTTCGACCCAGTCGGTCGCCGACACGCGGACAAACACTGGCAATTCCTCCGGCCATACCGCCCTCACCGCTTCAGTTACTTGCAGCACCAGACGGATACGATTCTCGAACGAACCACCGTACTGATCGCGACGCTGGTTGCTCAGCGGCGAAAGAAACTGATGCAGCAGATAGCCGTGCGCGGCATGCACCTCGACCACGCTGAACCCCGCCGTCAGCGCGCGCTTGGCCGCGTCGACAAAGGCTTGAATCACTTCGGCGATCTGCCCTTCATCGAGCTGTTTTGGCTGGGTGTGCTGCGGATCGAAAGCAATCGGCGATGGCCCGACCGGGGTCCAGCCGCCATCCTCGGGTTTGACGCTGCCATGCTTGCCGATCCACGGCCGGTGGGTGCTGGCCTTGCGCCCGGCGTGGGCCAGCTGAATGCCGGCGACCGCGCCCTGGGCGGTGATGAAGCGAGTGATGCGTTGCAGCGGTTCGATCTGTTCGTCGTTCCACAGGCCAAGGTCTTCGGCGGTGATGCGCCCGTCGGCGGTAACCGCCGTGGCTTCGGTGAAAACCAGACCGGCACCGCCCACCGCGCGGCTGCCCAGGTGCACCAGGTGCCAGTCGTTGGCCAGGCCGTCGACGCTGGAGTACTGGCACATCGGCGACACGGCGATGCGGTTGGGCAGGGTCAGTTGGCGCAGGGTAAAGGGTTCAAGCAGCAGACTCATGGGGCACCTCTCGAATCGGTGGGCAGGCTCCAGGGTTCTGTTTGAAAAGTCGACGAGTGACAGAAAAAGGGTGCAGCACCCGCCCCCGCGGGCAAAAATTCGACAAGACGTCACAAGGCCAATCAAGCAGTGCTTAGAGCCTAGTCGACAACCGGAGATGACGGAGGGTTCAGAGTAATTCAGTGTGTGAAAGGACGCTTTCGCGAGCAGGCTCGCTCCCACAAGGCAGCACCGTACCTGTGGGAGCGAGCCTGCTCGCGAATGGCTTAACGCGGTTCGATATGAGCAATCATCAACTGCACAGTCTCGTTGCCACGAAACTCGTTGACGTCGAGCTTGTAAGCCAGTTCAACCCATTGAATCGTCGGGTTCGGCCACACATCGCGATCAATGCCAAACGCGATGCCATCGAGCTTCACCGAACCGCATTCGCTTTTCAGCACCACTTTCAAATGCCGTTCGCCAACCACGCGCTGCTCGACCAGTTGAAACACGCCATGAAACAGCGGCTCGGGGAAATGCTGCCCCCATGGCCCGGCGTGACGCAAGGCGCGGGCCAGTTCGAGGTGGAACTCTTCGACGGCCAGCGTGCCGTCCGACAACATGCGCCCGGTGAGGTCTTCTTCGCGAAGTTGCCTACGTACTTCAGCGTCGAATGCCTCGGCGAACAGCGGAAAATTCTCCTGCGGCAAGGTCAGACCAGCGGCCATCGCGTGGCCACCGTACTTGGCGATCAGGTTCGGATGCTGCGCCGCGACCACACTCAGCGCATCGCGAATATGGAAGCCCTGCACCGAGCGACCGGAGCCCTTGAGCAGACCATCACCGGCATCGGCGAAAGCAATGGTCGGGCGGAAATAGCGCTCTTTCATCCGCGAGGCGAGGATGCCGATCACACCCTGGTGCCACTCCGGGTCGAACAGGCACAGACCGAACGGCATCGACTCGACCGGCAGATCCTTGAGCTGCGCCAGCGCTTCACGCTGCATGCCCTGCTCGATGGATTTGCGATCCTGGTTCATGCCGTCCAGTTGCGCAGCCATTTCCCGCGCCAGATTGGCGTCGGCGGTGAGCAGGCATTCGATGCCCAGGCTCATGTCGTCCAGACGCCCGGCGGCGTTCAGGCGCGGGCCGACAATAAAACCCAGGTCGGTGGAAGTGATCCGCGCAGCCTCTCGCTTGGCGACTTCGAGGATCGCCTTGATCCCCGGCCGCGCCCGGCCGGCACGAATCCGCTCCAGCCCTTGATGCACAAGAATGCGGTTGTTGGCATCCAGCGGCACCACGTCGGCGACGCTGCCCAGCGCCACGAGATCGAGCAGTTCGCCGATGTTCGGTTGCGGTTTGCTCTCGTACCAGCCAAGGCTGCGCAGGCGTGCGCGCAAGGCCATCAACACATAAAAAATCACCCCGACGCCAGCCAGCGCTTTGCTCGGAAACTCGCAGCCTGGCTGATTCGGATTGACCAGCGCATCAGCCTGCGGCAGTTCATCGCCGGGCAAGTGGTGGTCGGTGATCAAAACCTTCAGTCCGGCGCGCTTGGCCGCCGCGACGCCTTCGACGCTGGAGATGCCGTTATCGACGGTGATCAATAGTTGTGGTTCACGGGTCAGCGCGACCTCGACGATTTCCGGCGTCAGGCCATAGCCGTATTCGAAACGGTTCGGCACCAGATAATCGACATGCGCCGCGCCCAACAGGCGCAGGCCGAGCACACCGACCGTGCTGGCGGTGGCGCCGTCCGCATCGAAGTCGCCGACGATCAAAATGCGCTGGCGTTGCTCCAATGCCGTCACCAGCAGGTCAACAGCCGCATCAATGCCTTTGAGCTGCTGGAACGGGATCAAGCGCGCCAGACTTTTGTCCAGCTCCGCTTCCGATTGCACGCCCCGCGCCGCGTACAGGCGGGTCAGCAGTGGCGGCAGATCACCGAGGAAAGGCAACGTGGCAGGCAATTGACGAGGTTCGATACGCATGGGGCGACGGAGGCTTCTCTTTGATTCGTGGGAAATATCAGCGGTGTCGCGACCTCAGCCGCGCTCACCTTGCAGCCATTGCAACTGGACTTCGTGCTGACCGCGATCGTCGGTGACGAAGATCGTGCCTTCGCTGATCATCACGTCCCACTTGATGACGCGCGGCATGTCCTTGGCCAGGGTCTCCAGCACTTCCTGCGGGACGGCGGCGATGTTGACGTTTTTCAGGTTCTTGATCGCCGGGATCACCTTGGTTTCCCACACACGCAGGCTGCCGTAGGCCAGCAGGCTGGTGCGTTCGGTGCGGCGCGAGCACCAGGTCAGGCGATCGACATCCGGCTGGCCGACTTCGATCCAGTGCAGGACACGGTCGTCCAGGCTCTTTTCCCACAAGGCCGGTTCATCCACGTCTGACAGACCACGGCCGAACGACAGCTGCTCGTTGTACCAGAGCGCGTAGGCCAGCAGCCGCACGGTCATGCGTTCTTCGGTTTCCGAAGGATGACGGGCGATGGTCTGCTTGACGCTTTCGTAAACGCTGCGGTCGAGGTCGGTGAGGTTCAGTTCGAATTTGTAGGTAGTGGACGGCTGGGCCATGAACGGGCTTCTTGATACGAGGAAAGTCGGCAAGTCTAACCGATGCCACAGGCAATCAACGAATTGATGGCGATCGAGCTGCGGCGTCTGACAGCCGGCTATGTTAAAACCCTGTATCCGTTCAGCCTTGTCCTACAGGATTTCGCATGCCGTTCACCAGCAAACCGCTCTCGGGTCTGAAAGTCATTGAATTGGGTACGCTGATCGCCGGGCCGTTTGCCTCGCGCATTTGCGGCGAATTCGGCGCCGAAGTGATCAAGATCGAGTCGCCGGACGGCGGCGATCCCCTGCGCAAGTGGCGCAAATTGTACGAAGGCACCTCGTTGTGGTGGTTTGTCCAGGCGCGCAACAAGAAGTCGCTGACCCTCAATCTGAAACACCCCGACGGTTTGGCGATCCTGAAACAACTGCTGGGCGAAGCCGACATTCTCATCGAGAATTTCCGCCCCGGCGTCCTGGAAAAACTAGGTCTGAGCTGGGAAACCCTGCACGCGCTGAACCCGAAACTGGTGATGGTGCGCCTGTCCGGTTTCGGTCAGACCGGGCCGATGAAGGACCAGCCGGGTTTCGGTGCGGTCGGCGAATCCATGGGCGGCCTGCGGTACATCACCGGTTTCGAAGATCGGCCACCGGTGCGTACCGGGATTTCCATCGGTGATTCGATTGCCGCGCTGTGGGGCGTGATCGGTGCGCTGATGGCGCTGCGTCATCGCGAGGTCAACGGCGGACTGGGCCAAGTGGTCGACGTTGCGCTGTATGAAGCTATCTTCGCGATGATGGAAAGCATGGTGCCGGAGTTCGACGTGTTCGGTTTCATCCGCGAGCGCAGCGGCAACATCATGCCGGGCATCACGCCCTCTTCGATCCACACCAGCGCCGACGGCAAACATGTACAGATCGGTGCCAATGGTGATGCGATCTTCAAACGCTTCATGCTCGTGATTGGCCGCGAAGATCTTGCCAACGACCCACTGCTGGCCAGTAACGACGGGCGCGACAGTCGCCGGGACGAGTTGTATGGCGTGATTGATCGCTGGGTCAATTCCTTACCACTGCAGACTGTTCTCGACTTGCTCAATCAGGCCGACGTACCGGTCAGCCGGATCTTCAGCGCCGAGGACATGTTCAACGATCCGCAATATCTGGCGCGAGAGATGTTCCTGCATGCCAAGCTGCCGGACGGCAAGGACTTCAAGATGCCCGGCATCGTGCCGAAACTTTCCGAAACCCCTGGTTCATCCCAATGGGTCGGGCCGCAGTTGGGCGAACACAATGCGCAGGTGCTTGGCGATCTGGGCTACGACGCGGCGCAAATCGCTCGCCTGCGCGAAGACGGAGCCATCTGAGCAGCGCCGGGCGCTTCGGTTTTTCAAGCAACAAGCCGCGCACTGCGCAAACGCCGGGCAAAAGAAACCCCGAGAAGTGGGGAGACGACTCGGGGTTAAACGGGGTCTGCTTCGAGACCCGTAGCAGCAAGCGACAAGCACCGGAGCACAATGCTTGATCTCGCTGTTATGGGGTCTGACTGACAGGGATGCAGGAAGGTTCCCGCAAAAAATATTTCATCTTTACAGGGCCGGACGCTTGTCCAGAGCTGCATTGCGCAACGCCGCAATCACGCAGGGTTCCAACCGCCCTTCGGCGATCATCACGTCACGGTGCAGGCCGTCCACCACGTCGGTCAGCAAGCGCTTGTCGCTCAACTGGGCCTGATTGAATTCGCGTTCCACCACAATGGCGCCGCTGCTGTTCTTCAGCGTCACCAGACATTCACCATGGCTGCCGCGAGGGGTCAGCGTCACCTGATACGGGCTCAGAGCCTCACCGAGCAATAGACTGATACTTTCCATCTCGATCTCCACTCAATAGTCCGAAAACACAGTGCCTGGGGCGTGTTCACATTAAATGACCACCGGCCCGAGAAGAAAGTTCTGCCTGTCGCGTCCCAACCTTGCGGGTCCGCGTCTGACAGAGCATGCACGGCGAAGATGACAGAAAAATATTCGCCGGTTTCAGGCCTCGATGAGCTCCTGCGGGGTGATCAGATAACTGTCCAGCAGACCTCTCATCAACACCGCCGAAACCGGCGTTTGCAGCCGTCCCAGCAGGCGCAGGCGTTGCTGGCGGAGCAGCGGCTCCAGATCACTCATCAAACTCTGCGCGACCGAGCCCAGCAGAATCAGGGCACGCGCCTCATGGTGCGCCGCCAGGTGATGAATCAAAGCCAGCCCATCGCCACCCTTGAGCTGCGGATCGCAGATGGCGATATCGACCGCGCCGCGATGCCCCAGTGAACTCAAGGCTGACGCCAGCGAAGGCGCGGTCAATACATCGTAGATGCCGATGGCATTGAGCATTTGATGCAATGCCATCAGCTGGAACGGGTTGGGTTCAAGAATCAGGACTTTAAGCGAGCGCATGGGCGACCTCTGGAGCGATCATCGCGGACTCTCACCGCAGTTGTCGTTCACTCTAGGGCAGGCGTCTTAAGCCTCCCATCAGAAAAGTAGCCGCGTCTTGCAGGACATTTCCCTTCTTTACGGCAGACAGCGACACCCGCTCTCGGTCCTGCGCTGAGTGATATCGGTCCAGCCACCCAACAGGCCGCGCAATTTACCGTCACCGCTGTAAAACGGCACGGTCCACTGATACACCTCGCGAGACCCGCCCTTGAACAGCAGCTGTCGTTTGCTGAACCGCGACTTGCGGGTCTGCAACTGGGCGATGAATTCATCGTGCAGCATCCGCGCAGTGGTTTCCGGAAACGCATCGACTTCGATCAGCAGGCGCCCCTGCATCTGATCCAGGCGCACCGACAGTGCTTCCTCGTAACTGCGATTGCAGATGATCAAGCGCCCGTGCAGATCACGGACAAACACCGGATCCGGCATCGAATCGATCAGGGCGTGCTGAAAGGCCAGTTGATCACCCAGCTCCTTTTCCGCTGCGCAGCGCAGCTTGATTACGGCTGCCAGACGCCTGTTCCACACCAGCGACAGCATTCCGAAAACGCCGATTACCCCCATCGCCCAGCATGCCCACTCGACCAGGCGTTCCCAGACGGAGGGCACGGGCGGCGGCGAAACGCCCGCCAGCCACTTGAGACGCATCGCCCGCAACTCCGCCGCAGGGAACGCTTCCAGCGCCTTGTTGAGAATACTCAGTAGTTGCGGCATGCCTTTTCGTACAGCCAGATGATCGGCTTCCCACTTGCCCTCTACCAGGGCACCGACCTTGAGCATGCCCAACGGATAGAGCTGCGCGCCGATTTCGTTTTCGATGGTTGCGTAGGCTTCACCGCTCTCGACCAGCGCCCGCGCTTCGGCGTAGGTTTTCACCGAGCGTATTTCAATCGACGGATAATCGCGGCGAATCGCATCCTCCAGGGCATGACGGGCGGGCAGCACCAGAACGCGCTTGGCCAGTTGCTCGAAAGACTCCACCCGCGGAGTATTGGCATGTCCGACAAAAACCCAGCCTGCCCCTCCAAAAGCATGACTGAAATCGAGAAACGCCTTGCGATCATCACTCATGGCCAAGGTCGTACTGATGTCCGCGACTCCGCTTTGCAGGCGATCGAGCATATGGTCGGTAGAGAACGATTCCTGGTGCTCGAATTGCAGGCCGGTCATTGCGCTGACGCGCTTGAGCACATCGTTGTTCAGACCGCTCCACTGGCCATGTTCGTCCTGAAACAGGTACAACGGATATTGCACCGATGCCACCGTCACTCTGGGGTTGTCACGTATCCATTGCTGCTCGTGCGCATCCAGCTCGATAGCCTGGACACTGGCTGACGCATTGGCCTGATCGAGTGCCATTTGCGCTGCCATGCCGCTGTGTGTCCACCCCAGCACCGCCAACAAAAACAACCAGCCCAGTGCCGGTTTCAAACCTCTGTAAAACAGCATTGCCATTTCCTTCGTGATCGACTCACCCGTCCTTCGTGGGTGAAAACCCGAGCAGTGTGGCAGCAGAAACAAAAAAGCCCGTCAGGAGACGGGCTTCAAAATGTGACAGCTTTTACTGGCTTAGAGCGGCTTGCCGCGGTTGCCATGCTGGCTGACAAAGGCTTGCACGGCTTTCAGGTCGTTTGGCAGAACCGTGCAGCGCTCGTTTCGCTCAAACAAATCAGAAAGATGTGCAGGTAGTTCGAGCGCTTTTCCTACACCCGCTTTCTCCACTGCCTCAGGAAACTTGACCGGATGGGCAGTACCCAGAATGACCATCGGGATATCCAGGCTGCGACGGCATTCGCGCGCGGCTTTCACACCGATGGCAGTGTGCGGGTCGAGCACCTCACCGGTTTGCTCGTAGACGTCGGCGATGGTTTCGCAGGTCTGCGCATCGTCCACCGCCAGGGAATCGAACAGCTTGCGTGCTTCGGTCCAGCGCTCTTGCTCGACGCTGAAACTGCCGTCCTTTTTGAACGAGTCCATCAGGCCGGCAATCGCCGCACCGTTACGCCCGTGCAGGTCGAACAGCAGGCGCTCGAAGTTCGACGACACCATGATGTCCATCGACGGCGACAGCGTTGCGTGCAGGGTTTCCTTGACGTACTGGTTGCCGCTCATGAAGCGGTGCAGGATGTCGTTGCGGTTGGTGGCGACGATCAACTGGTTGATCGGCAGCCCCATGTTGCGAGCCAGGTAACCGGCGAAAATATCGCCAAAGTTGCCGGTTGGCACCGAGAACGACACCGAACGTGCCGGGCCGCCCAATTGCAGGGACGCATGGAAGTAGTAAACGATCTGGGCCATGATCCGCGCCCAGTTGATCGAGTTCACCGCCACCAGACGCGTGCCTTTGAGGAAGCTCTGGTCGGCGAAGCTGTTCTTGACCATTTCCTGGCAGTCATCGAAGTTGCCTTCGATGGCGATGTTGTGGATGTTCTCGCCGAAGATCGTTGTCATCTGCCGACGCTGCACTTCCGATACGCGCTGATGCGGGTGCAGGATGAAAATGTCGACGTTTTCGCAGTGCTTGCAGCCTTCGATGGCCGCAGAACCGGTATCACCAGAGGTGGCACCGACAATCACCACGCGCTCGCCGCGCTTTTCCAGCACGTAATCGAGCAGGCGACCGAGCAGTTGCAGGGCGAAGTCCTTGAACGCCAGGGTCGGGCCGTGGAACAGCTCAAGCACCCATTCATTACCGTTCAACTGACGCAGTGGCGCCACGGCGCTGTGGGCGAACACGCCGTAGGTTTCTTCGAGAATCTTCTTGAAATCGGCATCCGGAATGCTGCCGGTGACAAACGGGCGCATCACCCGGAAGGCCAGTTCGTGATACGGCAGGCCGGCCCAGGAAGCGATTTCTTCCTGAGTGAAACGTGGCAGGTTTTCCGGGACGTACAGACCGCCATCGGTCGCCAGACCGGCCAGCAGGACCTCTTCGAAATTCAGGGCCGGGGCCTGGCCGCGAGTACTGATATATCGCATTTTTTTCAAACCTTCGGTTTGAGCTGCAAGCTGCAAGCTGCAAGTCGCAAGTAAAAGCCAGACTGCTTCTCTCTTGCCACTTGCCGCTCGAAGCTTGCCGCTGCTTTTTAGTTCAAATGTTCGACACGGATCCGTACAACCGGGCCGTCGACGCCAGCCAGTGCTTCCAGCGCGGTGATCGCATCGTTGATGCGCTGCTCGACCACGCGGTGGGTCAGCAGGATCATCGGCACCAGGCCGTCATGCTCTTCGACTTCCTTCTGCATGATCGATTCGATATTGATGCCGCGCTCCGACAGGATGCTCGCCACCTGAGCCAGTACGCCCGGATGATCCTTGGCGTGAATGCGCAGGTAGTAAGCGCTTTCGCAGGCTTCGATCGGCAGGATCGGATGCGCCGACAGCGAGTCCGGCTGGAAGGCCAGGTGCGGCACACGGTTTTCCGGGTCGGAAGTCATCGCGCGAACCACGTCGACCAGGTCGGCGATCACCGAGGAAGCGGTCGGCTCCATGCCAGCGCCGGCACCGTAGAACAGCGTCGAACCGGCGGCGTCGCCGTTGACCATCACTGCGTTCATCACGCCGTTGACGTTGGCGATCAGGCGATCGGCCGGAATCAGCGTCGGGTGCACGCGCAACTCGATGCCGGCGTCAGTGCTGCGCGCCACACCGAGGTGCTTGATGCGATAGCCCAGCGCTTCGGCGTAGTTGACGTCGGCAGTGGTCAGTTTGGTGATGCCTTCGGTGTAAGCCTTGTCGAATTGCAGCGGAATGCCGAAGGCAATCGACGCCAGAATGGTCAGCTTGTGCGCGGCATCGATGCCTTCGACGTCGAAGGTCGGGTCGGCTTCGGCGTAACCCAGCGCTTGCGCTTCGGCGAGTACGTCTTCAAACGTACGGCCCTTCTCGCGCATTTCGGTGAGGATGAAGTTGCCGGTACCGTTGATGATCCCGGCAACCCAGTTGATGCGGTTGGCGGACAGGCCTTCGCGGATCGCCTTGATCACCGGAATGCCACCGGCCACCGCCGCTTCGAATGCCACGATCACGCCTTTCTCGCGTGCCTTGGCGAAAATCTCATTACCGTGAACGGCTATCAGCGCCTTGTTCGCGGTGACCACATGCTTGCCATTCTCGATGGCCTTGAGTACCAGCTCGCGGGCAACGGTGTAGCCGCCCATCAGCTCTATGACGATGTCGATCTCAGGGTTCGTGGCCACTTCGAAGACATCGTTGGTAATCGCAATACCGGTCGTCTGGAACTGAGGCTTTGGCGTGCGCGTGGCAATTTGTGCCACTTCGATTCCACGCCCGGCACGACGAGCAATTTCCTCGGCGTTGCGCTGAAGTACGTTGAAGGTACCGCCACCGACGGTCCCTAACCCACAGATGCCTACTTTGACCGGATTCACTGTGAACTCCCCATGAAACGGCCGACACAGGGTCGGCCGGAAAACAACCGCGTGCTCGCGGCTCTCTGTTGATGGCCCGGCGCTGTTGCCGCCGGACCACGATCGTCAACGGTTGCCCGTGACGATGCGAATTACTTCGCGCCCAGCGCCAGTTTGGCGACTTGTGGCGCCGGCTGGTAGCCCGGAATGACCTGGCCGTCGGCCAAAACGATGGCCGGTGTACCGTTCACGCCGATCGACTGACCGAGGGCGAATTGCTTGGAAACCGGGTTATCGCACTTGGCGGCCTTGATTTCCTTGCCATCGACCATTTTGTCCATGGCGGCTTTCTTGTCTTTCGAGCACCACACTGCTTGCAGCTGCTCGTCACCCGGCGAATTCAGGCCCTGGCGCGGGAACGCCACGTAGCGCACTTCGATGCCGCGCTTGTTCAGCTCCGGCACTTCGGCATGCAGTTTGTGGCAGTACGGACAGGTGGTGTCGGTGAACACGGTGATGTGCGATTTGGTCTCGCCCACGGCCGGGTAGACAACGGTTTCGGCCACCGGGATGGCATTGATCAGTTTGGAAATGCCCAGGCGTTCGGTCTTCTCGGTCAGGTTGACCGGTTTGCCATTCGCCAGCTGATACAGGTTGCCCTGGACGATGTACTGGCCATCGGCGCTGGCGTACAGCACGCGGCTGCCTTTGAGTTTGACTTCGTACATGCCAGGCAACGGGCTGGCACTGATGCTTTCGACCGGAACTTCGAGTTCGAGTTTTTCCAGGCTTTGACGAATGGCTTTGTCAGCCGCGTCGTCGGCGACGGCAAAGGTGCTCACCAACGCAATGGCGGCGGCGGCGAAAATCTGGGTCAGACGCATGAGTACTCCTGAGGGCGGGCCAATGAAACGGTCAGAACGCCCGTGCGAAACACCGGGTCATAACCGTCCATCGTGCAAACCGGCAAAGCCTAACACATAAGGTCACGAGGGCCGAATGCGCCTGTCGCCACACACTCATGTGCAACTGACACATCTTCATGCTTGTACAACTGACCCACAACCACATGTGGCTGACACACATTATTGTGGCGAGGGGATTTATCCCCGATGGGTTGCGAAGCAGCCCTGAACCATCCACCGCGACCTTTCAGTCAAAATCGAGCCAGCCGGGTTTGCGACTGCTGCGCAGCCAAACGGGGATAAATCCCCTCGCCACAGGTCAGTATTTCAACATTATGGGATGTGTCAGCCGCGAGGGTGGTGCTTCGCGTGCAAGTCCTGCAAGCGGGCGCGGGCGACATGGGTATAGATCTGCGTCGTAGACAGGTCGCTGTGGCCGAGCAGCATCTGCACCACGCGCAAGTCCGCGCCGTGATTGAGCAGATGCGTGGCGAACGCGTGGCGCAAGGTGTGCGGCGACAGCGACTTGCTGATCCCGGCGACCTTGGCCTGGTGCTTGATCCGATGCCAGAACGTCTGCCGGGTCATCTGCTCGCCACGCTGACTGGGGAACAGCACATCGCTGGGGCGGCCACCGAGCAACTCGCCACGACCATCACGCATATAACGCTCGACCCACACAATCGCCTCCTCGCCCATCGGCACCAGACGCTCCTTGCTGCCCTTGCCCATCACCCGCAATACGCCTTGGCGCAGGTTGACCTGCTCCAGCGTCAGGCTGATCAGTTCGGTCACGCGCAGGCCACAGGCATACAGCACTTCCAGCATCGCGCGGTCACGCTGGCCGATGGCGTCACTCAGATCCGGCGCCTTGAGCAGTGCTTCGACATCGGCTTCCGACAGCGATTTGGGCAACGGCCGACCCAGTTGCGGCATGTCGACGCGCAACGTCGGGTCGACGCTGATCAGTTTTTCCCGCAACAGATAGCGATAAAAGCCACGCACCCCGGAGAGAAATCTCGCGGTGGAGCGCGGCTTGTAGTTTTGCTCCAGCCGCCACGCCAGATGATCGAGGATCAATTCGCGGCCGGCATTGATCAGCTCGAGATTTTTCTCCTGCAACCAGCCGTTGAACAGCGCGAGGTCACTGCGATAGGCGTCGCGGGTGTTGTCGGACAGGCCTTTCTCCAGCCATAAAGCGTCGAGAAATTGATCAATCAGCGGATGGTCGATGGCAGGCATGGGTGCTCGGGGCAGGCAGTTTTTAACACTGTGCGCAAATAGACAGTGAACGACGGGAATGGCCACTAGTCTTTCATAGCCAGCCAGATCAAGGAACAGGGAGCATCAATGAACGAGCAGCAAATTCTCTTGGCATTTGGCGGGATCGGCGCGGCGGCGCTGGGTTGTCAGTGGCTGGCATGGCGCCTGAAGCTGCCGGCCATTCTGTTTCTGCTGCTGACCGGCATTCTTGCAGGCCCGCTGCTGGGTTGGCTCGACCCGCAGGAAATGTTCGGCCCGCTGCTGATGCCACTGGTGTCGCTGGCAGTGGCGCTGATTCTGTTCGAAGGCAGCCTGACCCTGCACCTGTCGGAATGGAAAGAAATCGGCAGCGTCGTTCATCGACTGGTGACCCTCGGTGCGATTTCGACCTGGATCGTCATCGCGGTAGCCACGCATTTCCTGCTGGGCTTCGACTGGATGCTGGCGATTCTGTTTGGCAGCCTGACGCTGGTCACCGGTCCGACCGTAATCGTGCCGATGCTGCGGGTGGTGCGGCCAAAAGCTTCGATTGCCAACATCCTGCGCTGGGAAGGCATCGTCATCGATCCGATCGGCGCTCTGCTCGCCGTCGTGGTGTACAGCTTCATCATCGCCAGCGCTGAAGGTCATGGCCTCAAGCAAAGCCTCTTCACCTTCGGCGGGGTGATTCTCTGCGGCGCCGTGTTTGGTGTCGTCGGGGGTTGGCTGCTGGGGACGGTGATCCGACGTCAGTGGCTGCCGGAATACTTGCATAACCTGGCCTCGCTGGCAGCCGTGCTGGCGATCTTCATCGGTGCCAACCAGGTGATGCATGAGTCCGGCCTGCTGGCGGTGACGCTGATGGGCATGTGGCTGGCCAACATGAAAGGCGTGGACGTGCGGCACATCCTGCACTTCAAGGAAAACCTCAGCGTGTTGCTGATTTCCGGACTGTTCATCCTGCTCGCGGCGCGCCTGGACCTGAACGCTTTGCTTGGCCTGGGACCGCTGGTGTTGATTCTGCTGTTGGTGATCCAGCTGATCGCCCGTCCGTTGAATGTTTTGCTTAGCACCGCCGGTTCCAGTCTCAGCTGGCGCGAACGGGCGTTGCTGTGCTGGATCGCGCCGCGCGGAATCGTCGCTGCGGCTGTCTCGGCGATTTTCGCGATTCGCCTGGATGAATCCGGACATGAAGGCGCCCTGCTCCTGGTGCCGCTGACCTTTGCGGTAATCATCGGCACCGTGGTTTTGCAAAGCGCAACGGCGCGACCGCTGGCACGGCTGTTAAAGGTCGCCGAACCGGCGCCGAGCGGTTTTCTGATCGTTGGTGCCAATGGCCCGGCCCGTGAATTGGGCAAGTCGCTGCAACAGCTGGGCAGCCGCGTGCTGCTGACCGATTCGAGCTGGGAGAATATCCGCGCGGCACGCATGGAAGGCTTGCCGACCTATTTCGGCAACCCGGCGTCGCAGCATGCCGACGCGCATCTGGACCTGGTGGGGTTGGGGCATTTGCTGGCACTGTCACCGTCGGGCGAGCTGAACACATTGGCGGCGATGCGCTTTCGTCATGACTTCGGTCATCAGCGCCTGTTCGGTCTGGCCAGCGGCCATGAAAGCCGCCGCAGCGACAAGCACCGCGCAAGCCTGGAACACCGGGGCAATCAATTGGGCAGTGAGGCACTGACCTATTCGAAACTGGCCGGCCAGATGGGCCAGGGAGCGGAGCTTTACAGCACGACATTGACGGACGGCTTCGGCTGGGAGGATTACCAAGCGCTGCACGGCAATCGCGCGACGCTGCTGTTCATGCGTGATGACAGCGGCTGGGTGCATGTGGTGACACCGGAAACGGCGTTGAAACCGGGGGCTGGGTGGACGTTGCTGGCGTTGATTCAACCGCAAGGTTCCAGCGCCTGATGGATCGATTCGCGAGCAGGCCCCACATTCGGACTTCTGTGGGAGCGAGCCTGCTCGCGAAGGCCGCGACTCGGTCACAGACAGACGAAGATCCTTGCAGCACAAATCCCGGGCAACAAAAAAGCAGCCCGTAGGCTGCTTTTTTCTGCATCGGAAGCTGGGCTTAAGCCAGTTTTTCCTTGATGCGTGCTGCTTTACCCGACAGGTCGCGCAGGTAGTACAGCTTGGCTTTACGTACGTCACCGCGACGTTTGACAGCCATGCTGTCGATCTGCGGGGAGTAGGTCTGGAAAGTACGTTCTACGCCAACACCGTTGGAGATTTTACGAACGGTGAACGCACTGTTCACGCCGCGGTTACGCTTGGCGATTACAACGCCTTCGAACGCTTGCAGACGGGAACGATCGCCTTCCTTCACTTTCACCTGAACGACAATAGTGTCGCCTGGGGCGAAGGTAGGGATTTCTTTGGTCATCTGCTCTGCTTCGAGTGCAAGGATGATTTTGTTGGTCATGCTGTGCTCCTAAGGTAAATCGTTCGATCTACCATCGATACGTTGTTAACTATCGTCCCGCTCGCGGATGTATTCCTCGAGCAGCTTCTTCTCTTCTCCAGAAAGCGAGCGGCTTTCCAGAAGATCGGCGCGTCGTTCATAGGTCCGACCAAGGGACTGCTGTAAACGCCAACGCCGGATATGCGCGTGATTGCCACTCAGCAACACGTCGGGAACACGCTGATCCGCATACACCTCCGGTCGGGTGTAGTGCGGGCAATCCAGCAGACCATCCGTAAAGGAATCTTCCTCAGCGGAATCCGCATGCCCTAAAGCTCCAGGCAGCAGTCGTGTAACCGCATCGATCAGGACCATGGCCGGCAGCTCGCCGCCAGACAGTACATAGTCGCCAATCGACCACTCTTCATCGACATGAGCCTCAATAAAGCGCTCGTCAATGCCTTCGTAGCGGCCGGCAATCAGGATCAATGCATCCGATTGTGCCAGCTCGCGTACCGCCGACTGAGTCAGTTGACGGCCTTGGGGGGACAGGTAAATCACCTTCGCCGCCTCCCCGGCTGCTGCCTTGGCCTGAGCCAGCGCATCTTCCAGGGGCTTGATCTTCATCACCATGCCCGGACCACCGCCAAACGGGCGATCGTCCACAGTGTGATGCCGATCCGTCGTGTAATCTCGCGGATTCCAACAGGTCAGCTGCAAGAGCCCCTGTTTGACCGCACGACTGGTGATGCCGTAATCGCCAATGGCGGAAAACATCTCGGGAAACAAACTGATCACTTCTACGCGCAAGTTAGCCACGTTCAGAAGTCCGCGTCCCAATCCACCTTCATCTCGCCCGCTTCCAGGTCGACGGCCAACACGCATTGCTCCGTATAGGGCAACAGGCGTTCGCGATCATCCAGGCTGCCAGCGCAAGGCTTGACGACCATTACATCATTGGCGCCGGTTTCCAGAAGATGATCGATTTTCCCGAGCAGTTGCCCAAGGGTGTCGATGACCTTCAGACCTTCCAGCTGGTACCAGTAGTACTCGCCTTCGGTCAATTCAGCGAACAGGTTGCGCGGCACGCAGATCTCATAACCGGCCAGAAGACGAGCTTCTTCACGATCATCGAGACCCTTGAGCTTGGCGACCAGGAACTTGTCGCTCCCGCGTCCACTGACCAGCTCGACCTGTTTGACATTGCCTTCGCGCTTGAGCGTCCAGGTTTTGTACTGCAACAGGTTTTCAGTCGGATCAGTAAAGGAATAAACCTTCACTTCGCCGCGAACGCCATGAACAGAATAAATTTTGCCAATAACGATCAAATCATCGGCAGGGGCTGGCGTCGCGTTCATATTGCTCAGGCCGCAGCCTTGGCAGATTCCTTCAACAACTGAGCAACGCGCTCAGAAGGTTGTGCACCAACGCTCAGCCAGTAGGCAACGCGCTCTTGGTTCACGGACAGACGGATTTCCTGACCACGGGCAACAGGGTTGAAGAAACCAACCTGTTCTTTGTGGGAGCCGTCACGCGGGTTACGCGAGTCGGTTACGGTCAGGTGGTAAAACGGGCGCTTTTTGGAGCCGCCAAGGGCAAGACGGATTGTTAGCATGTGAACATCGTTCCTGTAGTCGGTGCTGCAAATCTAAATGCACAGCGGGCATGGGTGCCCGAAAGGCCGCATATTCTAAGGAATATCCGGACTTTTGCAAATGACTTTTTCCGGCGCCCATGGCATGCCGTGCAGATTTGCATAGAGAGCCGTCGATAAAAACGGCCAGTCAGCTCCCGCCGAGTGCGGGTTTGCTGTTGATCCTGCGTCCTTGCAGGGTCTGCGCCGGTGCGACGACCGGCGAAGTCTTTACATTTTCGGCATGCCGCCGCCGGGCAACATACCGCCCATGCCGCGCATCATTTTTGCCATACCGCCCTTGGCGGTGAATTTCTTCATCATCTTCTGCATCTGCTTGTGCTGCTTGATCAAGCGGCCGATGTCCTGCACCTGCGTGCCGGAACCCATGGCGATCCGGCGCTTGCGCGAACCGCTGATCAGCTCAGGGTCGCGGCGCTCGGCCGGGGTCATGGAATTGATGATGGCTTCCATCTGCTTGAACTGCTTCTCTGCGGCGTTCTGGGCATTGCCCATCTGCGACAGGTTGACGCCGCCGATGCTCGGCAGTTTGTCCATGAGCCCGCCGAGGCCGCCCATGTTCTTCATCTGTTGCAGCTGATCGCGGAAGTCTTCGAGATCGAAGCCCTTGCCCTTCTTCAGCTTCTTGGCCAGTTTGTCGGCCTTGTCCTTGTCCAGCGTCGCTTCGGCCTGCTCGATCAGGCTGAGCACGTCGCCCATGCCGAGGATCCGCGAGGCGATACGCTCAGGGTGGAACGGATCGAGCGCTTCGCTCTTCTCGCCCATACCGATGAACTTGATCGGCTTGCCGGTGATGGCGCGCACCGACAGCGCGGCACCGCCACGGGCGTCGCCGTCGACCTTGGTCAGGATCACACCGGTCAGCGGCAGCGCATCGCCGAACGCCTTGGCCGTGTTCGCGGCGTCCTGACCGGTCATGGCGTCGACCACGAACAGGGTTTCGACCGGGTTGATCGCGGCGTGCAGCGCCTTGATCTCGCCCATCATCTCTTCGTCGATGTGCAGACGACCGGCGGTGTCGACGATAACCACGTCGATGAATTTCAGTTTGGCTTCTTTAATAGCCGCATTGGCGATGTCGACCGGCTTCTGGCTCAGGTCGGACGGGAAGAACGTCACGCCGATGTCGTTGGCCAGGGTTTCCAACTGCTTGATCGCGGCCGGACGGTAAATGTCCGCAGACACGACCATGACCGACTTCTTCTTGCGCTCTTTAAGAAAGCGCGCCAGTTTGCCGGCGGTGGTGGTTTTACCCGCGCCCTGCAGACCGGCCATCAGAATCACGGCTGGCGGAACGGCGCTCAGGTTGAGGTCTTCGTTGGCCGCGCCCATCAGGCTTTCGAGTTCGGCCTGGACGATCTTCACGAATGCCTGGCCCGGCGTCAGACTGCGCGACACCTCGGTGCCGACAGCGCGCTCCTTGACCGAATTGACGAAGTCCTTGACCACCGGCAATGCGACGTCAGCTTCGAGCAACGCCATGCGCACTTCACGCAGGGTGTCTTTGATATTTTCCTCGGTCAGCTTCGCCTTGCCGGTGACATGGCGCAGCGTCTGCGAGAGACGGTCGGTTAAGTTTTCAAACATTGCGCGATCCTTTCAGGCCCTGTACGAACCGGGATAATGGCGGCCCAGACCGGAATCAACATGTGCTCGGCGAGCCTGCGGCGTGGGCAGGTCGCGGATTATAGCGAAGACTGCGGCCGGCGGACACCTCGCCGTCAGCTTGCGGAGTCTTTCGTGCCGTGGCGGTTCTATGCCAAACTCAGCGCCTTTCGGGCTCGCCTAACAGGATTTATGCTCCCCTTGTCACCCAGTTTGCTGACCACCCTCGCCGCCGCCCTGCTCTATGCCGCTGCGACCGTCTATCAAAGTACCCGCCTGGCCACCGGCGCCAAGGCGAACAAGCGCCTGCTGGTCAGCCTCGGCGTCTTCGCCGTGCTCGCCCACGGCGCCAGCCTGCTTACACATCTATTGACCCCGATCGGCCTTGGCCTGGACTTTTTCAGTGCGTCCAGTCTGATCGCTGCTGCGGTAATCGCCCTGACCCTGCTCGCCTGTTCGCGGATCCCGGTGGAAAACCTGCTGGTGCTGTTGTTCCCGCTAGGCGCGATCACGGTATTGCTGGCGCAGTTCGCGCCGACCGGCACGGTGCAGATCATCGATGAAGAGCCGGGCATCCTCGCGCACATTCTATTGTCGATCCTCGCCTACGGCATGTTCACCATCGCCGTGTTCCAGGCGTTGCTGCTGCTGGTTCAGGACCATCAGCTCAAGCACAAGCACCCGTCCGGGCTGATCAAGAACTTCCCGCCCCTGCAAACCATGGAAAGCCTGCTGTTCGGCTTTCTCTGGGCCGGCTGGACACTGCTGTCGCTATCGCTGATTTCCGGCTGGCTGTTCGTCGAGAACCTGTTCGCTCAGCATCTGGTGCACAAGACCCTGCTGGCCTGCCTGGCATGGATCGTCTTCAGCGTGCTGTTGTGGGGCCGCAACCGTCTGGGCTGGCGCGGCCACAAGGCGATTCGCTGGACCCTCGCCGGTTTCTGCCTGCTGATGCTGGCGTACTTCGGCAGCAAACTGGTTCGTGAATACATTCTGCACATCTGACGGGCGGCATAAATGGACGGTTTGCCCATAGGGCCGATGCTCGCGGTATTTGTCCTGCTGATTTTATGGTCAGGGCTGTTTACCGCCGTCGAAATCGCGCAGCAGCACCTGCTCGCGCAACGTATCGCCTCGCGCCCCAGCGATAAACCGCTGGCGAAGCTGAGCTTCCCGCTCGACAGCCTGATCCTCTGCAACACCCTGTGCCGCGCCCTCGCAGTGATCATCGCGACGTTGCTGGCGATTTTCCTCTGCGAAGAAAACGGCCCGTGGGCGGCGTGCCTGGGCGCCGGTGGCATCCTGTTGGTGTTCGCCGATTATTTCCCGCGCACCGTGGCTCGGCGCTATCCGGATGCCGTGCTGGCGTTCGGCAATGCCCTGCTGACCGTGCCGATGAAAATCGTCTACCCGTTCGCGTGGCTGTTCAGCCGGGTCAGCGCTTTGCTGTTGACCCCGTTCACGCGCAAAACTCAGGTGGTGCAACAGAGCGAGGACGAGTTACCGACCGATCACGATGAGGATCACGACCATCCGGTCCGCACCCACCCGGTGTCGGGCATTCATGCGCTGGACAACATCACGGTCAACGACATTCTGGTGCCGCGCAGTGACGTCGACGGCATCAACCTCGACGATTCGATCGAAGAGATCATCGAGCAACTGCGCGAGAACAAGCGCACGCGTCTGCCGGTGTTTCACAGCGACATCAATCAGGTCGAAGCGGTGCTCAACACCCGCCAGATCGGCCATTTGCTGAGCAACGGCGGATTGACCCGCGAGGCACTGCTGGCCGCCAGCTACGAGCCTTACTTCGTCCCGGAAAGCACGCCGCTGCAACTGCAACTGCTGAACTTCCACAAGCAGCAACGCCGCCTCGGCATGGTCGTCGATGAATACGGTGAAGTGCTGGGCATCGTCACCCTTGAAGACATTCTCGAAGAGATCGTCGGCGAATTCGAAAGCGAGCACAGCCTCGACAACCCGCACATCCATCCCCAAGCCGACGGGCGTATGGTGATCGATGGCGCCGCATCGATCCGCGACCTGAACAAGTGCCTGGGCTGGCACCTGCCGAGCGACGGGCCGAAGACGCTCAACGGCCTGGTCACCGAAGCGCTGGAAACCATTCCGGAAAGCGCGGTGTGCCTGAAGATCGGGCGTTATCGACTGGAAATCCTCGAGACCGAGGAGAACCGGGTGAGCAAGGTGCTGATCTGGCTGACCTCATCGGTGCCTGCTCTGGTGCCTGCTCGATAAAGCTGCATTGTTTGCGCTTGTTTGATCGTTAGCCCCCTTCCTATAATCGAGGCGCTTACCCAAGCGCCGTCGATCCCTGTGCCTACCCGGCACTGCCCGGATCCTGACTGTTTCCGCTGCAAACCGACGACTGTTCCTACTCGAAACAGCGCTCGCGCCCTACCCCACATCCCTGGGTGTTCGACCATAATAATTCGCTCCACTGGAGCTCATGACTGTCAGGGATCACCGCATGACGACCCATACCGCTTACAGCGAAACCGCGCCTGCCCAGCCGACCAATTCCGCCACCCGCGTGGCCACGGCAAGCTTCATCGGCACCGCCATCGAGTTCTACGACTTCTACGTTTACGCCACTGCTGCGGCGCTGGTGATCGGGCCGGTGTTCTTTCCGCAGACCTCCGGCACGGCGCAGATGCTTTCCGCTTTTCTCACTTTCGGCATTGCCTTCCTCGCCCGACCACTGGGTTCGGCATTGTTTGGCCACTTTGGCGACCGCATCGGGCGCAAGTCGACGCTGGTCGCCTCACTGCTGTTGATGGGCGTGTGCACCACCTTGATTGGCGTGTTGCCGGGCTACGACAGCATTGGTGCCTGGGCGCCGATTCTCCTGTGCGTGCTGCGTTTCGGTCAGGGCCTGGGCCTTGGCGGCGAATGGGGCGGCGCAGCGCTGCTGGCCACGGAAAACGCGCCGAAGGGCAAACGCGCCTGGTTCGGCATGTTCCCGCAGCTCGGGCCATCGATTGGTTTTCTTGCGGCCAACGGCCTGTTCCTGACCTTGGCCATGACCTTGGATGACGAACAGTTCCGCAGTTGGGGCTGGCGCATTCCGTTTCTGCTCAGCGCGGCGCTGGTGATGGTCGGCCTGTATGTACGCCTGAAACTGCATGAAACGCCAGTGTTCGCCAATGCGATCGCCCGTCAGGAGCGAGTCAAAGTGCCGCTGGTCGAGTTGTTCAGCCAATACTGGGCGCCGACCCTGCTCGGGGCGGCGGCAATGGTCGTCTGCTATGCGCTGTTCTATATCTCGACGGTGTTTTCCCTGAGCTATGGCGTATCCACACTGGGTTACAGCCGCGAAACGTTCCTCGGCCTGTTGTGCTTTGCCGTGTTGTTCATGGCCGCAGCGACGCCATTATCCGCTTGGGCCAGCGACCGTTACGGGCGCAAACCGGTGCTGATCATCGGTGGCGTGCTGGCGATTCTGTCTGGGTTTCTGATGGAGCCATTGCTGACGCAGGGCTCGACCTGGGGCGTGGCGCTGTTTCTGTGCATCGAGCTGTTTTTGATGGGCGTGACATTCGCACCGATGGGCGCGCTGTTGCCTGAGCTGTTTCCGACCCACGTGCGTTATACCGGCGCTTCAGCGGCGTACAACCTCGGCGGCATCGTCGGAGCCTCGGCAGCGCCGTTCTTTGCGCAGAAACTGGTGGCGATGGGCGGGTTGAGCTATGTCGGCGGGTATGTGTCGGCGGCGGCGGTGTTGAGTCTGATTGCGGTGCTGTGCTTGAAGGAGACGCGCAATAACGATCTGAATCAGGTTGCCTGACGGAGATCAAAAGCTTCGCGAGCAGGCTCGCTCCCACAGGGAAATGCATTCCAAATGTGGGAGCGAGCCTGCTCGCGAATAGCTGTCGCGACTCGGTTTACAGCTCGACAACAACCGCCTGCGACGCACGCGTCGCCTTGGCGCGAGCAGCCTCGATCGACTCATCCCGCGCCAGCGCCACGCCCATGCGGCGCTGGCCGTTCACTTCCGGCTTGCCGAACAGACGCAGCGCGGTGTCCGGCTCGCTCAACGCAGCGCCCAGGTTGGCAAATGCGGTCTGGGTCGACTGGCCTTCCACCAGAATCACTGCCGACGCCGATGGGCCGAACTGACGGATCAGTGGTACCGGCAGGCCGAGAATGGCGCGGGCATGCAGGGCAAACTGCGACAGGTCCTGGGAAATCAGCGTGACCAGACCGGTGTCATGCGGCCGTGGCGAGACTTCGCTGAACCACACCTGATCGCCTTTGATGAACAGCTCGACGCCGAACAGACCACGGCCACCCAGCGCTTCAGTGACTGCTTTGGCAACGCGCTCGGATTCAGCCAGAGCAATCGGGCTCATGGCCTGCGGCTGCCAGGATTCCTGATAGTCGCCCTTCTCCTGACGGTGACCGACCGGTGCGCAGAACGTGGTGCCGCCAATGTGGCGCACGGTCAGCAGGGTGATTTCGTAGTCAAAGTCGATGAAGCCTTCGATGATCACCCGACCTTTGCCGGCGCGACCGCCCTCTTGCGCGTAATCCCAGGCTTTCTGTACGTCATCGGCGCTGCGCAGCAGGCTCTGGCCCTTGCCCGACGAACTCATCACCGGCTTGACCACGCAAGGGAAACCCAGGTCCTGAACGGCTTTGCTGTAGTCCTCGAAGGTGTCGGCGAAGTGGTACGGGGAGGTCGGCAGGTCCAGCTCTTCGGCAGCCAGACGACGGATGCCTTCGCGGTTCATGGTCAGCTGCGCCGCACGCGCGGTCGGAATCACGGTGAAGCCTTCGGCTTCCAGCTCGACCAGCGTGGCGGTAGCGATGGCTTCGATTTCCGGCACGATGAAGTGCGGCTTCTCGGCTTCGATCACTGCACGCAGAGCAGCGCCGTCGAGCATGTTGATCACGTGGCTGCGATGGGCGACTTGCATGGCCGGCGCGTTGGCGTAGCGGTCGACGGCAATCACTTCAACGCCCAGGCGCTGCAGTTCGATTACCACTTCCTTGCCCAACTCACCACAGCCACACAGCAATACGCGGGTCGCGGTTGGCGACAATGGAGTTCCGATACGGGTCATCTCAGGTCCTCAAAGGAAGCGGATCATCGAGGAAAGCCACGCAGGTGCGCTTTCCATGGGGAGAAAGCGCGGCATTTTACATGAACCCGAGGGTTTGGCTTCAGCTCGCGACAGCCTGTTTGCGATCACGCCAGGCCATGATCAGCCAGACCGCGGTAACGCCGGCGAACTTGGAGGCCAGCGCGGTGATGATCACCGGCGGCGTCAAGGCGTCGATCATGCCGAAAAAGATGAAGGTATCCAGCGGAATGCTCAGCGCCGAACTGATCCACAGACGATCACGCAACGGCCGCTTGGTGATGCTGAACACCAGCCAGTCGATGCACTCGGAGACCGCGAACGCCGTGGCGCTGGCCAGCGCGATGGAAGGGTCGGACGTGATGTAGGAGAGCACCAGCGCCGCCAGCATCGCCACGATCGCGCCATGACCGAAGCGCGTTTGCACCATGTCGCGCAGCACGAACACCAGCCCGCCCCAGGCCGACCAGATGATGTCCAGGTGCGGTGCGGTGGAAAAGGCGAAGTTGATCAGCACGACGCTGCTGATGTAGGCGATGAGGAAGATCATGGGGGCGGCCTGTAAATGTGGCGCACAGGTTACTTGAGCGCTGGTATTGCGCCAATAGGTGCGGAGACAGGACCGACGTCTTCGCGAGCAGGCTCGCTCCCACAGTGGAACGCATTTTCAAGGTGGGAGCGAGCCTGCTCGCGAAAGCGGTGGTTCAGACGCCTGACTTCGCGGGAATCATCCAGACCAATCCACTCGCCTTCGCCCGTTCATGACACAACCCCAGCACGACGCGGCGCTCGTCATTGTTCATGCGGCCCCAGCGGGTGATCTCCGCGACCGTGCGCTGGCACCCGGTGCAAACATCATCTTCGTCCAGCGCGCAGATATTCACGCAGGGCGAGGCGACGGGTCGTTCAACAGTCGTCATTGTTCCTGCTCGACCAGATCGCGGGCGTAACGCTGCGAGTTATGCACATAGTGCGCGGCGCTGGCTTCGAGCATATTCTTTTGCGCCTCGGTCAGTTCACGCACGACCTTGCCCGGCGAGCCCATCACCAGCGAACCGTCGGGAATTTCCTTGCCTTCGCCGATCAGCGAATTGGCGCCGATGATGCAGTTCTTGCCGATCTTCGCGCCGTTGAGAATCACTGCGTTGATACCGATCAGGCTGTAATCGCCGACCGTGCAACCGTGAAGCATCGCGTTGTGGCCGATGGTCACGCCGGTACCGATGGTCAGTGGATAGCCCATGTCGGTGTGCATCACCGTACCGTCCTGCACATTGCTGTTCTTGCCGACGAGGATCAGTTCGTTGTCGCCGCGCAACACAGCGTTGAACCAGACGTTGGCGCCCTCTTCCAGGCGAACCTTGCCCACCAGCACGGCATTGGGCGCGACCCAGCTCTGTGGATGGGTTTCGACACGGGCGTCGCCCAGGCGGTATTTCATCTTTTTTCCCTCAGGGCTCACGGCCGTTCGAACGACGGCTCAGGTATCGATAAAGCTTTTCGGCGGTCGGTGCAGGCTGATTTTGGCGTCATAGAGCAGGTTGATCAACTCGACGATCATGATCGCCGTCAGGCCCCAGATCTTGTACTCGCCGAAGCGATAGCTCGGCACGTACCAACTGCGGCCCTGATAATCGATGCGATGAGTATGCTCACGCGGGTCCTTGCGGAAGAATTCCAGCGGCACGCTGAAGACGGCGGCGATCTCGGCATCATTGGGCTGGTATTCGACAAAGTCGGGAATCACGCCGACATACGGCGTTACCTTGATGCCGTGCAGGGAAATCAGCGGGCTTAGCGGGCCGATGACTTCGACCAGGCCCGGCGGCAGGCCGATCTCTTCTTCGGCTTCGCGCAGCGCGGTGAATATGAGGTCCGGATCTTCCGGGTCGCGGCGCCCTCCGGGGAAAGCGACCTCGCCGCCATGGGTCGAAAGCCCGCTGGCGCGCAGGGTCAGGACCAGTTCCGGTTCGTCACTGCGGGTGATCGGCACCAGCACGGCGGCTTCGGGGAAACGTGCGTCGGTCTCCAGCGTACGCGGTGTGTGGTTGCTTACCCTATGCAGTAGCTCGTCCAGCATGAGTGTTCTCGATCGGTGCCTTGCTCCGCATCATGCACCAATCAAAGCGAGCGCCCAAGCCCCCGAAACCCGTCGTGTCGCGAAACGACAACTTGCCGACCGGCCCCGCTGCACGCCAAGATAGGCGCAGCATTCAGGAACCCGAGCATGAAATTTTGCAGCCACTGCGGTAACCCGGTCACCCAGCGCATTCCCGAAGGCGACTCGCGGCTGCGATTTGTCTGCGACAGCTGTCAGACCATTCACTACCAGAACCCCAATATCGTCGCCGGTTGCGTGCCGACCTGGGGGACGAAAGTGCTGCTCTGCCGCCGCGCCATCGAGCCGCGTCTCGGTTACTGGACGCTACCTGCCGGCTTCATGGAAAACGGCGAGACCATCGAGCAGGCCGCCATCCGCGAAACCGCCGAAGAAGCCTGCGCCCGGGTGCGCAACCTGAGCATCTACACGCTGATCGACGTGCCGCATATCAGCCAGGTGCATGTGTTCTTCCGCGCCGAACTGGCCGATCTGCAATACGCGGCCGGGCCGGAGAGCCTTGAAGTGCAGCTGTTCGAAGAAGCCGACATTCCCTGGGACGAGCTGGCTTTCCGCACGGTCGGGCGCACGCTGGAGTGTTTCTTTGCCGATCGGCGCAGCGAGGTTTACCCGGTGCGTTCGGAGTCGATTCCGCCACTGGTGCAGCCGGCGATCACTTGAGCTTCGCGGCACCCTGCCGATAACCACACCTACATCTATCACTATGTGTCTGCGTCATTCTTGGGGAATCGTTTCAATGCGTTGGTTGCTTGCCCTGTTGTGCCTGTCGTTCGTCAGCGTTTCGCAAGCGTCATTCGTGACCACCGTGACGCCCTCGAACACTCCGCTGATCGAAAAAGTCCTGGTACTGAAATCGGCCCACCAACTGCAGTTGATTGCCGACGGCAAGCCGCTGAAGACCTATCGCATCTCCTTGGGCAAGGGTGCAAAGAAAGGCCCGAAACTGATCGAGGGCGACAAACGCACACCCGAAGGTTTCTATTGGATCGACTGGCGCAAGACCAGCGACAAATTCAACCTGTCGATGCACATCTCCTACCCGAACATCAGCGATGCCGCCCGCGCACGCCGTGAAGGTGTCGAGCCCGGCGGGATGATCATGATCCACGGCACCCCGGATTCGGCAGACAATCCGGAGCAGTTGTTCCATACCCTCGACTGGACCGACGGCTGCATCGCCATGCGCAACGTCGACATGCGTGAAGTGTGGAATCTGGTACCGGACGGCACGATGATCGAGATTCGTCCGTAACCTCGACCGCTGGTCACCGCAAAAAAAATAAATCAAAAGATCGCAGCCTGCGACAGCGCCTACAGGGGTGATACCACTCTCAACTGTAGAAGCTGTCGCAGGCTGCGATCTTTTGCTTTTTATGGGCCACCACTAATACCACTTTAAACAGTGACCCCTGACAACCGCCAATCCATTGGGCCAGACGCCAGTTCATCGCGTTGACATGGTATTCAAGTGGTATTAGCTTCCGTCGCACAAGCGAGCCACAACAATCCTATACTCGCGACGGAAACGACCTACATGAACGACCTTCAAACCCTACGTCCCGATGACTCCCAGCCGACGCCGCTGTACTTGCAACTGGCGCGCAATCTGGAAGCGGCGATTCATGCCGGGCAGTGGAAGGCCGAACAGGCGATGCCGTCCGAGCGCAACCTGAGCGACCAGCTCGGCATCTCCCGGGTCACCGCACGCAAGGCTTTGGAAGTTTTGCTCGAGCAAGGCCTGATCCGCCGCCTGCAAGGCTCGGGCACGTTCATCACCCCACGCCTGGAACAACCGCTGTCGCGTCTGTCCGGCTTCAGCGAAATGCTGCGCCTGAAAGGTTTCGTGCCTAGCTCGAAGTGGCTGGAGCGGGAGATCACCCTGCCGACCCACGAAGAATTGATCCGCCTCGGCCTGTCGCCGAACGACAAGGTGGCGCGCATGAAGCGCCTGCGCAAAGCCGATGACACGGTCATGGCGATCGAGATGAGCACCCTGCCCGCCTCAATCATGCCCAGGCCGCAAGCGGTGGGCGATTCGCTTTACGAATACCTCGACGGCATCGGCAAACCGATCGTCCGCGCCCTTCAGCACATCCAGGCAATCAACGCCTCGGACGAATTCGCCGCGCTGGTCGGCATCGCCCCCGGCACCGCCATGCTGCTGATGACCCGGGTCGGCTATCTGGAAGACAACACGCCGATCGAAGTCACCGACACCTATTGCCGCAACGACTACTACGACTTTGTTGCAGAGCTTCGTAGATAAAGAGCCGCGTCGCTGAGAGCGGCCCCAAGCGAGAACGAAAATGTCCGAAGACAACATCCTCACCGCCAGCGGCTGGGTTCGCGGCCGGCTGATTCACGAACACGGCAAGATCGTGTCGATCGAAGGCGTGCCCTGCGATCCGGCGGCTAACGATCTGCCCTATCTGCTGCCGGGTTTCATCGACCTGCATGTGCACGGCGGCGGTGGCAAAGACATTATGGAAGGCGCCGAAGCCTTCGAAACCATCAGCAAAACCCATGTGCGTTTCGGCACCACCTCGCTGTTGGCCACGACCATGACTGCGCCGAGCGCGGAGATCTCAAATGTCCTGAAAGAGGTAGGACAATTCTGTGAACAGCGTCCGAAAGGCGCCGCGCGAGTCCTCGGCGTGCACCTTGAAGGCCCGTACATCAACCCGGGAAAACTCGGCGCTCAACCGAACTTCGCCCACACCGCATTGATGGCCGAAGTTGAAGAATATCTGGCGCTGGCGCCGATCCGCGTCATCACCATCGCCCCGGAAATCGCCGGTCACGATGCATTGATTCGCGAACTGAGCAGCCGTGGCATCCGCATGCAGATCGGCCACACCCTCGGCAGCTACGAGGAAGGCGTCGCTGCGCTGGCTGCCGGTGCCAGCAGTTTCACCCACCTCTATAACGCCATGAGCCCGCTGCATCACCGCGAGCCGGGCATCGTCGGCGCAGCACTGGCCCACGCCAAATACGCCGAACTGATTCCCGATCTGCTGCACGTGCACCCCGGCGCCATCCGCGTGGCCCTGCGTTCGATCCCGTGCCTGTATTGCGTCACCGATTCGACCGCCGCCGCCGGCATGCCCGACGGTGAATACAAGCTTGGCAGCCACACCGTGACCAAATGCCTGGGGGGCGTGCGTCTGCCCGACGGCACGCTCGCCGGCAGCACACTGACCATGGATCAGGCCCTGCGCAATCTGGTCAAGATCGGTTTGCCGATCAGCGAAGCCTCGCAGCGTCTGTCGCAATTTCCCGCCGACTACCTCGGCATTACCGAACGCGGGCGCCTTGCCCCCGGCGCCTGGGCCGACTGCGTGCGGCTCGATCGCTCACTCACACTGACCGCCGTCATGGTCGAAGGAGAAGACATTGACTTCAAAAATGCTTGAAGAGGCGCTGTCCTCGTTCGAGGCCGTGCAAGCCCAACTGCAACAGCTCGACGCGCCGATGATCGAGATCGCCGGGCGCCTGCGCCGGCAGCCGCCGCAAGTGGCGATGACCGTCGCCCGTGGCAGCTCCGACCACGCGGCGAGCTACTTCGCCTACCTGACCATGCAGCAACTGGGCGTGCCGGTGGCCTCGTTGCCGATGTCGGTGGTGACCATGCAGCAGGCGCCGCTGAAAGTCAGCGGTCAGGTCGCCTTTGCGTTTTCGCAGTCGGGGCAGAGCCCGGATCTGGTCAACAGCCTGCGTCTGTTGCGCAAGCGTGGCGCGCTGAGCGTGTCGATGGTCAACGCTGCCGATTCGCCACTGGAGGCGGCTTGTGAATTCAGCCTGCCGCTGCTCGCCGGCACGGAAAGCAGTGTCGCTGCGACCAAAAGCTTTATCGCCACCCTCAGCGCCAGCGCGCGTTTGATCGCGCACTGGAAAGAGGACAGCGAATTGCTGCAAGCCCACGACGCGCTGCCAGCAGGCCTGCGCGAAGCGGCGAAACAGGACTGGAGCGTGGCCATCGAAGCCCTGCGCGATTGCGAGCGCCTGATGGTGATCGGCCGTGGCGCCGGTTTCGCGATTGCTCAGGAAGCCGCGCTGAAGTTCAAGGAAACCTCGGCGATTCAGGCCGAAGCGTTCAGCAGTGCCGAAGTCCGTCACGGCCCGATGGCACTGATCGACGAACACTATCCGCTGCTGGTTTTCGCCCCACGCGGCGCCGAGCAGGCCGGCCTGCTGAGCCTGGCGGCGGAAATGCGCCAGCGCGGCGCCCGGGTCTTGCTCGCCGCGCCGGATGACGTCAGCGAACGCGACCTGACCCTGAGCCGCGCCGAACACCCGGCCCTCGACCCGATTCTGGCGATCCAGAGCTTCTACGTGATGGCCGCAGGCCTGGCCGTGGCGCGGGGCATGGACCCGGATCAGCCGCGCCATTTGAGCAAAGTGACCCGCACGCATTAAGTCCGACTGACTGCACACCTGATGAGACCCAGCCATGCCCGACAACAATAAAGAGCTGACCCTCAGCGCCCCGCTCAGCGGCCCGGTACTGACGCTCGCCAACGTCCCGGACGCGGTGTTCGCCAGTGGCGCGATGGGCGACGGCATCGCCATCGACCCGCTCAACGACACGCTGTATTCGCCCTGCGCCGGCGTGGTCATCCACGTTGCGCGCAGCAGCCACGCGGTGACCGTTCGCGCCGACAACGGTGCGGAAATCCTCCTGCATTTGGGCCTCGACACCGTTGAATTGAACGGCGAAGGTTTCGCCATGCTGGTCAAGGAAAGCGATCGCGTCAGCCTCGGTCAGCCGCTGCTGCGCTATGACCTGGACAAGGTCGGCCAGCACTGCAAAAGCCTGGTCAGCCTGTTGATCCTGACCAACAGCGCGGATTTTCAGGTGCGGCCGATCACCCTCAAAGCGGTGAAAGTCGGCGAGCCGTTGCTGCACATCATCGCGCGCAATGTTGTCGCGGCGAATACCGATACAAGCGGCGGGCCTGAGGTTCGTGGTCAAGTGCAGGTCGCTCATCGCGGCGGCTTGCATGCGCGCCCCGCTGCGCTGATCCGCCAGACCGCCCAGGGGTTCAGCAGCCACTCACAACTGCATTTCAACGGCAAATCGGCGCCGTGCAACAGTCTGATCGGTTTGATGGGCCTGGCGATCGGTGAGCAGGATGAAGTGCAGGTCAGTTGTCAGGGGCCGGACGCCGATGCCGCATTGCAAGCTCTGCTCAGCGCATTGGCCACGGCGCTGCCGGACGATCATCACGGGCAAGCGCCGGTCAGCACTGCGGCGCCGAAACGCCCGGCCGAGGCAGGTGTGTTGCATGGTGTTTGCGCCGCGCCAGGGCTGGTCGCCGGGCCGTTGTTTCGCTTGAACGCGATAACTCTACCGGCGGATGCGGGCCATCACGATCCAGTGCAACAGCAGCAGACGCTTGAAACGGCATTGAACGCGGTGCGCAGCGAAATCGCCGCCACCCTCGCCCAGGCGAAAAAGCACAAGAACGCCGACGAAGAAGCGATCTTCGCTGCACACATGGCGCTGCTCGAAGACCCGGCCCTGCTCGACGCCGCGCAGCAATTCATCGCGCAAGGCACCGCAGCGACCCACGCTTGGAGTCAGTCGATCGACACCCAGTGCGACATGCTCCAAGGCACCGGCAGTCCGCTGCTGGCCGAACGTGCCAACGATTTGCGCGACCTCAAGCAACGCGTGCTGCGTGCCCTGCTTGGCGAGGCCTGGCAATACCAGGTGCCGGCCGGCGCCATTGTTGCCGCCCACGAACTGACGCCATCGGATCTGCTGCAACTCAGCGCGCAAGGTGTCGCCGGGTTGTGCATGGCCGAGGGCGGCGCGACCTCGCACGTAGCGATTCTGGCGCGCGGCAAAGGTTTGCCGTGCATCGTCGCTTTGGGCGCGCAATTGCTTGAGCAGCCGCAAGATCAGGCCGTGGTGCTCGACGCTGACGGCGGTCGTCTCGAACTGACCCCGAATGCGCAACGCCTGGCCGACGTGCAACAGGCACAAATCCAGCGCCAGCAGCGTCGCGACAGCCAACAGGCCAAAGCCCATTTGCCCGTTGAAACGCGCAATGGCGTGCACATCGAAGTGGTCGCCAATGTCGCCTCAAGCAACGAAGCGGCAGACGCATTTGCCAACGGTGCTGATGGTGTAGGCCTGTTGCGCACCGAGTTTCTCTTCGTTGATCGCCAGACTGCACCCGACGTCGAAGAACAGCGCAGCGCCTATCAAGCGGTCATCGATGCCATGGGCGACAAGCCAGTGATCATCCGCACCATCGACGTCGGCGGCGACAAGCAACTCGACTACCTGCCACTGCCGGCCGAAGCCAACCCGGTGCTCGGTCTGCGCGGCATTCGGCTGGCCCAGGCGCGGCCGGACATTCTCGATCAGCAACTGCGCGCGCTGCTGCAGGTCAAGCCGTTGTCGCGTTGCCGGATTCTGTTGCCGATGGTCACCGAGGTCGACGAACTGCTGCACATCCGCCAGCGCGTCGATGCCTTGCGCCTTGAGCTGGGCATTACCGAGCGCCCGGAAATCGGCGTGATGATCGAAGTCCCCGCCGCCGCGCTGCAAGCCGAACAACTGGCCGAACACGCCGACTTTCTCTCGATCGGCACCAACGATCTGTCGCAATACACCCTGGCCATGGACCGCGATCACGCCGGGCTGGCGGCGCGGGTCGATGCCCTGCACCCCGCGTTGCTGCGTCTGATCGCCATGACCTGCGAAGGCGCGGCGGTGCACAAGCGCTGGGTCGGTGTCTGCGGCGCCCTCGCCTCCGACCCGTTGGCCACGCCGGTGCTGATCGGCCTCGGCGTCACCGAACTGTCGGTGAGCCCGGTGCAGATCGGTGAAATCAAGGACCGCGTGCGTCAGCTGCATGAAGCCGAATGTCAGCGCCTGAGCCGCGACTTGCTCAAGCTCTCCAGCGCCGCCGCCGTCCGCCACGCCTGTCATCAACATTGGCCTCTGCGCTAACAAAAACAAAAAGGACAAACGCCATGTACCAACTCTTCATCGAAGGCCTGCAACGCCTGGGCCGCGCGCTGATGCTGCCGAT
This sequence comes from Pseudomonas glycinis, assembly GCF_054871425.1. NCBI lineage: Bacteria > Pseudomonadati > Pseudomonadota > Gammaproteobacteria > Pseudomonadales > Pseudomonadaceae > Pseudomonas > Pseudomonas glycinis. The sequence continues at coordinate 88,401 of NZ_JBTYHF010000004.1, read as the reverse complement.
CGCGATCCTGCCGATTGCCGGCCTGCTGCTGCGCCTGGGCGACACGGACCTGTTGAACATCGCGATCATTCACGATGCCGGACAAGTGATCTTCGCCAACCTGGCGATGATCTTTGCCATCGGCATCGCCGTCGGTTTTGCCAAGGACAACAACGGCACCGCCGGCCTGGCCGGGGTGATCGGTTATCTGGTGATGATCTCCACGCTCAAGGTGCTCGACTCGACGATCAACATGGGCATGCTCGCCGGGATCGTCAGCGGCCTGATGGCCGGCGCGCTGTACAACCGGTTCAAGGACATCAAGCTGCCGGAGTATCTGGCGTTCTTCGGTGGCCGGCGTTTTGTGCCGATCGTCACCGGGTTCGCGGCGGTGGGTCTGGGCGTGCTGTTCGGCTATATCTGGCCGCCGATCCAGCAGGGCATCAACGCGTTCGGCGCGCTGATGATGGAAAGCGGCAGCATCGGCGCCTTCGTGTTCGGCGTGTTCAACCGCCTGCTGATCGTCACCGGCCTGCACCACATCCTCAACAACATGGCGTGGTTCGTCTTCGGCAACTTCACCGACCCGACCACGGGCGCCTTGGTGACCGGCGATCTGTCGCGGTATTTTGCCGGCGATCCGAAGGGCGGCCAGTTCATGACCGGCATGTTCCCGATGATGATCTTCGGCCTGCCCGCCGCCTGCCTGGCGATGTACCGCAACGCCCTGCCGGAGCGGCGCAAGGTGATGGGCGGGATCTTCCTGTCGATGGCGCTGACCTCGTTTCTCACTGGCGTCACCGAGCCAATCGAATTTGCCTTCATGTTTCTCGCGCCGCTGCTGTTCCTCCTGCACGCGCTGCTGACCGGGCTGTCGATGGCGATCACCAACGGCTTGAACATTCATCTGGGCTTCACCTTTTCCGGTGGTTTCATCGACATGATTCTCGGCTGGGGCAAGTCGACCAATGGCTGGCTGGTGGTGCCGGTCGGGCTGGCTTATGCGGTCATCTATTACCTGGTCTTCGACTTCTGTATCCGCCGCTTCAATCTGAAGACGCCGGGGCGCGAAGACGTCGCCAGCGCCGAAAAAGCCGTGCTCTCGGAAACCGAACGCGCCAGTGCGTATATCAAAGCCTTGGGCGGCGCAGAGAATCTGCTCACCGTCGGCGCGTGCACGACGCGACTGCGCCTGGAGATGGTCGACCGCAACAAGGCTTCGGACGCTGAGCTGAAAGCGTTGGGCGCGATGGCCGTGGTGCGCCCGGGCAAGGGCGGCAGTTTGCAGGTCGTGGTCGGGCCGCTTGCTGACAGCATTGCCGATGAGATTCGCTTGGCCATGCCTGCGCTGGGCCGAACAGCATTGGTGGAAACCGCAGTGGTTGCCGATGAGCCGAAGAGCGTTGCGCTTACCCGCAACGAGGCGCAGCAATGGCTGGATGCACTGGGCGGTCGCGACAATGTGCTGCAACTCGATTGCATCGCCATGACCCGCATTCGCCTGCAACTGGCCGATGCCAAGGCATTGTCCGATGCGCAGCTCAAAGCGCTCGGCTGCCTGGGTGTCAGCCAGTTGGACGGCGGCGTCTGGCATTTGCTGGTGGGGGACAAGGCCGCGAGTTTGAGCGGGGCGATCGAGACATTGCTGAGTCGCGGGGAGGTCAGCGCGCAGGTTTGATCTGCGCGGGTAACGGGAGGGCTGGAGCGGGCGGGGAAAATCCGGCCCGCGCACGATACATGAATACCACCCTCCTCCACGCCCCGCTCGCCATGCTGGCCCTTCATCCCCAGCATGGAAATCGTGCCCATGAGCACCCCCAACGCACCCACACCCGATGAGATCAAAAACGATCTCAACCAGATCGGCCGTCTGCTCTTCAACACCGAAACCCCGCTGTTGCCCGAGCACAAACCGAGCACCGAGCAGGCTCATCTCAAACGCCTCGAAGAGCAGTTGAAAACCTATCGCGACGGCTACCTGCAACGCAGTCGCGCGCTCTATCAGGCGCTGGCAACCAGCGACCTGCAAAGCGAGGCAGGCAAGCAACTGATCGCCACGCTGAAGGTGCGCCTCAGCACGCAACTGATCAACATGGATCTGCGTGACCAGATCGACGGCAAACCGGCAAAAACCTTCCTTAAATACGACGCCGGTTTCACCGCGCTCGAGTACGAGGCGCAACAAGCCGTCAAGGATCGCCTGTTGCACCCGCAGGCTGGTGAACTGATGAAGAAACTGGCGCTGGGCCCGCTGTTGCGTCCGGCCATGTATGCGTTGCAGTTCACTTATCAGCAAACCACCGTCGAGCTCGCCGGGGCCTTTGTCGTTACGCAAAACGACACCCCGAAAGTCAGCGATCTGCTGACCGACCAGAGCGCGGGTTTCGTCGTGTTGTTCACGCCCGCCAGGGGCCTGGAGCAGTTCAATTCGCTGGCTGATCTCGACGCCCATCTGCTCGAGACCATGAAGCACAGCATCAGCCGTGGCGAGTTGATGCAGCTGCTGCCCAGCCGCTACCACGAGGTCGGTACAGCAGGAATCTGGCCATTGCAGCTGGCGCCCATCGACAGCCAACCGCTGTTCGAACACATCTACGATGCCTTGATCGAAAAACGCACCCTGGATATCGAATATGCACTGAGTTTCGCCGCTAACCCGCAGCAGGATCCCGCTCGCTTGATCGCCGAGCTGGAGCGCGCCATCGGCGCTGCGCTGCCGGATCTCACTCCGCGTCTGGCCCTTCAGGCACAAACTCTGTTCGAACGGCACCTGCGCAACAGCGCCCCGGACTGGTACCGCAGCGCCGACGCCGCCAAGCGGGCCGAACTGGCGTTGCACCTGGGCAACTACAATCAGGCCCGGCAAAACCTGCTTGACCTGATGGGCCCCGCGGTCAGTCTGATGGCCGTGGCCCGCCAGCAATGGCTGGAGCGTTTGAGTGATGATCTGCAAATCGACGATCTGCAACCGGACAACCTGCAAATCACCACCGACCGGCGGGTACCGGGATACGGCGTATATGTGCACAAGCGCAACCTGCTCGAGCTGACCCTGCGCGGCCCGCACACCGGCGATGACTTGCCAGGCTCGGAGTTTCTCAGCCACACCAGGCTGACTTACAACGACCTGCCGTTATCCGACGAGTACGCGGACGTGACGCCCGCCTGGGTGATCAAGCAGGCACTGGAGCTGGAACCGCGCGTCGACTTCGCACGTTTGCAAACGCAGATGCAGGCAAGCTCCGCAATCAAACCTGCCATTGAGCAGATGCTCGATCAGCGCATCGTCGCGCTCGCCCATACCGCAGCGCTGCAAGGGCACCTGCTCGACAGCGACCTGCAAATGATCCGGCGCCTGCGCAGCGGCAGCGATTCACAGTTACGCGCCGCCACGCTGTGTTTGCACGGTGCGCAACTCCAAGACCTTTGGGTGCTGCGTCAGAACGATCAGTCCGGTGCGCTCAAACGCGTTCTGCTATGCACGCCACAGGCCCCACGCGATCGCCAGTTCGAGGCCTTTGACAGTGAGCGCGAGTGTCAGGCCCATGTGTTGTCGTGGGCCAAGCAGAGTGACGCAGCCCAAACCATGGCTGGTTACCTGGTCAGCCGCGCACCGATGCGCTTTCGTCCTGCTCTGCGCAAAGTCTTGTCGGGGCTGAGCTTCAAACCGGAAGCAGCGGAGCACCAGAAGGTGACTTTCGATCACCTCGGCAACCATCTCGATTGCCTCAAAGCGATGGCTGAACACGTGCTTGCCACACGCATCGATGATTATGATTTCAGTACACCGGTGTGGTATCGCTCGACCACTGCGGCCAATCGCCGACAACTGACGACGCTGAGCGACGACGCCGAGGGCGCACTGCTCGCATTCAATCAACATCCGCTGTCGGGCGGGCGTTTCCAGACATTTGACGCCTACGTGCACGAGCAAGCGAAGCTCAGCCTGAACCGCTTGCTCAAACGTGCGGCCAATGACGTCGATCCTGACACCGTCTGGGCCTACTCGCCAAAATCGATCGTGCCCTCATGGACACCAAAGCCGTTGACCTATACCCGGCTGTATCGCGACGGCTATGCCGACGGCGTGGGTTTTCTCGAGCAGAAATTCTCACGCTCGGCGCGCTTCAGAGGTCCGCAAGGCGTCGATATCAGCAGCCTGACCGCGCAGAATGTCGCGCGCTCGGTCACAGGGGTGTGGATCGGCCAACGCTATACCGACAAAGTCAAAAAGGAGCTGCAGAATTCCCAGAGCGAAGGCTACGCGTTCCGCCGCAACGCGACGCTGGCGATCACTCAGCGCCAGATGCAAAGCGCCGCGCTGGAATGCCAGCTGCAAGGACATATCGCCAGCAGCGACCTGCAATGGCTCCAGCAAAGCATCACCAGCATGGATCAAACGTCGGGGCAGACGCGGACGAAGTACCCGATCCACCGGTTGATGATCGACGGCGAATGGGTGATCGATACCTGGCTGTTCAGCCATGGCAGTAATCCGGTTCTGCTGTATACGCCGGACGCGCCGGACGGCGTGCGTTTTCGTGAAGCGCGCCTGTTCAATTATCTGCTGCTGCAATCGGGCATGGTCGAGTACTTCACCTCGCGCGTGGGTATCAGCGCCCAGACCCGGGTCCGCACGCACCTGGACAACATCCGCAAGAAGCTGCCCAAAGACCTCAACAAAACCACCCCCAGCCCCGCCCGCTACGACTCGATGCGACCGGCCGACGCCGTCAGCGACCTGCTCACCGCGCTCTATGACATGAAGCTGCAACGGCGGATCGACAACGTCCACGCGACCACCACCAGTCGTACCGAAATGATCGCCGGCCTGATCTGGACGAGCGTTGAGTGGGTCGCGGCCATCGCCACCGCGCCCTTCCCGCTGTTGAGCCTGAGCACCGGCCTGTTGCTGGCCTTCAAGGACGCGATGCTCGCCCTGCATGCCTATCGTCAGGGCAACAACAACGAAGCGTTCCGGCACTTGCTTGGTTATCTGTTCAACAGTGCCGGCGCGGTGCTGACGGATCTGCGTCCGGCGCTACGGTCACTCAAGCCCGTCCGGCGCCCGTTGCGTCAGGCTGTCGCCACTGCCGGCGATGAGCAACAGAGTGCTCTGGCATTGGTCGATCAAATGGCCACTGAACCCGTCTGGGACGATATGCAGGCGGTCGCTTTCAGAGGACAGTCGTATTACGCCAGTAACAACCCGGACGCGCTGGGCCGTTATTTGCTCTACCGCCCGGATCCGAATGGCTCCGGACTGCTTTCGACCGGCATTCTGACCGTACGCAATTCCGACGGGGTGATGGTGCGCAGCGGCCTGTCCGGCGGTGCACCGAAATACGAAGCTGTGCCCGATACACCCGGTCCGCACAAAGATTATGGAGTCGCGATCGACTACCGCGAGCGCGTCGAAACGTTGCTGGTGCCGCAATCGCGCGAGGCATTGCTGCAACTGAGCGATATGGGTATCCCGCGGCAGACCATCATGGCCCGGGTGGTCGATGAGTTGAGCGAGGTACGCACAGCCTATCTGGAACAGGTCGAAAAACTCACCAAAGACGCCACGCGCCATTTTGCCCGGCTCGCACCGCTGCCCGCCCGTGCCGAAGTGCCGGCGGTTGCCGCCAATACCTCATTCGCACAGTTGATCGGCAGCGATGCATTCGCCGCGAAGAACCTGGTGATCGGTGCACAACCTGGTTCGATCGCCAGCAAACAGTTATTGATCGAGCATCTCGACGTCCTCGTGGCGAACGGCTACAAGCATCTCTTTCTCGAATACCTGCCGGGTGACGTGTTTCATCTCAAACTGGAAAAGCTCAACAGGAACGGCTCCTGGTTTCATATCAAGAAACATCTGAAGGCGCTCGACAAAGCCATGGGGTATGCGCCGGACGCAGCTTTTTCTTACCTGGCGCTGGTGCGCAGGGCCCGGGAAAAAGGCATGAGCATCCATGCGCTAGACGGCTCGGCCAGCTATAAACTCGAAGGGATCATGGTGATGTCCGAAGTCTCGCCGCTGACCCCGCGCAACAACTCCATCAGAAACTTCTATTCGCACAAGGCGCTTGCCAGCGATGTGGCCGACGTCGGCGAAGAGCGCTGGATTGCCCTGACCGAACAGTCGCGCATGACCACGTTCGACAACACGCCGGGCCTGGCCGACCTGCACGAGGCCGTAGCCATACGTGTTGAAGACATCGACCTGTACCAACCGGCACGCATAAGCAGGGATACACCCGGCGCCATCGCCGGCGATGCGACTGCGCAAGGTGATTTCCTGGTACAGATGCCGAGCACCTACAAGGCACCTCTACCCGTCTCCAGGCCGCCCGCCGCAGCTAGCGCCGTTGATCACTTCAGCGATTTCGATGTGGCTTTGCCGCTGCGTGACGATATTGCTGAAATGTTGCATAAGCCCTACTCCATGGACTCGAATTACACCCCGACGATCTCCAGTGAAAGAACGGCCTACGAGGCTTTCATCGCCCAGCGCAAGCGCCTGGAAAAAACCGCCAGAGACGCTTTCACCGACTACGTCCCTCCCGATGCGCCGATCCTGCCGGTGCTCACCTCCGACTGCACATTCGAGGCTTTTCTGCGGCAGCTGGCCGACGGACGCTTGAATCTGCTGATCGGCGAAGCCCATGCCGATGTAGCGAGCAAAGCGCTGCTGAAAAAGCACATGAAAGCGCTCAAGAAAGCAGGCTATGACACGTTGTATGTCGAGCACCTGTTCACCGATCTGCACCAGGCCGATCTCGACATTTTTTTGCGAACCCAACGTATGCCGCACAGGCTGAAGGCGTACCTGCATCGTCAGGACCGAGGGCACATGATGGCTTACGGTGGCAGCGATACCTACACGGAGCTCTACCAGGCAGCAGCCAAATACAACATCCGCATCAGAGCGATCGATTGCACAGCGTCCTACCACCTCAAGGGCCTGCATGACAAAGCAGTCTCGCGAAACGAGATGTTCAGCTATTTTGCAACCCAAGTGATCGAGGCTGATCAACTGGCCAACGGCCCGCATAAATGGGTGGCCCTCATCGGCAGTGCGCACACCAATTACAACCTCGGCGTGCCAGGTCTGGCCGATACACTTTCAGCCGTCAGCCTGCACGTGCGCGACACCGCCCCTGAGCTGGCCAGGGATATTCATCGCGGCACATGGGAATTTGTCAGCGGCCAGCACGAGGCCAACGTGAGGGCCTTGAGCAGCGACTTTGTGATGGAGGTGGCCGTCCCCGGCACGAAAAAACCTGCTGCGCCTCCGTCTGTCAGTCGCAGCAGACTGACTCGACAGGGCCAATTCCTGATCGAAAATGCAGATACCCGCAAAGCCAGTGTGGTGCATAGATCCAGGTCCGGCGAGATCGTTGAGACGCCGATTCAGATCAATGACAAAGGTCTGTTCTTCATTGATCGCTGGGGGAAAAAAGATCAGAGCTTCAAATACCTGCGAACCTTGATCGACATGCTTGTAACGGACGTCAAGCTGACACAGGTGACGTGACATCCACGCGATTGCACGTCGTGGAAAACCACCGGGCTCGACGGCCCGGTGGTTTTTTACGCCTACGGATCAACCCGATCCAGCGCACGGTTCACCGCCAGCTCAGCGAGCATGATGATCTGCTGAATCGCCAGCGCCGTATTGCGCTGCGGTCGCCCCAACTGATCGGCGAAATCACTGGCCAGGGTATTGGCTGAAGCGAGGGATTCACAGGCGTGGGCGAGCAGGGTTTCGGTGTCGACGTCGGGCTGGATCAGAAACAGGGTGCCGGGCGGGCGCGCTTTGCTCGGCTGTGGGCACAGGTAAAAATCCAGAGCGCGCTTGATCGCTTCGCGGTTTTTCGCGAGGTCGTCGGCGCGGATGGTTTGTTCGAGGGGGGTGGTGGGTTCGAGGGGTGGGTCGGGGACAGGTTTTGACATTGATACGTTCCTCATCAATAGCCAATCACTTGCCGTTTCTCACGCGGCGGAGTGGTGGCAGCAGTGTGCGGGGTGAGAAACCGGTAGGAACAAGCCCGGCCGGACCGAAGTCCGCCCGCACACAGCCGCCATAACAATGCAGACAGCAGGAATGCCGGCGGCGATTATGGTGGTACTGATTGTGGATTAACAGTTCCTAAGGGTTCTCACACCCGATCGCCGAAGTTTCGGCGACACCAAAAGACTAGAGATCGCACGTCCGACGGACAACCTGAAAACCTTGTGGGAAGGTTCTGGTCATTGGGTACCGGATTTAAACAATCTCAAGTTCTCGAGAGCATGGATGGGCCTCATCGCGAGCAGGCTCACTCCTACAGTTGTGATCGGGTGCATTCAGTGAGAAACGGGGCGGCTGACAGGCCGCCTTCGCGAGCAGGCTCGCTCCCACAGAAAGCAAAATCAAGATCAAAAGATCGCAGCCTTCGGCAGCTCCTACACAATGAGCGTTAGCTCGAGTGCTCTTGATCTTGATCCACCGGCGACGTCGGAAGGCTGAGTGGAGGGATTGATCCGGGCGTGGGAGCGCAGCGACCGTCTGGCGCAGCCAGACACAGCGCAAGGAGGTGCAGCGAAGCAAACCGTAGCCGCTGCGCCCGGATCAGTCCCGTAGCGAAGGAACCCGAGCCTGCGAGGGCCGAACGTAGGAGCAAGCCTTTTCGGTTACCTTTTTGCTGGGCCGGCACTCCGGCGTTTGAAAAAGGTGACTCGCCGTAAGGGCGAAACCGCCAGCCGCCACACCCGAAGCAACGGATATTCACCCAATTCAAAAAAAAACCAAGGCCAACAAAAAACCCGCAGACAATCACTCATCTGCGGGTCTCCCGTTCAAGCAGCCAAGAAGATCAGAAATCCTCCAGCCGCCACACCTCATAAGCCGGCGTCTCATACGGATGACTGAGCTTCAACGCCGCCACAACAGCCACAATCAACTCATCCGCAACGACAAGCTCAACCTTCCATTCCTCAACCCGCTCGACCTGCCCCGCCTGACCGATAAACGGCTGACTGCCGTCCAACGGTCGAAACTGGCCCAGGCCAAGCACCTGCCACGCACAGTGGTCATAGTCACCGATCCGCCCACCACCGGCAGCGAACACAGCCCCTTTGACCACCTCGACATGACTGTCAGGAACAAAAAACGCCAACTTGTACACGACGATCAGTTAACCCACACGCGAGCATTACGGAACATGCGCATCCACGGCGCGTCTTCGTTCCAGTCTTCCGAACGCCACGAGTTCTGCACCGCACGGAACACACGCTCCGGGTGCGGCATCATGATCGTCACACGGCCGTCACGGCTGGTGAGGCCGGTGATCCCGCGCGGCGAGCCGTTCGGGTTGGCCGGGTAGGCTTCGGTGACCTTGCCGTGGTTGTCGACAAAACGCATCGCCACGCAACCGGACAGATCGGCTTCCAGCAGTGCTTCTTCGCTGGCGAATTCGGCGTGTCCTTCACCGTGGGCGATAGCGATCGGCATGCGCGAACCGGCCATGCCCTGCAGGAAGATCGAGTTCGACTCCTGGATCTGCACCATCGCCACACGCGCTTCGAACTGCTCGGAGCGGTTGCGCACGAAGTGCGGCCAGAACTCGCTGCCCGGGATCAGCTCGTGCAGGTTGGACATCATCTGGCAACCGTTGCACACGCCCAGCGTGAAGCTGTCGTTACGCTCGAAGAAGCCCTGGAACGCATCGCGGGCGCGGCTGTTGAACAGCGCCGACTTGGCCCAGCCTTCACCGGCGCCGAGGACGTCGCCGTAGGAGAAACCACCGCAGGCCACCAGGCCTTTGAACTCGTTGAGATCGACACGGCCGGCGAGGATATCGCTCATGTGCACGTCGATCGCGCTGAAACCGGCGCGGTCGAAAGCGGCGGCCATTTCCACCTGACCGTTGACGCCCTGCTCACGCAGCACGGCAACCTGTGGGCGGATGCCTTTCTTGATGTAAGGCGCGGCGATGTCCTGGTTGACGTCGTAGCTGAGCTTGACGCTCAGGCCCGGGTTGTCTTCTTCCAGCAGCGCGTCGAATTCCTGCTCGGCGCAGTCGGCGTTGTCGCGCAGACGCTGGATCTGGTAGCTGGTCTCGGCCCACTGACGTTGCAGCAGACGACGCTGGCCTTCGAACACGGTGTCACCGTTGAAGGTGATGTTGATCTGGCCATTGTTGATCGGCTGACCGATCACCGACACGCAGTCGCCCAGACCGGCGGCGCTGAATTGCGCGAGAATGTCCGGGGTGGCGTCCTGGCGAACCTGGATCACCGCACCGAGTTCTTCGTTGAACAGGATCGCGGCGATTTCCGAAGCGGATTCGGCAACGCTGTCCAGGTTCAGGCTCAGACCGCAGTGGCCGGCGAAGGCCATTTCCACCACGGAGGTCAGCAGACCACCATCGGAACGGTCGTGGTAGGCCAGCAGGTGACCGTCGGCGTTGAGGCCCTGGATCACCGCGAAGAAAGCTTTCAGGTCTTCGGCGTCATCGACATCCGGCGCATGCTTGCCGAGTTTGCCGTGGACTTGCGCGAGGATCGATGCACCCATGCGGTTCTGCCCGCGACCGAGGTCGATCAGGATCAGGTCAGTGGTACCCTTGTCCATGCGCAGTTCCGGGGTCAGGGTCTGACGGATGTCAGCCACTGGCGCGAAACCGGTGACGATCAGCGACATTGGCGAGGTGACGGTCTTGTCTTCGCCGTTGTCGTTCCAGCGCGTGGCCATGGACATCGAGTCCTTGCCCACCGGAATGGTGATGCCCAGCTCAGGGCACAGCTCCATGCCGACCGCTTTCACGGTGTCGTACAGGCGCGCGTCTTCGCCCGGGTGGCCGGCCGCCGACATCCAGTTCGCCGACAGTTTGATGTCGGAGAGCTTGTTGATGCGCGAGGCAGCAATGTTGGTGATGGTTTCGCCGATGGCCATGCGGCCCGAGGCCGGCGCGTCCAGCAGAGCCAGCGGAGTACGCTCGCCCATCGCCATCGCTTCACCGGTGTAGACGTCGAAACTGGTGGCGGTGACGGCAACGTCGGCCACCGGCACTTGCCACGGGCCGACCATCTGGTCACGGGCGACGAGGCCGGTGATGGTGCGGTCGCCGATGGTGATCAGGAAGCTTTTGCTGGCTACGGCCGGGTGATGCAGAACGCGTTCGATGGACTCGCTGATGTCGAGGTTCGACGGATCGAAGTCATCGCCCAGCTCGGCTTCGCGAACCACCGAACGGTGCATGCGCGGCGCCTTGCCCAGCAACACTTCCAGCGGCATGTCCACCGGGTTGTTGCCGAAATGGCTGTCGGTTACGGTCAGTTGCGGTTCGGCAGTCGCTTCACCGACTACGGCAAACGGGCAACGCTCGCGTTCGCAGATCGCCTGGAAGCGCTCGAAGTCTTCCGGGCCGACTGCCAGCACGTAACGTTCCTGGGATTCGTTCGACCAGATTTCGTGCGGGGCCATGCCCGGCTCGTCATTCGGGATGTTGCGCAGTTCGAAACGGCCACCGCGGTCGCCGTCGTTGACCAGTTCCGGGAAGGCGTTGGACAGACCGCCCGCGCCGACGTCGTGGATGAAGCTGATCGGGTTCTTGTCGCCCAGTTGCCAGCAACGGTCGATGACTTCCTGGCAACGACGCTCCATTTCAGGGTTTTCACGCTGCACGGAAGCAAAATCCAGATCCGCCGAGCTGGTGCCGGTGGCCATCGACGAAGCCGCGCCGCCACCGAGACCGATCAACATCGCCGGGCCGCCGAGCACGATCAGCTTGGAGCCGACGACGATCTCGCCTTTCTTGACGTGCTCTTCGCGGATGTTGCCCATGCCGCCAGCGAGCATGATCGGTTTGTGGTAACCGCGCACTTCGTCGCCGTGCGGGGTCGTGATCGATTGTTCGAAGGTACGGAAATAGCCGGTCAGCGCCGGACGACCGAATTCGTTGTTGAACGCAGCGCCGCCGAGCGGGCCTTCGATCATGATGTCCAGCGCGGTGACGATGCGCTCAGGCTTGCCGTACGGCACTTCCCACGGCTGTTCGAAGCCAGGGATTTGCAGGTTGGAGACGGTGAAACCGGTCAGGCCGGCCTTTGGCTTGGCGCCGCGACCGGTTGCACCTTCGTCACGGATCTCGCCACCGGAACCGGTGGATGCGCCCGGGAATGGCGCAATCGCGGTCGGGTGGTTATGGGTTTCAACCTTCATCAGGATGTGCACCGGCTCCTGCACCGCGCCGTACTGGCGGGTTTCAGGGTTCGGGAAGAAGCGGCCGGCAACGTTGCCGACGATCACCGAAGCGTTGTCCTTGTAAGCGGACAGCACGCCTTCGCTGTGCATCTGATAGGTGTTCTTGATCATGCCGAACAGGCTTTTTTCCTGGCTCTGGCCGTCAATGTCCCAACTGGCGTTGAAGATCTTGTGGCGGCAGTGCTCGGAGTTGGCCTGGGCGAACATCATCAATTCGATGTCGTGCGGGTTGCGCTTCAGACCGTTGAAGGCGTTGACCAGGTAGTCGATCTCGTCTTCGGCCAGGGCCAGGCCCAGCTCGGTGTTGGCCTTTTCCAGCGCGGCGCGGCCGCCACCGAGGATGTCGATGGCGGTCAGCGGCTTCGGCTCGGCATGGCTGAACAGACCGGCGGCCTGCTCGAGGTTGGCCAGCACGATCTGAGTCATGCGGTCATGCAGCGCGTCCGAGATCAGTTGGGCTTCGGCTTCGCTGAACTGCCCTGCAACATAGAAGGCGATACCGCGTTCCAGGCGCTGGATCTTGCTCAGGCCGCAGTTGCGGGCGATGTCGCTGGCCTTGCTCGACCACGGCGAGATGGTGCCGAAACGCGGCAACACCAGAAACAGACGGCCGGTAGGCTCTTGAACCGGAACACTTGGGCCGTACTTCAGAAGGCGCGCTAGCACCTGCTGTTCGTCGCCGGTCAGGACGCCGGTGACTTCGGCGAAGTGAGCGAATTCAGCATACAGGCCAGTGACAGCTGGAACCTTCTGGCTCAGTTGCTCAAGGAGTTTGCTGTGGCGAAAGGCAGAAAGGGCAGGAGTGCCGCGCAGGATCAACATCTTCGGGACAGCCTCGGGAAGGGGTGTGCTTTGAGGCCGTGCATTCTAGCCTAAACCGACCTCAACATCACCCGAAACGCTACGCACGGTTGCACTCGGGTAGCAATCTGTGTTTCTGCCTTCGGGGTCAGGTAAATCAAGCCTTCCAGCATGGCTTATTTTTACTGTAACAAAATGCCCTGAAGGCCCGTATTCAAGGGATTTCGTTCGATTTTGTGATCGCTAGCAGACTAGTCCTACGCTGTCGAGATATGGCGCCCGTGGCCGTTTGCGTATACTGCGCAGATGTTTTTCCCAACGGCTTTGCGTCCGCGATACGCCAAATGGCTGATCGCAACCGGACTCTTCCTGGTGCTCGGTGGCTGTGTTGATAAACCCAACACACTCGAGCGCGTAAAGGAGGACGGTGTGCTGCGCGTGGTTACCCGCAACAGCCCCGCCACCTACTTTCAGGATCGCAGCGGTGAAACCGGCTTCGAATACGAGCTGGTGAAGCGCTTCGCCGACGATTTGGGCGTCGAATTGAAGATCGAGACCGCCGACAACCTCGATGACCTGTTCAACCAGGTCGGCAAGCCGAACGGCCCGGTACTCGCGGCCGCCGGTCTGGTCAGCAGCGATGAACGCAAGAAGCAGGTGCGGTTCTCCCACTCCTACCTCGAAGTCACCCCGCAGATCATCTACCGCAACGGCCAGTCGCGTCCCACCGATCCGGCGGATCTGGTCGGCAAGAAGATCACCGTGCTCAAGGGCAGCACCCACGCCGAACAACTGGCCGCGCTGAAACAGAAATATCCCGGCATCGAATACGAAGAATCCGACGCGGTTGAAGTGGTCGATCTGCTGCGCATGGTCGATGAGGGCCAGATCGACCTGACCCTGGTCGACTCCAACGAAGTGGCGATGAATCAGGTGTACTTCACCAACATCCGCGTGGCCTTCGACCTCGGCGACGCGCGCAGTCAGAGCTGGGCGGTGGGCCCGGGCGAAGACAACAGCCTGCTTAACGAAATCAATGCCTATCTGGACAAGGTGCAGAAAAACGGCACCCTGCAACGCCTGAAGGACCGCTATTACGGCCATGTCGATGTGCTTGGCTACATGGGCGCCACCACCTTCGCCCAGCACTTGCAGCAGCGCCTGCCGAAATACGAACAGCACTTCAAGAACTACGCGAAGAAAGAGAAAGTCGACTGGCGCCTGCTGGCCGCCATCGGTTATCAGGAATCGCTGTGGCAGCCGACGGTGACCTCGAAAACCGGCGTACGCGGCTTGATGATGCTGACCCAGAACACCGCGCAGGCGATGGGCGTATCGAACCGCCTCGATCCCAAGCAGAGCATCATGGGCGGCGCCAAGTACCTGGCTTATATGAAAGATCAGCTCGACGACTCGATCCAGGAACCGGATCGCACCTGGTTCGCCCTGGCGGCGTACAACGTCGGCAGCGGCCATCTGGATGACGCGCGCAAACTGGCGGCGAAGGAAGGCTTGAATCCGGACAAATGGCTGGACGTGAAAAAGATCCTGCCGCGCCTTTCGCAGAAGCAGTGGTACAGCAAGACCCGCTACGGTTACGCCCGCGGTGGCGAACCGGTGCACTTCGTGGCGAACATCCGTCGCTACTACGACATCCTGACCTGGGTGACCCAGCCGCAGCTTGAAGGCGATCAGGTGGCCGAGGGCAACCTGCATGTGCCGGCGATCGACAAGTCGAAACCCGCGCAAGAACCTGCCCCGCTTTAACCCACACCTCAAATCCAACTGTGGGAGCGAGCCTGCTCGCGAAAGCGTCGTGTCAGTCGACATAATCTTTGACTGATACATCGTTTTCGCGAGCAGGCTCGCTCCCACAGGGGTTTTGTGTAGCTGCTCAGGATTTGGCAGCAGCCAGAATCAGCGCTTTCATTTCCGATACGGCGGACTTGAAGCCCACGAACAACGCATGCGCCACCAGCGCGTGGCCGATGTTCAGCTCATTGATGCCTTTGATCGCAGCCACGGCTTCAACGTTGTGATAATGCAAGCCGTGACCGGCGTTAACGATCAAGCCTTGGGCCAGACCAAACGCAACGCCATCCGCCACACGCTTCAATTCCTCGGCCACTTCAGTCGGGGTTTCGGCATCGGCATAACGACCGGTGTGCAGCTCGACTGCCGGCGCACCGACGCGCTTGGAGGCGGCGATCTGGCGCTCGTCGGCGTCGATGAACAGCGACACTTCGCTGCCGATCTTCGACAAGCGCTCGACCGCAGCCCTGATGCGCTCCTCCTGCCCCGCTACATCCAGACCGCCTTCGGTGGTCAGCTCCTGACGGGTTTCCGGGACCAGGCAGATGTGCGCCGGGCGAATGCGCTCGGCGAACGCCATCATTTCTTCGGTGACGCCCATTTCGAAGTTCATGCGGGTTTGCAGCACATCCTTGAGCAGCAACACGTCACGCTCCTGGATGTGCCGGCGATCTTCGCGCAGGTGCACGGTGATGCCATCAGCGCCCGCCTCTTCCGCATCCAGCGCCGCTTTCACCGGATCCGGGTAGCGCGTGCCACGGGCCTGACGCAGGGTGGCGACGTGGTCGATGTTCACGCCGAGAAGAATGCGATTGCTGCTGGTCACGGATGCGCTCCTGAATAGAGAGGTTCGGCGCACAGCATATCAGGGCTTGCGAAACAGCTCGCGACTGACAAGCGGACGCCCGCCCAAATGCACCGCCAGGGCCTGGCGCATCAGACGCTTGGCCGCCGACAGCGCACCGGGCGCCGACCAGTCGGCTTCGGCCATGGCCAGCAGTTCAGTGCCGTTGAACAAGCCTGGTTGCAGCAGATACACCCTTTCGAGACCGGCATCGACTTGCAGGCGATAGAGACCGTCAGGTGCCACAGGCTCACCGTGCATATCGGTGTTCATGGAGAAGCCGTAGCCGAGATCATCCAGCAATCGCCATTCGAAAGAGCGCAATAAAGGCTCCAGCGGTCGACCTTCGGCCAGCGCCAGCAAGGTCGCGGCGTAATGATCAAATACTGCAGGATGCGGATCCTCGGCAGGCAACAGGCGAATCAACAATTCGTTGAGGTAGAGACCGCTGAACAGCGCCTCGCCGTTGAGCCATGCCGAGGTGCCAGAACTCTCCATGCGCCCGACATTCTTCAGCTCGCCCTTGCCACGGAACTCGACCTCCAGCGCCACGAACGGCCGCGCCAGCGTCCCGGCCTTGCCCCGCGCACTGCGCAACACCGCCCGCAGCCGACCTTGCGGCGTGAGGAAATCGACCAATGCGCTGGTTTCGCGATAGGCGCGCGAATGCAGGACGTAGGCGGGTTGGGCGGGAGGCGGGTTTTGCGACATTGAGTTCTCGATGAAGAAACGCGGTTTTACATACAACCCAAAACCACTGTGGGAGCGAGCCTGCTCGCGAAAGCGGAGTGACAGTCAACATCAATGCTGAATGTTACATCCTCTTCGCGAGCAGGCTCGCTCCCACAGTGAGTAGCGGTGTTTTCGAGATCGCTACTTACAGATCGCCATAACCCAGCGAACGCAGCGCGCGCTCGTCATCGGACCAGCCGCCCTTCACCTTGACCCACAGGTTGAGCATGATCTTGGAGTCGAACAGCAGCTCCATGTCCTTGCGCGCTTCGGTGCCGATGCGCTTGATGCGCTCGCCCTTGTCGCCAATGATGATTTTCTTCTGACCGTCACGCTCGACGAGAATCAGCGCGTGGATGTGCAAGGTCTTGCCCTGCTGCTTGAATTCTTCGATTTCGACGGTGATCTGGTACGGCAGCTCGGCGCCCATCTGGCGCATGATTTTCTCGCGCACGAGTTCGGCGGCAAGGAAACGGCTGCTGCGGTCGGTGATCTGGTCTTCCGGGAAGAAGTGATCATTCTCCGGCAGGTGATCGGCGATGACCTTTTCCAGCGCTTCGAGGTTGTGCCCGTGCTGCGCGGAAATCGGGATGATCTGCGCGTTTGGCAGCTGTTCCTGCAACCAGCTCAGATGCGGCATCAGCTCGGCTTTGTCTTCGATGCGATCGGTCTTGTTCAGCGCGACGATCAGCGGGCCGGTCACGTATTGCACACGCTCGAGCACCATCTGGTCTTCGTCGGTCCACTTGGTGCGGTCGACGACGAAGATCACCACATCGACGTCTTTCAACGCCGCCGAAGCGGTTTTGTTCATGTAGCGGTTCAGGGCCTTTTCGCCACCCTTGTGCATGCCCGGGGTGTCGACGTAGATCGCCTGTACGTCGCCCTCGGTCTTGATCCCGAGCATGTTGTGGCGAGTGGTCTGCGGTTTGCGCGAGGTGATCGCGAGCTTCTGCCCGAGGATGTGGTTGAGCAGCGTCGACTTGCCGACGTTGGGACGGCCGACGATGGCAACGTAGCCACAGCGAGTTGCGTTTGTATCAGTCATTGCCATTCTCCACGCCCAGGGCAATCAGTGCTGCGGCGGCCGCTACCTGTTCGGCAATACGACGGCTCACACCCTGACCTCGGCTTTTTTCATTCAGTAAGACCACTTCGCATTCGACGAAGAAGGTACGGCAGTGCGGTTCGCCCTGGATATCCACCACTTCGTAGCGTGGCAGTTCGCAACCGCGCGATTGCAGGTGTTCCTGCAAGCGGGTTTTCGGATCCTTGTTGGTGTCGACCAGCGTCAGCCCTTCGAACTCGCCGGCCAGCCAGGCCAGCACGCGCTCGCGGGCGACGTCCATGCCGGCATCGAGGTAGATCGCGCCAATCAACGCTTCGAGGGCATCTGCCAGAATGGATTCACGGCGGAAACCACCGCTCTTCAGTTCACCCGAACCCAGACGCAAATAATCACCGAGGTCGAAACCGCGAGCGAGTACGGCCAGCGTCTCACCTTTTACCAGCCGTGCGCGCAAACGCGACAACTGGCCTTCGCGGGCCAGCGGGAAGCGATCGAACAGCGCCTCGCCAGCGACAAAGTTGAGGATGGCATCACCGAGGAATTCCAGACGCTCGTTGTTGCGCCCGGCAAAACTGCGGTGCGTGAGGGCCAGCAGCATCAGCTCCTGGTCCTTGAAGGTGTAACCGAGCTGGCGCTCGAGACGGCTTAGAGAAACGCTCACGGTTTACCCACGCTGAGTTCGTGGCTGGTTTCCACTGCCATCGCCGGGGTACGGCGCAGGCCTGGGACAATTAACGCTGTGTTCAAAAAATAAATCCTGGCGATTGCGAAGCCGATTGTGCCGGCTCCAGAAATGCATTCGGCGCTGTGGTCAACAGCGCCGTGTTTGATTACTTGATCAGGCCAACCCGCGAGAAATTCGGCAGGTGGCTGAGTTTCGGCTCCGGCCAGCTCATCCAGACCGCGAAGGCCTTGCCGACAATATTCTTGTCGGGAACCATGCCCAGCAGATCCTTGGGAATGTTCGGATCATCCCAGTAGCGGCTGTCATTCGAATTGTCGCGGTTGTCGCCCATCATGAAGTAGTGCCCGGCAGGCACTGTCCACGAACGGTCCGGGGTAGCGCGGTAGCGGCTCATTTCCTTACGGATCAGGTGTTCGGCTGCGCCGAGTTTTTCCTGATAGAGCTCCGCGCTGCCCAGCGAACCCGCTTCGGCGCCGACCATCTTCTCGGCAATCGACTCGCCGTTGACCAACAGACGCTTGTCGGCGGTGTAACGCACCGTGTCACCGGGCAGGCCGACCACACGCTTGATGTAGTTGACGTTCGGGTCGCTCGGGTAGCGGAACACCATCACATCGCCGCGCTGCGGGTCACCGACTTCGATGATCTTCTTGTCGATCACCGGCAGACGGATGCCGTAGGAAAACTTGTTCACCAGAATGAAGTCGCCGACGTCCAGGGTCGGTTTCATCGAGCCGGACGGGATCTGGAACGGCTCCACCAGGAACGAACGCAGCACCAGCACGATGAACAGCACCGGAAAGAACGACTTGCCGTATTCGACCAGCAGCGGCTCTTTGTTCAGCTTCTCGACCACCACAGGCTCGGGCTGGCTGACACTGCCTTGATAAGAGGCAATGGCAGCACGCCGACGCGGTGCCAGGAACAGCAGATCAAGCAACGCCAACAGGCCGCAGACGAACACGGCGATGACCAGCAACAGCGGGAAATTTAGCGACATAGGACCTGATTATTCCAACCTGAGCACGGCGAGGAAGGCTTCCTGTGGAATTTCCACGTTGCCGACCTGTTTCATGCGTTTCTTACCGGCCTTCTGCTTCTCGAGCAGCTTCTTCTTACGACTGACGTCACCGCCGTAGCATTTGGCCAATACGTTCTTTCTGAGCGCCTTGACGGTTGTCCGCGCCACGATCTGACCACCAATGGCAGCCTGAATCGCCACGTCGAACATCTGACGAGGAATCAGTTCTTTCATCTTCTCGGTCAACTGGCGACCTTTGAAGTGCGAATTGTCACGGTGCACGATCAATGCCAGGGCATCGACCTTGTCGCCGTTGATCAGCACGTCCAGTTTCACCAGATTAGCCGATTGATAACGATCGAAATGGTAGTCCAGCGAAGCATAGCCGCGGCTGGTGGATTTGAGACGGTCGAAGAAGTCCAGGACCACTTCGTTCATCGGCAGGTCGTAGGTCACTTGCACCTGATTGCCGAGGAACAGCATGTCGACCTGAACACCGCGTTTCTCGATGCACAGGGTGATCACGTTACCCAAGTGTTCCTGCGGTACGAGGATATTGGCGCGCACGATTGGCTCGCGCATGTCCTCGATCGCCGACACGTCCGGAAGCTTCGACGGGTTGTCGACGTAAATCGTTTCACCGGTTTTCAGCACCAGCTCGAAAATTACCGTCGGCGCAGTGGTGATCAGGTCCAGGTCGTATTCGCGCTCGAGGCGCTCCTGGATGATTTCCATGTGCAGCATGCCGAGGAAGCCGCAACGGAAGCCGAAGCCCAGGGCGTCGGAGCTTTCCGGGGTGTACTGCAGCGACGAGTCGTTCAGGGTCAGCTTCTGCAGCGCTTCGCGGAAATCCTCGAAGTCGTCGGAACTGACCGGGAACAGACCGGCGTAAACCTGTGGCTGAATGCGTTTGAAGCCCGGCAGCACCGGCACGTCCGGCGTGGAGCTCAGGGTCAGGGTGTCACCGACCGGCGCACCGTGAATGTCCTTGATGCTGGCGATGATGAAGCCCACTTCGCCGGCCTTCAGATCAACGGTGGCGGTGTGTTTCGGGTTGAACACGCCGACGCTGTCGACCAGGTGCACCTTGCCGGTGGACTTGACCAGAATCTTGTCGCCCTTCTTCACACGGCCGTGGCGCACGCGTACCAGGGAAACAACGCCCAGGTAGTTGTCGAACCAGGAGTCGATGATCAACGCTTGCAGCGGATCTTCGATATTGCCGGTCGGCGCAGGGATGGTGTGCACCAGACGCTCGAGCACTTCGTCGACACCCAGGCCGGTCTTGGCGCTGCAGGTGACGGCGTCGGTGGCGTCGATGCCGATGATCTTCTCGATCTCGTCCTTGACGCGATCCGGCTCGGCCTGGGGCAGGTCGATCTTGTTCAGGACCGGCATGACCTCCAGGCCCTGCTCGATGGCGGTGTAGCAGTTGGCCACGGACTGGGCTTCGACGCCCTGCCCCGCATCGACCACCAGCAAGGCACCTTCGCACGCGGCCAGGGAACGGCTGACTTCGTAGGTGAAGTCGACGTGCCCCGGGGTGTCAATGAAGTTCAGTTGGTAGGTGATGCCGTCTTTGGCTTTGTAATAGAGGGTAACGCTGTGGGCCTTGATGGTGATCCCGCGTTCACGCTCAAGATCCATGGAATCCAGTACCTGGGCTTCCATTTCACGCTCGGCCAGGCCGCCGCACATCTGGATGAAACGGTCAGCCAGCGTCGACTTGCCATGGTCAATGTGGGCGATGATGGAGAAATTGCGGATATGACTCAAATCACTCACGGATCAACACTCAAAAAGGCTGCAGGCTTGGCCCGCCGAAAAATAGCCGGGAATTGTACCTGATACACGGCGCAAGCGTCACGTTCGCCTGTCACCCGGATCGCATGCAAAAACGCCCCGGTCTGGCGACCGAGGCGTTTTCAGGGTTCAAGCGCTCAATGAAAGCTTGTTCATCAGCCCGCGCGTCTGAGCAGCCAGACACCCGCCAGCGCACACACGCCGGCCGGCACCAGCACCGCAAACAGCGGCGAGAATCCGAACACCAGACTCGATGGTCCCAGCAGATCCTGGACGATGCGGAAGGTGAAGCCCACCAGCACGCCGGTGAAAACACGCTGACCGAGGGTCACCGAACGCAGTGGACCGAAGATGAACGAGATCGCCATCAGCACCAGCGCGGCGGTCACCAGCGGCTGCAACACCTTGACCCAAAATGCCAGCCAGTAACGGCCGTTGCTCAGGCCCTGCTCGGCCAGATAGTGGATGTAGCCCCACAGACCGCTGATCGACAGCGATTCCGGCGCCATGACCACGGTGCTGAGCAGTTGCGGGCTCAACGCCACGTCCCACTCCTCGCTCGGGGCATTGACGACCTCGGTGCTGCGCTCGTGGAACAGCGTGGTGGCAACGTCGGTGAGCTGCCACTTGCTGCCGTCAAACTCGGCCTTTTTGGCGAAGCTGGAGCTGAGCAGATGGCGTTCCTTGTCGAAGTGATAGCGCGTCACGCCGTACAACAGACCGTTCGGTTGAACGGCGTTGATGTGGATGAATTCCTCACCCTGACGGTGCCACATACCGTGTTTGGCGCTTTGCGCATCGCCGCTGCCCTGGGCCAGCGAGCGATTGGCCTGTGCCATGCTTTCGGTGGCCGGGGCGACGTATTCGCCAATCAGCACGCCGGCGAGCATCAGCACCAGCATCGGCTTCATGACGGCCCAGACGATACGGCCGATCGACACGCCAGCAGCGCGCATGACCGTCAGCTCACTGCTGCTGGCCAGACTGCCGAGACCGATCAGGCACCCGATCAATGCGGCCATCGGCAGCATTTCATAGAGCCGGCGCGGTGCGGTGAGCAATACAAAACCGAGCACGTCGACCAAGGTGTAGGTGTCGCTGACGTCGCCCATTTCATCGATGAAGGCGAAAAGCGTTGCCAGGCCGAGGATGATCGCCAGCACGGCGATGATCGCCATGAATACGCTGCTGCCGATGTAGCGGTCGAGTTTAACCACGGGCCACCTCCAGCGCAGCACTACGACGGCTGGCCAGTTTCAGGCGCAGCGGCTCCCAGTAAAGCAGGCCGAGGCCGATCACCAGAAAGATCGCGTGTACCCACCACAGGCCGAGGGCCGGCGGGATCTTGCCTTTTTCAAGGGCGCCGCGAGCGGCAATCAGGATGGTCAGGTAGGCCATATAAAGAAGAATCGCCGGCAGCAGCTTGAGAAAACGCCCCTGACGCGGATTCACCCGCGACAGCGGCACCGCCATCAGGGTCACGATGAATACCAGCAACGGCAGCGACATACGCCATTGCAGTTCTGTTTTCGAACGGATGTCGTCGCTGCCCCACAGGGACGAGGTCGGCATTGCATCGCGATCGGTGACTTCTTCGCTGACGTCCGGCTTGGGCAGCAGCACGCCGTAGGTTTCGTAATGAATGGCGCGGTAATCGGCTTGCCCCGGGCTGCCGTCATAGCGATAGCCGTTGTCGAGAATCAGGTAACGATTGCCGTCGGGGCGGATTTCCTGACGGCCCGACTCGGCCACCAGCACGGAAATCCCGCGGTCCTTTTTATCGGCGCCGAGGTTCTTCTGCGAGATGAACACGCTGCCGAGATTGACGCGATCGTCGCTCAGGGTTTCGGTGTAAGTCACTCGGGTGCCGTCGCGCAAGGCCTGGAAGCGTCCCGGTTCGAGGGTATCGAACTCGGTCAGCGCGTCCTGCTTGTTCAGCAGCAGCTGGAACTGGTTGGCGCCCTGCGGAGCCAGGCCGAGGCTCAGCCACGCCACCACCAGTGCCACCAGCGTTGCCGGAAACAGGGTCATGCGAAACAGCTTCTGCTGGCTCATGCCAGTGGCCGAGAGCACGGTCATTTCGCTTTCGAGGTACAGGCGACCGTAGGCCAGCAGGATCCCGAGGAACAGGCCCAGCGGCAGAATCAGTTGCAGGAAACCCGGCAGACGAAAGCCCATGATCAGGAACAGCGAGCCCGGATCGAGCTGACCGGCCGCAGCCTGCGCCAGGTATTTGATGAAGCGACCGCTCATGATGATGACCAGCAGCACGGCACTTACGGCGCTGAGGGTCAACAGGACTTCGCGGGATAGATAACGGAAGACGATCAAACCAGACACTCCAGGGTTGTCAGGCTAAGGCGGCCAAACAAGCAAACACATCGACCGGCCCGCCATGCAGAGCGGTCGAAAAAAGATGCGGCATTATCCTGTGATTGTGTGCGCCTGTCACTGCGCACACTCATCCATCGCTGTAATCCTTTGCTGAGGGTTGTCAGGCGCGGGGAGCGAGGTTCAAACTGCGCCCCTTGTCGCAGGCTTTGGCCTGCGCCTCTTCTATCTATAAGCAGGCGACTGCGGACAACGTCGAACGCCTGCGTGTTGACCATTCATTCAGGGATCCGGACATGGAACTGGTTGTAAAAAGCGTTAGCCCAGAAACGTTGAAAACCGCCACCCTGGTGGTTGCCGTCGGCGAAGGCCGCAAACTCGGTGTCGCCGCCAGACTGGTCGACGAGTCGAGCGGTGGCGCGATCAGCGCCGTGCTCAAGCGTGGCGACCTGGCCGGCAAGGTCGGTCAGAGCCTGCTGCTGCACAGCCTGCCGAACCTGAAAGCCGAGCGCGTGTTGCTGGTCGGTGTGGGCAAGGACGAAGAACTGGGCGACCGTCCGTTCCGCAAAATCGTTGCCGGCATCCTCAACACCCTCAAAGGCCTGGGCGGCGGTGACGCCGTGCTGGCGCTGGATGAAGTCATCGTCAAAGGTCGCGACAGCTACGGCAAGACTCGCCTGCTGGCAGAAACCCTGGTCGACGGCGGCTACACCTTCGACCAGTTCAAGAGCCAGAAAGCCGAACCGCGCGCCCTGAAGAAAATCACCCTGCTGACCATCAAGGCTGCGCAAGCCGAAGTGCAGCGTGCCGTGAACCACGCCACCGCCATCGCCAACGGCATGGCGTTCACCCGCGATCTGGGCAACCTGCCACCGAACATCTGCCACCCGACCTTCATGGGCGAACAAGCCAAGAATCTGGGCAAAGAGTTCAAGGATCTGAAAGTCGAAGTGCTCGACGAGAAGAAGATCAAATCCCTCGGCATGGGCTCGTTCTACGCTGTGGGCCAGGGCAGCGCCCAGCCGCCGCGCCTGATCGTCATGCAATACAACGGCGGCAAGAAATCCGAGAAGCCATACGCGCTGGTCGGCAAGGGCATCACCTTCGACACCGGCGGCATCAGCCTGAAGCCGGGCGCCGGCATGGACGAGATGAAATACGACATGGGCGGCGCTGCCTCCGTGTTCGGTACCTTGCGTGCTGTGCTTGAGCTGAAACTGCCGATCAATCTGGTGTGCATCCTCGCCTGCGCCGAAAACATGCCGAGCGGCAATGCTTCGCGGCCGGGCGATATCGTCACTACCATGAGCGGCCAGACCGTGGAAATCCTCAACACCGACGCTGAAGGCCGTCTGGTGCTGTGCGATGCGCTGACCTACGCCGAGCGCTTCAAGCCACAAGCGGTGATCGACATCGCCACCCTGACCGGTGCTTGCGTAGTTGCCTTGGGCGCGCACACGTCCGGCCTGCTGGGCAACAACGACGAGCTGATCGACCAACTGCTCAGCGCCGGCAAGGCTGCCGACGACCGCGCCTGGCAACTGCCGCTGTTCGATGAGTATCAAGAGCAGCTGGACAGCCCGTTCGCCGACATCGCCAACATTGGCGGGCCGAAGGCAGGCACCATCACTGCCGCCTGCTTCCTGTCGCGCTTCACCAAGAACCTCAACTGGGCGCACCTGGACATCGCCGGCACGGCATGGACCAGCGGCGGCAAGGACAAAGGCGCCACCGGCCGTCCGGTTCCACTGCTGACCCAGTACCTGCTCGATCGCGCCAAGGCCTGAAACCGCTGAAAGGTGGCGTCACTCTCGGGTGACGCCACTTGCCGCTCTGGAACCGCAATGACCAAAGTCGACTTCTATATCCTGCCCAGCGCCGATCCTTCAGCGCGCCTGGATTTCGCCTGCAAGCTCACCGAGAAAGCCTGGCGCATGGGCCACCGCATCTACCTGCATTGCAGCGATGCGGCCCAGCGCGACGATCTCGATGCGCGTCTGTGGGCATTCAAGGGTGAAAGCTTCGTGCCCCACGGCCCGGCCGACAGCGAACCGGACGGTTTGATCGTGCTGGGACTCGGGCAAGACTGCGGTGAGCATCAGGATCTGCTGGTCAATCTCGACCTGAAAGTCCCGGCCTTCGCCAGCAAATTCGCCCGCGTGGCGGAAGTGGTGGTGGAAGATCCGACCATCCGAGCGGCGGCGCGGGAGAGTTTCCGTTTCTACCGCGAACAGGGCTATTCTCTGCAAGACCACCGTTTACAGCGACTCTGAGCACTCCAATGGACACTCCGAAACCGCAACAGAAGTCCGCACATCTGCTGGACGATCTTGAATCGATCCGCCAGTTGCTCGGCGATGACAACCTGCAACCGCCGCTCTTGACCGATACGGTCGATGACGGCGAACAGGAACAGATTCCGATGCTGTTCGATTCCGTCGGCAATCAGCCGGCGGCTGTCGAGCCGCCACCAGCGCCGCCGGCTGCCCCGGCTGCCGCACCGGTTGATAAAGGCCCGGACGCCTTGTTGCACCTGGACAGCGAACTGCGCGCCGCCGCGCAATTGATCATGCAAGACGTGATCGACGACTTCGCCCCGCACATCGAGACCGAAATCAAACGCCGCCTCGATGCGCGGATGGAGCGGCTGCTCAGCCAGTACGAGTAGCCTTGGCGCCCCCACGATCAGCACTGAGTTGGCAACCCGGCAAACCCGACTTCTAGACGGTGTTGCTGCGATGCCAATCCAGTGTTCTGGCATGTCTGGGCGTGGCAACCATGCCTTTTCCCCGACTCACAAACTCTTGCGCCCAGTGTTCCGGAACTGCGGTGTTCAACGCCCCGTAAAAATCGAACAGTTCGCGGGTACTTTCGATAATCGACCACTGCCCCTGGTGCACCATCGCTATCGGAAACGGGCCTGGCCGGGCAACCGCCTCCAAATATCCGTTGTCCTGTTTGACCTTGTCGAATTCATGATTCCACATATGTGAAACGAAGTTCACTTGCGGACCATGACGGATCACATTCATCGGGGTGTTATCGAACGGCCTCGCAGAATCCAGTTCGGCGATAGCATGATTGATCAAATTCATGACTTGCGCCTCCTCGCTACTTCCCGAACGCGGAACAATACCTTTTCCTTGTCTTGACTGAATAACATCGTGCATATCGTAGTCACCCGTGTAGGGCGTGACGACTTTGAACTTCACCCAGGCATTCAGGAGTTCGTGTTCGATGGGACTTTGCAGATTAACGCTGTAGGAAACATCTTCATCGCTGATGCTATTGCGCGCATAAAGTCCTCGAACACCGCCCCGGCCCCACTGCCCCACTCGCCCGACCAACCCGCTTTTTTCTGCCCGCACGAGCATCGCTTCAGCGCCATCCCCGTAAACTGCTTTCAAGGAAGACGGTTTGATGGTCTTTTCAAGAATGTTATGGCCCTTGGCAGCGGCACCTTCGCCCAAAGCCTTGATGGTGTAACTTCCGGACTCTCTAACGCTTATTGCTACATTGTGTTCTTTGGATACTTTTTCGAAGGCAGGCATATGCAATGGATGGATAAATGACTCGCCAACCATTTGCCTGGCTTCTTGCCCTTCCTTGTACAAACCATTGCTGTCAAAAAACGTGACGGGATTATTGCCGACCATCATAAACAGGTTCATGCCGTCCGCCGTTCCTGCCGGATCAGCACTTAACCAGCGCCCTGCCCAGGGCTGATAGTAGCGCCAGCCAAAGTAGTAAAGTCCCGTGGCATCGCGTTCCTTTGCGCAGTATCTGGCGGTTTTGAAATCCGCCTCAATGGCACTTCGCGCCACCCATATGGCTGTGCCGCCAAATGGGTAATATTCCTCTTTACTTACAAGCTTCCCCTCACCGTCCACGACCACTGCGCTACTACCAATCAAGTTGTCATAGCTGTAATACAGCAGGTCATTATCGGCGTTCGGCGGCCTCGGACTGTCCCAATGCAGGATTCGCAGTCGGGATCGACCTGACGCATCTGCGTTGATGACGTGCAGACGCTCCGCCACTGTTGCGCCGATACCCTTCGCTCTGAGCTCCAGTGACGGCAGGTAGGCGACCCGCTGCTTGTGTATGCAACCACACACTTTCTGCGCGCTGAACTTCAGCACTCGCTGACTAGCACTGTCATAGCGATACGTCTCATGGTCATCCATCGCGCCATCACGCATCACCGGGGTCACTTGCAAAAGTTCGTTGCGCGGCGTCCAGACAAGCCGCTGTCCGGGATGCAAAGTGGTCTGCTGCCCACCCGCCGAGAAAAATGCTTCCACCTCCTCGGGATTTGTCGCCAGGGTGTCCAACACACCGCGATTGCTGCGGTTGCTGATCGTGACCCTGGCGGTGTGATTATTTTGCGAGGCTGGTGCGATGTGGCGTATCTGAATCAGATTGCCAGCCATATCGTAGCGGTAAGTGCGGGTGTAACTGGTGTAAGCGGCGTGGTCAGGACCGCAGACCAGAGGGGAGCCGCATGCCCCCTCGGCATTCGCCATCTCGCGTCCGGTTGCGCTGATCAGTTGATAGAGCGAGTCATGGATATAAGTGTTTTGCGCCAGCATCTTCTGATTTCGCCAGAAACATGGTGTCTGCGAATCGTCGCGCTCAACGCTGACGTTACCAACCGGATCATAGGTGTACTTCAGATCCTGTAGCACTTTAGCTCCCGCCGCATGCCCGAGCGGTCGTTCCACTCTGATTCCCGAGAGGCGCCGGGTTTCCTGCTCGTATTTCCAAGTGGTTACCACACCGTTGCCGCTCTCTTCACGCAGATTCTGACCCGCCGCCGAATACGTCAGCGACTTCACGACTACCCGTTCCGCGCTGCCCTTTAGCGTCACCCAGTGCCCCCGGATTGCGCCTGCCATATCGTAAGCCACGCGCTGCAGGTTGCCCGCTGCGTCCGTAGATGTATGAAGCGCGCCCGTCGCATCGGTGGTAACCAGACTGGTGAAGGTCTCGTCATCCAGGCCGTCATTCCAGTCCGAGGCGTTGTCACCCTGCCAATCGACCACCTCGCCCGGGTTGTCTGCGCTCTTGAAGAAACGACGGCTAATCGAGCGCGGCACACCTGTCAGCGCCACGCTATCAGTCTTCGTCAGACCGGCCGTGTCGTAGTGGCTCACGCACCGGCCGGCCAGGTTCAGCGCGATTTCAGCCTCAGTGTTTGCGGCATAGACCCTCCGCTCGCTGATTTTCGGGCGCTCGTTCCCCTCCTGTTCGGAAACGCTGGTCAGACGACCGAGAAGATCGCTCCCTTCATATTGATAGGTGCTGGTAACAAGCTGACTTGTGGATCCCGCACCGTGGTCAGGGCCGGGCATATTGCTTACCACCCTCCATGAACGACCGACGGCGTCAGGTAGCACCACCCTGCTGCCATTGTCGGCGCCCTGCTGGCTCAACACGCGCCCGGACAGACTCCTGACATAAATGAAATTGGCCAACCCGGCTTCGTTTAATCGTGGGTCAGCGCTGCGCATCAGGAACCCGCGACCATCGTAATGGTGACGGTCAATGCGTTCGCTTGTAACAGCGAGTGAATCGGGATGGCGGTGGTAACGCACATCCCGCACACGAAGGCAGCGGCTATCCAGCACCGTGATCGATGGAGTATTGGCATGCAGCGATGTTTGAGATGCACACATTTGATCTGCCCTTCGTTCCCTGTTGTAAAAGTACTAGCAGACAACTTGCACCACCGCCCGCGCGCTGCTGACCGGTCGCGCCCCGCTCGCCCTACTCACCATGCCCCGCTATACTTGCCGGCTTTTCCTGAATAAATGCCAATAGGGTCCCGCCGCGCATGGATAAGACCTACCAGCCGCACGCCATTGAAACTTCCTGGTACAAGACCTGGGAGTCCGAGAACTACTTCGCCCCGCAAGGCGCGGGCGAGTCCTACACCATCATGATCCCGCCGCCGAACGTCACCGGCAGCCTGCACATGGGTCACGGCTTCAACAACGCGATCATGGACGCGTTGATCCGTTTCCGCCGCATGCAGGGTCGCGACACCCTGTGGCAGCCGGGCACCGACCACGCCGGTATCGCCACGCAGATGCTGGTGGAGCGCCAACTCGAAGCCCAGGGCCAGAATCGTCACGATCTGGGCCGGGAAAAATTCCTCGAGAAAGTCTGGGAGTGGAAAGATCAGTCCGGTGGCAACATCAGCCGGCAGATCCGCCGCCTCGGCTCGTCCGTCGACTGGAGCCGCGAGCGCTTCACCATGGACGACGGCCTCTCGGAAGCGGTCAAGGAAGCCTTCGTGCGCCTGCATGAAGACGGCCTGATCTACCGCGGCAAGCGTCTGGTCAACTGGGACACCAAACTGCACACGGCGATTTCCGACCTCGAAGTGGAAAACCACGAAGAGAAAGGTTTCCTGTGGAACCTGAAATACCCATTGGCCGATGGCGTTAAAACCGCCGAGGGCAATGACTTCCTGATCGTCGCCACCACCCGTCCGGAAACCATGCTCGGCGACTCCGCCGTCGCGGTTAACCCGAACGACGAACGCTACAAAGCACTGATCGGCAAATTCGTCGAGCTGCCACTGGTTGGCCGGCGCATCCCGATCATCGCCGACGATTACTGCGATCCTGAATTCGGCACCGGCTGCGTGAAAATCACCCCGGCCCACGATTTCAACGACTACGAAGTCGGCAAGCGCCACAACCTGCCGCTGCTGAACATCTTCGACAAGAACGCCAACGTGCTGCCTGCCGCGCAGGTGTTCAACCTTGACGGCACGCTGAACGAGAGCATCGACGGCAAGATTCCGGCCGAGTTCGCCGGGCTGGAACGTTTCGAAGCGCGCAAGCAGATCGTTGCCGCGTTCGACGCTGCCGGCCTGCTGGTGAGTGTCAACGATCACAACCTGAAAACGCCGAAAGGCGATCGCTCCGGCACGGTCATCGAGCCGTGGCTGACCGACCAGTGGTACGTATCGACCAAGCCGCTGGCCGAGCCGGCGATTGCTGCCGTTGAAGACGGTCGCATCCAGTTCGTGCCTAAACAGTACGAAAACATGTACTTCTCGTGGATGCGCGACATCCAGGACTGGTGCATCAGCCGTCAGCTGTGGTGGGGCCACCGGATTCCGGCCTGGTACGACGAGTCGGGCAAAGTCTACGTCGGTCGCGACGAAGCCGAAGTGCGTGCCAAGCACAACCTCGGCCCGGACGTTGCGCTGCAACAGGACAACGACGTACTCGACACCTGGTTCAGCTCCGGCCTGTGGACCTTCTCGACCCTGGGCTGGCCTGAGCAGACCGAGTTCCTGAAGAAATTCCACTCCACCGACGTGCTGGTCACCGGTTTCGACATCATTTTCTTCTGGGTTGCCCGGATGATCATGATGACCATGCACCTGATGAAGAACGAAGACGGCACGCCGCAGGTTCCGTTCAAGACCGTGTACGTACACGGTCTGGTGCGCGACGGCCAGGGCCAGAAGATGTCCAAGTCCAAGGGCAACGTCCTTGACCCGCTGGACATCATCGACGGCATCGACCTGGAAACCCTGGTGCAGAAGCGCACTTCGGGCCTGATGCAACCGAAACTGGCGAAGAAGATCGAGAAAGCCACCCGCGAAGAATTCGCCAATGGCATCGAAAGCTACGGCACCGACGCCCTGCGCTTCACCTTCTGCTCGCTGGCCTCGACCGGTCGCGACATCAAGTTCGACATGGGTCGCGTCGAAGGCTATCGCAACTTCTGCAACAAGATCTGGAACGCCGCGCGTTACGTTCTGGACAAGGGCGAAGACTGCGGCCAGAACGGCGAAGCCTACGAGCTGTCGCTGGCTGATCGCTGGATCATCTCGCAGTTGCAACGCACCGAAGCCGAAGTGACCCGTCAACTGGATCAGTTCCGTTTCGACCTCGCCGCGCAAGCGCTGTACGAGTTCATCTGGAACCAGTACTGCGACTGGTATCTGGAACTGTCCAAGCCTGTGTTGTGGGACGAGAACGCGCCGGTCGAACGTCAGCGCGGCACTCGCCGTACGCTGGTGCGTGTGCTGGAAGTGGCGCTGCGTCTGGCGCATCCGTTCATGCCGTTCATCACTGAAGAAATCTGGCAGCGCATCGCGCCGCTGGCCGGTATTCAGGGCAAAACGATCATGCTGCAGCCTTGGCCGGTGGCCAACGAGGAGCGCATCGATCCGGCGGCGGAAAACGACATCGAATGGCTCAAGGAACTGATGCTCGGCACGCGCAACATTCGTGGCGAGATGAACATCGGCCCGGGCAAGCCACTGCCGATCTTCCTGAAGAACGTCAGCGCTGAAGACCAGCGCCGCCTGAGCGAGAACGAAGCGCTGCTGAAGAAGCTGGCGCGTCTGGAATCGATCACCGTGCTCGCCGCTGGCGAAGAAGCACCGCTGTCCGCTACCGCACTGGTGGGCGAGATGGAAGTGCTGGTGCCGATGGCCGGCCTGATCGACAAAGGCGCGGAACTGGCACGTCTGGACAAGGAAATCCTGCGTCTGCAGGGCGAAGTCCAACGCGTTGGCGGCAAGCTCTCCAACGCAGGATTCGTCGACAAGGCCCCGGCCGAAGTCATCGAGAAGGAACGCGCCAAACTGGCCGAGGCCGAACAAGCCCTGGGCAAACTGGCCGAGCAGCACGCGCGGATTGCCAGTCTGTAACGGCAAACCGCAGTGAAAAAGGGAGGCCCAAGTGGCCTCCCTTTTTTATTCCTGCAAAACCTCGAGTCCCCTGTGGGAGCGAGCCTGCTCGCGAAAGCGCTGTATCAGCCGACAAATCTGCCGGATGTGAAACCGCCTTCGCGAGCGGGCTCGCTCCCACAGTTTGAACGGTGTTGCCTTCAGATGTGGGACAATACCCGCCACTTTCAGCCATACCCGAATCGACCACGCCCATGACCGCCCCCCGCACACCCAAACCTGCGCGCAAGAAGCCTGACGCCGCGTCCCCGAGCAAAGCCGTCGAGCCGCGCGAGAAGGCCAGCCTGCATCCGCGCAATCGCCATCAGGGTCGTTACGACTTTCCGGCACTGATCAAGACCACGCCGGAACTGGCCAAGTATGTGATCACCAACCCGTACGGCAAGGAAAGCATCGACTTCGCCAGCCCCGACGCGGTACGTGTGTTCAATCGGGCGCTGCTCAAGGCGTTCTACGGCATTCAACATTGGGACATCCCGGCGGACTACCTCTGCCCTCCGGTTCCGGGGCGTGCCGATTACGTGCACTTTCTCGCCGACCTGCTCGCGAGCATGAACGACGGTAAAGTGCCGCGCGGCGCGATCGTCAACGTGCTGGACATCGGCATGGGCGCCAACTGCGTGTATCCGCTGATTGGCAACAGCGAATACCGCTGGCACTTCCTCGGCTCGGAGATCGACCCTACAGCCGTGGCGGCGGCGCGAGCCATCGTGCAGTCCAATGATCTGAGCAAAGTGATCCAGCTGCGCCAGCAGGAGAACCGCAAGCACATCCTCATCGGTTTGCTGGAGCCGGGCGAGCGTTTCGACCTGACCATGTGCAACCCGCCGTTCCACGCTTCGATGGAAGAAGCGACCAAGGGCAGCGAGCGCAAGTGGCGCGCCTTGGGCAAGGCCGACCCGAAACGCAAGCTGCCGGTGCTGAACTTCGGCGGGCAATCGGCGGAGCTGTGGTGTGAAGGCGGTGAAGCGCGCTTCGTGACGCAGTTGATTGCCGAGAGCGCGAACTTCCAGCACAAGGTGTTGTGGTTCAGCACCCTGGTGTCGAAGGCCTCGAACCTGCCGGCCATCGAGACGGCACTGAAGAAGGCTGGCGTGCTGGAGAGTCAGGTCGTGGAGATGTCGCAGGGGCAGAAGCAGAGCCGCTTTGTCGCCTGGACCTTCCAGACCAAGTCCGAGCAGCAGATCTGGCGGCGTGAGCGCTGGGTGCGCTAAGGCGCTGTAGATCCCCTGTGGGAGCGAGCCTGCTCGCGAAGGCAGCGTGTCAGTCAGCTTCAATATCGACTGACCCACCGCTTTCGCGAGCAGGCTCGCTCCCACATTTGCCCGCGACTTGACCGTCAAATCACAGACACAAAAAAACCGTGCCCCGGATCACTCCGAAGCACGGTTTTTTTATCGCTGCGTCTTACTTGTTCACAGCGTCGGTCAGGCCTTTGGCCACAACCAGCTTGATCACTTTCTTTGCAGGGATTTCGATGGCAGCGCCAGTCGAAGGGTTACGGCCGGTGCGGGCAGGACGCTCGGTCACTTTCAGCTTGCCGATACCTGGCAAGGTGATTTCGCCGCCGTTTTCCAGCTGATCGGCAACGATTTGGCCCAGTTGGTCCAGAGCGTTACGCGCGGTGGTTTTCGGCGCGTCGATAGCTTCAGCGATGTCGGCGATCAGTTGGTCTTTAGTAAGAGCCATGTAGTGTTCCTTCCCTATCAAATTCATATGGATTGCAGAGTGCAGTGTCAGCCATCGAGCCCGATCTTCTGGATCTGGCACCCTCGGCGATAACCACGACGAGTCGGGTTATAGATGCCGAAATCAGGGTTTGGTTCGACCTGACAAATGCTGAATGCACGCTTAACGCAGTGACTTCGCGTAAGACCGGGCAAAACTAGCACAGCGACAAGGAAATATCCGCCTCTAGCTACCCATTTGGTCAGCTTTATTGCGCTAAATCGGTAAAAAACCGCTTAAGGCGGGGCGCGCGCCCCGGTTTTGCCCTGCAACCCGCGCCAAAACCAGTGGTTGCGGTACACTGAGCGCTTTTTCGGGGGAGCCTGCCCTCCTCCCTTCCAATAGCCGAGAAGCCCATGCCGATCCGTCATTGCATCGTCCACCTGATCGACAAAAAACCCGACGGCACGCCCGCAGTTCTGCACGCCCGTGACTCTGAACTGGCCGAGTCCGCAGCCATCGAAAACATGCTCGCCGACCTCAACGAAAGCTACAACGCCAAACAGGGCAAAGCCTGGGGCCTGTTCCATCCGGAATCCGGCGCATTCCCCTTCAGCGGCTGGCTGAAGGAGTACATGGACGGCGGCCGTGACTTCACCGCATTCAGTAAAGTGGCGGTCGAGCATCTGCAGAAGCTGATGGAAGAATCCAACCTGTCGGTGGGCGGCCACGTTCTGTTCGCCCACTATCAGCAAGGCATGACTGACTATCTGGCAATCGCCCTGCTGCACCACAGCGAAGGCGTGGCGGTGACCGACGAGCTCGACGTGACGCCCTCGCGCCATCTCGACCTTGGCCAGTTGCATCTAGCCGCGCGGATCAACGTTTCCGAGTGGCAGAACAACAAGCAGTCCAAACAGTACATTTCGTTCATCAAGGGCAAGAATGGCAAGAAGGTCTCGGAGTATTTCCGCGACTTCATCGGCTGCCAGGAAGGCGTCGACGGCCCCGGCGAGACCCGCACCCTGCTCAAAGCCTTCAGCGACTTTGTCGAGAGCGAAGACCTGCCGGAAGACTCGGCCCGCGAGAAAACCAAGACTCTGGTCGACTACGCCAGCAGCCAGGCCAAGCTCGGCGAACCGATGGGCCTTGAGGAGCTGTCGGAGCTGATCGACGAAGAACGCCCGAAGGCCTTCTACGACCACATTCGCAACAAGGACTACGGCCTCTCGCCAGAGATTCCGGCAGACAAGCGCACCCTCAATCAATTCCGCCGCTTCACCGGCCGCGCCGAAGGCCTGTCGATCAGCTTCGAAGCGCATCTGCTGGGTTCGAAGATCGAGTACGACGAAGAGAACGGCACCCTGATCATCAAAGGCCTGCCGACTTCGCTGACCGACCAGTTGAAGCGGCGTAACTGATGCTCGGCAACGTGCTGAAAAAAGTCGCCCTGGTGCTGCTGGTGGTCGTGGTTTATCAGAACTGGGGCAAGATCGAGCCAGTGTTCAATCCCTCGCAGATGGTCTCGCAGCAGACCCGGGCGCAGGCCAGTGTCGTGCTCTATGCCACCGACTGGTGCGGCTACTGCAAACAGACCAAACGCTTTCTCGACAGCAAGGGCATACCGTTCAAGGAGTACGACATCGAGAAGGATGCCGATGCGCGCAAGGCGTATGAGGCATTGGGTGGACGCGGGATTCCGCTGATTGATGTGAACGGTACGTTGATTCGCGGGTTTGATCCGGAAGAAATCCTCGCTGCCCTCAAATAATCCATTGTGGGAGCGAGCCTGCTCGCGAAAGCGCTGCATCAGCCAACGACATGTTGAATGATCCATCGTCTTCGCGAGCAGGCTCGCTCCCACAGGTTTTGCAGCTGACTCGATAAATCAGCGCGCCTCGATACGGAACCCAAAGCGCGGAAAGTGCACATGCACCACGCCGCCACGTTCGTCTTCACGGCGAATGATCAGCTCTTCACGGCCAGCAAACAGCAGCTCGCCCACCACCGGATCAACGCCGTAATCGATAGCGGCAATTGCCACTTGCTGGCCCGCCTTGAAGCCGTTCGGATCAACGAACCGCTCATCCGGCAATGCCGCTGGCGTCGCGTTACGCGCGACCTCCAGTGCCTCGGCGGAAGACATCTCGCTCGCTGCGCCATGGCCGAACCCCAACACTCGACCCAGCCACGCCGCCACCGCCGGATATTCATCCACCAGCGGCGCCGTGACGTGCGTCGCCTTGAGGAACCACATCGGATGCGCCAGGGCGAAGTCGGCAATCGACGGCTCACCAAAAAGGAAGTCGCCCTGCTCGCGCTGCAACTGCTGCTCCAGACGCGCCATGATCGTCGGCCACTGATGTTTGGCCTGCTCGGCGGACAGACGCGTGGCGCTGCCACCGCTGAACAAACCGGCGCGGTCGGCCAGGAATGCCTTGATCGCTTCCGGAGGCAATTTGCCGAAACGCACCGCCACCGATTCCGGCTGGAACACCAGGCTCACCGCGTGCTGAAAAACCACCGAATCGGCCCACGCCGCAAAACTGGCGCTGGTCATTTCCTGGCCCTCGGGGAAGAACGCCGGCAGGGCTTTTTCCTGTTCCAGGCGTCGAGCGATCAGTGCGGTGTCGCAATAGATGTCAGCACCGATCTGCAACACTGGAGTCTTGCGGTAGCCACCGGTCAACGCCGTCAGATCCGGCTTTGGCATCACCGGGGAAATATGCACCGAACGCCAGGACAGGCCTTTGAAACCCAGCAGCAGGCGGGCCTTCTCGGCGAATGGAGAGGTCGGGTAATGGTGCAGAATCAACTCGGACATGCTCGGCTCCGCCGCTCAGATAGTGAGCCCGCAGCTTAGCGTGCATTTGATTAGCAGCCTACAGATCTGCCTGATGGGAACCAATCAGTCAGATTGATAAGACGCCACCAGGCATTCCTTGGCGCTTTTGCGCAGCTTTTTGATCAGCCGTTCCTGGCGCAAAGCATCGCTTTTGTCGCGGCACAGTTCGGTGTAGACCAGCGCCATCGCCGGGCTGGAGAGAAAGAACCGCGCGCCCTTGCCGCTCTGGTGCTTGGCAAAACGCCGCACCGGGTCGTCGCTGATTCCGCAGTACAACGAGCCATTGGCGGCACGCACGAGGTAGACGAACCAGGATTTGCTCACTGGCTCGGCAGCATCGACGGATTGTTCGCTAAGACTGGTCACTTGGGTGATCTGAACGTGTAGGAAAACAGGCGGCGATCTTATCAGCGCCCGGCCTGAAATGCCTTCAGTCCCTTGCGCGCCTGGGCGCGGACGGCGTTGCGTACCAGCGGCGTCCAGCCCAGCAGCAGGCCTTTGAAACCGAGCGCCTGGCGCGACCAGCGCCACAGATCGAAGTGGTCGTGATGCTCGCAGATCTTGCCGTCACGGAACACGAAACGCGCCTGGATATCGTTGATGACGATGTTGCCGGTCTGGCTGAACAGGTAGGTCGCGACCCAGTGTGCGCCGCCGCTGCGTTCGTCGGCGCGGACGTTGTCGAAGGTCAGGGAGAAATCCTTGGCGCGGGTAGTCAGCATGCGCCACATGTCGCCGGCATCGCGCCCGCGCAGTTCACCAAAGGCCGGATCGCTGAAGACCACGTCATCGGTGTAGCAAGCGGCCATGGCCTCGGCGTCGAGGCGTTGAAAAGCCTGGTAGAAGCGGGTGATCAGGGCGCTATGGGCTTCGCTCAAGGCAGTCTCCAAAAAAATAGGTACAGATTGCCAGCACCATAATCTGCCGCGCGCAGAAACACTATCGGCAATACGCAAAACCCTTGTGGGAGCGAGCCTGCTCGCGAAGGCAATTCAACATTCAACATCCATGTTGACTGAAACACCGCTTTCGCGAGCAGGCTCGCTCCCACATTTGCAACCAGTGCATTCAGATCTTTTCGCTTTGCACCTGCACATACAGCGCCCGGCCGGCACCCAGCCCGGCGAGGATTGCACCGGCGCCGATAATGCCGAAAATCCAGCCCAGCGCATTCCAGCCGCCGGTCCAGTCATGGACCACACCCACGGCGAAAGGCCCCATGGACGCCAGGGTGTAGCCAAAACCCTGCGACATGCTCGACAGGTTCGCCGCGACATGGGAATCGCGCGAGCGCAGGACGATCAGGGTCAGGGCCAGACTGAACGTACCGCCCTGCCCCAGGCCGAGCAGAATCGCCCAGCCCCACAGACCTTCGATCGGTGCGTACAGGCAGCCGAACAGGCCGGCCAGGGTCAGCGCCATGACGACGACGATCGCCAGACGCTGATCCTTGCCACGGGTCGCCAGCCACGGTGCGGCCAGCGAACTGGCCAGCTGAATGATCACCGAACCGGACAGCACCAATCCGGCCTGAGTCGGTGTAAGCCCGCGCCCGATGAGGATCGACGGCAACCAGCCAAACACGATGTAGGCCAGCGACGATTGCAGGCCCATGTACAAGGTCACCTGCCAGGCCAGCGGATCACGCAGCAACCCGCGCACGCGATAGGCGACGTTGTGTGCGCCATGTTTGGAGCCGACTTGTGGCAGCCAGAACACTGCGGCCACCAATGCCGGAATCACCCAGAAGCCCAGGCCCATCGCCCAGCTGTTGCCGAAGTGTTCACTCAGCGGCACGGTCGAACCCGCCGCCATCGCCGCGCCCAGGCACAGCGCCATGGTGTAGACGCCGGTCATGGTCCCGGCGTGTTTGGCGAAGTCGCGCTTGACGATGCCCGGCAGCAGCACGCCGACGATGCCGATGCTGGCGCCGCCAAGGACGCTGCCGGCGAACAGCCCGATCTCGCCGAAATTGCTGCGCAGGATGATGCCGCCGGCCAGTGTCAGCAGAATCCCCAACACCACCCGCTCAGCACCGAAACGCCGCGCCAGAATCGGCGCCAGCGGTGCGAACAAGCCCAGGCACAGCACCGGCAACGTGGTCAGCAATCCCGCCTGCGCCGCAGTCAGCCCGAGGCTTCTGGAGACCTCGCTGAGCAACGGCGCCATGCTCGACAACGCCGGGCGCAGGTTCAGCGCCACGAGAATCAGCCCGAGCAGCAGCAACCATGGACGTTTCACCAACGGATGGCTTTGCTGCACCTGCTCGTCATCAGCCTCGGCATCGATCAGCAGCTCTTCAAGTTCGGGGGTGCGTTTCGACGCTGTGGATAACTCACTGCGGGACATGGTTTTCTCGGTTTCAAGGTTCATTGATCAACTGCCTCGACAAGGCTTTGGCCCGTTCCGGGTCGCGTTGCTCGACCGCATCGAGCAAGTCGATGTGCAGATCGAACACTTCCTGACGGCGCGGGGAGATATTCAGGGTCTGGCGCAATTGCGCGCCGACGATGCTGGAAAAGTAGCGATACAACTCGCTGAGGGTCGGGTTGTGCGCGGCGTCGACCAGTCGGCGATGGAACACCAGATCGCAGGCGATATAGGTGTCGAGATCGCCGTGGTAATGGCTGCCGCTGGTGCCGAGCGCTTCACGCAGCGCCGCCAGATCCTCATCGGTACGGCGCAACGCGGCCAGGCCGATGGCCTCGACTTCAAGGATGTGCCGGGTCTCCCGGGCCTGCTCCAGCGAACAACGCGATAGCGCTTTAAGTGTGTCGAGCGGGTCGACCAGCGCACGAAGATAACTGCCGTCGCCTTGGCGAATTTCGATCAATCCCGAAAACGCCAAAACACGCATCGCCTCACGCACCGTGTTGCGGCTGATACCCAGCTCGGCGCACAGCTCAGGCTCGGTCGGCAGACGCTCGCCGACCTGCCACGCACCGCTGTTGATGCGTTGACGCAGTTGATCCAAAGCCTGATCGACCAGGGATCGCTTGATCAAAGGGGAAATGTCTGACATGTGCCTCGCCCTTTCATCCAATCATAGGATGAATTTTCCGACATGTTAGTCAGACCCATGTAGGACGGCAACCACCTAGGGTCAATCGGAGACACATGGAGCGGCATTTTCGATTGGTCAAAATTACCCTTTAAGGGTAATTTCAGGGACAGGGTTTTGGCTTCTTATGAAAAAGAACACGCCCCATTACGACTTGGCAGTCGTGAAGGCCGAAGTAATCAGACGAGGCAAAGAAGCCTTTACACGTTATGCACTTGAGACAGGTCGGGACATGGGCATGTCCTGGAAAGTGATGATGCAGGTTGTGGCAACGCTTGAGCGGCGGATGCTCTACAAATCCATGACCTCTTATTCAAACCATCGGAACTGGCACGACGTCTATCACGTATCGTTTCGAAATCGGGAGATCTACATCAAAGTGACCTACTGCACCAGCGGTGGTTCTCCGGTGATCTCCTTCAAGGAGAAAAACACATGAGCAAGAGGCAATG
Source organism: Pseudomonas glycinis (assembly GCF_054871425.1). Taxonomy (NCBI): domain Bacteria; kingdom Pseudomonadati; phylum Pseudomonadota; class Gammaproteobacteria; order Pseudomonadales; family Pseudomonadaceae; genus Pseudomonas; species Pseudomonas glycinis. The sequence goes on along the minus strand of NZ_JBTYHF010000004.1, from coordinate 48,338 downwards.
CCTGAGTTGCGGCGCCGAACACGCAATGCACCACTTTCAAGATCGCAGTCTCGACGTCAATTACAAACAGTTTTCGCGGCCCGTACACCTTCTCGCTGGCTGGGAGTGCAGGGTCTGTGGCGAAATCATTTTTGACAGTGGTACCGACAGTGCCGAGCGCTACGTAGATGCCGGCGATCAATTACTCGAAGACGTACTTGGGCTGATCGGTACCGAAATGAAGCGTATTCGCCGAAAGCTCCATCTCACTCAAAGAAGTGCGGTGAAGTGGCTGTCAGGAGGTGGGCATAATGCGTTTTCACGATATGAACGCGGCGAACTGGCTCCGCCGCAGCCGTTGTTCACACTGATGCGGCTTCTGGATCGTCATCCCGATCTGCTAGAGGAAATTCAGGCACTTCACACAGACGACGGTCTCAAACAGCTTCTGGAAACTCGTTACCCGGAGCGGAAACCTGTTCTGGCCAGATGAGCCCAGATAAAACAAACCCGGAACTGAGTCCGGGTTTGTTTCAGTGCCTGACGGGCATCAATGCAAAATCTGACTCAAGAACAACTTGGTCCGATCATTCTGCGGATTATCAAAGAAATCGTTCGGCGCGGCCTGTTCAACGATTTCGCCCTTGTCCATGAAGATCACGCGGTTGGCCACGGTGCGGGCAAAGCCCATTTCGTGGGTCACGCAGAGCATGGTCATACCGTCTTCGGCCAGACCGATCATGGTGTCGAGAACCTCTTTCACCATTTCCGGATCGAGCGCTGAAGTCGGCTCGTCAAACAGCATGATTTTCGGCTTCATGCACAAGGCGCGGGCGATCGCCACACGCTGTTGCTGGCCGCCGGACAGTTGCCCCGGGTACTTGTGCGCCTGCTCCGGAATGCGTACGCGTTCCAGGTAATGCATGGCAATTTCTTCGGCCTTGCGCTTGGGCATTTTGCGCACCCACATCGGCGCCAGGGTGCAGTTCTGCAGAATGGTCAGGTGCGGGAACAGGTTGAAGTGCTGGAACACCATGCCGACTTCGCGACGGATCGCTTCGATCTGCTTGAGGTCGTTGGTCAGTTCCACGCCATCGACAACGATGCGGCCCTGCTGGTGTTCTTCCAGACGATTCAGGCAACGAATCGTGGTCGACTTACCGGAACCCGACGGGCCGCACAGGACGATGCGCTCGCCCTGTTTGACGTTGAGGTTGATGTCTTTGAGTACGTGAAACTGGCCGTACCACTTGTTCACGCCCTGCATCTGGATAATGCCTTCCGGACCCACAGGCTTTTTGATTGCTTCGCTCATTTACAGAGAACTCCTAACGCTTGTGGCCAGTGTCGAGCTTGCGTTCCAGATGCATGGAATAGCGCGACATACCAAAACAGAAAATCCAGAACACCAGGGCGGCGAACACGTAGCCTTCGGTGGCCATGCCCAGCCATTTCGGGTCGGCGGCGGCTTGCTTGACGCTGTTGAGCAGGTCGAACAGGCCGATAATGATCACCAGGCTGGTGTCCTTGAACAGCGCAATGAACGTGTTGACGATGCCCGGAATCACCAGCTTCAGCGCTTGCGGCAGAATCACCAGGCCCATCGAACGCCAGTAACCGAGGCCCATCGCTGCTGCCGCTTCGTACTGCCCTTTGGGAATCGCTTGCAGACCACCGCGCACCACTTCGGCGACGTACGCCGACTGGAACAGGATCACGCCGATCAGCGCCCGCAGCAGCTTGTCGAAGTTCATGCCTTCGGGCAGGAACAGCGGCAGCATTACCGAGGACATGAACAGCACCGTGATCAACGGCACGCCGCGCCAGAACTCGATGAAAGTCACGCAGACCACACGAATCGCCGGCATGTTCGAACGTCGTCCCAGCGCCAGCACGATGCCCAGCGGCAATGCTCCGGCGATGCCGACGGTGGCGATCACCAGGGTCAGCATCAGGCCGCCCCACTGGCTGGTCGGCACGGTGGTCAGACCGAAACCGCCGTGCAACAAGATGAAGGCGATGATCGGGTACAGCACCAGGAAGCTCAGGCCGTACACCGCTTTACGCGGCACGCGCGAGATGAACAGCGGTGCTGCGCCAATGACCGCCAGCCACACGGTCAGGTCGACGCGCCAGCGCAGTTCAGTCGGATAATAGCCGTACATGAACTGGCCGAAGCGCTGCTGAATGAACACCCAGCAGGCGCCTTCCTTGGTGCAGTCGGCGCGGGTGGTGCCGACCCAGTTGGCATCGACGATCGCCCAGCTGAGGATCGGTGGCACGACCAGGTAGATCAGGTAGAACGCAAACAGCGTCAGCAGGGTGTTGAGCCAGCTGGAGAACATGTTTGCGCGCATCCACGCCACCACGCCGATACTGCTGTTCGGTGGAGGCATGTCGGGTTTGAAAGTATGAGTACTCATGCGCTTTTCCTTACCGCTCGATCAGCGCAATGCGCTTGTTGTACCAGTTCATCAGCAGGGAAATGCTGATACTGATCGCCAGGTACACGCTCATGGTGATGGCAATCACTTCGATGGCCTGCCCGGTCTGGTTGAGCACGGTGCCAGCGAACAGCGAAACCATTTCCGGGTAACCGATACCGGCGGCCAGCGAGGAGTTCTTCGCAAGGTTCAGGTATTGGCTGGTCAGCGGCGGAATGATCACGCGCAGGGCTTGCGGGATGATCACCTTGCGCAGGGTCGGGCCGTTGCGCAGGCCAAGCGAACGCGCCGCTTCGGTCTGGCCATGGCTGACCGACTTGATCCCGGAACGCACGATCTCGGCGATGAACGCTGCGGTGTACACGGTGAGCGCCAGGGTCAACGCCAGCAGTTCCGGGATCAACACCCAGCCACCGACAAAGTTGAAGCCCTTGAGCTCGGGCATTTCCCAGTGCAACGGAGCGCCGAAGATCAGCGCGCACAGGGTCGGGATCACCAGCGCAATTGCCAGGCCGGTCCAGAACTTGTGGAATGGTACGCCGGTTTCTTCGAAACGCTTGTTGGCCCAGCGGCACATCAGCACGATGCCGACAATGGCCAGGACGATGCTGATCACGAACGCCCAGAAGCCGTCGGCAGCGAGTGCGGCCGGCATGTTCAGGCCACGGCTGCTGACGAAGAAGGTGTCGCCGAAGTTGTGGCTGTTGCGCGGCCCCGGCATGGTCAGGAACACTGCGAAGTACCAGAACAGGATCTGCAGCAGCGGCGGAATGTTGCGGAATACTTCCACATACACCGTCGCCAGTTTGGCGATGATCCAGTTCTGCGACAGCCGCGCCACGCCGACGATGAAACCGAGAATCGTCGCCAGGATCACGCCGATAAAGGTCACCAACAGGGTGTTGAGCAGGCCGATGACAAACACCCGCGCGTAGCTGTCCGCTTCGGTGTAGTCGATCAGGGTTTGAGCGATGCCGAATCCGGCACTGCGCTCCAGAAAGCTGAAACCGGAGGTGATGCCCCGGTGCTGAAGGTTGGTTTGCGTATTGTCGAACAGGTACCAGCCAAGCGAGACCACCGCCACAACGGTGATGATCTGGAATAGCCACGCACGCACTCGTGGATCGCTGAGGCTGAGCCTCTGCTTTGGTGCGCCGATTGAATTTTGCATGAAGTGCCCCGGAAGAAATGGAACAAGAACATCACCCGGCGGTTGGCCCGCCGGGCGATAGAACCATTAGCGCACTGGTGGTGCGTACTGAATGCCGCCGTTGTTCCACAGGGCGTTCAGGCCACGGTCGATTTCCAGCGGAGTGCTCTTGCCGAGGTTTTTCTCGAAGATTTCGCCGTAGTTGCCGACTTGCTTGACGATCTGCACAACCCAGTCTTTCGGCAGTTTCAGGTCTTTGCCGTACTCGCCGTCAGCGCCGAGCATACGGGCCACGTCCGGGTTCTTGGTGGACTTGGCTTCAGCTTCGACGTTCTTCGAAGTGATGCCGGCTTCTTCGGCATTGAGCAGCGCGTAGCCGACCCAACGCACGATCGCCAGCCACTCGTCGTCGCCGTTACGTACAACCGGGCCCAGTGGTTCCTTGGAAATGGTTTCCGGCAGCACCACGTAGTCCTTCGGCGAGGCCAGCTTGCTGCGCTGGGCGAACAGCTGGGACTTGTCGGAGGTCAGCACGTCGCAACGACCGGATTCCAGCGACTTGGCGCTTTCATCGGAGGTGTCGAAGGTGATCGGGGTGTATTTCAGACCGTTGCCACGGAAGTAGTCGGAAACGTTCAGTTCGGTGGTGGTACCGGCCTGGATGCAGATGGTCGCGCCGTCGAGCTCTTTGGCACTTTTCACGCCCAGCTTGTTGTTCACCAGGAAGCCGATGCCGTCGTAGTAGGTGATGAAGCCCGGGAATTTCAGGCCCATGCCCGCGTCACGGGAACTGGTCATGGTGGTGTTGCGCGACAGGATGTCGATCTCGCCGGATTGCAGCGCGGTGAAGCGCTCCTTGGCGTTCAACTGGCTGAACTTGACCTTGTTGGCGTCGCCGAAAACGGCTGCGGCCACAGCGCGGCAGACGTCAGCATCGATGCCGAGAATCTTGCCGGTCGCATCCGGTACCGAGAAGCCCGGCAGACCGTCGCTCACGCCACACTGCACGAAACCTTTTTTCTGTACCGCATCCAGGGTTGCACCCGCCTGAGCGAACCCGCTGACGCCGAGTACTGCTGCAGCAGTCACGACCGCCAGAGTGGATTTCAACATCTTCATTCAAACCTCCAGTTTTGCTCTTGTTGTGTCGGAGCTTGAGTCCTGTCGCACCCTTTTGAGGCGTTGTTGACCCGTGTTGGCTTTTTTTGGGGTCAACCGACGTAAGACCTTCGCTATGAGTCTAGTAGGAGAAAATCCACATCATGGATCACTCACTTCTCACCAATCGGCCGAACGGGCTGTAGCCCTTTCACGTTCGCTAAGCCCGTTGCGGCCATTGGCGAACATCCATCACCGGATTCGTTGCTATCCCATCACGCGACTGACACTGATAGTGTTACCGCCGCGCAACGGATGCTTCGTACGCAAAGCTCCATAGCAAACGCCGTACCACACCGCTTGCGAAAGTGATTGCGCGACACGTCAATAGCTAAACTTGTAACCTTGCGACATCTTGTTAACGGATCAACCGGGCGCGCACTTCAATCACGCACTCAATGAGAGCGCCCGCACATTTTTGGAGCAGACATGACCGAGCCCTTGATTCTTCAGCCTGTTAAGCCCGCGGATGCCTGCGTGATCTGGCTGCACGGCCTCGGCGCCGACCGCTACGACTTCCTGCCGGTAGCCGAGGCGTTGCAGGAAAGTCTGTTGAGCACGCGCTTTGTGCTGCCGCAGGCACCGACCCGTCCAGTGACGATAAATGGCGGATATGCCATGCCCAGCTGGTACGACATCAAGGCCATGAGCCCGGCCCGGGCGATCGATCGCGACCAACTGGAGGCGTCGGCAGAGCGCATCATCGAGCTGATCGAAAACGAGCGCGCCAGCGGAATAGACGCCTCGCGGATTTTCCTTGCCGGGTTTTCCCAGGGCGGCGCAGTGGTGCTGCACACCGCTTTTCTGAAATGGCAGGGACCGCTGGGCGGGGTGCTGGCGTTGTCGACGTACGCACCGACATTCAGCGACGAACTGGAGTTATCCGCCAGTCAGCAGCGTATTCCGGTGCTGTGTCTGCACGGTCAGTTCGATGGTGTGGTGCAGAACTCGATGGGGCGCACTGCCTATGAGCATTTGGTGAAGCATGGTGTCACCGTGACATGGCAGGAATACCCAATGGAGCACGAAGTGTTACCTGAAGAGATTCGCGACATTGGTGTCTGGTTGAGCGAACGACTGCGCTGATTGTCGACCAATCCCTGCCCATTGATCCCTCCTACTACGCCGCGCCCGATTCTTGCATTACACTGGCCGGCGTACATTCCTTAACCAATTGATGAGATGACCGTGCTCAAAGCACTCAAGAAGATGTTCGGTAAAAGCGAGGCTGAGCAGCTCGCGCCAGTTCCCAGTGCGCCGTCGCACGCCCCCGGTCATCGCACCGATGCCCCGCAGGCCGACCGCCCCGCTCCCGCAGCCGCACCGAAGCCAGAAGAAATACCCGCTGCGCCAGCGCCAATTGCCGTAGAGCCTGCACCCAGCGAAGCGCCGAAACCGGCCAGGCCTCGTCGCGAACCGAAGCCCAAGGCACCGGTCATTCCATGGAAACTCGAAGACTTCGTCGTCGAGCCTCAGGAAGGCAAAACCCGCTTTCACGATTTCAAGCTTGCTCCGGAACTGATGCACGCCATCCAGGACCTGGGCTTTCCGTACTGCACGCCGATCCAGGCGCAGGTGCTGGGTTTCACCCTCGCCGGCAAAGACGCCATTGGCCGCGCGCAGACCGGCACCGGCAAGACCGCCGCATTCCTGATCTCGATCATCACCCAGTTGCTGCAGACGCCGCCGCCGAAAGAGCGCTACATGGGCGAACCGCGCGCGCTGATCATCGCGCCGACCCGTGAGCTGGTGGTGCAGATCGCCAAGGACGCCGCTGACCTGACCAAGTACACCGGCCTCAACGTCATGACCTTCGTCGGCGGCATGGACTTCGACAAACAGCTCAAGCACCTCGAAGCACGTCATTGCGACATCCTCGTCGCCACGCCTGGCCGCTTGCTCGACTTCAACCAGCGCGGCGATGTGCACCTGGATATGGTTGAAGTGATGGTGCTGGACGAAGCCGACCGTATGCTCGACATGGGTTTCATCCCACAGGTACGGCAGATCATTCGCCAGACCCCGCCGAAGTCCGAACGCCAGACTTTGCTGTTCTCCGCGACCTTCACCGAAGACGTGATGAATCTGGCCAAGCAATGGACCACCGACCCGGCCATCGTCGAAATCGAAATCACCAACGTCGCCAACGAGAACGTCGAGCAGCACATCTACGCCGTGGCCGCTGCCGACAAATACAAGCTGCTCTACAACCTGGTCAACGATAACGGTTGGGAGCGGGTCATCGTGTTTGCCAACCGCAAGGACGAAGTACGCCGCATCGAAGAGCGTCTGGTGCGTGACGGCATCAACGCCGCGCAACTCTCCGGTGATGTGCCGCAGCACAAGCGCATCAAAACCCTGGAAGGTTTCCGCGAAGGCAAGATTCGCGTGCTGGTGGCCACCGATGTCGCCGGTCGCGGCATCCACATCGACGGCATCAGCCACGTGATCAACTTCACCCTGCCGGAAGTGCCGGACGACTACGTGCACCGCATTGGCCGTACCGGTCGTGCCGGCGCTGACGGTGTGTCGATCAGCTTTGCCGGCGAGGACGACTCCTACCAGTTGCCGTCCATCGAAGAAAAACTCGGTCGCAAGATCAGCTGCGAAACCCCACCGACGCATCTGCTGCGCGCGGTTGAGCGCAAGCGTCCGCAGTAAGCCCCGCTATATGAGAAAGCGCAGCCGGAAACGGACTGCGCTTTTTTTATGCCCGATGGTTGCTCGCCAGAACTAAAAGTCCATAATGGAAAAATAAGTTTAGTTTCGGAGCGCGAAATGTCCAGTACGCCTTATGTGATCGATCAAGCCCAGGCCCATGAGCTATTGGCGCGTATCGATGTTCCGCAAATCCTGCGCAAGCTGTTCCGCGATCTGGCGGCCGGTAACGCCGTGCAGCCGGCGCAGCAATTGGTCGAGTTCCCGCAGGGCGCCGGCGACTTCATCAATTATCTGGGCGTGCTGGCCGAGGATGGCGTGTACGGAGTGAAGACTTCGCCGTACATCGTCCGTGAGCAGGGTGCGCTGGTGACGGCATGGACATTGTTGATGTCGATGAAAACCGGCCAGCCGCTGCTGCTCTGTGATGCCGGCGAACTGACCACCGTGCGCACCGCCGCGACCACGGCAGTGGCGGTCGACGCCCTCGCCCCGTTGGACGCCCAGCAACTGGCAATCATCGGCAGCGGCAAGGTCGCTCAGGCGCATCTGCATTACGCCAAGGCGCTGCGCGACTGGCAGAGCATCAGCCTGTATTCGCCATCGCTGCTGGAAGATGCGGAAACACAGACTGTGTTGAAGTCCATCGCGCCGTCACTGAAGATTGCCGACAGCCGCGAGACCGCCATCTCCGATGCTGACGTGATCATGCTCTGCACCTCGTCTGCCGGGCCGGTGATCGATCCGGCGCAACTGCACAAACCGGCGCTGATCACCTCGATCAGCACCAACGCCCCGCGCGCTCATGAAGTACCGCCGCAAAGCCTCAACGACATGCAGGTGTTCTGCGACTATCGTCTGACCACGCCGGGTTCGGCAGGTGAGATGCTGATTGCCGCCGAACAGCATGGCTGGAGCAAGGATTCGATTGTCGGCGACCTCGCCGACTTGCTCAGCGAAAAAGTGCAGCGCCCGGGTTACGACCGTCACGTGTTCTTCCGTTCAATCGGCTTGGGCCTGGAAGACATTGCCCTCGCCAATGCGGTTTATCACTTAACCCACTAACGCCAAAAATCCCCTGTGGGAGCGAGCCTGCTCGCGAATGCGGTCTGACATTCACCGAAGATGTCGACTGATACACCGCTTCGCGAGCAGGCTCGCTCCCACAAGGGACTAGCGTACGCCTTGATATTGCGTACCCACTGGAGACCCACATGAGCCACGCAGATTTCATCATCATCGGCGGCGGGATTGCCGGCGCTTCTACCGGGTTCTGGCTGGCGCCGCACGGCAAAGTGATCGTGCTCGAGCGTGAAACCCATCCCGGCTATCACTCCACCGGTCGCTCCGCCGCGCTGTACACCGCCGCTTACGGCACCGCACAGGTCCGCGCACTGACTCAGGCCAGCCGCGCGTTTTTCGACAGTCCTCCGAGCGGCTTCTGCGAGCACCCGCTGCTGACCCCACGCGGCGAAATGACCGTCGACTTCATCGGTGATCCCGCCGAACTGAACAACCAATACCTCAGCGCCAAAGCCACCGTGCCGCAGATGCAACTGCTCAGTGCCGACGAAGCCTGCGCGCGCCTGCCGATCCTGCGCCGGGAAAAAGTCCACGGCGCGATCTACGACCCATCGGCCTGCGACATCGACACCGACGCGCTGCATCAAGGCTACCTGCGCGGCATTCGGCGCAATCACGGCGAAGTCCGCACCGATTGCGAGGTGCTCGGCTTGAGCCGCGATGCCGATGGCCTGTGGATCGTGCAGACCAACGGCGAGACATTCAGCGCACCGGTGCTCATCAACGCCGCCGGTGCCTGGGCCGACAAGATCGCTGCCCTGGCCGGAGCGCAGCCGCTGGGGCTGCAACCGAAGCGCCGCGCCGCATTTATCTTTGCCGGCCCGGAAGGCGTGGACACTCATCACTGGCCAATGCTGGTCAGCCTCGACGAATCTTTCTACATGAAGCCCGACGCCGGCATGTTCCTCGGCTCGCCGGCCAACGCCGATCCGGTCGAACCGCACGACGTGCAGCCGGAAGAACTCGACATCGCCATGGGCATCTATCAGATCGAAGAGGCCACCACGCTGACCATCCGCCGCCCGACCCGCACGTGGGCCGGTCTGCGCAGTTTCGTTGCCGACGGTGATCTGCTCAGCGGCTTCGATCCCCGAGTGCCAGGGCTGTTCTGGGTCGCTGCGCAGGGCGGTTACGGTATTCAGACGTCGCCGGCGATGGGCCAGGCCAGTGCGGCGCTGGTGCGCGGCGAGCCGTTTCCCGAGCACCTGCATCAATTCGGTCTGGACAGCGCCATGCTCTCCCCGGCCCGACTGGCTTGATCGCATCGACTCGTCGAAAAGATTGCGGCACACTCGCAGCGCCCCGGCACAAGGGGCGCTGACGCTGCCTGGAGCTCCACTGTCATGACTGCCCCCGAATTCGATCCGGCGCTGGATAACTTCCGCGCCATCGCCGACGCCATCGCCACGCTGTTCTTCCCCCACGCCGAGTTGGTGCTGCACGACCTGCGCACGCAGAAGGTCGACTACATCGCCAACAACCTGTCCAAGCGCGAAATCGGCGACGACTCGTCGCTGGAAGACATGCTCAGCGAGGATGTCAGCGACAGGAACATCGGCCCGTACGAAAAGCTCAACTGGGACGGCCAGAAAATTCGCAGCCTGAGCACCGTGCTGCGTGACAGCGAAGGTCGTCCGCTGGCGGTGCTGTGCATCAATCTGAATATTTCCCTGTTCGAGAACGCCAAGGCGGCGCTGGATCTGTTTCTCTCGCCGAGCAAACTGATTCCGCAGCCGGACTCGCTGTTCCGTGATGACTGGCAGGAGCGCATCAACACCTTCCTCCACGCCTGGTTGCGCGAGCGGCAGTTGAGCCTGAACCTGCTGACCCGCGATCACAAACGCGAACTGGTGCTGGCCCTGCACGCCGAGGGCGCGTTCAAGGGCAAGAGCGCTTCGAACTACGTGGCCAATGTGCTGAACATGGGGCGGGCGACGGTGTACAAGCATTTGAAGGAATTGAAGGGCTGAGGATTTGCATCGCTAGCACTGGCCTCTTCGCGAGCAGGCTCGCTCCCACATTTGGAATGCGTTACCCCTGTGGGAGCGAGCCTGCTCGCGAAAGCGCTTGATCAATCGCCGTAGATATCGGTCTTGAAATACTTCTCGGAAATCTTCTGGTACTCGCCATTCGCGCGAATCCCGTCGATGGCGCTGTTCAACTGGCTGACCAGCTCAGCATTGCCCTTGCGCACGGCAATCCCCGCGCCCTCGCCGACGTACTTCGGATCCTTCAGCTCCGGCCCGACAAACGCGTAACCCTTGCCGCGCGGCATCGACAGGAAGTCATTGAGCGGAATGGTGTCGGCAAAAATCGCATCAAGGCGCCCCGCCGCCAGGTCCATGTAGATCTCTTCGTTGTTGCCGTAGCGCTTGACGTTGATGCCTTTGGGTTCGAACACCTCGGTGGCGTAACGATCAGTGGTGGTCGCGCGCTGCACGCCGACGTTCTTGCCTTTGAGGCTGGCGTACTGATCATCCACCGTCGCGCCTTCCTTCATGACCAGACGCGAAGAAGTGAAGTAATACTTGTGGCTAAAATCCACCGACTTCTTGCGATCTTCATTGATGGTCATCGACGACAGCGCCATGTCGATCTTCTTTACTTTGAGCGAAGGAATCAGCCCGTCGAACTCACCTTCAACCCACACGCACTTGACCTTCATCTGCGCACACAGGGCATTGCCGATGTCGTAGTCGAAACCGACGATTTCACCTTTGTCGGTTTTCGACGCGAATGGCGGGTAGGCCGCTTCAATGCCGATGCGCAAGGTTTTCTCGGCGGCAAAGGTGCTGGTACAGGCCAGCAAGCTGAAGGCAAGGCCGGTGATGAGGGGGAGTTTCTTCATGTTCGTTCTCTCGCGGGTTGTTGTTGGTTTGGCGAAGAAGAGCAGCTACAAGCGGCAAGCTGATAGCTGCAAGACAGAAGCTTTTTTGTACTTGGAAATCCATATTGGACTTATAGGTACAAACCGTCAATCCGCGAGAAGAGAGTGTCTGCGAGGTTTTTGCCGTTACAGATGGCCCCTTCGCGAGCAAGCTCGCTCCCATATTGGATTTGTGAACGACACAGATCCAATGTGGGAGCGAGCTTGCTCGCGAAGGCGTACTGAGGGGCACTACAGGAATTACTTTTTCCAGCGATCGGCGGCGGCATGATCACTGTCCCGCCCTTCGACCCAACGTGGTCCATCGCTGGTATTTTCTTTCTTCCAGAACGGCGCGCGGGTTTTCAGATAGTCCATGACGAAGGCGCAGGCATCGAACGCGGCCTGGCGATGGGCGCTGGCGGCGCCGACGAAGACGATCGGTTCGCCCGGCTCCAGCGCGCCGATGCGGTGCAGCACTTCCAGTTTCAACAGCGGCCAGCGCTGCTCAGCTTCGACAGCGATCTTGCCGAGGGCTTTTTCGGTCATGCCCGGATAATGCTCGAGGAACATCCCGGCCACGTCGAGACCGTCGTTGAAATCGCGCACGTAACCGACAAAGCTCACCACCGCGCCAACGCCGACATTGGCCGCGTGCATCGCATTGACTTCAGCGCCCGGATCGAACGGCGTGGCCTGCACGCGAATCGCCATGTTCAGCCTCCGGTCACGGTGGGGAAAAACGCCACTTCGTCGCCATCGACCACCGGCTCATCGAGCTGGCAGAGGTCTTCGTTACGTGCGCACATCAGGTTCTGCTCGCTCAGCACTTCGGCGCCATCACGTTGTGCCAACAGTGCGCGAACGTCATCGACGGTGGCGAAATCGCCTTCAACCGCAACCGAATCCACGCCCAGCGCTTCACGGTAGCGGGCAAAAAATTTCACGGTCAGTTTCATGGCTGCTCCGCCTGGAAGTGGCCGCTCTTGCCGCCGACTTTCTCCAGCAGCCGCACGCTTTCGATGGTCATGCCACGGTCGACGGCTTTGCACATGTCGTAAATGGTCAGGGCGGCGACGCTGGCGGCGGTCAGCGCTTCCATCTCGACACCGGTCTGCCCGGACAACTTGCAGCGCGCGACGATACGCACGCTGTCCTCACCCTCGGCGCTGAGTTCGACTTTGACGCCAGTCAGCATCAGCGGATGGCACAGGGGAATGAGATCGCTGGTTTTCTTCGCCGCCTGAATCCCGGCAATGCGCGCCACGGCGAACACATCGCCCTTGGGGTGGCCGCCGCCGACGATCATCTGCAGGGTTTCAGGGAGCATGCGCACCAGCGCTTGAGCCGTCGCTTCACGGAACGTCACGGCTTTTTCAGTGACGTCGACCATGTTGGCGCGACCTTGGGAATCGAGATGAGTCAGCACGGGATTACTCCTGATCAGGAGCGTGGATTGTAAACCTGTGGGTCAGATATCCGCATCACTGATTATGAAATCACCGTTGCCCCCTGTGGGAGCGAGCCTGCTCGCGAAAGCGGATTCAGATTCACTATAGATGTCGACTGATACACCGCATTCGCGAGCAGGCTCGCTCCCACAGGAGATATGCATTCATCCATAAAAAAACCGGGCGGCTTTAAGGGCCGCCCGGTCTTGTGGGAAGGGTTACAGATGCGATTCGGCGTATTCGGCCAGGATCGAGCGAGGCACCCCTTGCAGGGTGATGTGCACACCGTTGGGGAAGTCCTTGAAGCGTTCGGTCAGGTAGGTCAGCCCGGAGCTGGTCGCGGACAGGTAAGGGGTGTCGATCTGCGCCAGGTTGCCCAGGCACACCACTTTGGAACCGGCGCCGGCACGGGTGATGATGGTTTTCATCTGGTGCGGCGTGAGGTTCTGGCATTCGTCGATCAGGATCAGGCTTTGCTGGAAGCTGCGACCGCGAATGTAGTTGAGCGATTTGAACTGCAACGGCACTTTGCTGAGGATGTAGTCGACGCTGCCATGGGTGTTTTCGTCATCCATGTGCAAGGCTTCGAGGTTGTCGGTGATGGCGCCCAGCCAAGGCTCCATTTTTTCCGCTTCGGTGCCGGGCAGGAAGCCGATTTCCTGGTCCAGGCCCTGCACGCTGCGGGTGGCGATGATGCGGCGATAACGTTTGCTGACCATGGTCTGCTCGATCGCAGCGGCCAGCGCCAGAATGGTCTTACCGGAACCGGCGGCGCCAGACAGGTTGACCAGATGAATGTCCGGGTCAAGCAACGCATACAGCGCCAGACTCTGATAGATGTCGCGCGGCTTCAGGCCCCAGGCCTCCTGATGCAGCAGCGGTTCCTGATGCAGGTCGAGGATCAGCAGGCGGTCTTCCTGGATTTCCTTGATCCAGCCGACAAAGCCCTGCTCGTCGATGATGAACTCGTTGATGTGCACGGCCGGCAAGTTGTCGATCAGTTGCACCTGATGCCAGGTGCGGCCGTGGTCCTGACGGGTTTCGACCTTGCTCACGCGGTCCCAGAAGGAGCCGGTCATGTTGTGGTAGCCGTTGGGCAGCAGGGACACGTCATCGACCAGTTGGTCGGTGCTGTAGTCCTCGGCGTCGATGCCACAGGCGCGCGCCTTGAGGCGCATGTTGATGTCTTTGGTGACCAGCACCACCGGTTTCTGCGGATCGCGGGTATGCAGATCAATCAGTTGGTTGATGATTTTGTTGTCGTTCAGGTGCTCGGGCAGAATCAGGTTCGACTCGGCCTGTTTGCTCATCAGAATTGACAGCAAGCCTTTCGGCCCGCCCTTGCCGCGCTGGATCGGCACACCCAGCTCGACGTCCTCGGGGGACGCATCGCCCAGGGTCTTGTCGATCAGGCGGATCGCCTGACGGCATTCGGCGGCCACGCTGTGATGGCCGCTCTTGAGCTTGTCCAGCTCTTCCAGCACGGTCATCGGGATGGCGACGTGGTGTTCTTCGAAATTCAGCAGGGCATTTGGATCGTGAATCAATACGTTGGTATCGAGTACATACAGGATTGGCTGGTTGGAGGAAGGGCTGCGTCCGTGATCATCCATACTCGGTCACCTTTATGGGAGCCATTCGACGCAATACCTTGACAGTGCTGCGCCTCGAGGTGACTGCCGAATTCATCCACGAGGGCCTGGATGAACTGCACACAATAGGAGTCTGGGAAGACGCCACCTGTGTTGCAGGTTTCGGCGGTCTGTCTTCGTAATACTCCAAAACCGATGACATAAAAAAGCACTTTGACGGTTTTTTTAAGTTTATTTTGCAGAGTGACGAAAAGCCCTTGGCGGACTCCCCGTACCCCGCTAAAGTCGGAAGTCCGCCTGCATCGAATTCCTCCTGAAAATCACCCCAAGCCCAATGTTTCCGGGCTTTTTGTCGTTTCTCAACGAAACGCGTCCTGACAGTCTTCCCAGCCAATGCCGCTCTGCGCAGTCTGTGTGATCAGCCACGGCAGCGATGTCTTCACCGCATCCTGTTTCATGTTGAAATTGATCACCCCGTGCCGCCACAGCAGCATCAGGGTCAACACTCGCTGCGCGCTCGCCGGCCCCTTGAGCTTGCCGGCACCGTCCTGGGCATCGATGTCCCACAGTGCCACTTGCAGGCCCTGGCTGTTGAAGAAACCTTGTGCATCACTGCGGCGCTGGCCATCCGGCGGACGGAATAGCGGCACGTAGTTTTCCGGCAGTTTGTTCTTCACCAGATCGGCGCTGCGTCGCACCGAATCCTGCCAGTCCTGCCAATGGCTGTGGGAGCGGAACTCCCAGCCCTGCACGCCTACGCATTGCCGGGAAAAACTCGCCTGCAGACTGCTGACCGAACGGCCAGCGAGTCGCGCCTGAATATCCTTGCCCAGGACGAAGAACGTTGCGCTCAGATTTGATTTTCGCAGGTACTCGGTCAGCCAGTCGGTGTTGTCCGGTTGCACGTTGGCGGCGCTGTCGAACGTCAGCAGAAACAGCCGGTCGTGCATGTCGTCGCCGTTGCGCTCGTAGTCGCCGAAACGATCGAATTCGTTACTGGTTTGGGGCGACAGCGCGGCCTTGCGCATCAGCTCGTCGAGGTACTGCAAATGGAAGATCCGGCTCGGCTCGGCCCACTTGGTGTAATAGCTGTCGTCGCTGACGACGAACTTGGCCGCCTGCTCGCGCAGGGTCGGCAGATCTTCGACGAGGAAGCAGAACGAGGCGTCCTGATCGCAGCTTTGCTGGGCGTGGTTGTAGTTGGCGAGCAAGCGCTGCCAGAGGCGCTGGCGCAGCTGATTGACCGCATCGATATTGACCGTGCGCAGGCCCAGGCGCTGGGCCAGTGCCGCCTCGTCGATGGACTCGGTGCCGAGCAGGCCGCGAGCGAACATGAGGATTTCCGCCCGCGACGCGACGTCGAACAGGGTCGGATTGCTGAGCTGCTCCGGCCAGGTCGTGCGATCCAGCGTCGCCGCATCGCCGGGCGCCGCCATGGCGCCGAAGCTCAGCAGCCACGCGGTGAATATAAGAACAATGCGCAAAGGGATGTCTCCATAACAAAACCCGCGCGGCACTATAGCTGATCCTGTCCTGTTCCCCCTATGCCACGGATGATCGTTCTCACGCTCTGCGTGGTAACGCCTCCCCGGACGCTCCGCGTCCGACGACTGTGACGCAGAGCGTCACGGGCTGCATTCCCACGCGGAGCGTGGGAACGATCATGTAAATCCGCTTTCGCGAGCAGGCTCGCTCCCACAAGGGGTTTGAGTTAAGCCGTCGATCACCTATGGGCTTGATAGCTGGAGTCAACCCGGACAACCCCCTAGAATCGCCCCCACGATTAAAGGAGACGACTTCATGCTGATGGTGATTTCCCCCGCCAAGACCCTCGACTACGAAACACCGCCGGCGACCCAGCGCTTTACCCAGCCGCAGTACCTCGACCATTCCCAGGAACTGATCCAGCAGCTGCGCGAGCTGAGTCCGGCGCAGATCAGCGAGTTGATGCACGTGTCCGACAAGATCGGTGACCTCAACGCCGCGCGTTTCGGCAGTTGGACACCCGCCTTCACCCCAGAGAACGCCAAGCAGGCGCTGCTCGCATTCAAGGGGGATGTGTACACCGGCCTCGACGCGCAATCCTTCAGCGAGGCGCAATTCGATTACGCGCAAAAGCACCTGCGCATGCTCTCTGGCCTTTATGGCCTGCTGCGGCCGCTGGACCTGATGCAACCCTATCGCCTGGAAATGGGCACCAAACTGGCCAACGCCCGTGGCAAGGATCTGTATGCGTTCTGGGGCACGCGCATCAGCGAGTGGCTGAACGAAGCGCTGGCCGAGCAAGGCGATGACGTACTGCTCAACCTTGCATCCAACGAATACTTTTCCGCGGTCAAGCGCAGCGCGTTGAAGGCGCGGATCATCAATACCGAGTTCAAGGATCAGAAGAACGGCCAGTACAAGATCATCAGTTTCTACGCGAAGAAAGCGCGCGGTCTGATGAGCCGTTTTGTGATCCAGGAACGCATCAACGACCCGGCTCAGCTCAAGCAATTCGATGTCCAGGGTTATCGCTACAGCGCCGAACAATCGAAACCTGACAATCTGGTGTTTTTGCGCGACCACGCCCCGGAATAAAGCATGCCCTTTGCACGACTCTTTTCCTCAGGAGTCGTGCAGTCCGCCCGAAGTCAAAATCCCCTCGCGACATATCGCCAAATTCATGGCGCCAATAAAACCACACTCTATTTTCTAATTTTAGTTTCACTCGACACTGAAGTTTTTTTTCAGTAGTGGCACCTAAATTTTTTACCCGTAGTGGCACAAAACTATCGACCCCGGTTTCGTCCCGATAACTAAAGGGCGAAATCGTTAGTGCTATCAATTTGCACCCAGTGCCATCTTCATCAATATTTCAAAAAATTTCGGCTGGCACGATGAGCGGGCTGGAACTATGTCCAAATGCGTTGCTCATACCACCGGTAACGATTCTCGCCGAGTTTGTACGAGATAACTTACGCAGAGCTGATAGCCATGTAACCAAGTTGTCACAGCAACTTGCCTGAGTGACTAACTAGTCTCAAAACAATCGAAGGACAGGAGATACGCACCATTAATATCCCCTACAAAGGCCAAGGCCGCGCCCCTATAAACGTGCTCGCCTGAGCACCTAACTGCTTGATTTACCGGCTCCCTACCGGACGTCGAGCAGGCTACACGACTGCACTAGAGTCTTCCCGCACGGAAGATCGGCTGCATAACAGGGCAAGTCATAACAACAAGGCCTAGTTACGCACATCTTGAGTGCACTTATTAGACACTCGGAACTTTGTATGCCTGCACACGGCATTGTGGCGCCTGTAAGCCGCACTTCCGAGTGCACTAGTGACCGCTGAACACCATTAACTCCGGCCTTCTAAGGCCTGATATATACAGAGGTAATTGCGATGCGCATCAGCATATTTGGTTTGGGTTACGTTGGCGCAGTATGTGCCGGTTGCCTGTCTGCACGGGGCCATGACGTAGTTGGCGTCGATGTTGCCAAAGACAAGATCGACATGATTAACGCCGGCAAATCGCCGATTGTAGAACCAGGCCTGGGCGAACTGCTGCAACAGGGTATCCAGACCGGTCGTCTGCGCGGCACGACCAACTTCGCCGAGGCGATTCGTGATACCGACCTGTCGATGATCTGCGTCGGCACGCCAAGCAAAAAGAACGGCGACCTGGAACTGAACTACATCGAGGCTGTGTGCCGCGAGATCGGTTTTGTCCTGCGTGAAAAAACCACCCGTCACACCATCGTCGTGCGCAGCACCGTGTTGCCAGGCACCGTGGCCAATGTGGTCATCCCGATTCTGGAAGACTGCTCCGGCAAGAAGGCCGGCGTCGATTTCGGCGTTGCGGTCAACCCGGAATTCCTCCGCGAATCCACCGCCATCGCTGACTACGATCAGCCACCAATGACCGTCATCGGCGAGTTCGATACCGCCTCAGGCGACGTTCTGCAATCGCTGTACGAAGAACTCGACGCACCGATCATCCGCAAGGACATCGCCGTTGCCGAGATGATCAAGTACACCTGCAACGTCTGGCACGCGACCAAAGTGACCTTCGCCAACGAGATCGGCAACATCGCCAAAGCCGTCGGCGTCGATGGCCGTGAAGTGATGGAAGTGGTTTGCCAGGACAAGACCCTGAACCTGTCCCAGTACTACATGCGCCCGGGCTTCGCCTTCGGCGGTTCGTGCCTGCCTAAAGACGTGCGTGCCCTGACCTACCGCGCCGGTTCCCTGGACGTCGAGGCGCCGCTGCTCAACTCGCTGATGCGCAGTAACGAATCGCAAGTGCAGAACGCTTTCGACATCGTTGAAAGCCATGAAAAACGCAAAGTCGCCCTGCTCGGTCTGAGCTTCAAGGCCGGCACCGACGACCTGCGCGAAAGCCCGCTGGTCGAACTGGCGGAAATGCTGATCGGCAAGGGTTACGACCTGAGCATCTACGACAGCAACGTCGAATACGCCCGTGTCCACGGTGCGAACAAGGACTACATCGAATCGAAGATTCCGCACGTGTCGTCCCTGCTCAACTCCGACTTCGACTCGGTGATCGACAACTCCGACGTGATCATCCTCGGCAACCGCGACGAGAAATTCCGTTCGCTGGCCCAGGAAGCGCCGCAGGGCAAGCAAGTCATCGACCTGGTGGGCTTCATGTCCAAGGCCACCAGCGCCGGTAGCCGCACCGAAGGCATTTGCTGGTAACGCAGCCCCAAGCGACAAGCGTCGAGCTGCAAGTCAACGCGATTGGCTTGCAGCTTGAAGCTTGCAACTTGCAGCTTCCCTTACCTTCGGATGACGGTTATGACCAAGCTCAAACATTTTTTTCTGCAATCAGCCGGCTGGCTTTTTTATCTCAGTCTGCTGATGGGCCTGGCCTTGATGCTGCCCACGTCCACATTCGACTCCGAGTCGAAGGACTTCATTTTCCTGATTGGCGCCGTGGGTATCTGGCGCTACTCGATGGGTGCAACGCACTTTGTGCGCGGCATGATTTTTCTCTACATCGTTTACCCGCACCTGCGTCGCAAAGTACGCAAGCTGGGTAAAGCGGCCGATCCGTCGCATGTGTTTCTGATGGTCACGAGCTTTCGTATTGACGCGCTGACCACCGCGCAGGTCTACAGCTCGGTGATCCGCGAAGCCATCGACTGCGAACTGCCGACCACCATTGTCTGCTCGATCGTGGAAATGTCCGACGAGCTGCTGGTCAAGGCGCTGTGGGCACGGATGAATCCGCCGGAGCGAGTCAAGCTCGACTTCGTGCGTATTCCCGGTACCGGCAAGCGCGATGGTCTGGCCTTCGGTTTCCGCGCAATCTCCCGCCACCTGCCGGACGACCGTGCCGTGGTGGCCGTGATCGACGGCGACACCGTGCTCGGCGAAGGCGTCGTGCGCAAGACCGTGCCGTGGTTCCAGCTGTTCGGCAATGTCGGCGGCCTGACCACCAACGAGTTCTGCGAAGTGCGCGGCGGCTACATCATGAGCGAATGGCACAAGCTGCGTTTCGCCCAGCGCCACATCAACATGTGCTCGATGGCCCTGTCCAAGCGCGTACTGACCATGACCGGTCGGATGTCGGTATTCAAAGCCTCCGTGGTGACCAATCCGGAATTCATCGCCGACGTTGAAAGCGACTCGCTGCAACACTGGCGTCTGGGCCGCTTCAAGTT
The DNA here is from genome assembly GCF_054871425.1 of Pseudomonas glycinis. NCBI lineage: Bacteria > Pseudomonadati > Pseudomonadota > Gammaproteobacteria > Pseudomonadales > Pseudomonadaceae > Pseudomonas > Pseudomonas glycinis. The sequence continues at coordinate 28,283 of NZ_JBTYHF010000004.1, read as the reverse complement.
CCTGACCGGTGACGACAAGTCGAGCTGGTTCAGCCTGATGCGCCTGGGTTACGACACCTTCTACGTGCCGGACGCCGCGATCAACACCGTTGAGCATCCGCCGGAAAAGAGCTTCATCAAGGCCAGCCGCAAGCTGATGTTCCGCTGGTACGGCAACAACCTGCGCCAGAACTCCCGTGCACTGGGTCTGGGTATCCGCCGCCTCGGCGTATTCACCTCGGTGGTGCTGTTCGACCAGCGCGTGTCGATGTGGACCTCGCTGCTCGGCCTGACCGTCGCACTGATCGCCAGCTTCAAGTACGGCACCGCGTTCATCCTCGTGTACCTGCTGTGGATCGGCATCACCCGCCTGATCCTGACGCTGTTGCTGTCGTGTTCCGGTCACCGCATCGGCCCTGCTTACCCGGCGATTCTGTATTACAACCAGATCGTTGGCGCCCTGGTGAAGATCTACGTGTTCTTCCGCCTCGACCAACAATCCTGGACTCGCCAGCCCACATCCCTGACCCGTGATCTCGCCAGCTTTCAACGTTGGTTCAACACCTGGTCGTCTCGGACCATGACCTTCTCCGCCGGCAGCATTTTTGTCGCCGTGCTGCTGATGATGGTCTGACCCGCTCCTATTGAATTAACAAGGAAATCGCCCCTATGAATACCGCCGTCAACGTCAACGTAGTGCATGAATCCGAAGCCCAGCGCCAGCACGCTCGCGTGAAAATCCCGGCCAAGCTGCGTTTCTTCGGCCCTGACCGGACGCCGCTCGAAGCGCGGGTCCTCGATCTGTCGGCTGGCGGTCTGGCGTTCAACGCCGGGCAGATGCCGCTGACCATCGGCGAGGTGTACAAGGCGCGTCTGCAATTTGTCATCGACAACCTCGGCCTGGCCATGGACGTTGAACTGCAGGTGCGTTCCTTCGATCGTGCCACCGGCCGCGCCGGCTGCCAGTTCCAGAACCTCGAGCCGCAGGACATTTCCACCCTGCGCCACCTGATCACTTCGCACCTGGCCGGCGACATCGTCAGCATCGGCGAAGTGCTGGCGACGCTGCAGCGCGACAACTTCACCAAGGCGCGCAAGAACAAGACCAACGACACCGGCATGACCCCGTTCGGCCGCCTGAAAGCCGTGACCTTCAGCGCCGGTATTTTCGCCGTTGGCCTGGTCGCTGCCGGTTTCATCTTCAAGTCGGTGTACGGCATGTACTTCGTCAGCCACGCCCAGGCCGGTCTGGTCAGCGTGCCGGGGATGAACATCACAATGCCGCGTGACGGCACCGTGCAGAGCCTGGTCAAGTCCGACGGCGTTGCCGCCAAAGGCGCACCGCTGGCGACCTTCAGCACCAGCATGCTCGACGTACTCAAGGGCCATCTGGCCGAAGACCAACTGGCCCCGGCCAAAGTTGAAGAACTGTTCGGCAAGCAAATGACCGGCACTCTGACCTCGCCGTGCGATTGCACCGTGGCCCAGCAACTGGTGGCTGACGGTCAGTACGCGAGCAAGGGCGACGTGATCTTCCAATTGGTGCCGCGCAACACCCAGGCCAACGTTGAAGCACGCTTCTCCTATCGCCAGTTCGGCGACGTTCGTCCGGGCACTCCGGTGAGCTTCCAGATCGCCGGCGAAGACAAGACCCGCACCGGCAAGATCGTCAGCAGCACCAGCCTGAAGAGCGCCGACCTTTCCTCCGACATTCGCGTACAGATCCAGCCTGACGAGCCGCTCGACAGCAGCCTGGCCGGCCGCCCGGTGGAAGTGAACAGCGACCGTGGCCCGAACCTGAACTGGCTGATCGACAAAGCCATGGCTGCCGGTCTTTAAGTCGAGGACATGCCTGTGACTACGCATAACTTGAACACACCGCCGACCCTGTGGGAGCGAGCCTGCTCGCGAAAGGGCCAGCGCGGTTTGTCTGAAGTACCGAGTCGACTGCTTCGCGAGCAGGTCGGATCGCCGCACCGTCGCTCCCACATGGGATTGATGGTGTGCTCGCTGGCACTAGCAGTTTCTCTAGCCGGTTGCGCCGGGCTGCCCGATCAGCGTCTGGCCAACGAAGCGCTCAAGCGTGGCGACACCGCCACCGCTGCGCAGAATTACCAGCAACTGGCCGATCTGGGTTACAGCGAGGCGCAAGTCGGCCTGGCCGATATCCAGGTCGACAGCCGTGACCCGGCGCAGATGAAACAGGCCGAAGCGACTTACCGCGCAGCGGCCAGCGTGTCGCCGCGTGCCCAGGCACGTCTGGGTCGTCTGCTGGTGGCCAAGCCGGGCTCCACCGAAGCCGAGCACCACGAAGCCGAAACCCTGCTGAAAAAAGCCGCCGCCAATGGCGAAGGCAACACGTTGATCCCGCTGGCGATGCTGTATCTGCAATACCCGCACAGCTTCCCCAACATCAACGCTCAGCAGCAGATCGATCAGTGGCGCAAATCCGGTTACCCGGAAGCGGGTCTGGCGCAAGTGCTGCTGTATCGCACCCAGGGCACTTACGACCAGCATCTGGATGACGTGGAAAAAATCTGCAAGGCCGCGCTCAACACCACCGACATCTGCTACGTCGAACTGGCCACCGTTTATCAGAAACGTGGCCAGCCGGAGCAACAGGCCGAGCTGATCAAGCAGATGCAGGCCGGTTACAGCCGTGGCACCGTCACCGCGCAGCGTGTCGATTCGGTGGCCCGCGTGCTGGCCGATTCGACCCTGGGCAAGACCGACGAAAAAACCGCGCAGGCGCTGCTCGAGCCGATCGCTCCCGGCTACCCGGCGTCGTGGGTCACCCTCGCGCAATTGCTTTACGACTTCCCCGAACTGGGCGACGTCGACCAGATGATGAAGTATCTGGACAACGGCCGCGCTGCCGACCAGCCGCGCGCCGAACTGCTGCTGGGCAAGGTCTACTACGAAGGCAAAATGGTCCCGGCTGACGCGAAAGTCGCCGAGGAACATTTCCAGAAAGCCGTTGGCCGCGAAGTGGCCGCCGACTACTACCTCGGCCAGATCTACCGTCGTGGCTACCTGGGCAAGGTCTACCCGCAGAAGGCTCTCGACCACCTGCTGACCGCTGCGCGCAACGGCCAGAACAGTGCCGACTTCGCCATCGCCCAGCTGTTCTCGCAAGGCAAGGGCACCAAGCCCGACCCGCTGAACGCCTACGTGTTCAGCCAATTGGCCAAGGCGCAGAACACCCCGCAAGCCGATGAACTGGCAGCGACCCTCGAGGCACAACTGCCGCCCGAGCGCCTGCCCGAAGCCCGCCGCCTGTTGCAACAGGAACAGGCCAGCCGTGGCGCCCTGAACTCGAACACGCTGCAACTGCACGCCCTGCAAGAAGAAGACGGCGAGGAAAAACTATGAAGCTGAACCCATTCGTGAAGGCCGGTATTGGCCTCACCTTCGCGCTGATCTGGTCTTGCCCGACACTGGCTGCGATGACCGAAACCAAGAACTTCGGTCTGGAAGTGAAACTCACCGGCCAGTCCGAAGACGACCGTGACCTCGGCACTGCCGGCGGCGGCGACGTCAATGGCGTGGGCCTCGACCTGCGTCCGTGGATCTACGGCGAAAGCGGCGCGTGGAGCGCCTACGCGATGGGTCAGGCGGTAACCTCGACCGACATCATCGAGACCGACACCCTGCAACAATCCGACGGTGAACAAGCCACCGACAACAGTGATCGCAAAACCAAGAAGAACTACCTGGCGATGCGCGAGTTCTGGGTCGGCTACAGCGGCCTCACCCCGTACCCGGGCGAGATTCTCAAGTTCGGTCGTCAGCGTCTGCGCAATGACGACGGCCAATGGCGCGACACCAACATCGAAGCGCTGAACTGGACCTTCGATACCACACTGCTGCGCGCCAATGCCGGTGTTGCCGAGCGTTTCAGCGAATACCGCACCGACTTGAAAGAGCTGGCACCGAAAGACAAGGATCGCCTGCACGCCTACGCCGACGCCGCTTACCAGTGGACGCCAGGGCAGTGGGTCGGCATTCGCGGCCACCACACTCACGATGACGGCAAACTCGATTACGCCGAGCCGGGCGTACCGCGCGACTCGCTGGACAAGACCGAGAACGGCGACATCAGCTGGATCGGCCTGACTGCCGACAGCGACGCCTACAACTGGCGCAACACCAACACCGTCAACTACTGGGGCAGCATCACCGGCATGAGCGGCGACCGCGACACGGTCAACGCGCTGAACGCCGATGGCACGCGCCCGACACAAGCCAAGCGCAGCGATGACATCAGCGGCTGGGCAGCCGACGTCGGCGTGCGTCTGCGCCTCGATCCGCAGTGGCAAGTCGGCGGTGCCTACGCCCGCGCCAGTGCCGATTACGAACAGAACGGTCTGGAGAGCAACCGCTCCAACTACACCGGTACCCGCTCGCGCGTGCACCGTTTCGGCGAAGCGTTCCGTGGCGAAATGAACAACATGCAGACCGCCACCCTATTCGGTTCGTGGATGGTCAACGACGAGTACGACGCCAGCCTGATCTACCACAAGTTCTGGCGTGTCGATGGCAACAAGCCGGTCGGCAGCAACGGCATCAATGCGGTGGAAAACAACACCGACGACGTCACCGGCGCAATCCTCTCCAGCACATCCTTGCCGCTTGAAGATGGCAACAAGGACCTGGGTCAGGAAATGGACCTGGTCGTCACCAAGTACTTCAAGCAAGGCCTGTTGCCGGCGGCGTTGAGCCAGTCGATCGACGAGCCTTCGGCACTGGTGCGTTTCCGTGGCGGTGTGTTCAAACCGGGCGATGCCTATGGCAGCCAGGTTGATTCCTACATGCACCGCGCATTCATTGACGTGATCTGGCGCTTCTGATGCAAACCGCCAAGGGAGTGCCCGACATGATCAGCACCAGAACAGGCTCACTCAGTCTGCTGGCCGGCGCGATGCTGCTGGCCAGCGCCAGCGCCTTCGCCAATGTTGAACCGGCGAAACCTGCGACCGTGGCCAAAGAACTGCAACAGGCCAAGACCTACACCGTCAGCAGCGCGCCGACCGACGCACTGAAACTGGCCAAGCCGACACTGCCCGACCTCTCCGACTTCACCGCCGAAGCCGCTGCGGCGAAGATCGTGCGCAGCAAGCCGGGCAAGATCAGCGTGCGCCGGATGATGCAGGAAAACGCTCTGAAGGACTTCATCGGCGGCGATAACAAGATGGCCGAATGGGTCGTGCGTCAGCACGGCATCCCGCAGGCGATCTTCATCGACGACGGCTACATGAACCTCAAGGATCTGGCGAAAAAACTGCCCAAGCAGTATTTCAGCGAGACGTCCCCGGGCGTGTACCTGGCCAAATTGCCGATCGTGGTCGGCGAGAAAGGCATCCTCGAAATCGACGGTCAGACCCAGGAACTGCGCCTGTCCCAAGAGGCCGGTTCGTTCCTGGTCAATGACGGCAAACTGTTCGTGCGTGACACCAAAGTCACCGGCTGGCGCGAGAAGGACAACGGCCCGGCAACCTTCCGTTCGCCGAAGGAATTCCGTCCGTTCCTGCTCTCCTGGGGCGGCACCGAGACCTACATCGTCAACAGCAAGATGGCCAGTTTCGGTTACGCCAACAGTAAGTCGTACGGGGTAAGTATTTCCCAGTACACGCCGAACATGGCCAAAGTCCTCAAGCGCCCGGAACCGACCGGCTGGATCGTCGGCTCCGAGTTCTCGGACATGTGGTACGGCTTCTACTGCTACGAAACCAGCGACTTTGTGGTCAAGGGCAACACCTACAAAGACAACATCGTCTACGGCATCGACCCGCATGACCGCTCGCACCGTCTGATCATTGCCGAGAACACCGTTCACGGCACGAAGAAGAAGCACGGGATCATTATTTCCCGTGAGGTCAACGACAGCTTCATCTTCAACAACAAGAGTTTCGACAACAAGTTGTCGGGCCTGGTGATCGACCGTAACAGCGTCAACAACATCATTGCCTACAACGAGATCTACAAGAACCACACCGACGGCATCACGCTCTACGAGTCCGCCGACAACCTGCTGTGGGGCAACAAGGTCATCAGCAATACCCGTCACGGCATTCGTATCCGTAACAGCGTGAACATCCGCCTCTACGAAAACGTTGCCATGACCAACGGCCTGACCGGTATCTACGGCCACATCAAGGACCTGACCGACACCGACCGTGACATCAAGCTCGACCCGTTCGACGCGCAGGTCTCGCTGATCGTCGTCGGCGGCGAGCTGGCGGCCAATGGCAGCGGCCCGCTGTCGATCGACTCGCCGCTGAGTGTCGAGCTGTATCGCGTGTCGATGCTGGCGCCGACCAAGTCCAGCGGGATCAGCTTCAACGGCATCCTCGGCGAGCGCCAGGATGAAATTCTCGATCTGTTGGTGCGCCAGCAGAAAGCCGTGCTGATCGACCCTGTCGAACGCCAGACCGAATTGCAGGACTGAGGATAATTTTTATGCACCCACACATGATCAAACTGCTCAGCCTCTCGGCCCTGACCCTCGGCATTCTCGCTGCCGGCAACGCCCGCGCCGACGCTGAAGGCGCAAGCGTCACGCCACCGAAGTTCACCGCCGAGCCGTGCTGCAACCTGTGCCCGGCGGCCCATGACGCGAAGAACTACACCACGCGTTATCAGCAGAACTTCACCACCCTGGTACAGGCCCAGGGCGACTGGCTGTTCCGAACCCAGGAAGACCTGCGCACCGAGTTCAACACCACGCCGGCCGGCTACAAGCGCCTGCAACAGTTGCACGATGCGTTCAAGAGCAAAGGCGTCGAGTTGGTGATCGTTTATCAGCCGACCCGTGGCCTGGTGAACCGCAACAAGCTCAACCCGCAGGAAAAAGCCGCGTTCGATTACGAGAAAGCGCTGGGCAACTACAAGACCATGCTCGGCCGTTTCGCCAAGATGGGCTACGTGGTGCCGGACCTGTCGCCACTGACCAACGAATCGCTGCCGGACACCCTGCCCGCCCACGATTTCTACTTCCGTGGCGACCAACACTGGACACCTTACGGTGCCCAGCGCACGGCAAAAATCGTCGCCGAAAAGGTCAAGCAGATCCCGGCCTTCGCCGACATTCCCAAGCGTGAATTCGAGACCAAGCGCTCCGGACGCATGGGCAAGACCGGCACTCTGCACAACATGGCCGGGCAACTGTGCGGCACCAGCTACGCGATCCAGTACATGGACCAGTTCACCACCGAGCCGAAAGGCGAGGCCGGTGACGGCGACCTGTTCGGCGATTCCGGCAATCCGCAGATCACCCTGGTCGGTACATCGCACAGCGGCAAGAACTACAACTTCGCCGGTTTCCTCGAAGAAGCCATCGGCGCCGACATCCTCAACGTGGCCTTCCCCGGCGGCGGTTTCGAAGGTTCGATGCTGCAATACCTGGGCAGCGAGGAATTCCAGAAGACCCCGCCGAAGATTCTCATCTGGGAATTCTCGCCGCTGTATCGCCTCGATCAGGAAACCATCTATCGCCAGATGATGGCGCTGCTCGATAACGGTTGCGAAGGCAAGGACGCGCAGATGTCCGCCAGTGCCACGCTGAAGCCGGGCAGCAAGCAAGAACTGCTGGTCAACAGCAAGAACCTGAACCTGCAGAACGCCAACCATCAGGTCGACATCCGCTTCGCCGACACCTCGGTGAAAACCCTGCAAGCCACCCTCTGGTACATGAACGGTCGCCACGAGGACATCAAGATCGAGAAACCGGAAACCTCCGACACCGACGGTCGTTTCGCCTTTGAGCTGCGCACGGACGAAGACTGGGCCTCGCAAAACCTGCTGGCGGTCGAAGTCCAGGGTCCTGAAGCCGGACCTGACGCCGCGCCACAAAAAGTCGAAGCGAAAATCTGCAAACGCAACGTATTCCCGGGCGTCGGTCACCAGACCGCGCAGCTCGGGCAATGAGGTCTGCTATGCGAAATCCGAAACTGAAAAACCTGTTGGCACCGACACTCCTGAGCCTGGCGATGTTCGCCGGGGCAACTCAGGCTGCCGCGCCATTGCGTCCACCGCAGGGCTACTTCGCCCCGGTGGATAAATTCAAGACCGGCGACAAGAGCGATGGCTGCGACGCGATGCCGGCGCCGTACACCGGTCCGCTGCAATTTCGCAGCAAATACGAAGGTTCGGACAAGGCCCGCGCGACGCTGAACGTGCAGTCGGAAAAAGCCTTTCGCGACACCACCAAAGACATCACCACGCTGGAACGCGGCACCGCCAAGCGCGTCATGCAGTTCATGCGCGACGGTCGCCCGGAACAGCTCGAATGCACGCTCGACTGGCTGACCGCGTGGGCCAAGGCTGACGCGTTGATGTCCAAAGACTTCAACCACACCGGCAAGTCGATGCGCAAATGGGCGCTGGGCAGCATGGCCTCGTCGTACATTCGCCTGAAGTTTTCCGACTCGCATCCGCTGGCCCAGCATCAGCAGGAAGCGCAGTTGATCGAAGCCTGGTTCAGCAAAATGGCTGATCAGGTGGTCAGCGACTGGGACAACCTGCCGCTGGAAAAAACCAACAACCACTCGTACTGGGCCGCCTGGTCGGTGATGGCCACCGCCGTCGCCACCAACCGCCGCGACCTGTTCGACTGGGCCGTCAAGGAATACAAGGTCGGCGTCAATCAAGTCGATGCCGATGGCTTCCTGCCCAACGAACTCAAGCGCCAGCAACGCGCCCTCGCCTATCACAACTACGCCCTGCCGCCGCTGGCGATGATCGCCAGTTTCGCCCAGGTCAACGGTGTCGATCTGCGTCAGGAAAACAACGGCGCGCTCAAGCGTCTCGGTGATCGCGTGTTGGCCGGCGTCAAGGACCCTGATGAGTTCGAGGAAAAGAACGGCAAAAAGCAGGACATGACCGACCTGAAAGAGGACATGAAATTCGCCTGGCTCGAACCGTTCTGCACGCTCTACACCTGTGCGCCGGATGTGATCGAGAAGAAGCGCGACATGCAACCGTTCAAGACCTTCCGTCTTGGCGGCGACCTGACCAAGGTCTACGACCCGTCGCATGAAAAGGGCAACAAGGGTTCCTGAAAGGCGAAGAGCAAAAGCCCCTCACCCTAGCCCTCTCCCGGAGGGAGAGGGAACTGACCGAGGTGGTAGTGCGGACTGCGGCAAAAGAAATATCGAGTCGATCTCGGGCTTTGAAAAGCAGTGAGATCAGGCTGCAAGGCAATACCGGGTCGATCCCCATTTTTGAAAACCATGGAGATCAGGCTCCCTCTCCCTCCGGGAGAGGGCGGGGGGTGAGGGGCGCGGTCTGACGGCCAGCTCCGACCTCAAGCGAACACTGTGTCACCCCTCCACTATCACGGGGGGTTTGGGGGGGCTTCGGCCCTTGACTGTTGATTCAAACATGGAGAGATCGGGATGGTATTTTCATCCAACGTGTTCCTGTTTCTGTTCTTGCCGATCTTTCTCGGCTTGTACTACCTGAGCGGGCAACGCTATCGCAACCTGCTGCTGCTGATCGCCAGCTACGTGTTCTACGCTTGGTGGCGGGTGGACTTCCTCGCGCTGTTCGCAGCGGTCACGCTGTGGAACTACTGGATCGGCCTCAAGGTCGGTGCTGCCGGCGTGCGAACCAAACCGGCGCAGCGCTGGCTGCTGCTCGGCGTGGCCGTCGACCTGTGCATTCTGGGCTACTTCAAGTACGCCAACTTCGGTGTCGACAGCATCAACGAGATCATGACTTCGTTCGGTCTCGAGCCGTTCATCCTCACCCACGTGCTGCTGCCGATCGGTATTTCGTTCTACATCTTCGAATCGATCAGCTACATCATCGACGTGTACCGTGGCGACACTCCGGCTACGCGCAACCTGATCGACTTCGCGGCATTCGTGGCGATCTTCCCGCACCTGATTGCCGGCCCGGTCCTGCGTTTCCGCGACCTCGCCGATCAGTTCAACAACCGCACGCACACCCTCGACAAGTTCTCCGAGGGCTGCACGCGGTTCATGCAGGGTTTCATCAAGAAGGTCTTCATCGCCGACACCCTCGCCGTGGTCGCCGACCATTGCTTCGCCCTGCAGAACCCGACCACGGGTGACGCCTGGCTCGGCGCACTGGCGTACACCGCACAGCTGTATTTCGATTTCTCCGGTTACAGCGACATGGCCATCGGTCTGGGCTTGATGATGGGTTTCCGCTTCATGGAAAACTTCAAACAGCCGTACATCAGCCAGTCGATCACCGAGTTCTGGCGCCGCTGGCACATCAGCCTCTCCACCTGGCTGCGTGACTATCTGTACATCACCCTCGGCGGTAACCGTAAAGGCACGCTGATGACCTATCGCAACCTGTTCCTGACCATGCTCCTGGGTGGTCTGTGGCACGGCGCGAACATCACTTACATCATCTGGGGCGCCTGGCACGGCATGTGGCTGGCGATCGAAAAAATGCTCGGCCTGAACACTTCGCCGCGCAGCCTCAACCCGATCCGCTGGGCACTGACTTTCCTGCTGGTAGTGATGGGCTGGGTGATCTTCCGTGCCGAGAACCTGCACGTTGCCGGGCGCATGTACGGCGCGATGTTCAGCTTCGGTGACTGGTCGCTGTCGGAACTCAATCAGGCCAGCCTCACCGGTCTGCAAGTGGCGACTCTGGTGGTGGCTTACGTGACCCTGGCGTTCTTCGGCCTGCGTGATCTGTACACCAATCAGCCGCCAGCCAAGACCAAACCGGAAGTCAACGTCGAGGCCGATGGTCCTGCCACGGCGACGCCGGGAATGATCAAGGCAGCACCTGGGGAAAATCCGGCGAGCATCCACGAACCTGGCTACACCGTCGGCGTCGAAGCCCAGGTGCAACCGGCTTACTGGACCGCTGACTGGTCGCGCTACGTGATGCGCGGGCTGATCCTGCTGCTGTTCATCGCCTCGATTCTCAAACTCTCGGCGCAAAGCTTCTCGCCGTTCCTTTACTTCCAGTTCTGAGGGATCTGACATGACCCGCTCATTACGCATCTTCTACATCGCCCTGTTCCTGGTGACGCTGTTGGTCCTCGGTCTGTGGTCGATTCGCAGCTTCTTCGGCTTCAGCACCAACGCCGACGCGACGGTGCTCAATGGCCGCTGGACCAAGGCGGTGGAAACCCACTACGACGATGAATTCCCGATCAAGCGTCTGGGCACCAACCTCTGGGCCGCGCTGGATTTCAAACTGTTCAACGAAGGTCGTCCGGGCGTCGTGCTCGGCCGCGACCAGTGGTTGTACAGCGATGAAGAATTCAACCCGATCGTCAACGAACAGCAGAACCTGCAAGGCAACTACGCGCTGGTCGAAGGCGTGCGCCAGACCCTGAAAGAGAAAGGCGTGAAACTGGTGATGGCGATCGTCCCGGCCAAAGTGCGTCTGTATCCGGAGCATCTGGATGAAGTGAAGCCTTCGAGCATTCACCAGAACCTGTATCAGGATTTCCACGCCCGTGTCGCGGCCGACAAGATCCTCGCCCCTGACCTGCTCGGCCCGCTGCAACAGGCCAAGCAGAACGGTCAGCAAGTGTTCCTGCGCACCGACACCCACTGGACGCCGGAAGGCGCCGAGATCGCCGCCAACACGTTGGCGAAAACCATTGCCGAGAAATTCCCGCTGAGCGGCGAGCCACAGCGCTTTGTCACCACGCCAGCAGAGAAGGTCACGCACAAGGGCGATCTGCGTCTGTTCCTGCCGCTCGATCCGCTGTTCGAAAACATGATGCCGGCGCCTGAGCCACTGCTCAAACGCAACACCGTTGCCGCCGAGCAGCCTGCCGGTGACGACGCCCTGTTCGCCAACAGCGAAGTACCGGTCGCGCTGATCGGCACCAGCTACAGCGCCAACCCCAACTGGAACTTCGTCGGTGCGCTCAAACAAGCGCTGCACAGCGACGTCGTCAACTACGCCGAAGACGGCCACGGCCCGATTCTGCCGATGCTCAGCTACCTGAAAAGCGATGACTTCAAGAACAGCCCGCCACAAGTGCTGATCTGGGAGTTTCCTGAACGATATCTGCCTGTGAACAACGAAATCGGCGACGCCGACCCGCAGTGGGTCGCAGAGCTCAAACAAGCCGGCGCCCGCCAACAAAACGTAGCCATCAACACTAAATCCGAGACGCCCGATCGGGCGCAAAACTGAAAGAGAGGTACACCATGACTTTCACTACTACTCCTCGTCGTCTCGCTAAAAGCTTCGCACTGGTTGCTGGCCTCAGCGTACTTTCCGTCCCAGCCTTCGCCGGTGGCGACGCCGCGCTGTACGGCCCGACCGCTCCGAAAGGCTCGACCTTCGTGCGTGTCTACAACGCCAGCAACGCTGAAGTCAGCGCGACTGTCGGCAGCACCAACCTGAGCGATATCGCGCCACTGGCCAGCAGCGACTTCAGCTTCATGCCGGGCGGCGATTACAGCGCCAAGGTTGGTAGCCAGACCCTGCCGGTGAAACTCGCCGGTGACCACTACTACACCCTGGTCAACAACGCTTCCGGCGCGCCACAACTGATCGAAGAGCCGCCGTTCAAGAACAAGCAGAAATCCCTGGTTCGTGTACAGAACCTCAGCGACAAACCGCTGACCCTGAAGACCGCCGACGGCAAGACCGAAGTGGTGCCGAACGTGGCAGCCAAGGGCCGTGGCGAACGTGAAATCAACCCGGTGAAAGTCAGCCTGGCGCTGTACGAAGGCGACAAGAAAGTCGGCGACGTGAAACCGGTCGCTCTGGAGCGTGGTGAGGCAGCCGTCCTGTACGTCACCGGCAACGGCAGCAACCTGTCGCCAGTCTGGGTGAAACGCCCGGTGTCGACTCGCTAATCCTTTTGTGAACTGACGCAGTACCCCTTGTGGGAGCGAGCCTGCTCGCGAATACGGTCTGACATGCAACATCAATGTCGACTGAGCCATCGCCATCGCGAGCAGGCTCGCTCCCACAGGGCTCTAACCAAATTGATTTTATGGAGTAAACATTATGATTCCGGTGATCTTGTCAGGTGGTAGCGGTTCGCGTCTGTGGCCTCTTTCGCGTAAGCAGTTCCCTAAACAATTCCTCGCTCTGACCGGCGAACACACGTTGTTCCAGCAAACCCTCGAGCGCCTGGTGTTCGAAGGCATGGACACCCCGATCGTGGTCTGCAACAAGGAACACCGTTTCATCGTCAACGAGCAACTGGCCGCGCGCAATCTGGAATGCCAGCGCATCCTGATGGAACCGTTCGGCCGCAACACGTCGCCGGCCGTAGCATTGACCGCGATGATGCTGGTCAATGAAGGCCGCGACGAACTGATGCTGGTGCTGCCGGCCGACCACGTGCTGGAAGACCAGAAAGCGCTGCAACGTGCGCTGGCCCTGGCGACTGTCGCAGCCGAGAACGGCGAGATGGTCCTGTTCGGCGTACCGGCGACCAAACCGGAAACCGGCTACGGCTACATCAAATCCACCGCTGATTCGCTGCTGCCCGAAGGCGTCAGCCGCGTCTCGCACTTCGTCGAAAAACCGGACGTCAAGCGCGCCACCGAGTACGTGGAATCCGGCGGTTACTACTGGAACAGCGGCATGTTCCTGTTCCGCGCCAGCCGCTTCCTCGAAGAACTGAAAAAGCACGATCCGGACATCTACGACACCTGCCTGCTGACCCTTGAGCGCAGCCAGCAGGACGCTGACACCATCACCTTCGACGAAGCCACCTTCGCCTGCTGCCCGGACAACTCCATCGACTACTCGGTGATGGAAAAAACCCAGCGCGCCTGCGTGGTGCCGCTGACCGCCGGCTGGAGCGATGTCGGCTGCTGGTCGTCGCTGTGGGAAGTCAACGAGAAAGACGCCAACGGCAACGTCAGCAAAGGCGACGTGGTCATCCAGGACAGCAAGAACTGCATGATCCACGGCAACGGCAAACTGGTCTCGGTGATCGGTCTGGAAAACATCGTCGTGGTCGAAACCAAGGACGCGATGATGATTGCCCACAAGGACAAGGTCCAGGGCGTCAAGCAGATGGTCAACACCCTCAATGCCCAGGGCCGCAGCGAAACCCAGAACCATTGCGAAGTCTATCGTCCGTGGGGCTCGTACGACTCGGTGGACATGGGCGGGCGTTTCCAGGTCAAGCACATCTCGGTCAAGCCGGGCGCGTGCCTGTCGCTGCAGATGCACCACCACCGCGCCGAACACTGGATCGTGGTCAGCGGCACCGCCGAAGTGACCTGCGACGAGAACGTGTTCCTGCTCACCGAAAACCAGTCGACCTACATCCCGATCGCCTCGGTGCATCGCCTGCGCAACCCGGGCAAGATCCCGCTGGAAATCATCGAAGTGCAGTCGGGTTCGTACTTGGGTGAAGACGATATCGAACGTTTCGAAGATATCTACGGCCGCTCCACCCCGATCGAACGCGGCGTGTCGGTGAAGACCATCGCGCAGTAATCGATCACTAAAACGAGAAGCCCTCGTCCAGCCCGTTGCGTTCCCTATCCGCAGCGGGCTGGGCGGGGGCTTTTTTTGTCTAGCCGAAGACTGAATTGCGGCGTCTCGCCAGCGGTGAATCTTCATCGACCGACTCGCCTTCCGTCCCCTGCGCCAGCCCCGCGGGACCTTGTGTAAACGCGGCTGCAAACAGTTGCTGGGCCAACGGTGTGGGTGTTGATTCCAGTTCTGCAAACAATGGCTGCCGCCGGGTCGATCGATTGAAGGACTGCAAGTCGACCGCCGGACTGTTCGAGGAGATGGCAAGAGGCACGGCAACGGGTGTGCTGAGCAGTTTGTACTGGATCCGCGTCTGAGCCTCGGAAACCTGCATGGCATTGCCCATTGCCACACTCAGTGAGCCCACCAACTGAACTGCGGGGTTAGCGGCGTGCATCAGCAGATTTCCGCCGATCTGGAAGCCTTTGGCCACGGCACCGCGCCTGGCTGCAAGCACTTGCGGTTCTTCGACAGGGCTGTTGAACGCAACGGACATGGGTCCCATGATCCGGCTGGTGGTCTCCTCCCCCAACACCCGATTCATTGTCGAAGAAACGAATTCACCGGAGTGGTACAGCACGGCCCCCGAAGGTGGCGCGGTGTGCGTCCGCGCGGCGGCAATGACATGTGCCTGATGTGTGTTGAGCACGGAGTTGTCCCGGGCTCCCAGCTCTGCCAGCGCTACCGGTATTTCGCGGCGATAGGCCTGGACGTCGGGATTGGGGTCATTCTCGAAGTAACGGCGCACTGGCTGCATGCCGGCGGCTTGCACGGGATTGACCAGTTTCTGGTCGGCAAGATCGTGGTACACCCGATCGGGTGCATGCTTGTCGGGCTTGCGCCCGTCGCTGTCTCTGTAAGTGACTGGGTTATTGCGCATCGCGCGATAGCGATTATGACCGTCGATCGCCCCGCCAGGATCGGTATTCAACCAGCGTTGCAGCCACGGCACGTAATAGCGAAACCCAAAGTAATAAAGCCCCGTGGCATCACGTTCCTTTCCCGAATAGCGCGCGGTCTTGTAGCTGACGTCTGGCTCCTTGGCCCACGCCGTCGCGCCAAATGGATAAAAATGCTCGCGGCTGATCAGCCGCGCATCGGCGTCCAGCTCAACACTGATCGAACCCAGGTGATCTTTGAAATTGTATCGGTAGAGATTATTCAGGCCGGTCGGCGGTGGGCTTTGCCAATGCAGGACGCGTACGGTGTTGAGTCCGGTCTGCACGGTGAGCACTTGCAGGCTTTCTCCGGTGCCAGTGTCGGTGCGTAACTCCAGCGCTGGCAGATACCGCACCTGTGCAAGAAGACTGCGCGCAGCCGTGCGTGACGAACGCGTTTTCAATACCCGCTGACCGGCGCCATCGTAGAGATAGTTTTCACAATCATCGGCGCCTGATACGCGCAGCACGAGCACCACCGAGTTCAGCTGGTTCCGCAGATTCCACTGCAACCGGCGTCCTTGATCCAGCAACAGCAAATTGCCTCGCGCATCGAACGCCTCAGCGATCTGGGACTCAGATGGCGGCTTACCGTCATGCCACGGCAAGCAACGATTGCTGTGGCGCGCGGCCTGCAATTGATGACCTGGACTCTGTGGGCCAACGTGACTCAGCTCGAGCAAATTGCCGGCGGCGTCATAACGATAACTCTGGCTGTAGTTGCCGACAGCGGTCGGCCCGCCACCGGCAGCGCCGGCCTCCCAGCCAGTGGCGTGAGTCAACTGGCAAAGGCTGTCATAGCGGTAGCGACTGACCGGCTCGATGCGCTGGTTGGCGAACCAGCGTACCGGCAATGCCTGGTCTTCGATGCTCAGCACATTGCCCATCGGGTCATAGGCATACAACAGGTCCTGCCAAACGTTGCCCTCTTGATCCTGAGCATGACGCATGAGCAGACGGCCGTCTTCAGGGCGGTAGCTCAGCGTGGTCAGAACGCCGTTACCTGCCAGCTCCCGGGTGACCTGACCTTCGGCGTTGTACCGAATATCACTGACCACAGGATGGTCTGAAGTCTGATACCTGAGCCGTAGATCAACCCCGCGTAATCGTCCGTCGTGAGTCAGCGCGAATACCTGCCGATGACCAGCGGCATCCACCTGTTCCAGCACGGAGCCCTGCGGTGAAAAGCGCCATTGCGTGGTTGCCCCTTCGGACTCCAGCGGTACCTTGCGCTCAACGTCAGCATCTGGCCAATCCGGCACAACCGACTCGAGCACGAAGTGTCGGGTGTTTTCACAACACTGGCCGGTGATTGCGAATTGCTCGAACAGGACACTGCCGGCCGGATCGTCATGCCGGATCAACTGACCGAGCTGATTGCGCAGCGCCTCGCCAAAGCCGGGCCGGCCATAGGCAAAACGCTCGGCGCAGCGGCGAGGTACGCCTGTGCCTTCTTCGAACACCGCGACAGGGCGCAGCAAGTCATCGTATGCAATCTCGCGGCATGTGCCACGACTGTCCCAGTTGAACAGCGTCTGGCCGGCCAAACCCGGCAACCGGACCTGGACTCCCGCATCGCTACTGTCCGAGCGCAGCGCGATATCGTTCAAGGCATGGGTGGTGGTGAGGCTGGCGGGCGCTTGCGGATCGATCACCTGCAACGCCCACAATCGCGCATCCCATTGTTTGACTACACGCCCGGCAACGTCCCGCAACGTCCGCTCGATTCGGGGCTCACTTGCCAGCGCCGCATCGGCGCGCCAGTAGTTGACGTTGAGGATCGCCAAACCACGCGGATCGTTCACGGCAAGCGTTGGCGTATTGCGGTGGATGCCCATAGTGCGTCAACGTCCCAGTTGCCCTTCGCGCATGAGAGCAAGCCCGGACGTGGATGCCTACTGTCAGAAATTACAGTTCCGACCAACGGCAGGCTTGTTGCCGCTCCGAATATCCATTGTGCGACGCCTTCGGTAGGATGAACCTCACTCACTCACGGAGCGTTCCCGCATGTTCATCGGCATCCTGCTGGTCATCACCTGGCTGATCCTGCTGCTGCGCTATCCGGCCAAGGCCTTGCCGGTGTCGGTGGCCGCTGCCATCGGCCTCGGCTTCGTAGCCATGTGGGTGGTGTGGCTGGACAACCGCGAAATCAAACAACTGGCGCGCCTGGAACTGCGCATTGCCTATGCTCCCGGGCATTGCCCGGCCGACCGTCCGCTGCAATTGAAAATGAACAACGGCAACGATGTGCCGCTGACCGAACTGCGTTGGCGCATCGCCGCGTATGCGCCGGGCGATACGGTCAACCTCGCCGACAATCAATACACCGCCCCACGCTATCGCGGCCCCGGCGAACTGCAAGCCGGCGCGACCTGGGAAGATTGCTTGCCCTTGCCGCCGCTGCGTCCCGGCTATCGCCCGCAAACCCTGGAGTTTCGCGCCGAGCATTTGCAGGGTAGTTTCTCTGACTGATCCACTCTCCCGTCTTTTTTGCACAAGGAATGCGCCATGCCCGTTGCGTTGATTACCGGTTGTTCCAGCGGCATCGGCCGCGCCCTCGCCGACGCGTTCAAAGCCGCCGGCTACGAAGTCTGGGCCAGTGCGCGCAAGACTGAAGACGTCGCTGCGCTCAGCGCCGCCGGTTTCACCCCGATTCAGTTGGACGTCAATGATGGCGCCGCGCTTGAGCAACTCGCCGAGCGTCTGAACCAGGAACACGGCGGCCTCGATGTGTTGATCAACAACGCCGGTTACGGCGCGATGGGGCCGCTGCTCGATGGCGGCGTGCAGGCGATGCAGCGCCAGTTCGAAACCAATGTGTTTTCGATTGTCGGCGTCACCCGCGCGTTGTTTCCGCTGCTGCGTCGGGCCAAGGGGCTGGTGGTGAATATCGGCAGCGTGTCAGGTGTGCTGGTCACGCCATTTGCCGGCGCCTACTGCGCTTCGAAAGCGGCGGTGCACGCATTGAGCGATGCCTTGCGCATGGAACTGGCACCGTTTGGCATTCGTGTGATGGAAGTCCAGCCCGGCGCCATCGAATCGAGCTTTGCGAAGAATGCCGGACATGAAGCCGAGCAATTGATCAACGAGCAATCGCCGTGGTTTCCATTGCGTGAAGGCATTCGTGCACGGGCCAAGGCGTCCCAAGATAAACCGACGCCAGCGGCTGAGTTTGCTGCTGAGCTGTTGAAAGCGGTGCGGCAGAGCAAGCCGCCTCGGCTGTTGCGCATCGGCAACGGCAGCCGGGCGTTGCCGTTGCTGGCGGCGTTGTTGCCGAAAGGGTTGTTGGAATCGACGTTGATGAAGCGCTTCGGATTGCGCGCAAAGCTCTGATACCCAGTTGTTGCGACGAGCGGTATCCCGACCTGTCAGAGTTGACAGTAGGCGCCCTCTAAAGGAAGGCCTATCGTGAGTTCAAGCCAGGTGAACGGTGTTGAGGCTGTGTTAAAGCCCGGCGAGTAAACCGACCTCACGACAACCGCGCAGGGACGTATATGACAACCGCTAAGAAGGCCACGAACATCAGGGCAACAATCGACGCTACATGGGGAAGCGGTGAAGGCAAACTTCAACTTGACGATATATTTCAGGACGACCCGGCGAAGTCCCGGCCCCTCACCGGATCGACGCTGCTGCGCGATAAATCGTTGCTGGTTACCAGTACCTTCGACAATAGCTCCTTCTTCATTTCCAAGCTGAACCACGTGGGTGCCGTAGACCTGGCGTTCGGTGTCGAAGGGCGTGTCATGGGTTCGTTCCTGGCCAATGAGCAGGCCTCTGGCGGGCCGATTGCAGAAGGTGCCAATGGGCGGCTGTTCATGGCGGGCAGCACAACCAATGGGAAGTCGAGCGAGGTTAGCCCCGCGATTCTCTGCCTCGACAGCAAAGGCAATCGAGTGAGCAGCTTTGGCGACAATGGCCAAGTCATCATCGATCCCCCAGACACACAACGGCTTACGAAAAAAGGCCCGGCATTCGTGTTCGCGTTACCCGATGGCAGCATTATTGTCGGCGTTGATTACCACACGCCTGACGTGCTCAGGGCGCACCTGTACAAATTCGATGCGCAGGGAGCACCCGTAAAGGCATTCGGCACAGATGGCCGAGTTGAAATAAAGCACAGGCTGCGGCATGCATCGACGTCACTCAGCGACGGTTGCGTGCTCGACAATGGACTGTTGTTATTTGCAGGCTACGAAAAATACGAGCCCGACGTGAACACGGACGGTCTCGTCGTGATGTTGAATTCAGACAGTGGTGCGCCCCGTGAGAATTTCGGCCACCCGGAAAGACCCGGAGTTCTGGTAGTCCGGTACAACTCCAGGGGGGCCGAACTCAACACTGTGAGACAGCGAGCCCCCAATAGGTTCACGGCATCCGGCTACACCAACATGGGCAACGCCTTGAGTGAGCGATACGGCATGCTGATCGCCTTCGATGAAGAAGGTAAGCCCGATTTCGACGTTTTCGGCAGTCCGAATATCATGCCGCTTCCAGCAGATCTCGGCAGCGACAGGCGAGTCAACTGGGCGGACCATGTTCCTTTCGCTGATAACATCGTAGTTTCTGGTGGAGACGAGAAGGGCAATTATATTGCCTGTGTTAAAGCACGCAGCGGTGGCTACAACTCCGATTTTTCAGACGCGGGTGGCGTCATCCCTCGCGAGGAGACCACCGACTCTCTCTCCAGGCTTCATTATCAGCAGGACCCTGGAAAATTGATTGTTGCCCTCAACATCAACCCAGAAAATCCTCTGGGTTATCTGTATCGCTACAACATTTCCCAGTAGCTGGAAGCATAACCGCGTCGCCCGGTCCAGGGGCGACTCGGTCGATCAATTGTCTGCCATGTCCTGCTTCACCACCACCGTGCAAGTAATCCCCGCCGCCAGCAACACCCCCGCCGGCACCTCATCAATGTGAATCCTTACCGGCACCCGCTGCGCCAGGCGCACCCAGTTGAACGTCGGGTTCACATCGGCGATCAGCTCGCGGCTTTCCGGGTTGTCGCGGTCGTAGATGCCGCGGGAAATGCTTTCGACATGGCCCTTGAGCAGCTCGCCGCTCATCAACTGCATATCGGCTTTGTCACCCACTTTGACGTGCGGCAGTTTGGTCTCTTCGAAAAATCCGTAAACCCAGAACGAGTTCATGTCGACCACGGCCATCTTCGCCTCGCCAATGCGCGCGTAGTCGCCGCGATGCACATTGAGGTTGGTCACGTAGCCGTCCACCGCCGCACGCACTTCGGTGCGTTTGAGGTTGAGTTCGGCGGCTTCCAATTGCGCCTGGGCGTGTTGGTAATCGGCCAGCGCAGCGTCGGCGATGTTGCTGGCGTCGTCGCGGTTCTCTTTGGAGATCACCAGATTGTCGAGGTCGGCGCGGCGATGGGCGTTGACCTTGCGCATTTCCCAGGTCGACTTGCGCGAGGCGACCAACGACTGCGCCTGCTTGACCGCGATGCGGTAGTGCTCGGGGTCGATGCGCATCAGCAGATCGCCCTTCTTCACCAACTGGTTGTCACGCACCGGCACTTCGACCACTTCGCCGGTGACGTCAGCAGCGACGTTGATGATGTCGGCACGCACGCGACCATCGCGGGTCCACGGCGTGTTCATGTAGTGCTCCCACAACGTGCGGCCGATCCACAGCGCCAGGGCCAGTACCAGCAGGGTCGCGAGCAGGCTGAAAAACTTTTTCATCAAGATGTTCTCAACGGTAGACAGTCAGCGCCATGGCGCCGAACAGACAGGTAAACAGGCTCAGACGCAGCAGCGCCGGGTGCCAGAAAAAACGGTACAGGTCGAACCCCGAGAGGAAGCGGTCAACTGCCCAGGCCAGTCCCGCAGCAATGAAAAACATCAGGGTCATGGTCGGCATGTACACGCCGTGGAAGGCGATTTCACGAGGCATGGGCAAGTCCTTCGGGCCTGGCAGAAGCGAATTCGGCGAGGGGTGATTGCGGGTCGAGCAGCGAGGTGCGGATGAAGTGCAGGTAGCTTTTCACCCGGCGCAACGCCGAGGTATCGAAGTGCGGCGCGAACGGCTCGTCGGTGGCGGCGACGCGGCTGATCGCGTGATCGACCGCCACGAGTGCGCGTTCGAGATTGCTCGCGTTCGGCTGCAAGAACAGGCGCACCAACGCGCGCCCCATCACGCGGATTGCCTGGCGCCACGGCTGCGATTCGGCATACGCCGGGTGCACCGGCAGGATCGCCTGTTCCTTGCGCAATTCGATGATCGCGTGGCCGACTTCGAGCACCACGAACATCCAGCGCAGCAGACTCTTCTGCACTTTCGGTTGCCCTGCCGCGAGGCCATAGGCCTGATGCAGCAGATCGCGGGTGCGGCTCTCGAAACGCGAGGCCAGGCCCTTGAGTTTGCCGCTGATCGCGTAGACCACTTGCCCACGCAAGTCCTGCTCCAGGCGCTGCCACAGCCAGCGACTGTTCGGCGGCAGAATGATCGCCCCCGCCGCCGCACACACGAGCATGCCCATGACCATGGCGATGTAGTCGTTGATGAAGGTGTAGGGGTTGTAAATCGTGAGATTGTCCGGCACTGAACCGGTGCTGAAAAAGATCAACAAACCGAGGCCGACACCGGCGTATTGCGGTCGTGAGGCGAGGAACGAACCGAGCACGATCACCGGCGCGAGCATCACGCAGAGCAAGGGGAAACCGTCGATCAACGGGAAGATGAAAAACATCTCGACGAAGCCGATCAGTGCGCCGAGAAACGTGCCGCAGGCCATTTGAAAGGCCATGCGTTTGGGGTTCGGTGTGGCGGCGGAAAGGCCGACGGTGGCGGCGGCGATCAGGGTCATGGTCGCCCCGCTCGGCCACGCGGTGGTGACCCAATAACTGCCCAACACAATCAGGATGAACGAGGCACGAATTCCCGACGCGGCTGCGGCCCACCAGTTGGTTTGCGGTGTGAAGGGCTCGTCCCAGCGCTCGCGTTCGTGGCGGTGCTCGGCCAGGGACGCATGGGTCTGCGCATAGCTGTGCAGGTCATCGACGAAGCGGTAGAGCAATTCGTAGGCGGTGTGGAAATCCAGTTGTTCGGCTTCGCTCGGACCGGTGTCCTGAAAGATCCCGCGCAGGGTTCGGACACGTGCTGGCAGACCTTCCTTGTAGGTGGCCAACGCGGTCGCCAAACGGGCCGCATCGGGGCTGGTCAGGGCGCGACCGCTGAAGCCGTCGAGCACTTCGGCGAGGTCCTGCAAGCCCGGTTTGATCGCCGCCACGACATGCTCTTCGCCATTGCCGCGCAGGCGTTCAAGCAACTGATGCAAGGCGTTGAAGCGCGTGGTGATGCCCATGAACTCGCTGTTCAAACGACTCAGACGACCGTTGCGCCGGCGCATGTGCGGGTCTTCGAACACGGTCACACTGCGCAGCCCTTCCAGGCCGACGGCTTCGGCAATGAAGCGCACGTTGCTGGCTTCGAACGCCTCGGCTTTGCTGCGCCCGCGCAAGCCGTCGGTGACGAACAGGGCGAACACACCGAAGCGCTGATACAAGGCATTGCGCATCGCCGCGCTGGCGGTCTGCGGCAGAATCGCCGCGCTAATCAGCGTCGAACAGAGAATCCCCAGCGAGATCTCCAGCACCCGCCACACCGCCGCCATAAAGGCGCCGTCCGGGTGCGCCAGCGCGGGCAGACCGACCATCGCTGCGGTGTAACCGGCGAGAACAAAACCGTAGGCGCGAAAATTGCGGCAACGCGCGGCACCGGCCGAGCAGATGCCGACCCAGATCGCCAGCGAGCCGAGAAACAGCTCCGTGTTCTGCGCGAACAAAGCGATCAGCGTGACCATCATCGCCGACCCGGCCAGCGTGCCGAGCAAGCGATAGAAACTTTTGGCGAACACCTGACCGCTTTGCGGCTGCATGACGATAAATACTGTGATCATCGCCGTACGCGGTTGCGGTAGTTCCAGCCGCATCGCCAGCCACAGGGTGAGAAACGCGGCGAGCAACACCTTGAAGATATACACCCAGGTCACGCCATCGCTGCGTGCCCAGTCGAAAAAACCGCGACGCCATTCCAGGGAGTGGAGCCAGCGTAGAGGGGCGGGCAAGGAGGTCATTGAAAATACTCAGGCATGCAATGCGGACTCGAAACCTGTGGGAGCGAGCCTGCTCGCGAAAGCAGCGTGTCAGGCAACATGTTCATTGACTGATACGCCCTCTTCGCGAGCAGGCTCGCTCCCACAATGGATGCTGTGTTCAACGCAGCAGCGCCGGGGTTTTCGGGGCTTGGGTCTGCTCGGCTGTCGGTACGTCATCACCCGCACCGAGGCCACCCCCCAAGGCAGTCACCAGCTCGGCATGCGCACTCAACCGCGCCGCCTGGACCTGCTGCTGCACTTGCTGCTGTTTGAACAGCAAGGTCTGCGCATTCAGCACATTGAGGTAATCGGTGAGGCCACGTTGATAGGCGATCATCGCGATGTCGTAAGTCTTCTGCGCGGCAGCCACGGATTCGGCGGCGAAGTCCTGCTGCTTGTCCATCGATTCGCGACGGATCAACTGATCGGAAATGTTCTTCAGCGCGTTGATCAGGGTCTGGTTGTAGT
This sequence comes from Pseudomonas glycinis, assembly GCF_054871425.1. Lineage (NCBI taxonomy): Bacteria > Pseudomonadati > Pseudomonadota > Gammaproteobacteria > Pseudomonadales > Pseudomonadaceae > Pseudomonas > Pseudomonas glycinis. Next base: position 4,322 of record NZ_JBTYHF010000004.1, on the reverse strand, counting down.
GCGCCACGGAGATGTCATAACCGGCCGCCGCTTCGCCCAATTCGCCACGCAGTCGACCGCCGTCGAAGATCGGCAACGAGATCGCCGGGCCGACGTTGTAGTTGAGTTTCTTGCCGCTCAGAAACTCCAGCGCGCCGCCGCCCGTGGCCATGTAGCCGAGGCTGCCGACCAGATCGACGTTGGGGTAGAAACCGCCGTGGGCGACATCGATGCCGCGCGCCTGCGCCGCCACTTGCCAGCGACTGGCGACCACGTCCGGACGCTGGCCGAGCAGTTCGGCAGGCAATGCCGAGGGCAACTTCAACGGCGCCGCGAGGGACAGCGTCGGCCGTTGCAGTTGCGCCGCCGCGCCCGGCCCTTTGCCGGCCAGCGCAGCAATCTGGTTGCGGCTCAGGGCAATTTCCTCGTCCAGCGCATCGAGTTGGCGATGGGTTTCCGGCAACGGCGTTTCGGCTTGGCTGACTTCGAAATGCGTGCCGATGCCACCGCTCAAACGCTTCTGCGCCAGATCGAGAATCTGCTGTTGCTGTTTGAGCATTGCGGCAACGATGTCGCGCTGGGCGTAATGCAGCGACAGCTCGATGTAGGCGCGGACGATGTTGTTCTGCAGTTCCAGTTGCGCCAGGCGCGCCTCGGCCACACTCACATGGGCCAGATCCACCGCGCGTTCACTGGCATTGCGCTCGCGGCCCCAAAGATCGAGGGCGTAGCTGAAGCCGAGCGCGGCGTTGTTGTCCCATGTGGTGGTATTGGCCAGATCGCCGGGGCCGTAGAACTGATCGGTCGGCCAGTTGTGGCGCTTGAGGGTCGACTCGCCATTGATCTGCAACGCCTCGGCCGCTTCGGCAACACCGGCCATGGCCTTGGCCTGACGCACCCGCGCGGCGGCCATGGCCATGCTCGGGCTGCCTTGCACGGCGAGGTCAATCCAGCGATCGAGTTGCGCATCACCAAATGCCCGCCACCATTGGGCGCTGGGCCAGTGGGCGTCTTTGGCGGCCTCGGCAATGGCAGCGTCGGTGGCCAGTGAATCGGCCGCGAGTGCCTCGCCGTGAGGGGCAATGCCTTGGGTAGAGATGCAGCCGCCGAGAGCCAGGGTTAAAGCCAGAACACTGAGCGGCAAAAGCGCTCTGTTGATGCGACGCGGCACAGCTGCGAATTCCTGAGAGAGGGATAGATCGAGGACCGTGCAGGAGCTGCCGCAGGCTGCGATTTTTGATCTTGCTTCCCTTAAAACAAAATCAAAAGACCGCAGCCTTCGGCAGCGCCGGCACAGGATCGGCGCAATTCTATGGAGCTGCCTCTGCGGCGATAAGCTGGGATTTCTGTGAATCTTTGTTACGGTTAACGAGATAATCCCTTGGTCGGGGGTCTCAGCCCCTGAAACTTCGTGTCACAATTTGCCATCTCCCTTGAGAGCACCCCATGGACACTTTGCAAAACATGCGCGCCTTCAGTTGTGTTGCCGAAGCGGGCAGCTTCACCGCCGCCGCCGTGCAACTGGACACCACCACCGCCAACGTCTCGCGCGCGGTCTCCAACCTCGAAGCCCATCTGCAAACACGTCTGCTCAATCGCACGACCCGGCGCATCGCCCTGACCGAGGCCGGCAAACGCTACCTGCTGCGCTGCGAACAGATCCTCGCCTACGTAGAAGAAGCCGAAGCGGAAGCCAGTGACGCCCATGCACGCCCGGCCGGCCAGCTGAAAGTGCACACCATGACCGGCATCGGCCAGCACTTCGTCATCGACGCCATCGCCCGCTACCGCAAGACCCACCCCGACGTGACCTTCGACCTGACCCTGGCCAACCGCGTGCCGGACCTGCTCGACGAGGGCTACGACGTGTCCATCGTGCTGGCCAGCGAACTGCCCGATTCCGGCTTCGTCTCGCAACGCCTGGGCATCACCTACAGCATCGTCTGCGCCTCGCCGGCCTACGTAAAAGCCAACGGCGCCGCGCAAAAACCCAGCGACCTGCTCAACCACGCCTGCCTGCGCCTGGTCAGCCCGGTGATCCCCTTGGAAAAATGGGCCTTCGACGGCCCGGACGGCCAGGAAACAGTGACCATCAACAGCTCACCGTTCCTGGTGAACTCCGCCGACGCCATGAAAACCGCCATCACCAGCGGCATGGGCGTCGGCGTGCTGCCGGTCTACGCCGCCATCGAAGGCCTGCGCAACGGCACTCTGGTGCGCGTGATGCCCAACTACCGCTCGCAGGAACTCAACCTCTACGCGATCTATCCGTCGCGGCAGTACCTGGATGCGAAGATCAAGACGTGGGTGGAATATTTGCGCGGATCGTTGCCGGAAATATTGGCGGCGCATCAGGCGGAATTGGTTGCGTATGAGTTGAGCGGGAGTCTGGCTGGCGCGCGCGTCGCCACCTGACTTTAAACACCGCTGACTTCGTGTAGGAGTTGACGAGTGCAACGAGGCTGCGATCTTTTGATTTTGCTGTTTAAAAATCAACGGATCGCAGCCTGCGGCAACTCCTACATCGCGGTGTTTTCAAGGAACTTTCCGACAGGTTTTGCAGGTTGTCCGTCGGAAGAGCGCTGGCTAGGATTTGGCGGTTGCTGACGAATCAGCAACCGGGTCTGGAAAACCCGCAGGATCACAGCGCATGACATAATGCCGCGCTCTTTCAGCGCCGGTATTCAGTTATGGCGGCTGTACGTGGGAGACCTTCGGGTCTGCCGGGTTTGATCCTTTGCCGGTTTTTCCAGTCCGCGTACAGCTGCCACCCCTTTCGCCTGGAAAACGAAAAATGGCAGCTCCATTAATCCAAAAGGATCTTTGCCATGTTCAAACCCACACCCAATCCCCCCGAATCCGCAAGCACCTCACCCTACGAATCCCCCGACTCAACGAAACTCCACGACGCCGCCGAGCGTGCGCTGGATCACTACCTCAAACCGGCCACCACCGCGCAGCAAAGCCACAAACCCAGCACCATGTTCCAGGTCGCCCCGGACCAGGACAACGAAAGCCTGCTGGCCCACGCCTGCGAATCCCTCGCCTCGGCGAGCATCATGAGCAGCGACATCGCCGCCCACGTCGACAGCCCACAGCGGCACACCATACTGGCCATCCAGCAGGTGATCATGCTGGCGGAACTGGCGGTGAACCGGGTGCTGGATAACTACGAAATCCACCAGCCCCCGTCACGCAGCTGATCTTCCCGGAGCGAGCCCGACCGCGAGGGCTTCGGCACATTCAACATTCGAGGTGTCAGATAAACCGCCTTCGCGAGCAGGCTCGCTCCCACAATTCTGGATCGTGTACATCAGCGAGATATGAGTCGGCTGTCAGGCCGCCTTCGCTGGCAAGCCAGTTCCCACAGGGACGGGGTGAATCTGGCAGAGAGAGGTTGGCAGTGGAGACGCTTTCGCGAGCAGGCTCGCTCCCAGAGTTTGAATCGAGTACATCAGCGAGAAACAGGCCAGCTGTCAGGCCGCCTTCGCTGGCAAGCCAGCTCCCACAGGGACGGGGTGAATCTGGCAGAGATAGGTTGGCAGTGGAGACGCTTTCGCGAGCAGGCTCGCTCCCACAATTCTGGATCGCGTACATCAGCGAGATATGAGTCGGCTGTCAGGCCGCCTTCGCTGGCAAGCCAGCTCCCACAGGGACGGGGTGAATCTGGCAGAGAGGGTTGGCAGTGGAGACGCTTTCGCGAGCAGGCTCGCTCCCACAGTTTGAATCGAGTACATCAGCGAGAAACAGGTCGGCTGTCAGGCCGCCTTCGCTGGCAAGCCAGCTCCCACAGGGACGGGGTGAATCTGGCAGAGATGGGTTGGCAGTGGAGACGCCTTCGCGAGCAGGCTCGCTCCCACAGTTTGAATCGAGTACATCAGCGAGAAACAGGTCGGCTGTCAGGCCGCCTTCGCTGGCAAGCCAGCTCCCACAGAAAAGCAAAAGCAAGATCAAAAGATCGCAGCCTTCGGCAGCTCCTACAGTTGGATTGGGTACAACCTCAAGATCAGGCCGGCTGTCAGGCCGCCATCGCGAGCAGGCTCACTCCTACAAAAGCAAAGGCAAAGCAGCGCAGCTGCCCGCGGCGAAGCCGCCCCACTCAACAATGAGCGCAAGCTCGAGTGCTTTTGATCTTGATCGACCGGCGACGTCGGAAGGCTGAGCGGAGGGATTGATCCGGGGGTGGGAGCGCAGCGACCGTCTGGCGCAGCCAGACACAGCGGAAGGAGGTGCAGCGAAGCAAACCGGAGCCGCTGCGCCCGGATCAGTCCCGGAGCGAAGGGACCCGAGCCTGCGAGGGCCGAACGTAGGAGCTAGCGTTTTTTGCTTACTTTTTTAGGCGC